>NZ_PABT01000004.1 GCF_002699205.1 Allomuricauda sp.
GATTTCCGAAAGGGTCGCCTTCAACCGGAGAGAGTGGTGCTATGTAGGCTAGGTTGGAAAAGACACTGTAGGCTTTTGCAAATTCTTCACTGAAATAAGCAGGAACGCACAGGATACAACATAAGAGCAGTATGACCAAGCTGACAACACTGACAACCTTCATCGTATATGCTTCATCGAACGAGATATAATATAGTATAATTTTAATCCGTTTTTTTCAATACTACCAAGACTGTTTTTGGTTTTTTCTTCCGAAACATTTTCTCTTTCCATTTTTTTATATTTTTTACACATTTACCTTTTCGTTCCAAATGGTTCATCAGTCTTGTTATGGCCTCTTCTTGTTCATTGACCTCCTTTTTTTTCCTAAGCATGTAGATTCGTTGTGGTGTTTCGACGCGCATGACGGATTGTTGTTGTTTCAAAAGTTTAAAAACCTTCTTTTCGATGCAGTTTTTTCTATCGAGTAGTTTCATTGCCGTAATGCGTAAGCTGTCCAGTTCATTGAACACGGCATCCATTTCATGTATTTTCCTTGTCAATTTGGTTTGATTGTTCATGATTTAATACTGTAGTTAAAATTACATATACTGCACTTTAAATTCGTTTTATTTTGACACCCAGTACATAAAAAAATTTTGGAACAAAGGCATTTTACATAATTAATATTCTTCGAAAGTTGACATTCATTACAAACAATTTTATGTTTTTTTGTAGAGACAAAAATGATGTTGGGGGTATAGGGATTGTCCTTTTTCTTTAATAGATTTAAAAACAACATGAGATTGTGTGGAAAAAAACCCACTAGTGTTGGGTAGAGCCGTAAGTGCACTTGCAAACATTCTACGGCCATTGTAAACTTCCTGTTGTCCCTCTCTTTGTATGCTTTGTACATCATGTGAAACAGTCGAAGTGTTTCATATCCATCGAAGGAACATAACAGCGAGTTGACAAAGTTTGTATACGTATTTTTGTCGTATGCCTGCCACTCCACTTGTAGTTCCTCCAGCGTATTGTCCCGTATATTATCGATATGTGGGATAAGCTCGTAGATTCGTTTCATAGTAATGGCATCTTTCCAAGTGTTTGTGTATTCTTCAACATTTTCTTTATAAACACTTTTTCGGTATATTTTCTCATAATCAAACATCATATAAGTACATTAAATGATTATCTTGGCCATCGATCCAGGTGTTGTGAATTTGGGTTTCGCAGTTATAATTGACGGTAAATTCTCAGAATGTGGAGTGGCAAAAATTAATCGTAAAAACGATTTGATAGACGAGCTGCAAATATTTGCCACTGCAATGAACGGCTTCGGACCATTCGACTGCGTGGCAATAGAACGCCAGATGCGGGCCAACATGCGTGTTATCTCTACGCATCTGTTCCATTTGTTCCGGCCATGTAGTAAAATTATTTCGCCTCAATCGATCAAACGTTACTTCAATTATAGCGGCATGCGAAGCTACAAAGCAAGGAAGAAGCGAGGCGTTGATATTTTCAAGAAATTATGCCGGGAAAATAAGCAGATGAAGCTATTTGAGCAGGTCTTGCGAGGCCGCGACAAAATTGATGATGTGGCAGATGCAGCTTTAATCGGTATGTATATATATGCCGAGAACAAAGTAAAACAGAAACAGAAAAAAGATGGCGATGTTACTCAGTGGGTCCGCGATAACATATGGCTCGTATCGCCTACTACAGTATCTTAATGCAGAGGACCACCAACTATCCTACGACGAGTTCATGCAGAAAGAAGACGTCGTAGCTACTCTCTCTACCTTGGAGCGCTACCTGGCCGCTAAGAAAAAAAATAGAGGCGATCCCTACAAGGAGCTGAGGCAACAGTTCGCTTACGTTTGTAAATTGCATGTTGAATTAATAGAATTAATAGAATGGCGGAAGGAAAAAATATATCGTTATATATATTGGTCCGGTGAAACCAAGTTTGTCAAGCAATTTAGAGATGAATGGGCTATCTTGATGTCAAGGTTACGACTTATAAAAGCGTTACTATACTTAGATAAACATGTTTTATAATATTTTAGATCTTTTAAAAATAATCACTTTTTGTTTAATCTTAATCTTTCTTTGCATCTGTTTGTGCGATGGCTTGGCAGACCAATGCCGACGCCGAAGGTAATTACATGCAGCCGGCCCATTCATCTTCGATTTCAGTAAGTTCTTCCGTCTTACGTTTGTTTGTCGGAGCTTCTTGCATGATATGGATTTTTTTTAAAACCATTTTGAATCCGCGAATCGGAGATGCATAAAATTGTGGTTCGAAAATTAAAACCGCAACTTGGTTGTGTTTTACGATTTCTGGCTCCACTGGGAAACCATTCTCGTTCAATTCGTTGCCATGGTACGTGTAACTTTTGGTTTCCGGATCCCAGTGGTAAGCTTTTGAAAGAACCTCGTCCGACGGTGTGATGTTCGTCGTGACAGCAAATTCTTCATCGACCAATTTTTTTGTAATAATTGGGTATTGCACGGTTGGTCTACCACGACTTGCTTGGACTTTGCTCCAGCATTCCATGATGCGCCCAATAGGCTGGCCTTGTTTATCTTCTTGAGGCTCCCAGCTCAAACCAGATTTGAAATTATCTTTGAAACTTTCCAAACTAGTTTTTGCTTTGACACTTTTAATCAAATCGGCTACAACGCCTTCGTTGACATTTTTGTCTTTCATTTCACCGCGGAAATCTTTGTCGGTTGCTTTTTTGTGAATTTGATCGGCACATTCGTTCAAGCATGCTTCGGTCCAATTGTACCAATCCTCATGCACCTGCATCAATTTTTCGACATTGATTTTGTTTTCGACCAAATTGCTTTTAACTTTTCCAAATAAAGCACCAACTTGAAATTGCAGTCTACGCTTGGCGATTTCAATTGGTGGATAATCATCGTCCCATGGGGCTAATCTACCTTGTTGTGTACCTTTTACATTTGGAAAGTAAAGGTTCACTGGTGGCGAATGTATTTGAAACGGTGTACCGGTGTTGTTTCCTTCTGCATCTTTAAAAGTGATACGAAGCGTGGCACCTTGCCCGCCAGACCCCTTATTTTTGTAAGATGGGTAAACCGATTCTGCAACATGGATAAAATCCGATGGGGATTTATCTTTTAATTTGGCGTAGGTAAATTCACTGCGTTTTGCTGACATAATATGTTTGTTTGGATTAAAAGCTTGTAACATTAATTTGATAAATACACTGGATTTTTGTTTTTACTAACGTTTTTGTATGTGTTGTTTTGTATACTAGACATATATATGCATAGACGTGAGTGCTATTTCTCTTTTATCTACAAAAGACACGTGTTCATGATCCCGGACACGCGTTCATGATCCTTGATATGGAACCCGTAAAAGGTCTATATACAATATCATATAAATAACATAGGATAGTATTTATAAAGAGACTATGAAAAAGACAAGACTACACAAGCACTGGATTTCAAATAAAGAAAGTGGTAGCGTGGTCTTCAGAGACTACCTCGGCTACACGCTCAGCCTGCCCAACACCGTCAGTTCTGGGGAATTGACTGTTTGTTCCGGTGTCTTTTATGCCTGCAATGGCTGTTTGCCATTGAACAGCAAAGTAATATGGGAAAATGATGGGGAATATATCACATTCTATCAGATAGACTATAATAATGATACACGAGAGAAAACAAATGCAGAGGATAAAAGTTAACTTATTTTACTTCACGGATTTAATTATCCCGCTTTTGTATACGTCTTGCCTGTTGGGGTTGCTGCATGAGTGGCTGGACATTTTGAATCTGCAAATATGGATCTTGTGGTTCCTGCTGCATATAGCATGCATGGCAATATTTATCATATACGAAGATTTGGACTGGCTGCGCATGTCCTCGGAAGACAGGAAACACCTTATGTACATTAATTTACTTAGCGTCTTATGGTACTACCAAAAAGTATACACAATATTGTACTATCCCACTGGAAGCTACGTCAGCAGCTGCAATCGAGACTTGCTCATTCTCCATTTTTCCCTTGCTTTAACTGTTGTTGTTGTTGTTGTAGGTGCGGCCATCGCTGGATGTTTTCGAGGTTAACGTATTCCAACATGCGCTTCACGACGAGCTCGGCACGGTCTTTCAGAGCAGTGTTTTTTAAAAATGTAATGGTGTCTTCTTTACTCGTGAAACTGGTCAGGAAATGCGATACGGAGATAAAACCGTATGACAGCAGTGCTTGTTCCGTGTAGGCACCGATACCATTTACATTTGTGAAGGGTATAGCGAATAAACCGTAAATAGCACCATTAATATTTTGTTTCGATGTTTTTAATAAACTATCTAGAATGTCTACGTCTACGTTTGCATCGTGGGCATCTTTTATTACTTTTTTAAACTTGTAAAAATATAAATTTGCTAAACTATACGAACTTAACCCTGGGTATACCGTTCTAAAGTAATACAAGGTATCAAAGAAAAACAATGGTATGTTTTGAAAGACATGAGTCAGATTGTATCGCAACAGTGTGTTCTCAAATACCTTTTTGTCTGACCGAAACCCGTTGTGGCTCATTAAACAAATATTCATGTATTTACCCGCCATGCATTGTTCAAAGAACTTGGCCAAGTCTTTCAAGGCTGTTTCTATGTTCGGTGCACCGCTGTAGTACAATTCCTCTTTGCTTGGCATTTTGTAACGATCGTCAACTGGATCTGGCACCACCTCGTGGTACTCGTAGGGGTTTACCAAGGTGCAGAACGTATGGCCGCTATCAAAATCCTTTGCAGCGATTTGCCATAGGCAGCAATCGATGCCATTGTTTTTGCGAAGGTCTCCACTGAACTCTAAATCGTAAATAATTTTTTTAGTATAAGCAAATGGATTATATGACATAAACATGGTCCGCCTACGCAACGGCAAACAAACCAATAATATAGGATTTCCAAAAAAGTTCCCAAAAGAATGTTCTATTTGTTTCAATACACTAAACTACGAAAATTACATCCAATTAAATTGTGAACATATTTTTTGCCCGTGCATCCTTGCTTGGTTCAACAAGTGTCTCACCTGTCCGATTTGCCGAAGCAATGCAAATGGTTTCAAAGGCCACCTGTCGAAGCCTCTCAACATGCCGTCTTTGTTCCTGGAAAAGGCGAAACGCGACATGAAAATACTAGTCGCTTTCTTAACTATTACATTCTTTATTATTTACAACTACATCCTCTATGGTAAAACAATACAGTCGGCAAACTTGGTAATTGACTTCATGTTGGTCGTGAGTTTCTCCTTCTGCTTTGGTATCATACGGCAATACATTTAATCATCCATCCCTTCTTCGTAGCATATACGGCCAAACATTGCAAAGGCACAGAAAGTAAAACCGAAGAAGAATAGGAATTGTAAAACAACAATAGGAATCATACTTAAAAAGTCATATATATTTCATTTATAAGTGTTTTAAAACATGTTTCAATCCTCCTCCATGTGGAGGAACATGCCAACGTGGCAGTATCAGCTAAGCTACCTCAACAAGGACCAATTCCAAATTAAATGCATCAAGACACCTCTCCCGTCAAACTTACAAAAACGGATGCCATGGAGTAGCTACAACAACACCTTGGAACAACTCTTACAAACCAAGAAAGAGGTGCAAGCAGTGCCTGAATATGTGATGCGTGCAAGGAAGTACCAACCAAAGAAAGAGTTGACGGACTTCAGCGCCAAGAGCATCGCAGCCTTGAGCCAAGCCTGTCCATTCTGGGACAAGCTCTATGATCACCAAAAATCCGGCGTCGCAAAAGTCGTCATTGAATTTCGAGGGTCTGCGCTGATCGCCGATGAAATGGGTGCTGGGAAGAGTTACACGGCACTGGCCGCTGCCTGTATCATCTTGTCTCGGCAAAAACATGCTAGAATGCTCGTGCTGTGCCCAGCTTTCTTGGTCAAGCAGTGGCAGCGCTATGCGATGGAATACCTTCCAGAGATCGACGTCCAATGCTTCAGCTACGACAAGGCAAAGAACATCCACAAGGAACTGAAGAAGCAGAAGTGGCATTTGATCTTGTGCGATGAATCACATTGCTTAAAAGATACAAAGACAAAGCGGTTCAAGAAGCTTGGAGCCCTCATTCGCAAGGCCAAGTACAAGCTATTGTTGAGCGGGACGCCATGCGTCAACAAAGCCAACGAGCTGTTCAGCCCACTGAACCTATTATATCCAAAGGTCTTCAAAGCTTACAAAAAATATTGTTTTCGTTACTTTGATATTTTAGCGAGGCGTTGTCGTTTACCGGAGGAATTGAATATCATGCTTCCGATGTTTGGTCTGATTCGCAGAGAGAAGGCAGAGGTCCTTGATTTACCAAAAAAACACACGCACTGGTGGTACATTGTTGATATTAAGGCGAGGAAATCAGTTGCAGTATTGAAAAAACGATTGGAGGCGGAAGACACAAAAGATTCAAACATGGCAAAGTATTTAATTGGTGAAGCATTCCATGAATTGGCAGTAACAAAGACCCAATCGGAGCAATACAAGAAGCTACTGCAAGGGTTGATTCGAAAACGTGAGAGACCGGTCGTTATGTTTTGCGTGCATTTAAGTATACTTGAAATGTTAAATGCACTGTGCGACGAGATGCAATTAAGATACGATACTATTTCTGGAGCCGTTTCGATGAAAAAGCGTGACGAAATAGTAACAAAATTTCAAGCCAGTGAAATCGACGTTCTTTGTTGCACTATTGCATCGGCTGGTGTCGGACTAACGTTGACGAAAAGCAGCCATGTGATCATAGCAGAGAGCGATTGGGTGCCTGGTAACTTAAACCAAGCTATTGACCGCGTGCATCGAATTGGCCAAGAAAGAGAAGTGCATATCGATCGAGTGGTATTTAGTGATTCATTGGATGAATGGATCCTAAAGGTCGAGAAAGGGAAAAAGAAAATGCATAAACTCTTGTTAGCAAAGAAGAAAAGTTAGACTATATTCCAATAGTGTATTTATACTAAATGTTTAGAAAACAAACCATCCACAATATTGATTTTCAAGAACTTTGCAATAATGCTGTACAATGGGTAGATAATTACGAAACAATAGAAACTGAATTAGATACCTTTACCGTAATAAATATACCTAGAAAGGGAGCAAAGGGTGCTATATCATATATTTTAAAAAAAATAGTAGGTGCAGAAGGATTTGTATTAAAAATATCGAAGAAGAATACAAAGTATGGGAATACTAAAATGAAAAAACATTTAGGGAAGCTATTTGAGTACGTGAGTAAGTTTGAACATCAGGATGTTATTGTCATACCATTGTATGCCCAAGTAATAAATAATCGTTTATGCATGGTGTTTCCACTGTGCGAAGCAATGAACAAACAAACGAAAAAAGCACTGAAAGTAAAATGTGATGATAATGAAAAGCATCGTAAATTGTTTCAATTAGTTCAATATTTGCACAAAGGTAATTACGTCGGGTTTGATATCAAGGTGGATAATCTACTATCGTGTGTTGCAGGTTATAGTATGACAGATTATGAAAATTGTATAAGTAATATTTATCATGATACACTACCAGATATTAGTGTCAATTTTAATATAAACTGGAAAGGGGTAGACAAAGCACTAGTAAGGCAAAAGTTTGACGAATACAAATACTATTGGATGGCATTAGACTACATTGCGTTCTTTTGTATGATTACGCGTTATACCTTTGGAATTGGTATGTCCATTTTTGTCACAGATTTTGTGATAGAAGAACAACAAAAATATATAAATGAAAAAAGAGTTAGAGGTCGAATCGATCAATGTGCATATAATATTTTAAAGCATGTGATTACTCTTTTAAAGGATCCTTTGAAAGTAGAAACATATGACACTTTGCAATTTTCAATGCTTTTAGGAAAGCGTAGAAATGCGATACCAATACAACAAAGATCCAACAGTAATTTAAAGTTTTAAGATATATATATACTTCTAAAATGTATTACATAGAGTATCATGCCAAAACCTATATTTAACGAGTGGTATGAATCATACGAGCACGAAGAAAAAGAAGAGTTTAAAGACTTATGGGAACAAATTTGGAATATATTAATCTTGATCGCATATCCAACTCCAAATATGTATGATACAGAGTTCAGTCTAAACAAAGAAGACAAAAAATCCTTGGACAAGATGATAACAGACGAATGTAAAAAGAAGTTACAGATAAAACATAGTTACTGGTTAAGAAAAAATAAAAAGTTGTCCGAATGTAAACATGAAGTTTGGCTTGTTGTCGATAGTATGACATTTTTTATTGATTGCGTTGCGGAAGGAGGCAGTTGCGACCCTAATTACAGAGGATTAACGGAATTCAATCCACCAACCTTAAAATTTTAATTATCGTATATTTCTTTGCCATCGATAGAGTGCCTTGTATAGGATGGCTTTTCGTTTGAAGTACATTGCACGGCTGAAGCATCGTAGAGTAAACTGAATAATCGGCCGAGAGTGGTCAATCATAATGTATTTGTATATATATAAAGGCTATTTATATTTTTATATTTTAAAATTCGTCACTCTTTGCCAGCGGTAGAGTGCTTTGTAGAGCAGTGGTCTTGACGTCTTCATTCAAAGTTTTAATTTTCCATCAGACTTTCCTAAGTCCAACAGTGTTATTGCTCCTCGGTAATCGTTACGGAATTTGTTGTATTTGTCTTTTAAATCTGGAAATTCTTTAAACAAAAAGCTTCTTAAAAAGGAATTTTCTGCTTGTAAAGATTTAATTAGGTCCCTATTTTCCTTTATTACATCTGTCAGTTTTTTCTTATTCATACCGTTTTTTTCAAGATAATTTAATCGTCGGTGAACCCTGGTTTTAAATTCGTTTACGAATGTTATGAACTTTTTCAATTCTTTTCTCACGACAACATTATTAGCCATTTTGTATGTGTATATGATCATATTGTATTTATATATACATAAAGTTTATTTATATTTTTTTATTTTAAAATTCATCTCTCTTTGCTGTAAACATGAACAATGCACCTGCTAGTGCACCACCTGCTAATGGACCAACTGCGTATACCCAAATATCATCGTAGTATTCGCGGAAGATTGGTAGTGCTAAACCAACTGCTGGGTTGAATGCACCGCCGGAGATATGGCCTGCTGCTTTGGCTGCAGCCGTGACAGTTAAACCAATGGCCAAGCCAAAGAAGGAGTTTCCAGCTTGTGCTTTGGTGGTAGCTACGTTCAATACCACGGTTGCTAATGCAAAGGTAAATACGGCTTCCACCAACAAAGCGATACCGACACTGACGTCAGCATGTACTTTTGGGTAGCTGACCTTTTCACCGATATCGTCCAATACCAACATTGGTACTAGTGCGCCTAAGAATGCACCGGCAATTTGTGCTACCATGTATAGTAATCCACGTAGTAAACCAATTTTACCGCGAATAAATACAGCCAAGGTCACTGCTGGGTTTAAGTGCGCGCCGCTTACATGACCTAAAGCAAAGATCATTACGGCCAAGATGGACCCGATGCCAAGTGCGTCTGCGCCCATGGCAATGACTGCGGTGAGGAATAAGGTACCAACTGCTTCTGCTGTCATTTGCTGGTAAATATTAGATTCGGCTGAGTTTTGTTTTGTGTTAATGCTACTTAGTAAACCGGCGGATTCTTCATCGCCTTCTGCTCGTTGTACAATATCAAATCGGTTCATAGTTTTTTATTACTTTCATGGGCTAGTAATATAGGTATTTTAAGTAAAATTATTTCGAAATTTAAAATATTTTTTTGGCTATAAATTAATTGTATATTTTAAAAAAATGGGACTACCAATTACGAAAATTGCGAGCTGGCAACGATATCGCAATAGTAATACCTACGCACAAGATCCGGAATGGGAAACTTATCGAACGTTGGATATTGATCCTTTCACATTTATTCGATATAATTTCGGTAGATTTCGCAATGATATATACAAGTATGGTTTGGAAGAACCACCATATGTGACATCAAAAAGTATATATTTGTATGTGGATGGGCTTCGGCTCATTAAAGTGTCACGGCCTTCAGATGAAACATTAGATATAGAATTCAGAAACGAGGAAGTCGCCGGTCATTTCGCAAATTCGTCAGAAGTGGTCATTGGAAATCGTACAAAATATCGCGAGATATTTGACGAAAAATTTAACTTGAAAAGTTATTACCCAAGTAAATACTACTTCACGTGGCCATTTAATCGTTACGTTTTAGTGCAACCAAAGAGTATAGAGATATAATGCCTCTGGTGACATACGACCACCTCAAATACAATTTAGACTCATTTGCCACAGAGAGTATTTCTGCTTTTCAAAAAAATGGATACTACCTTGTCAATGTCGGTTTACTAACCAATTCTCCGGGAGTCATGTTTGCATTGTCTTACGTGGAGCGTGTCGATGATTCACAATTGCATTCTTTGAAATCTATTTTTTATAAACTTGGTGCAAAAAGTGTCACAACCGAATTGAACAATATGAATAATAAGATATATTTTCAAGTACACGTTCAAGGTGCATCAAAACCCGGTGTTTGTACAAAAATATATAAATACATTCCACCATTACCTGTAATACTATTACTTGTTTTATGTCTGTACGAAATGAACAAAGAGGTGCTCTAGTAAATATGATAGATATGAAAAATGTAGAAACAGAAGATAAGACCATTATAGTAAATTTGTTGCAAACCATATCTAGTAGTGGTAATGTTTCGTATTCATTTAAAATTTTTCCTACTATCATTTACTTGACAGTTGTAACGATTGGAAAACTAGAATTGACACTCCTGGACCGCCTTTACCTAACGTCAGAAAGAGTCAAGTCCATTTATATTGATTTACTGTCCAAATCCATTGTGATCAAGATAAAAAAAATAAAAGCACAAGACAGGATCACAATTAAAAAGCGAATACTATGCAACAATTCCGATGTGAAAGAGGCTGCGAGTAAATTTATTAAGGAACATGCAATTATACGATCGGAAGACGATAGACTTCTTGTAGCAATTGTAACTTTATTTTTTAAATGGACATGGCAGTCGGTAGCTTGTGACATTTCCATCAAAAGAGAAGGGGATAATTACATCTGCCTCATTTCCAATTTGCTTGGAATATCCTATAAACAACTACAATCGTTGGAGTCGCTAGGCAATTGGGTCCATAACATTACATTTGATTTTGAAAACAAGTCCGTGTTGACGTTTAATGTTTCTAGAACAGAAACTATAAATGATAATACAACTTCTTATAAACGCGTAAAGTACAGTTAAATGTATATCTATGTTCCACTACATAACATATTATTTATTATTATATGTATGTATCCTATGCTGTATCACGACCTCGATCATAACGTACTATTATTGCAATAGAAGCAGCAAACGCAGTATTTCATCGAGGGAACGGAATATCATTGGCTACAGCCAAAATTGGAAATGTAATAATTGTCAAAAATTGATGATAAGTCGTTTCAGATTGACAAATATAAAAAAACGTACATATGCAATCTGTATGTCTTGTAGTAATCAATTTACACTCATTGATAAACCAGAACAATGTTTAGTGTAAAACGTCATCAAACCGATTTTGATATCGATAAAAGCGGACATGACCCAGAAGAACTATACCACACGACATCCGTCAATTTGATCGTAGTCGCCCGGCTGCAGGTGGAGGACCATTTGTGCGTCACCAAAGGTATGTTTGAAATACAACGACCGGGTACCATGTGGATCCCACTAGCGGTCCTACGCTGGTACTACGCACAAAGCCGAGAAAATGCCGTAGCAAATATCAAATGCATGTACGACAATGCTACCTGGATACTACGGCATATGGAGTTAAATGAGAAGGATAAAAATCGTTTGAAAAAATTAATTAGGAACAGCCACAAAGGGATTCGAAAATTACAAACTACCTACATTAAAGACGTAAATATTGTCGCCAGATTAGCAAATATGGTGTCTGCAACAACTGGCGACTTATTTGAGCTACCGGGCAGTCCAAAGAATAAAAAAGTAAATAGGCATAATTACTTTGATTAGTCTTAATATATAATAACATAATAGATATTTTAGTTTAAAAAATGAGTTTAAGCGAAGACGTCCTCTCGCACCTTTTCCACTTCTTCTGCTCTATGCAGGATGCTTGTAGATTTTTAATCGCTATGAATATCAAACCAAATGGTATTTATTGTGAATTGCTGCGCCGGGCCTTCGTGACACCAACAAACCAACCATTTTCCTATCGCAAATTCAACCGTTACATTTATAAAGCCAATGGAAAAATGTCGGCTCTCGCAGGTTATAAAATAGTGGACACCCGGTACATACGAAAGCATCCAGTAATTTTTACGTCGAATGCCTTGCAGCTGACCGGTATTCAGCTGGATACACGAACGAAATGGAAATGCCATCTCAATTTACAAGATCCAACTGGGTTTTATCATCTGCGCATGAAAGGTTTCATCCATTATTTTTGCAAGAGTAACGATTACAAGGCATCACAATTTGAAAAATTTTTTGGTCAGCGTAAATTAACCGTTATGAGCCCGAAATTACATACTTGTTTTACCAAGTCTAGAGATAATTTTGACCAATATGTCATTTTAACATTTGCAATATATTTTGATCCAATTGAACAACTTTTTTTCCCTTTCGCTTCTTGTTTCCAATTTTTGTCTCGGTGATACATTTATCATGCAAATATTTATCATATAATTTGGCTACGGTCAAGACGGATGCGGGCAAAGTAATTGGTATTTCGTCAAAATTCTCAGATTCGGCATAGATGTATTTTCTATAGGATTTGTTCTGCGCTTCTAACGCGTCAACGTTTTTCAATAATAAAGAAATTGTTTGTTGCAGCGTCACTATGGTACCATTGGTCACTGGTATTTTTGGAACAGTAAAAACATTACACAATTGTCGCAAATTGTTCAAGACCAGGCCAGAATTTTTATGCGTGCATCGTTTCCACGCACTGAATCTAGTTATGTATTCCTTCGATATTTCTTGTATACACGCATCGGCCCAATCGGTTAAATTTTCAAACGGTAAATTGCCAATAAATACTTCTACTCCATTGCATGTTGTTTTAAATACCATACCCAACTCGTCTATGGTCCCGACGTAATATTTCTCTTTAAAGTGAAAATAAATTTCATCATTTTTGCTGATCAAGGATGCATTGATTAAATGGATTAAACTCATTTTAATCACTAAAAGTATAAGTTGTATATTAGTAAAATTGGACAAACGTAAACAGTATGCCCAAAGTCAGAGAGATTATTACAAACAGTATTAACAGTGGAAAATATACCTACGCTCGACAAAACATGAAGATAAATACAAATTTTGAGCGACAAGTTCGTGGTCACAATCGCTACACGATGTACAACACGTATCAAAAAAGAGGTGGTAAGAACTGGTCAGGGTTCAAGTAGTTAAAAAAAACGTTTACAAATTAAAATATATTATACAGTATTTGTTGTTAAAAAGTGTTCCTCGATAATTAAAGCAAGATGCTCCCATTTTACAAGTGTTTTATCAATTGTGTTTGTATGAACAGCCTCTACATTATGTATTTTTGGCTCGGTTTCTGCCTGACCGCGCCTTCCATCATCATTCAATATACTTTCGTCAATAGCTTTCACCTCGGTGTGGTCGAACTCGCTGAAATTGCCGGGGTTATCAGCGTTGCTTGGGCCCTGAAACCTTTTATCGGATGGTTTGTTGACTTCCTGTCCAATTTCATCAGCCCGAGGTTCCAAGTCAGTTTTTCCTATTGTCTCTCTGGCTTCGCCTTGTCCTGTATCAACTTGTGTCCACGCCTCTGGTACTTTGTTCTTTGCCTTTTTTTTTCGTCGCTTTTTCTTGCGTTTGCCGACGTCGTTCAAGACAGCATCCTTGTTCGCAGCCTCCGCAACACCAGCATCGACAAGCGTGGTAGCGTCCAGAGTTTTGCTTGGTTTTGCAGGAGCTTTGGTAGTATTCTTGGGTGCCTTCTTTCTGCGCTTTTTTCTTTTCACCGGAACCGGTTTGCTATTGTTGCCAGCATCCACCTTGGTGGTGTCTGTTGCGCTTTGAATATAAGGATCCATAAAAACACTTACAGGGAGAAGCAATTGAAAATACGAGAAATATTTTGCGACAAAGAAGTGCTCTTGTTCTCCTTGCTCTTGTTTTTCTTTGCATACGAACCAGGAGACTCGTCTATTTTTGAATACCAGTTATTGAAACACTACAAGGTACAACCAGCTGTTTTAGCCGCGGCGCAAATCATTGCCTTTGGTATGATCATGGTGGCCAGTGCCCTGTTTCAACGGTACCTTCGACAATACAATGCCGTAGGGTTGGTTACGGTAACTTCCACAGTATGCCTTGGTGTTTTCGTTGCCAGGAACTTGTTCTTGACCAAACGCATCGATGTTCCAGTGAACGTATTTTTTATCGGCAACGTTGCTATCAATACGTTTTTTGGCCACCTCAGCTTCCTTCCATTGGCTGTTATCTCAACAACACTATGCAAACCGGGCGTCGAAGCAACCATGTATGCCTACTTTATGGCACTGACTAATTTTTCCTCTATCATCAGCCGTGAGCTGAGCGGGATCTTGGCATCTGGCATTGGCATCAAGAAGCAACTACAAGTCAGCAATGAAAAATACGATTGGTTCTACGGTATCTGTATCGTGTTGGACATCATAGGAATCATCGTTGTGTTCCTACTACTAGTGTCGCTGCCAATTCGGACCAAGGAAAAACGCGAAATTGAATTGACAGAGTTTGACCACGAACTAGATGAAGAAGATTTTAACACAATTGCTGAAGATAAGAATGATTCTGATTTGGTGGACATTGATTTGAACTAAGTTTGCTTTTAAAGTAACCACGAATCAAAGCTTCCTGTTGACGAATCAATCGCTTGTAATTGGCGGAGACAGCATAGTAGCGACCGGACAAGAAACGACTGATCTGTATTCGCAAAGCCACCAGCCGAGCAAAGTAGGTGCTGTGTTCGACATCTACCAACTCATCTAATGATATATCTGTATTGCAACGATGCCGTATGATTTCCCATGCCTCGAGTAAATGGCTGTATGCATTTGGCGTCAAGAAAAATTGACCAGTTACTTCTGCACTGTTTAAAAAAGACCCTCTGTACCTAAGCGTCTTCATTATCGCCGCTTCGGCTGGATTTTCCATTGTAGTTCTTCCTTCGCCAATAATTTGCGCTTGTCCTTGCAACGACTGGTTGTATTTCGATAGGTTCATTTTTGTTTCGTATGCCAAGGAGTCAGTATTGGCGGTCGTCAATGCCTCTTGGCCCTTATCGTTTCGCGAGTCCCATAGTTTTGACAGTGGCTCATTCGAGAATCCAGCAACTTGCATGATAAATCTATAGTATTTATCTTGTAAGACCTTTTCTCGGGCAAATATCCGATTTTGAACCAAATTTATTACTGGTCCTGGAAGTTTCGTATTTGTCCCACCTGTTAGGTCGTCTGCTCTCGCTTGCATGCTATCTAGTGTATCACCATCATCCTTATCTTTCTTCATAATTTCCTTGTCAATTTTAATGACCGGAGACTGATCTTTTCTAGGACCCATCACATTGTTGTTAAAAATATATTTGGTATCTTCCATATTACAGCTTTTAGTAAGTCTATAAATACATATATAGATAAATGATACAAATATGTTCAATGAAAACAAACTATGGAGATCACTCGAACATCGCAGAAATTATAAACGGAAACAAGTTGAAGCGCGTAACAACAAAAGGAAGAAAACAAAAAGATATGTGACCGAATTACGAAAAGCTGAACGACGACCAGCTTACAAACGAATTAGGTTTACACCGCATCGTTACGATCGTCAGACATACAAAAGATTGGAGTTGGTACTAGGGACTGAATCGGCCAGAGCATACTACCACCGGTCATCTGGTGGCAACAAGAACGAATTTTGGTGGGAAAAAAATTTTGATCATAATCGTTACGTCACATCGTTTGGGAGAAGCGTGTTGCGGAAAGCAAAAGAAGAGAAAGAACAGAAAGTGCGAACTGAATTCAAACTTTTTTTATCAAAAGTAGACGATTTAAGATACCTTAAATCATGGGTAGATCATTTTAGTGGATTGGGTGCATACGATGAATGTTTTAAGGAGTATTCCGACTCAGACTCAGATTCCTGTATTGATTGTGACGATTTGTTAAGTGATATAGACTACGAAAAAGTTATACCTGTTGCTACACAGTCAAAAATTTTGAGCCTATCAAAAGAATGGACACCAAACACGATACCAAACGCGTGTCCAGTTGTACAAGACACGTGTTCCTCTCCTGAACCCGAAGTGGATAAAGAAGAAGAGTCTGATTCCGGGTCAGAAGAAGAGTTTAACGCAGGATTTTAAATGCAATACTATCAATATTTTTTCTATTTCATTATATTCTCTATCATTTTCTTACAACCAATTGCATTGGTTGCACGTGTCCTTCATGTCATCGGTAGAAGGGACAGATGTAGAAAATTTCGTGGACTATAATGTTAAATTTGCAATATCGAAACCGGAATTAGACCAAACCAGAAGGTTTAAGAATGTGGCATTAAAAATAATGGGAGTAAATGGTTGGAAATTGACAAGCATTAGGAAGGAGTCATGCGATCGAAAGGTTGGATGCAAGTTTAAAGAATATAAATACAAGGATAGAAATACAGGCGAGCCGAAGGTCACTTATTACCCGATCGAATATAAAAAAATAACATACGATATTGTTTACTATTGGAGAAAAGGAACGAGTGCATGTGCACATGTGCAACATTTTTGTCCTACACCTGATATGCTTAAATAATGCTTCGATTCCCGACCAAGTGTAGCAAGTATGCCCCGCTTTGTTTGCCTAGGCTTCGTAATTGCTCTACTTGATCCAAACGATAGGGTATACTAGATATTTTGATCTCTGTACCCAAAATATTACAGATGGTCATTTCATGTGCCAAGTTTTGTTTTCCAAGTGTATTCATATGTTTATTCCATTTGTTTAATTTTCGAAGGACGTAAAGCTTATCTGGGAATGCGTGCTGTCGAAGGTAATCCACCGAGTAGTTATTTTTTAATTCATTACTGACAAAGACAACACAATCATTCCATAATGCTTTCTTGTGTTTATCGAGTCGTGAGGTGTGTTGTGTAAGCGCGTTTGTAAAGGAAGTAGATTTAAATGTTTCTTGTATGGCATCTACCGTTGGTTGTTTCTCTAGAAAAGCATCGCCTAGATCAATCTCTTCTTCCTTCAATTCATCTGACCCTTCCGGTATACGCACAATATCTAGGACAGGCGGTGCTTCTAATGGTAAGTCCTCCTCCTCAATATGTAATTTAGGAAGCGTAGATTTTCCAGAGTAGGTACCAATCTTCAGGCGCCGTTGTTCTTTTTCCATGAAATTTTCTTTTTCCAAGTACTTCCGAAAGCTAGGCATTGCACGCATGAACGTTTCACCTTCTCCGGTGTTTTCTTCTGCCTTTAGATCTTCGTAATCGCTTTGGTATTTGTTCCAAGCAGCTAAAGACTTTGAATTAACCTTTATACCGGTTTCTTCCAATGGTGTCACAACCGCTTTGCTACGCCGGTGCTCATTATCAAAAAATTTGATTTTCTCCATTTATGTTACGTGTTTAATTATATATATAGTTCCTTTTGTCGCTGTAGTTCCATATGTTCAATTTTTAAAATAAAAAAAGTATATATTACGGTATGCGACGTAACAAATTAACATGTCAACATTAAAACAAGAAAATTTAGAGGCACCAAAAATCACAGAAACACCAAAAATGCCAAACATGAAGGCATCTCCGTTGCCAGAACCAAGCATGGAATTATCGGGTGAGACATCCGCAGACAACAAAACATACTCAAGACGCATTTTGTTACATTGTACTACCGATGCTTCTAAATTGGCAGCTGGACAGTTTCTCAAAATTAGCGATGCAGAGCGCATCTTTCGCCCAGACTTTGCAGTTGCAAACGAGACCGATAAGAAAGATTTGGAAAATTGCGACCTTAGCCGTGGCATTGTCAGTCAAGTAGAAGTACTTAGTGTATACAGCAATTGCGACAAGCCAATTGTGATGGGATTAAAATTATTCCAACGCCCTGACTCCACGCAAGCAGCATCCACCAACGATCTCAAAATATCAAACACTGCTGGGTGGTTGTACTCCATCGCAGCAAATAAATTGGGCGAACATGCTAGTCATGGCCGCGCCGGAGTGACCAACATTTTTAGCATCATGCCATTCGAGCGCACTCGTGTTTCTGGTGAAACAGGACAAGTAGTATACTCCCCATCCAATTTGATTGGAAACCGTTACATCTCGCAATATGGGTCTTACAATTGGCGCTCGTTGTGGGACGGTATTGTACAATTTCCAAACGAGGACTTTTATTATTTAGACAAGAATCATATAGTTATCTCCATCGTTAAAAGGAATTGGGAGTTACTCGGAATACCTATTGAACAAGAGTTACCACGTGAAGGTCGCTACTACCGCATTGATTCAAAAGTCTGTGACAGAGTAATCTCTGAGTTGTATGATAATGTCATCAGCAAAATACCATTTACCAAATGGTCACAAATGGGTGCTGTTTTCTCATCCGATCATGTGGATGAAACCAGTGATAAAGAGTACAACATTAGCGTAGAGTTAAAAGTATCCTTCTCCTACCCGGGATTGAACGATTTACAACAGTAGAGTAAAAACAGAAGGCCACGTGGCATAAAATAACAACTATTATAAAATATAATTTTAAAACATTTATATATTCATATACATAAGAAAAAAAACGAATCTATTGTTTAAAAATGGGATGTACACTGATTTATAAATGGCATAATCATCAAGTCACGATGAAATATAGTTTTAATACCAGTATGCTAGTTCCACTACCACATATTATTAAAAAATTTGATCATGATGCAAGCAATTGGGGAGATGGCATCAAGTTAAAACGCCATGACCGACCTTGGAGCTTAGAAGACCTACAAGCTTACTACTACTGGTACACCAAAGGATACAAGGTAGACTACGTGGAGATAAAAATTAAAAACATGACATGCATCGACCACATGATTAAGAAAAAATATCGCCCGGTCTACATGCAACATGTCTTGGACTCGAAAAACCCAGGAATGTACTGCCAATACTTTAAAATATTGAAAAGTAGAGAACCAGAGTACCAAACAGTCATTGTAAAGTACGACTACTACCCAGCAGATCGAATCACGGATCCTTATCATATTGTCGTGCCTTAAAATTTTGTTTTAATGTACTGCATAGGGACTGCTGTGTCCATAGCAATAATCTTCCGATTCAACTCCTCAAAGCACTGGCTCAGCTCCGGGTGTTGCACCGGGTTCGAGAACGCTGCGCTAAGAATCACTATCGAAAACAATAAATAAATGACGATAGGGTAAAGGACGTAGGTTAAAGTTGCACCGTAGGCATTGAAAAATTTGATAGGGACCGCTGCAAAGTATAAGAATACTAAGATTCGTAGATGGTACTTGAAGCAAGCTGGCTCCTTCCTAAAGTATTCCTCGTCGAGGTTCTCGGCCGCTGATACGAGCCGGGATCCTAGGATCTGTAATTTTCTATACTCGGCGGTTTCCTTGTCTTCTAGGTTCATAATGTTCAAGTGTATTTGCGTAACATTATCTCGATTACCGATGCATAGCGATACACGGCGGTTCGTATTGATACGTCTGTTGAGACAACAAATTAAGTTTAGCAGGTGCATGCGTTTTGAGCTTTCGGCATTGAAGAAGAAATCTCGCGTTGCTTTTCGCAATGAATTAATTTCCTCAATGATAAACTTGTATTTTATCTTTCGTTTTGCAACGACAACGATTTCGTGTGTGACCAACATAAAATTATTGGCTCTGGACATCAAGCTGATCCAAGCATCGCGATTTTGACGAACCAAATTGATATATAAAAATCCGATGATTAAATCGAGACTATGCAGTGCCGTTAAATCGAGATCACCAGGGTCATACATTTCATCCAAGACATAGATCCAAGCAAATGCTATCGCCTCACTAACGACACCGATGAAAATGACAAGCGTTAGAAATTCAAAGAGAGAAGAGGTTCCACATTCATGAAACGCCATAATCTATATATAAACAGACACGTGATTTATATATACAAGAAAATGGATATAGGTTACGATAGAAAAACAGGAATCTCGTCGATGGTTGAATATTTGAGGGAAACCGATCAAATGGGAATGGCAACTAAAATCAGAGGCATGACCTTTAAAAAATTTATAAAAAACAACAATGTCGAAAGTGCGATCAATTATGGCTTCTCGCCACTGGATTGCCTTGCAGAGAATATCACCTGGGGCACGCTACGGCGTGCATTCTCCGTCGATTCCATTATGAAATTTGGTATGACGTTCGACATTGCCACGAAAATTGGTTTGGAGCCAAGTCATTTCGGCGGTGACGAGGGATTTGATATCATCAAACGAATGAAAGCCACCGATCAAGAATTGCATGATTTTATCAATACGATACACAAATTGAAACAAACCAAATGGTCACCAGCAATCGCAAAAGAAGCTGGTTTTAGCTTTGAACAATTGATAGAGATGGGAGGAAACGTAAATACCTTCCAAAGCATGGACCAATGGACCATCAAACAAATGGTGCTTGAGTTTCAGCCAAGCGGGGAGCAGTGGTTGCAAGCTGGATTTGATGCAAAGTGCACCGAGGATGGGAAGTGGGAAGAAGAACATTACCGAAAATTTATTGCAACCGAGACGGCGAACGTTTTGCCACCAGAAGTAGAGGAGGCGAATAAGAAGCTAGTCTCAAAAGATTATATATTGAAATTCGATGCTAATAAAATACTAAGTGGTAAGATATAAAGATGTCCAACATACGCGTCGAAGAAACCGTGTTTGAAGAAGTGAAACAAGAAGTGTTCCAAACGAGTTCGTTTGCATTCGATTTTGTCGAAGCATTTTTAGTATTAAGTATCGTTGTAAGCAGTTTTCGATTCATAAGACAATATTTATATAATAAGAAAAACGATAAAATAAAATGAGTGACATCATTCGAAGTAAACCTGAAATACTGCATGGGCACGTCATGGAATTGCGCGATTTATGCTATCGTGTCAAGCATATAGAGGAAGAGCGAGTATTAAACGATGAGAATTACATGTTGTCAGCTTGCAAGGTAATGGAACATTTAGTCAAAAGTCTACATTTACAAATGGAAAAAGATAAAAATGCATCGGTATTGGAACAAATTAAACGCTCCACTGCTTGTTTTGAAACAAATATACTAGGAACAAATACGATTTCCGAGGATAAATCCCAAGCCACGCTCGAGCAATTGATAACTTACATTGAGTCCATAAAAACGCGAATGCAACAGCATGAGCCTTATTGTATTATTTTATAAGTAATTCTAAATCTGCATACTGTACACGCTGGTACGGTTTATATGTATGTTGCTGCAACAGGTATTGTTTAAAAGCAATGCGATTTATTTCTGACTTATCTGACTTATCATGTAACTGTTTCTTCCACACTTCGAATGGTGTATGTGGATAAAACTTAATTTCCTCTTTAATTTTAGTGATTACATCTTTTACTTTTTCGGCGTTCTTCCTTCCTCCCCACGTCCACATCGCAACTTGCATCAAACGGTGCTCGGACGTAGTAGTAGTCGTGGTAGTAGTCGTGGTAGTAGGCGTAGATCCCTCTGTCATAGTTGAGTCTTGTGAATCGTCTTCGTTCTCCTCGTCCTCGTCTTCCTCCTCTTCCTGTGATTCTGATGAATCCGATGAATCTGATGAATCTGATGGCGGCGTAGATCTCCCTGAAGATCCTGCATCATCATCATCTTTATCATCAAAAATTTTCTCTATTTCTCTTCTTTCTTCGATTTCTCTTCTTTCTTCGATTGCTCGAATGAGCCGCTGGTAACAATCTGATTTTTTCTTGAAAAACTTTTTATAAGTGATTTTCATATAATATAGCCACCCCTTTAAATCCTCTGATGTTATATTGTCGTCGTCGATCTCATCATACACCGCCTCACAATCTTTATTATATTTTTCTTCGTCACTTTCTTTCTTTTCCGCTTCCTGTGATTCTGATGAATCCGATGAATCTGATGAATCGTCACTTTCTTCCTCACTCACATCTGACTTTTGCCCAACAAGACTATTATTAAAGTTAAATTGGTAACGAGATAAATCATATTCATCACCATTCCCCCCTTTCGCCGCCGCTGCTTCGTATTCTTGCAAAGCCTCTTGCAAGTTAATAACTGTCTTGTTGGCCATTTCTAGTTTATACGGGACGTTATTGTCTAGTTTTATAAATTCGGTACCAAGAACAGAATGCATGTTGCTTTGCGTTTTGAGTTCGTATAACACCCTCTTTGAAAATATTAAAGATTTCATTGTATCTGGCGCCATAAGTTTTAAAAGGCTTTTGTAAATATGATCATCGGCATTGAGTAAAAGGTGTTCACCAGTCGGTAAATATATTTTTAGGAATTTCAATTGTCCATATAAATAATCATGCGGGAACAACTCCGACACTTTGAATGCCAAATGCGTGAGCTGTAAAACACCCTTATCCTTTGTTTTTGATTCTATACTGTAGATGTTGCCATACACCATATCCTCTTTCGGAGCCAAACAATCTATGTAATAAAAGGCCGTAGCAAAAGCTGGTTTGTTGTGAGATAGGTAAAAACTGTATGCATCAGAAAATTTGTCATACAATGCCGACCGTGTATCCATTTTTCCCGGATTTTAAATAATTTATAAAGGCAAAGTCAAGCTTATATAGAAAACTATGACAGACACCAACAACATAAATTTAGACGTAACACCAAAACGACCCGATGAAAAAGAATCTACCTTTAATAATTCATTCAATTTCATCAATATATTGACCTTTGTATCCTACTTGGGTTATAACTTCAGCATCGAATGGCAAAATTGGGACAAGCTATCCAACAAGTACGATGAGTCTTGGCGAATCAATGTATCCGATGATATTGAAAGTCAAGTCATGCGTTTGGAGGAAGTGTGCAATCAAATTGATTACTTGTTTAATTTGTTCATTGCCATTTTCGTGGTTTCCATCGTTTGGAGCTTGGCCCGCTTCGTTTGCAGGCAATGGTTGATCTTCGAGCAGTCGGTCCAACCACATCATGGCTGCAAATGGTTCCTGAGCCTGATCGTCTTGGCAGTACTAAAGCAGATACAAACTGGCGTCACCTTGTTTGGTATACTTCTAATTTTACCGACCAGTTTTCTAACCTGCTACTCGGTCGTCTCGCGGTACTTGTGCACGCTTGCAATCGCCTCGTTCGTATTTTGGTTTTTCCTGAGTATGATTATCTCTATCATATCAAAACCGATCTTAAATTTTAGAGTTCGATACACCGAGCTGGCGGCCGTCGGTAAAAATATAGAAGTCGATGGATACACCGACAATCCGAAAGAGCGTAAAAATTTACAAGAGGAAGTATAAATAGTATATTAAACGTAAAATATTATTCTTAAACACGATGCCATACGTGACACGCATCGCCAGCCTCCTACTCTTCCTTGGCATTTCTAGCTGCTACATCATATCCTACCCTTGGGATGGCGAACTATACGATATCGATAGCGTCGTTAACTTCCGGATCCCCTTGCCTGCCTCTGGCGATTGCAACCTCCGCAGCAATGCCAACATGTCCTTGCAATTGGCCTACGTGACCGGCCTCATATCCATTGCTATTTGCCTGCTGATGGTCGTTTACAACATTGCGCCGCGTGGTCAAGATATCAATTGGCCAATGTCCACACTATGGCTCATGTCCATCTTTATTTTCCTTGCACAGCTGACGGTATTTGTATGTATTTCTGCGCGTGTATCGGTGTGGTTTTTATCTTGTTCCAACCCAAGCAAAACCTCCGGTAGTTGCCCGACGACAAATTTTAACTTGCTCGTGCAACCCATCCGAGACAAGGAGATGTGTCACTTTGCAGCCGAGGACTTAACGCTCTACAATTACAACAACGATCTTTTTGTCAGCTGCCAAGACTCCACGACCTTGTTGGACTACAATCGAAAGTTTGCTCGGTGGGATGTGGCGGCCTACTACACGGCGGCGGCACTGTGTGTTCGAAACGAAAGCAGTGTCCTCGGCCAAGACCTTAGCTGGTGCTACTACTGGGGCTGCAGCCGGGCCTGCAGCCCGGAGGCATACCGCATGAATTGGCGATTTTTTTCATTGGACATCATACAGCTACTCGGGATCTTATTTGCTTATACGTTTATTATGGCAGATTTTTATGTACTGAAGAACATCAAGGAGCAATAAAACTAGGTAGGCAGTAGGTTTATCTTTTTTAAAAAATGCCGGAACAACTCCGAATCTTCTGGTACAACAACGGTGCCATTGTGACTATCAAATAGCGTCCACAAAAACGTTTTGAACCGCCAGATGTGTTTCGCAGATAGCTTGTTGCTGTAGCGTTGACGAGGCCACACGCCCAACTTGTGGTTGTAGTTCGAGATAGTCATACAGGAAGCTGGGATAAAATAAACACCCTTCTTATTGACCAGCCAAGAGTCCATTAGTTGACCGATTGGGCTCAGCTTCTGGCTAAGTTTCAAGTACTGATTCGATGTCTCGACCCTATCAGACAAAAACAGGTTGGTGTAGCATGGCAAACCAACAAAATTCGTTTTTCGATCAAATACATAACACCATAAAATATGTTCCAACATTTCCAAGTATACCTTTGCTGGTACAGAGAGTAAAATTTTATCATTGATAGCATAGGTTTGATCTTCTTGACTATACCTTTTTAAATCATTTTCATCAATCTTCGTAGTATGACCATGCCCTAAATCTAAAATGTACATGGAAGGGTAGGAAAAAAAGCGTTTGTTACGAATTGTCGCTACTATTGTTTTGGTTTCCGGTTGTTTGCAACAAGTACATGAATTGAAATGTCCAATAATTGGATAGGATGTGAATAATTTCTTAATTTTGGATGCGTCTTTTATTTTTAATAGTTGCAAATATTTTTCGATTTGTGGATCCTCTTCCGGCATGTTGATACTATGTTTCTTCTTACTCATGCATCCTATTAGTTTCAAAAATACCTCACCTTCTTCATCAAAGTCTGGTTCTAATTTCTGCCTCATCTCTATGAACGGAATTGCAGCGTTTTCATTGGCAGTGCAATTGTTATCACAATGCAAATGGCACCGTTTAAATGGATATTCATTCAAATTAAAGGCAACCATTTTTTTGTTTCGTGTATACTTTGGCATTGTTTAATCTTGTGAAAGGAAATAGACGAATAAAGGATTTCCTGTTTCTAAGTCTGTAAATATAGATATAAAACATTTAGTATTTTTATATATATATATATCACCAGACACGTGTCTCTTTAAATACCTTAAATGTCCAGCTTAGCAGTCGGACTCCTTCCAACGTCAATTGAACCGCCAAAAGCAGCCTTGAAAAAGGGCCAAGTGTCCAGCGGGGATAGCGACAGTGGAACATATGTTGAGTTTGAAACAGAAGTGTTGTATGCAAGAATTGATGAATTAGAAAAGAAAAAGAATTTTTATAAAAGAAAACTGCAACAAATAAAACAATTGCTTCAATTTCATTTTGATAACCCGATTAAAATTAGAGAAGGATTAGTAAAAGTATTTAGTAAAGCATCATCGAACACAACAAAGAAAGTAAGTGACATAGAGATTAAAAATGCAATATCCAAGATTGTAATAGTAGATTAATTTTAAATACCCGGAGTATTCCCCAACACAATATCAAATGGTTCGCCTTGTCTTCCGTAACTTAATGCTTTTCCGATGATCAAACGCTTTGCTTGGTGGTCGATCGCCATGATGGCTTCTAAACCTCCCGGTCGCGCGCAAATGGTAGCAACGTCATCGCCAAGGTTATCTCTTATTGGTTTCAAGGCACTTGGGGTAACAGAGTCGGTTAATGCGTCTCTGACAGCCCTGTTTACCGCTACAAAAGCATTGATAATAGCAGTTGCTTTTGCTGCAGCCTTTGATGGTGTGTATGGTTCCGTTGCAAATAAGAGTTTATCCAATGGTAATCCTTCGGCTTTTTTGTGACGATTGAATGGATCTGCATCCCATTTGAAGTTGTCTGGTAAACTTACGGTTACCCAATCACCTGGACGAATTTCTGATTTTCCAGTATTGATGATGGTGTTCAAACCAGCAACGGTCCCTACAAATCCTTGAGTCATGTCTTGGTAGGAGTTCTTTTTACTGTCGTATCCAGTGACGGCAATACCGACGTAGCTCAACCTGTCCATGATCATAAATTTTGCTATTTTCTTAGCGGCTGCTGCTTCAGCAGGGCGATTGCTCTGTAAAGCAAGTTGCAATGCACTTGGTAAGTTGTCGCCGAGACAGTTGGCGAATGAAAAACAATGTAACTGGCCGTCGCGGTATGCCCTGCTTTGATCGATTGCCATCAACACTTCTCCTTCCATGACATCGTAACTTTCTTCATGAATCGGTGCAGAGTAGAGACCTTCTGTGCTTCCACGTGCCTGACGCGACTGTTGTTTGTGTCGCATGTCATATTGCAAGTTGATATCATAGGAAGTAATTCGTGCAAGCATCTTGACACGTTTACGACGTTTTCGTGGAGGTTGGGTACTTGAGTAAACATTTTGAGTTGCCATATCGTTAAAATATTAAATAAGATATGTATAGGTTATATACGTAAATTTTTGATCTAACTTAAATTTTACATACCAATATGTGTGGCTATCTCCACCATTGGTAAACACGTCATTTGAGTGTGTTCGCGGAACGCGCGCTTTTGATAGTGTTCATCGGGTTTCTTTGAAATCGCAGATAATACTTTGCCAATATGCATATGCTGTTGTGGTAAGCCATTTGCATCTAAATTTTGCGGTCTTCTTCTCGCGATAATGGATCTTCTACTAGCTCTGATCTGCCATACCATGTTACTATTTTCACATTGTGGAATGATCGGCATGTTGGTGCCATCTGGTAATTTGAAGGTATCGTTATCAATTGGAACTCGTTTCAATGTCAAGTAAAGGTCATCTCCTTTTCCAACACGATCGCGGGCTTCGCTTCGGCTGTATTTGGAGCTGATGCGAGTGGTCCATAAATTAAAGCTACGGCACCGGCCACGAACGGTTATGTTGAATAGCTTTTGGTAACGACTTTTTAAGTCCATGTCATTTTTAATAATACCAATAAACGACCATTTTTTGTTAAAGTCATCGATGAAGGACTCATATTCTTCGGACTGTGTGTAATTGCGCTCAGTGCCTGGTTTTTGCTCAGTAGTTCGTACGGTTGGATACGGTATCAATGCCCTGTTCAAATTATACTTTTTTACCATGTTATCGATAAATGCTTGGTCACATGAACCAAGGGTCAAGTAGTAATTCAAAACTGGTATCGATGCCAAAAGGTTATGCGAGACATGGCGACCGGTCAAGGTACCACGTTTATCATTGCTTTCACGATGTTGCCTACAGATAAACAGTGGCATACCCTCGGTGTAGCCAGTTTGCCAATTACGAGAAAAGGCACCACAAAACATAGGGTAATTTGCTGTGGAGTTTACGGCTGGGTGAAACACGGCCGTGTGGTGACTCGCATTGTAAGGCGGTGCCAAGTTGTTACCCTCTGTATGGCTGTGGTGCTTTTGAAGATTTGGCCAATCGCTGTAGCCATTTGATGGCTTTGGACGCATAAGTTCAGATATTGATGTCATTTTCTTTTAGTTTTCCAGCACAGTTACTATTATAGTATAATTTTAAAAGTTTGAAAACTCCTGTGGTTTCGTAGCAGATTGTTTACTCTCATCACTTTCTGAATAATGAGTGGTGTAGTAACGAATCAAATCTAATTTGGTTTTGGACAAGATATTCCATTGTTTCATATAGCCCATGTTGATTTTTTTAGCACCATTGGTTGTATTCTCTGTCACAATTCCATTTTTTTTTAAAAATTCTTGGGCATCGTTTAAAAAAGTAATGTCTTCTTTCAACATCCGTTTTGGATTCATATCATGAAACATAAAATGGTTCTTAAAATCTTGGGCCATCAAGTATGGCATTTCCAGCTCCGGGCTGTGCCGCTGGCTCGGCCCGCGGATGGTGTCTTGGTAGTAACGGGCCATAATGCTGTATATGGCATTGTCCGTCACTTTGCCAATCAATTCGTTGTCTATTTTCCGGAGCTCATCCACGATCGATTTGCCATTTTCTCCCAAGTTGGACTTGGTGCAGAGCACGCATTCGCAAGCTGTAAATGGCTCTTCAAAAATGTTTTCATTGATCTGGATGTTACGGTCGTTTTGAAAGTTTAGCTCTTGAAACTCTTCGTCGTTGTAATTCATTTTTAACTATATAGTCCATACATATATAGGGTTCTTCAAACTGTGACAAGATTCTGATGGATATCCCCAAGGTGAGCGCGCACAAGGAGTACATTTCTTGCCTGAAACAGCTATACTTGGAAAATTTCAAAGCAATCAAAGAAAAGGCACCCAAAGACAACTTGGTGCTGGAAGAAAAAAGCCTCAGTTTGCATTTTGCAAAGGAATTTAGGAATCTAAAAGAGATTGTCAACGAAGATTATTTTGAATGGAACCATGCCATATTTTGTGCTATCGTTTACTTCTCTTACCAAGAACAAATGACATACGAGGTGGACGACTCTTTTTTGACTCGATATAGTATTTTACCAATCCAAGACACACTGGCGGACCTCATCCTGTTGATGCATCACATTGACCAAAAGTGGGCTTCCATCGATTTGTGCGATTTACTTAAATTTGAAACCTATGTCAAAGCAGTACATGCCAAAGTAGCAAAATACATTGGCTATGCGGATAACATAGCAAAATTTAATCGATGGAACCTCATCAAGTTTTTAAAGCCAGGCTATTTTAGCTTATCCACAGACGGACTGATGTACATTACATGCCGTACCGCCTATCATCTTCGCTACCTACATTTTGCTTCACTGATGTCGAAGCACCTGCAGGACCCTTTAGAAGTTCTGGATAGCGATGTAGACAAGTTACGAAGGTGGTGCGAACAGCAAGAAACCTACTTTTCTATACGAAAGTTTCGCATGCGTATGATCGGAATTCTCTGGACATTTTTTAACGATGAACCAAGTCGATGTTTTTACACCTATACTCGTAGCGGAGAGGTGCCGACGGTCTTGGCTCATGTCACGCAGACTTTCCCGAGCGCATGGATTAGTAGCATCCAACATGAAATGCTATACGATAAAGCAAAGGAACTTATTCATCATGACAATCTATTGATTCAAGATGCAGTTCTGATCGCATTGTTCGAAGCACACTTCAAAACACATTACAACATAGCATGGAGTCGATACTGCATGTGCATGGAGGAGGATATTTTGAACACCTACAGCAAACTATTAACCGTAGAACATCCAATGATCTTGAAAATATGGGCCAAGTTTTACGTCTTTTGGAATGGAAAACTATTCCTTACCACACGATTCGAAAAGGCCATGGTGCTGTGGTTCAAGCTGTTGAAGGAGCATTGCAATGGATGCCTCTTCCGAAATGTTAATTTAACAAATACCATAAACCGTGTACTACCACCAGAAACTCCACCGGAATTACAAAGAAGTGATGTGTTTGAAGTGTATTTGTGAATGAATATATAAAAAAAGTCTTTTAATATATAAAGGTTACGATGAGTTCCGATGAAGAAAGTGAAGAAACCATAGAAAGTTACTTGCAGAAACGGGATCAAACCATTGTCGTGTGGAACAACTTATTAGATGACCCGTTTTGTTCTTATTATGGTTTCGACCATACCAGTGCGATCGATATTTTAGTTGCATATGAAAAACAAAAGGTACCAGAAGGACGTTACACCATTGAAGAATACGATGCATACCATGCGATTGCTGAAAAGTTATACGATACTAGTTTCATACCCTTAAATTTTAAAGTACTTGTCTACACAATCGTCTCCTTGCAAGAATATTTTTACTCATTTGTTCATCATGGTGATCGCAAGCGTATTGTCGTATATCAATAGGTGCAAAAACTCAAAACAGCTATTTTTTAAATGTGCCGGAAATGTTTTTATCAAGTTGAATGCTTCGTATGTCACCAATCGCAGGTAGCTTAGCCAGCTATGCTTTGCTTCAGGTTGAAGAAGCAGGTAGTAGTCATCTTCAATATTAATTGCTTTGGTATTTTCGAATAAATTTTCCATAAATTCTTGCATTTGTAGATTTAAATGTGTATTATCTATATTTCTGTAAAATTGCCGATATTCCAATGCATACTTTTCTTTATCTATGACACTATACAAAAACGTATGACATCCATTCAAAATTTGTTCCGTTGCCTTTGAGTGCAATGTTTTTAAAAATTCCTCGCCACAACTTCTTGGCTCTGCTCCTTGCTTTGCCCCGGCTGGTTCAAATAAATCGTCATCGGATGAATCATCTTTAACTTCCAATATCGGTTCCTGCTTTATCTCCGTTTTGTCCTTGAAAACAGACCCCGCTGGCATGGTAAAAGTTCCATCACTCGTTTCTATCTCGTAAGTATTTCCTTCTATTTCCTTAATTTTCCCAAAACGTTTCTTCCCTGCATACTGAAAATGGACAAGATCGCCAACGCTTAACAACTCCACTTTCACTGCCTTTCGCAAACAAGGTTGCAAATTCGTTTTTGGTGTCAGCCCGGAAGAGCTTAAGATGACTCGTTCGACGTCATGGATGGCGTCTTTGTTGTTTCTTATGCTTTCTATCATTTTTTCTTGTAATTTTTTATTACTTTGTATTGACCTCTCCAATGTTTGTTGTAGTTTCCTGGTTCCTTGCATTTGTATTCTTTCAAATTGTTCCAAAAATTCACGGTCTAAATCTTCTTCGGTGGCTTCGGCTGGTTGTTCGGAAATGATGTTTTTTGACAACATAAAGATCGTAACCATCATGTGCCGTAACAAACGAATTTTATCAAAAATAATAGTATCACTTTTAAACATGTTTAGCAAAGGCGGGGCCATGTACAAATGCATACTATTGCCTTTAAAGTAAATCTGTTTACCTTTCTGTACTTTTTCATATGCCTTCACAACACTATGCACTAATAAATCTCCATCTTCACCAATTGGAATGTTTGTTGTTTCGATTTCTGCGTACTTTGGAAACCGGAGATCCACAAGTTTATTTTTCCATATAACCTTTAAGTACGTCAATTTATAATCAGCTTGGAATTCCGTCATAAGTCTTATGATACAACACACAAAAAACTTATATAGACAAAATTGGAGGTGTTACTACACAATACATTTTTTTATCATCCTTTTACTAGTCCCTCTCGGTTTTAATTTTTTAGTACATGGGTTTCATAATAAATGTTATAATCCTTTGTTAACGGTGTTGGTGCTCTTGTTTTGGGTCATCTTCTTGGAACTGAGCTTGGAAGGTTACTACAAAGCTCGTGATGTACTACTTGTTCTCTTTGTAATTTACTATGTCCTAAACTTTGTATATATGTTTTGTTTTATAGAAGAGAGCTTTGACGCCGAATCTAAAAGATGGTCCGATCCAGTAAAAAAAAAGATAACGGAAGTAGTTCAAAGGCGAAAGCAAGAAGGAAGACAATTGGTGTTCAGGGTCTAAAACCATCTAGTAAAAAAAAAGATAACGGAAGTAGTTCAAAGGCGCAAGCAAAAAAGGAGCCAATTGGTGTTCGGGGTCTAAAACCAATCCTGACCATTCAAAATGTCGTTTCAACTTTTTTTCTAGGACGGAAGAAGTTAGATTTAAAAAAAATATGCAGCCGAGCTAGGTACCTCGAATTCAATCCTCATAAATTCGCAGCGGCCACCGTGCGCCTAAAATCGCCACGGTGCACGGCTCTAATCTTCGGGTCCGGTAATATGGTCTGTACCGGCGGGAAATGCGAGTCCGATTCGAGGTTTGCATGCAGGCAGTGCGTCAATATTTTGCAGCGCTCCGGCCTGAAAGTTGGCTTTTCCAATTTCAAAATTCAAAACATTGTCGGCAGCACCGGCTTAGACAAACCAATTGATTTGATTCAACTTCAAAAGGATTTTGGGCCATACGTCTCCTACGAACCGGAGCTCTTTCCAGGCCTCATTTTTCGATTAAGAAAACCAAAGATTGTCTTCTTACTGTTTCGATCTGGGAGACTTGTTGTGACCGGAGCCAAGACGGAGGAGCAGATCCATCGCTATTGGAATGGATTTTATGAAGTCGTCTTGAAAAAGTATATGGATGAGGCAGATGATTTAAGGTGTTCATCGGAATACAGGATACGAAACAACAAGAAGGATTACAATACATCTTTTTTTTACGAAGCGTTGAGTTAAATTACTTTATAAATATCACTCTGGTTTAAGGTATAGATTTTACGTCTGTCGTCTACCATATTATCAGCTACACTGTATGGGTGTTTATATAAATGTCTAGCTCCTACTTTAAGCAATAAATCTCCCACCGTTGCATCTCGATCTAAGACTACCGATTTTTCTTCTTCTTTATCCTTAAAATATTTAATTTCAATCGTTAGTTTTTCATCACCGTCCCATTTGTGCTTTCGTCGTTCGTGATACATATTTGCATCGAAGCGTTCGATAAAAAATTCACCCATATTATTGATTCTCAATCCTTTGTGTTTGATATTGATATCACCTCGTTTCAAGCTCATAATATCATCATTTAGGGCTTCGCATAATTCTCGCGGCCATACCTTTTCTGGAATATTGTCGCTCGGCGTGAAGCTCGTTTGCAATGCAGAGTGGTCCATACCAGTGCAGCCGTGCAAAAATTTAGCAGAGAAACGAGGATTCCTGCGACCGCTTGGTAAAGTTGCATAAGGGCTTTTACCACAACAATCCCAACAGCCTTCTGGCCACCATTTTCCAGGCCCGTATCGATTCAAGGGACCACAATGAAATTTGCAGGCATGGACTCCCATGTTATCAACTTCGGCATAACGAGTACCACACGTTTTGCAAAGTCGTTTCCACTTGAGGTACGACATTTAATTGTCCTCCTCTGTATCTAATATAGGCACTTTGTAATACCACGTTTCTGGAGCTTTGCACCCTTCTAAGATAGCTCCAGTTTTCAGGACCAACCGTTGCGTCAAATCGCAAAAGTATTCCGTGTGTTCTCGGACGACATAATTGTATGTCGCACCGGTATATCGTGTATCGTAATATTCTACATTCCCGAATGCAGGATTGTTACCACCGCATCTGTCGTAGAGAGCGTTTTCTTCTTCCAAGTATTCCCAATTATAAGGTTGCAATGTAGTTTGCACTGACATTACTTCCTCTTCCTTCGCCATTAACACCTTTGGTAGTTTAGGTCGTCTGTAATATTGTAAATAAATAAAATCAGCATGAACCATATAAAAACAAAGGAGCAAGGTGTAAATATATAAAATCATCTCTTTCAACTTACTTTACAGATGTTTTATAGTCGACAATGTGTAGCTTGATAATAGGCATAGCGATAATATGAATCGCAAACGTCTCTTACACATGAACCACCACACCAACATGCCCAACAACTTTCGGTCCAACAATTGGGTACCCAATCGTACACTTCAGTCAAAGGGGACGAGCCACAGGGCCCTTGTACGTGCCGATATTCTCCGTTGTTACTAGTTTTGCATTTACACTGCTCGTCCCACTTTGGTTGTTTTCTTCGAATGGGTGTTTGGTCTCCCATATGACAACTACCTGAATTCGGCTGTGTGTAGTACTGGTTAACGTCGTCGCAATGTGTCGCACCTGTGCTGTCTTGGAACTGTCCGGCTGGGCAATTCTTGCAGTGGTTTTTCTCCGTGCTTGTGTGTCGATATCTCCCGCAAGGGCAATACGAACATTCTTTGTAATCACTATTGCTTTCTTTGCCAGCTGCGCAATTGTTGCAAGACGATTGTCCGCCTAGATTTTGAAATTCCCCTCTATTACAGCCTTTGCAACCTGTTTTTCGGTTTTCATCTTGGTATTTTCCGGCGTCACAGCCTGTGCAGGATATTGCATTGTCAGCAAATTTTCCAGCACCACAATCACTGCATGCCGTTGCACCGGCAGCGGATATTGAACCAGCAGCACAGGCTGTGCAAGTGCTACTAGAGGTCGCGCCAGAAGCTGACGATTTCTTCCCTGCTGCACAACGTGTACAGTCATCTTCCTCATCATGCAATTCCGCGACTTGGTCATCACTTAAATATCTACCTCCTGGACAGTTTTTGCATGTTGTTATACCATTTTGATCTTGGTACTTTCCAGCGCCACAAACCGGGCAAGCATCGTTTTCTGAAGTTGCACCGGTGCCAACCACTTCTTTGCGGCCCAATTCACATTGTATACAAGAACTGGATTGCGCGTTTTCTTGATATTTACCTTGAGGACAAGGTTGACATAAATTACCAGTGGCATCGCTGGAAAAATACCCTTCATCACATTCAGTACAAGAACTCGCACCAAGGCTACTAGTTTTCCCAGCTTCACACGCTGTGCATTCCACACGAGCTAGTTGTCCAGATGCAAATTTACCAGCAGTGCAAGTTGTGCATCCTGTCGCTGGAGTCGTTGCAACATACTTCCCATCTCCACAATACTTACAGTTTGCATCACTGCTTCCAAAATCATTCATATACGTTCCCTCTGGACAGATAGTTTGTGCCGTGTTACCACTCCCTACGACGTAGTAGCCAAGATCAGCATCTACGCAATCGGGAGAGCTTGACGATGGACGATATTGCCCTGGATCACAAGCTGTGCATGTAGTAGAGCCAGCCGTTGAATATTTACCAGCATCGCAATTCTGGCAGAAAGATGACCCCGAATTGATCTGAAACAATCCGACGCTACAATCGACACAATCAGTCAAACCAGAACCGGAAAATCCGTTAATTCCAGAACTAACAGTTTGTCCCAACTGCGTGCTTTTCCCTGGGTCACAATCCTTGCAACTTGCTTGTCCTTGATTATCTTGGTAACGACCTGCGCCACACGCAAGGCACCCTTGAGAAGCCGATGACGTTTGATACTTTCCTGCATCACACGGTTTACAACCTACGGTACCTACATCGTTCTGGTAGTATCCTGGCAAACAATCTTGACATGCTAAATCGTGATCTCCTTTGAAAGTACCAGCTAAGCAATCGACGCAAAAATTATTCAATTTTTCTTTGCCAGCTTCACAAGCAATGCAAACACCTTCTTGTGGATTGCAATCCGTTAGCTTTACATTTCCCTCGGAATCTACTCCAGGATTCGATAAATCCGATTTACAGAGTTGGATCTCATTTGCTTCGCAACTATCTGACCACCTCGTTGCTCCTTCTAACGCTGTTGCCTTGTCCATCCGATTTTGCGATTGTAGTGGCCCACTGCGGCCAATCCAAGCACCGGTACCAGTCGGTTGCCCCTGTATTGTGTTACCATCTGCATCCAATTTTTCGGTTTGACAAGATGTTTCGCCGCGTAAATCTTGGAAGCTATCTTGTGCACAAGCCTTGCAATCCGCTTGGCCAGTCTCATCTTGAAAGCGGCCTTGCTCGCAAATCGTGCAACTCTGCAAGAACCCCTGATCCAAAATCTGTTGCTTGGAGCTGTAGCGGCCAGTCGGGCAGGGCAAGCAGCCGTGGTCCGTCGAGTAGTGCCCCGGGAAGCAGGTGCCACACGTATCGGCGCCGACATCGTACTGGATCGAGCCGAGCATGTAGGTTTTGTAATTGTCTTCGTCGTATATTTTTTGTTGGATGCACGTCCTTTCACCTAGGTTACATTCTGCTACCGAACTACTATCAGTATTATACCATACTTTAGGACTTATGTTGGGGTCGGTTATGTAGTAGCAACCTTTAATTTCCCCAGTAATGGAAACAACACCACCCCATTGTCCAATACTTTCACCATACTGTTCGCACTCCGATGCGGAGACGTATGCCGCGGCAGTTAGACTCTTCTGGATGCATGGTTGATTAGCGGTGCACTTCATATCAGCAGTTGCAACGTAGCTTGCATGATTCCAATATATGTGAGCAATAGTACCAGATATATATAGCCAGCACCCTTCTGGTCTACCAGTACTAGTTTGCGGCCAGAAATCTGAATATCCATTATCAATTTTGTATTGTTCACATTCTGTTTCCGACATCCATTCAGGACTTCCTTCCACGGCTGGAGTTCCGTCAGGCATTACAACACCCAACGTAGCAGGTGCCCCGTTTGGCACTTCAATATAATCAATTTCCGACCACTCGTAAGCTTCGGGGCAATCTTTGGCTCGGACCAACCCAGTGACCTCGCCTAAGCTAGCTGGCTCCTCGACCGCGACGACGCGCGATTTTTGCTTTTGTTTGCTTCTTTTTTGGATGCAGGCAACATGAGCATTATTTGTTGTACTACATAACTTTGTGCCACCAGGATCATTGTACCATATTTGGATTGCATTAATTTGGATACAACCAGATGGTCTATTTACTGTATCATGCATTAAACCATTCCAACTCAAACCTTCAGTTGAACGTCCATAATCCTCGCATTCCTCTGGGCTCATCGACAGGTCTGGCAAATCGGTGGTGGCCCTGTAATAAGCAGGCCTGCACTTACCCTGCCCAAGATGGCAGCTAACGCTACCACGGCTCGTATCGATGCTGTAGGTCCGGTTGTCGAGTGTCGGCATGTAATCGACGCACGGGTAGGCAGCGGTGCAGGTAGCCGGGCCTAGTGAAGAGCGCAGGATATCGGCTTTTTGGATGCAATTATAATAACCATTACCACACTCCACATTATTCTCTGCCGCATTGTTGATATTAAAAGCTACTACACCGTTGTATATCTGACATCCCTTTACTATACCAGCTCCTCTATCCCATGAAGAAGTAGATGGAAGCATGTAATAAGCAAGACACTCCTCTTCACTCACCGACAAATCCGGTGCTTCGCTCACGACTTGTTCAAAGCCACCATTCACATGAATATAAAATGGACCATTGGCCATGTACGTGTTAAAGTAAGCTTTGCCGTCTCTCAGGATGCAGCCAGCGGATTCTTCGATATCAAAGATGACCGAATCAAAGCTTGGAATGTGGCGGCAGAAAGTTTCATCGGTGATATGCGCATGGTCGTGCTTTTGGATGCATTTTGGATTGTAAACGTTTAAACTAGTTTCTCCACATTCTACAGAGCTAGATGTATCTTCATTAAATTTGATTTCGGAACCACTAGCATAAATACAACCTTTTGGCCAACCGTAATTACTCATCGATCCGCCATAGGTGATTCCATCTGTTCCAATAGTATACGCTTTGCACTCCTCCAAACTCAATGATAAATCCGGCGCTCCAGTGTTCTTCTCGTAGACCATGTTGGCATAGCCGCCAAGCTCATTCGTCATCGTCCGGACATTGAAGCTAGCTACTTCGCGCTCGACGTAGTAGGCGACGCGTTGGATGCAGTTATCACCGAGTCTTTTCCCACAATCATTCGCGTTAGTGTCTGATGGAGCAGTATTGTATTGTACTAAGTTTGAATATTCATTAGTGCAATCACTAGAGCCACACATGTAACAACCTCTCGGAACATCATTATTCCACGAAACCACACTCACGTCTACAGTTTCGTCCCATTTACCTAAGGACTCCCCAAATGCCCTGCACTCCTCCAAGTTGACACTCAAATCCGGTGCGCCTTGACTAACCTCATGAAAGACCGGACCATCCAAGACCCCCTCGTATTTCCCCCAGCAGCTGCCTGCGGTCCACTCCCCGGTCCCATCGACGTTCGCAGCCAAGCTGTGGTGCCCGGCGGCATACCCGGCTCGGTGCACGGCCACCATGCACTGCTGCAGCGACAAGGGCTTGCGTTGGATGCAGAGCGCATTATACGCACCACCACAAACGTTACCTCCATCCGGATTAATATTCCAGTGAACCATTTCAGTTTGATGTTGAACAAAACATCCTTTTGGGTTCCCTGTGCTTGTTGTCGTTGGTGACCATGTATAATCCGGATAGTTTGTTTCTGCATAAGTCTCACACTGCTCCAAGCTGACACTCAAATCCGGCGCACCGCTGCTTACTTCAACAAATGGCCCCACTTTGATGAACTTTTTCTTCTTTTGGATGCACCATATTGTGGTCCCTAGACAACTGACTACCCCACCAGTATTATAATACATACTAACATAAGGAAAATGACCGGCTCTGTAGCAGCCTTGTGGGCTTGCTGCATATTCACCAACCGTTAATCCAATCCAGCCATCGAGATCAACAGCATATTCATTACCAAAGAAAGTTGCATATGCTTGACACTCCTCTTGGCTAACTGACAAATCCGGCGCGCCGCTGCTAACTTCTTCGTACTCGTCAGGAACGTATCGCATCTCCAGCTTGCCCTTGTAGCACTCGTTTTCGGGCGTGCACTCCGAGAAAGCGACGGTTTGCGCAAAGGTGTCGCCGAGGCCTTTGTTTTCGAGGATGCTACTACCTTCTAAGATGCAACCTTTGGCTGCATTTGCGATTAATAGTTGGGTCTGCTTTTGGATGCAGTTGTAATTATCCACACCACAATCACCAATATCGTTGACATCAGGGTTGTATCTCACATGCTCTGCGTTAGTTAACAAGCAACCTGTTGGTCTCGAATTGGACATTGCATCATCGACAGCCCACGTATAATCATTTGCATTGGCATACTGTTCACATTCTTCTATGCTAACACTTAGATCTGGAGTTCCACTTGATTGTTCATAATATTTGACACCACTACGTCCCAAACTGTTTGCAGCATCTGCGCAATCGATACTCATGTCCGCAAAGCCCTCTTCTTTCAATTCGACGTGGGTCTGCTCCAAGTCGATGCACTGTTGCGGTTTCAGGTTACAGGTTCGGTCCACCTGCACGTACTCCCCGATGAAAGCCGTCGCTTTTTGGATGCATGGCCCCTTACTACAACCTTCTCCTCCTCCTGAGTTCCAGTGAACCTTTGAACTAGCTCCTAATTGACGCCAACATCCTTTCGGTCTACCACCTTCGTTATTATTTGGATTCCAAAGGAAGTTTTGGCTCTCTGCATACGCTTCGCACTCCTCAAGAGTAACATAGGCTGGGTCTTTCTGGATGCACAGGTCACTTGCTGAGCACTGCTCTGTTGAGCTGGTCAATGTATTAAAATAAATAACACCACCTCTTTTGTAACATCCACTTGGACGGTCATTTGTGGAGGGATGAGGTTGATCAGTAGGGCACTCACTTGCTGTCACGTACTCGGGGCTTCCTTTCACGGCTGCTGCGCCATGATCTTTCTCGACCAAACCAACAGGAACCCCATCCGAGACTTCAATGAAAGTTGGCGTCACGTCCAGTGCCAAGACATACTGGTCACTGCTCGTGTAGTGCAGGACGTAGTTGCAATCGCTTGTCTCAAAGCATGCATCCAAGGCATCGACCATGTTCAAGTAGGACAGGGTTTGCGTGGACAGTTGTATCGCCGCCTGTGCGTCCAAGCCGTGCGCAGGATAGATGCAATCGCTCGAGCTAGCTTCTACTTTTTGGATGCATTTTATCGAATAAACTCCACAATCTTCTACACAAGTATCCAATCCAAAATAATAATAACCACTAGTAGTCTTTACACACCCTGCTGGATATGAAACCGCGGTAGCATCACCCCCCCAATTAGTATTTGTCTCACCCCCTGCAATTGCCATGCATTCTTCTCTTGGAACAGATAAATCCGGAGCCCCACTTGGTTGTTCATAGTAAGTATCAAAGCTGCAGGCTTCGCTGCTCGCGACTACGTGGCTCGAGACCGGAGCCGTGCATGAGCCGAGCGATGTGATGACCTCCTGCAGCTCGTTGTTGGCGTAGCACCAGCTGGCGTTTATGCCATGATCCATCAGCTCATCGTAGGCATCTTCTTTGTAGTGCTCGTAGATCAAGCAGCTGCCGGTAGCATTATTAAACGAAAAAATAAATTTGTTTTCACGGCTCGCCTCTTCGATACACGCGTCGATCGTCGTGTCCGACATCACTAGGGCATCGCAAGGCCAGAAGGCATTGTAAGGAAACAGCTCATGGTAGCGCTGATCGCGGACGATCTTCGTGATGCGATGCCCCATCTCTCCGACCGCCATATTGCAGTGAGGCAGTGCATAGCAAAATTGCAAATTCATGTAGGCGATAGTGCAACCCTCCGTTGCAACGCAAAATTCCGGGCAGTTGGCATCGAGGCTGGTCTTCGCCAAGCTGATATCTTGGATGCACTCGACTTCCGGTGTAAAGGTACGACTGCCATCATTGATACCAGTAGTGTTCCAATGTTCTTTGCACGCAGCTATGTGCTCGGCTCCACACGGCGCACCACCACAAATATTATTTTTCAAGTCCAAGTGCCGATTGCAGTAGTCTACGTAGCATTCCGGGCGATCCTCGATCATAGTACAGGTATTGTCCAAGACGCCGATGTCGTAGTAGTAGCTCGACGATTGCTCCTGCAGCGTCGAGTTGAGGTCCAAAAAGAAAGGAAGTTTTCGATAGAGTGCTTTGCTCGAAGCCGAGCTGGATTCGCACTTGCGATACATTTCGCAAGCCCTGTCATCACCAATATTGGCATAAAAGCAGTCAGGCGTTCGATCGCATAGATCAAGACAAAAACGAAGTGCATCTTCTTGATTCTTCGGGAACGGTTGCAAACGAGAGACGCGATTTGTATTTTTCACGAACGCAATATCATCGCTTGTCGTCATGAGCTGATCAAAATCTTTTTGAAAGTAAGAGGCTCCAGCAGATTGTTGAATGTAACAACCAACTTTAGGATACAATAAACAAGTGGTGCTTTGGATATTTGTATCGGTGCCAGAACCAATATTAGGCGTTAAACTATTTGTAGTCCAAGTCGTCGCCCAACGAGCACCGCAGGGAATACCGGTACCACTAGGTGGAACATAATCATTATATACGATGATGGATTGGCCACTAGAATGTTTTGCCGAGAAGCAACCGCTTGGCCATCGCGGGTCAGCGTATACTCCTACTAAACTGGTAAATGCCGTTTCGGGCGCACCGCGAGTCAATGTAGTTTCTGTTGCTGTTTCGTCATAGAAAGGAATACTTGCTATGCGGTAGGGTCCACTTGCTAAGGCATCAGAGCTTGATCCATGTTCAAAAGCAGCAGTTTGACAATCATAGTAGTTTAAACTCCTATCCAATGAATCTTGTGTCCTTGCCGCTTGCTCAGTAATGACTTTGGTAAAGGATTTTTCTATTGTAAACCCGTCAAAAACGGTAGCATGATTACCATCCCAAATCCAAGGCATTATGTAAGCCGTCCAGTAGTCGGAGAAACCATTTTGATATTCAATTCTATTAATATCATCCCATTCCCGTATCTTTTGATCTTTGTACCACCACCCGTAGTTCGTAATAGTACCGCCGTCAAGAGTTCGTGTATCGCTATTGAAGCTGCAGCCAGATGGTGGTTGAAACAGGTCGAGTTTGACACATTTTACATCGTTTGTTGTTTCATCCGTAATTTCCCAAGATCCAAGTACGTTCTGGTATGCATGTGGTATACACGTATTTCCAGCGAAAGGACTCGTATTATAAATCCAATATTTCTTTTGAGAATGGTCACACTCCCAAGTCGATCCTCCTGAGCAGCCATAGCAACATCTTATCTGTTCATATTGAGCACTATAACATTTCGGTTTGTCACTTCCGTAATAATCAGTTCCGTAATGTCCATTAATTTTATTCCACGAATTGTAGTTACCGTGATGACTGTTCAACGCTGACATACACATGCTATAAGTTAATTCTAATTGTGTACCATAGTCCATGGTGGTATCACCGTTGACACTTACAATATTTCTAGTTTGGTAAATTGCGTAATTATTATTTGTATGACCAAACGCATAATTAGTGGTAAGCCAACCGGTTCCCATACGACCTCTCCAACAATCCGTGGTTATATCGCATCCCTCGTAAGCTGCAATCTGTTGGCAATCTTCGTAGCTGCCAACTGGGCGCTCAAGACCTGTAAAATCACTTGTTAAGTGTTTTGCATAATATGGCAAGATATTATTAGAATCTTCGCCACCGTAGCGCCATCTTTCAATTGTTGTTGTTGTTTTTTGAACACACCTGTAATATGGACTTTCATTTGTTACACATTTTTTACCAGGAGGATCACCAGTGTTAAAGCTAACCCCATGCCAAGTGTGAATGATACATCCGTGTGGATAACCCGTGCCAAGGTCCGCAGCTCCATTCCATCTTAGTGGATTAGCAAATGCTTCACATTCTGCTTGTGTGACATAGAAATCGCTATCTGGTTGCAATGCATACGTCGCCGTAGTCGCTCCACTTGGGTAATCGGATGATACGATATCAAACCGGTAACCGTCAATAAACTCATCGATATCAAGTGAATACTTCATAATTCCTCCGCAACCACCCGTTGCTACACATTTATCTTTACAATCGTTTACATCACTGCAAACGTTCCAACCATAGACGTGTGTGGTCCAGTCGAAATTTGCGTTTTCTTGCCATCCAGGGTCGTTAGGTGCTGCATAGGTTTCCGTGTCCGGTAGTGCCACGAAATTGGTTTGACGCGGGTTGGAATCAGACAAACACGACTGTACTAAATTATTATTCTGCTCGACGTAAGCACTTGTTCCCTTTAGGCACCCACATTCATTACTGGAGCTAGGGCAAACCGATTCAAGCATGCATGTGTACTGGCTCTCTTGTGGTCTATTATCGGTACCTTTTAAAATCACAGGATTTGTTTCCAATGTTTTGCCAAATTTTGTAGTCAAAGCATCGGTTGCCCGGATGTCACTGACGTTCTTTTCTTCTTTCATGCCCAAAGTAAAGGTTCTTCTATCGATTGCTGGTGCGACCACACACGCATTGTCAGTATCACAGGCAATCGTATTTATGTCATTGTTCCAATAGATTCGAGGCACTTCTAATGTATTATCAATGATACAACCAGAAGCTTTTGCAGAATCGCTGATGTTTTGCATGATAGCGTAATCGATCATGTAAGCGCGGTCGCGGCATTCGGTGTGAGAAAAAATATAAATGTTGTCCGCAAACGAATTAGGTGTTCCGCTTTTGACGACGTAAAATTGACTATCGGTATTGAGTTTGACCAAAGCTTGAACAACAGGAAGTAAGAAGAGGAAGAAGAGATTCATTTTATTAATACACTGAAATGCTTAATATACACAAAGTATAGTTTTATTTTATTTTTTAATAGTACAATCTTAACAAAACAACTGTTCTAACTACCAGACCGACTGAAACTTTCAGCAAAAGTTAACAAAGCCCAAATCTAGACAACAACTACCTGATGTAAGACCAGTGCCGGACGGACCATTCCATCTATAGGGATAAAGACAAAACGCACAGGTGGATTGACCAGTCGAGGCTTGCCATGATTGTGCCCAACAAGTTTTGCACGAGGTTTTACCATCTTCATCTTGATATTGACCCTCTAAACAATCCGTGCATGAAGTTTGAGCGCTATAATCTTGGTATTTACCAGCCGGACAATTTTCACAGACACGCTGCAATACGCCATCAACTTGTCTCGTACCAGCTGAGCAGCTATAGCAAGAAGTTCGGCCATATTGTCCATTAGTATATTTCCCAGCATCACAAGTTTTGCATGAGCTTTTACCGGTGGTTTCATCTTGGTATGTATCCTTTGAACAATCTTCACATTCTGTTGCACCAGCAGCAGAATATTTCCCAGCACCACAATTTTGGCATGTCGCTTCACTTGTTGCACCCGTAGCAGCAGAATATTTACCAGCTGCACAATTTGAGCATGCTGCACCATCTGCTGAATATTTACCCATGGCACAATCTGTGCAAGTGTTACTGGAAGTAGCACCCTCTGCAGAAGAAGATGTACCAGCTGAACAAGATTTACAAGACGGTTGACCATTTTGATTTTGATATTTACCAGGGCCACAATCTGTGCATGTCGATGCACCAGCTGCTGAATATTTACCAGCGCCACAATTTGTGCATGACGTTTGACCATTTTGATTTTGATATTTACCACCGGCACAAGATGTACAGGTAGTATCGACATGAGAATTTTGATCTTGATATTTACCACCGCCACAAGATTTACATTCGTACATCGCTTCAAGAGGCCACTCCTGAGGTCCGACATATTTACCAGGACCACAGGTAATACAACCTAATGCTATAGAAGTTCTCTCGTACTCTGCTGGAACTTTGCCACTAGGGCAATCACTACAAGATGCTCCATCCGCAGATGAAAACCTGTTCGCTTGGCCAGCAGCAGCACATATTCGACAATGGGAAGTAGGCATATATGAATTATATTCACCTCTCCATTGTTCGAACCGTGGATCACCGCCATCTACCCCCGATGTAATACTACGATACCTTCCAGCAGGGCAAATTTTGCATTCTGATGCACCGTTTGTATCTGAATATCTACCCCATGGACAAGGTTTACAGTATATGAAGGTACTAGTAGCACAACTACCACCATTAAGACAGCAAGATTCCGCGCTCTCGAACCCCCGACTAGCAGGAGGTGCACATTCATCATTGGCGTCCATCTCTGGCGAACAATCTGTAGTATAGTATGCTTGTGTATGGGTCGGACCCAGATCAATGGCGTTCATACAAGTATCTTCATTATCAAACACACTATATCCTGCTGCGTCATTGTAACTTCCAGTCATGCAAGTTCTGCAATCGTTCACAATGCTTCGTATTTGCCCGGCCGGGCAAGTTCTAAAATAACATAAATCTAAACTATTTGCACCTACAGCACTTGTAATCTTGTAATCAGGGCAATCGATACAATCTTCTTGGCCAGTTTGGTCTTGATAGGTATGTAGGGCACAGTTTTTACATGCCGTTGAATCATCGCTATATTTACCTGTTGCACACTCATTACAACCTGTTTGATCGCTTTTCAATTCAAAACCACGATCACAAGAGCTGCAATAACTTTGACCAGCCTGAGATTGTTTTCCTGCTTCACAATTTTTACAAGATGTTTGACCACTTTGATCTTGGTACTTTCCGGCATCACAATTTTGACACGCCGTTTCTAAATGTCCGTTGTTTGATTGATATTGACCAGCACCACACGTTCCACAAACAGTATTTACAGAAGCAGTTGGTACTGTAGTTACTTTTTCGCCAGCAGAACAAGTAGAATGCGGAAAACAACCATAAGACCATTCAACACAATAATTAAGGCAACGACTACTTGGATTTCTATCTGGATGTGAACTACTAACCCAACCACACCATGATTTTCCGTGTGCCGTACCATAAGAACATCCTTTTGGTACCCACCATTCAACTTGACGACTAATACTATGATCAACACTTGGATGATTTTCATCGCACCATGTATCGCAAACTGATTTAGAGAGTTGATAAGGACTACCTCTAGCATAATTGGTATAGTACCCCCTCGTAATGATACGCCTTGGCCACATACCACTGTGACCAAGCGATGTCGGCGCGATAATATTGTTTTCTGATTGATAGTAACCAGCTGTACAAGCAGTGCAAGTTGAATCAACTAAAAGAGAAACTGCAGAATAATAGGTACCAGCATCGCATGAAGTTTTGTCTTTGCATGAAGTTTGCCCTGTTGCATCTTGCCATTTTCCAAAACTACAATCTGTACAAGTGCTTTCGGAACCTTGACCCGTTTCAACTGAATATTTACCAGCTGCACAATCCTGACAAGTGCTTTCAGCAGTTTGCCCCGTTTCATCTGAATACTTCCCAGCAGCGCACAGCGTGCAATCATTGACACTATCGTGCTCCAAGCGATTGGTTCCATCGCCAATGTTCATGTAACGGCCTTTTGAACAATCTTCACATATTAATTGTGCATTCTCATTCTGGTAGTAGCCTGCGCCGCAAATTTCACAAGCGCTAGCTTCGGAAGTGCAGCCAGTATGGCCTATGCAGATTTCACCGCCTGTCCCGCAAGGTCTGGCATCATTTCTATATGGATTGTAGCGCATGTATGTACGTGCAGCGTTTGTAACGCAACCAGGGCCAGAATTATCAGTGTTATCCCCAACATTAGAAATGCCTTGTGCCTCTGCCCATGCATAGCACTCGGCTCTTGTTAGAACCCACGCATCATCTACGATACCATTACTTCTGTAAATCGGCGTGCATATTCCTTTCTTCCCAGCTTCACAATCTATACAAGATTGTTGTTGTCCATGCATTTGATATTTTCCATTTGGACAATTTTTACAAAAACTTTGAGCAGTATTATCTTGGAATTTGCCAGGATCACAAGCATCACATGTAATTTGCCCAGGATGACCTTGAGATTTTCCTTTTTCGCAAGCCTTGCAGCCTGTTTGTTGGGTTTGATCTTGGTAGTAACCGCTACCACAGTTCGTGCAAGCATTGGAGCCCTGATTCGGCGCTTTACGTCCAGCTGGACAGACTGTACAAACAGTTTCCGACATTTGACCTGTTTCATCATTATACTTGCCAGCCGCGCAAGCATTGCAGACATCGGATCCAGGGTCAGGTTCATAGTAACCAGCAAGACATTGTTTGCAGGATCCCTTTCCTTCCTCATTTTGAAATTGTCCATTCGAACAAGCCTTGCAGCTTATTTGTTGTTGTTGACCTTGGTATCTGCCAGTGCCACAATTCTTACAAGAAGCCTGGCCATGTTCATTTGTATACTTCCCCTCAGGACAATTTAGGCATTGACTCTCCACATTCGACCCGGAATTCGGATTGTACTTCCCAGCATCGCACGATTGACAGGCACTGCTCTGAGCCACGTTTTGGTAACGCCCACTCTCACAATTTTTGCAATTGTTTTGACCGTTTTGGTCTTGGTACTGCCCTGCTTGACAAATGTCACAAAAAGCTTGACCCCTATCGTTTTGGGCTTTTCCCGGACCACATATTTTGCAGTTAGCTAATCCTGTTTGATCCGCGTAGTTACCTTCATAACATTGGTCGCAAGCATTTATGCTAGTTCCCCCGGCGTTGTCTACTTGACGGTATCTGCCTGTTGGACAACCTATGCACGATGTTTGACCAGCTGAAGATTGATATTGTCCGTAGCCGCAATTGGTGCAAGCACTTAATTCACTTGTCATTCCTGCTCCTGTTCCATACTTCCCAGCCGCACAGTTGTTGCAAGCGTGTGTAAGTCCATGGTCACCAGACCATTGCCCGGCCGGGCATTTAATACAGTCATGATCGGTACTTAGATCGGTACTTAAGTACTCGCCACCATCACATTGATAGCATGAGGTAAATGGACTCGAAGTGTACTTGAAAGCTCCATTGGAAACACTATCGCAATTTTTGCATGAGGTTTGACCGATTTGATCTTGGTAGTATTCGTTAGGTTTTGTACTGACGTAGCTGACGCAAGATTTACAGGAATCTTGTTGGTTCAAATTTTGATATTGACCTTGGGCACATAGCTTACAATCGTCTTTGCCGAATTCATTTTGATATTTTCCGGTAGTACAGGAGCCGCATTCAAGGTAGAAAGCTTTGTTTGTGAAGCAATCATTTGCGTTATTACTACCAACACAATAACCATAAGTGCCAGGATCACATTGCCTACAATAGGCATTCGGCTCATCTCCATATGCCTTGGAACCAACAGTGCCGCACGACACGCAAGGCCCGCCGCTCGATTCTGCTGTCTTGAGTTTACCCGCATTATTCTGAAATTGTCCAGTCGGGCAAGTGTGGCAGTAGGCATTTTCTAGGTCATGATCCTCCGAACGAGAAACCACATTTGTATGCTCATAATACTTCCCAGCTGCACATGCATCACAGTAACTGCCGGTATAGTAAAGGCCTTCTGGTATTGTTGATCCAGGACTATCACATTGGGTATTTGAATTCCATCCTAGACTAAATTTGCACCTACAGTGGTTACAAAATTTTTTTCCAGTCTCTTCTTGGTAAAATCCCAATCCTACCAAGCCAGCAACACCCGCATTTGTCGCCGTCACATACCAAGAATACGTATGGATAGCAACTTGGTTAGCTGGTGCACCTTGGCCGGGTAGGGTTTGATCGCACCAGCGGCATTGCGGTGATAATGTGCCTCCTACTTCATTCTTTATGTAGCCAAACTTCCCAACCGGGCACGCGCGGCATGTTCCATCGGGACCCAAGTAATTCCCGTCCGTGCAGGTTGGGCATTGACCTGCTTCTTCGTTCCACTGCTCTTGGAACCGTCCGGTGGTGCATTGAGTGCACTTTGCACCATCCAGAAAAGTATCTGGTGGACATTGTAAATAAGACCCTAAACCAGTTAAAAGCATAGTGCTGCTTTTTAACTTTATATTTTTCCGGTATGCACAGTATGTTCTTGAATATTTACTGATAACTTCGTAGTAAGGGTAGTCTACTAAGGAGCCACAGGTGTGCTCAGTATCAACGATAAAGTTTGAAGGATAGTTTGTGTCAACTAGTCCGGTGTTACTCTTGTGGAGGCACACTTTATTGTCGTATCCACAATCTCGTGAAGAAGAAGTAACATAATAATAAGTACCTCCATTACGTACACACCCCATTGGATATGCACTCCATGCGTGTCCCCCTCCCCCCCAGACATAATTATTGGCCTTGGCATATTGTTCGCACTCCGTCTGACTTACGTACGCTAAATTCTTTTTGATGCACCATTGTGAATTTTGACCACATTCATGTGTATTTATGTTTTGGTTGTAGTATACGACTCGTACACCAGTAGGCTCCCAAAAAACACATCCTGAAGCGGTGCCAGCCCAATTAGCATCCGATACATATCCTGAAACTTGAGAACACTCATCTTCCGACACCCATTCATAACTGCCTTCCACGGCCGCACTCCCAGACCGCACCTCCAGGTACAACTCAGCAGGTGCCCCAGACGGCACTTCTATGAATTGCCGATAAAATACATGATCCTCACCATGCGAGATTTCAGTCAAGTACAGTAGAGATTCATCATCGATCGCAATATCCAAATGCTTAGTTGCGTGGATGTCGATAGACTGTGCCTGTGAATCAAAGGCATAGATTCTAGTTTCAGAAAACCCTTCGCAATTCTCCATCGCGGAGCACGTGCGAACGCAGGTATCTACATCCGTGCATTCCCTTCCTTTGAACATCGTTGTCGTATCGATTTCTTCTTTGTACGGTGCAGTCCAAAAGTGTTTTTTGTTACTTTCCGTCGTCTCGTGTGGAATAGTCGATCCGGTGTGGAAGACGGACCCAGAGCTACTGGTCCCGACTCCTAAACAAACGCCCTCTCGCTCTTTACAAGTGTAACCTTTTTGTAAACAGTTGCGTTGCACAGTGATAACAGTGCCACAATCAGTCGAAGATTGTAAATTGTTGTTATAACATATAGCTTTGATTCCGTTGTTGCCGGTGGTACTCCAATCATAAATGAAGCAACCTGCAGGGTAATTATGTAGATTTGTATTCCAGTCGTTAGGATCAGATGAAGATAATTGACAATGCAGTTGGGCATTTGTAAAACCATTATCAAGACCATATTGCCTGCATTCTAATGCAGTACTAATTGACAAATCTGGCGTTCCACTTGGTTGTTCGTAATAACCAATCTCAGTCACGCTGGCTGGTGCTTCAATTTTTAGAAATTCAGCAATATTACCAAGTAAATCGCCACTAAACCTCCTACTTGTAATCGCCGCAATCGTATTTGAATCTTGTGCAATGGCGTCGTAGTAGTAATAGTCTAGTCCCAAACGAATTGCCTTCCGTTGGTAGCCTTTGCAATTGACTCCTAATTCGTAGCACCGTTGCTTTACAATGTCTTCCGCACTCTTGAATTCACCATTTAGTATCGTGCAAAGCGCTTCGCCGTACTCGACATCCAAGCCATTGCACTGGTTCTTGACTCGAATCATACCTGCTTTCGGCCACTCTACTCCAGATTGCGCCGTGTACTCAAAGTTAATATGGTCCGTGATCGGTCCTTGGTCGCTTCTATCTGCTTCTTCTCCTAATAGCTCCAATGCATCGCATTTGATGTTCCCAATAGAGACATAAGTCCTTCGATCGGACGTCGTTCGCTTGCCATACTTCCCGTAATCACATGAGACGCACTCTTTTGCATCCTTTGAGAAGGTATTTTTCGGGCACGGCTGGCACTGTGCGGTGCCTGCGGAGCTGACGTAGCCATCTTTGCATACCGTGCAATCGGCTTGCGAATCGTGCTGCAAGGCATTTGCTTGCTGCAGCATTTCAAAAAACGGCGAAAACGCTGCTAAATAATCTCCGTTCATATCGATTTCTGCATAGCCATGGACACCGCTGTAATCGTAGCGCTGATCGTAATTAATGAGAACACCGCTAGCCAAGGACACGTCAATTGTATCAATATTCTCTGAGGCAGCACGTGCATTTTCAAAATTATTCGGGTTCTCTGTACCGGCCGGGCATGCCTCGCAGCCTTCAGCATTGCTGCTTGCTTGGAAGGTCCCAGCTTTGCAAATCTTGCACCCAGTACTACCTTTTTCATCTTGGTAACGCCCGGGTTCGCAAGTATCACAAGAAGCTGCACCAGTTGCAAATTTGTACTGGTTGATAGGGCACTGTTTGCAGTGCGTCTGGCCGCGCTCATCTTGGTAAAGGCCAATCGGGCATGGCAAACAGTTGGCGCCTGCAAAGGAGTTAAATTTTCCAATCGGGCACTCGCGGCAGTATGCTTGGTTTGTTTTGCGATTGTCTAGGACACTGGTTAAGAAACAAGAAGCTCCAGTACGTACACTGGTTTCGCTTTTCAATCGCATCGTGCGGCCAGCCCTATTGCCAGCAATGCATGTCGATTGGAAGACACGCTGCTTCTCGTAATTGTCTTTTTTATTATCACTAACTGTAGCTGGTCCGTATTCAAAGTATGCTGCATCCCTTTCCGTAACACCTTTGCACAAAGGATCTAAATTGCAATTTGTCTTTGCACGTTCAAAATTTCTAGCGATGGATGGGCCATATGCCACACCTTCCTTTAGGACATAATTAAACTCTGGCATGCACAGAGGTTCTGGGAACACGTAGCAAAACTCGTCGAGTGTAAAAAATATTTTTGTATCGGTGTAGCGCTCTGTAATATCTTGTGCTTTGTAATAATCGATGGCCAAATAGGCACACTCTTCCGGGCCATCGACTTCACCCATGTTTTCTGCATCATTATTGCCATACTCCAATACTCGATCAGGAAAGATAATGTCGTAGGTTTTATCTTCAAATATACCGTTGCAACTCAACCGGGAGTCAAATAAAAAATTATCTTGCACGTTCAGGACCTGTGCCGTAATTTCTATACCATTTTCTGTAATTGGCCTTGTTATGCTCTGGCTGCTTGTCAAGGTAAAGGTTTGTCTGGTACCAATTACTACATCTAGTAAAAAAACCTCATTTGACACTGTGCTAAATTCGATGACTGTAGCATTAGTTAAACCAACGCTTGCACAAACAACGGTCTCTATGTTCGCAACGACTTCGGAGCATAAGACTTCGGACTCGGCACGAATTTCGACTTGAACTTCCGACGTAAACAGAGTTGCATCTTCACAGTAAAATCCATTGACGGCATCGGTCGCATAATTATTATCGAATAAACTTGGACATGCAATGTATTCATCACAAACTGCATCAATGCTCGCGTGTTGCACGTAGGCATTGATTCGATTCGTATCCGTCTTGCAACAGTGCGACCCATAAAACGGGGCACTGCTCTTTGTAGAGACCGCAAATGGATAGGATCTTGGACAGCTTGACGTAGACGCTTTGGCTTGGCTGTAGTCCAAGTGATTTGCATCGCCAGTGTCCATGCCAGGCGGGCATATCAAACAATTGCGATTTCCGGCCTCCAATCGCTTGCCATCGAATCCTGGATAGACGATGACGTTATCGGCATCCTTGTAACCATTTTCCCATACGCGTTTCTGTGCCGGGCACTCGGCTCCACTCACCGCGGTATCCTCGCAGGTAAAAGGTAGCGCTATTGACGCCCAATTGTCAGGGCAAACATGACAACTTTGCGCTCCGCCATCGTTTACTTGCCAACTCATATCAACTATTGGGTGCTGCGATACCGTTGGATCGTATACCCATACACCATCGGACAAATAGTAGGGCTTTTCTGGTCCAGACACATGCCACTCATCAACTTCGTGCCAAGCATTGTCTGTAGCCGGGTAGTCAGCTATCTTCCACCACTCGTATTCAAACGTTGGTGTATCTACATCTTTCCAGCGATTTCGAGGCAACACATTTGTATATTCATCTACGGTGCTCCTCGGTGGCACTCGCCATGGATTCGAAGAGTCGATATTGTAGAGGCCTCCACCGCACAATCGGCAGCGAGCTTGTCCAGCTTCATCCTGCATGCGTCCATTGATGCATGGGTGGCAGCCGGGTGTCATGAAATTGTAGTTGGATCGCAGTGCATCTTGTGGTTTCCCATTGACATAGACTACGCCCTCTAGCGGATCCGTACCTTCGTACTGACTTCGGTGGCTATAAGTGACGTCACTGGCCACTTCTGTGGATGTCATCCCTGAAAACGTGGATTCGGGATCCGTCGGCGTCTTGCACTGCATCGTGCTCGGCGTCAGTCCAACGCTACCATACACACAGCCACCAAACGGTTTATTGCACCAGCCATCCTCCTTCTTCAATTCCGGCAAGCCATCATCGTTCACGCACCTGCCCTTCAAGCGTGTGTCGCAGCTGATTGTATCAAATCCACAGCAGTGTTGCGTTGCCGGGTAGCCCGAACAGGAGCCGGGCCCGAAGCAAGGCTTGTAGTGGATAAAGCTGCCGGTAATGTCACCTTCGATTGTATTGCAAGAGACGTGCTCGGACCACGGTTGATTGTAGTCGGAGTACTTGACGTTCGAGTAACCAGCTGGGCACGTGCAGCCAGGCGCGTAGCCGTCGTCGGTTTGACCTTGGAGATTCACTGCTTCACATTCACCAAGGGCGCCATATGCCGCGTTTCCACCAGTTGGCTTGCAAGGCCCGATTTGACTGATTATTTTGGTCTGCGGCCGCATGTGCATGAACCCTGGCTCGACACCACCAACTCGTTGATCTTCATTGATGCCTTGATTGGCCTTGTAGGGCATGCATGTTGGAAACGATCCTGCATTGTACATCGGCTCGGCATGTGAACTTCCAGCAGATGCTGTATCCATATAAATCTTAAATGCAGTTCGTGGTAGGTCTTCCGTGGATGCAGCTGTCATCGAATGAACCTCGTAGTATTTGGCATCCTTGACGATCATGATTACGGAATCTTCTTCTATATATAGATTGCCATGCACCGCTGTGTCCATGTCCAATCGTATGTCTTTTTGGATACAAACCCCATCATTACCACATGCCACATTATTATCGGGGTGTGTGTTGGTATTAAAATGTATATTACCGTTCATATCTTTTGTACAACCTTTTATCATACCCTGCCCTCTATCCCATTTGCTTCCACCTTCAATAGCTAAACATTCACTTTCCGACACGCTCAAATCCGGTGCACCGCTTCTCGCAATATAAAACGGGTGTCGTTTTTGGATGCAGGCTACAAGAGCACCAATAGTTGAATCACATCGTATCGTACTAGAAGTATGTATATTGTACCATATTTGATTGGTGTTCATTTGGATACAACCTTTTGGTCGAAGATCTGAATTGACATCATAAAGGTAAGAAAGACCATCGTTATTTGTAGCAAATTGTTCACATTCCTCAGGGGTTACACTTAGGTCTGGTGCACCAGATGTAACTTGTTGGTAGGCCGGTATTTCTTTTTGGAGGCATTTGTCTCCAACACGATGCCCACAATTTATCCCTTCTCCATGAGTATTGTATTGAATTAAATTTACGTAGTTTCCGGTACAAAAACTAGAACCACATATATAACAACCTTTTGGTACTTGACTCCACCAAACCTCATTTACTGAA
>NZ_PABT01000039.1 GCF_002699205.1 Allomuricauda sp.
CCTTTTTGTAGTCCACTTCATAATCGGTGGGAAACAAAATGTTGTATGGAGGTTTATATTCAAAAGTGGATGGGACGGCCAGGACCGGTATTTCTGTTTTCTGAATTACGTTGACCGTGTTGGAACCAAAAAGAATTTCTTTGGCACCCGTTGCCCCTTGTGTGCCCATAACAACAAAGTCGATGTTTTCCTTTTGGGAAATAGAGGCAATCTCGTCCGTCAACGAATTGAATGCGGCATGGACCACAAAGCTATGTGTCGGCACATTGAACTGCGCCTTGATCTTCTTTATGGTTTTTTCCAAAGCTTCCTCCGCCTTATACTTTTCGTTGTCCGGCAAGCCGAACTGTCCAGGGCTCCCCAAGGTATAATCTGCCCGGTACACCGGAGGTGTATAGGCATGGACCAGATAAAATATACAGGTGGAGTTCTCCAATAATTTTACCGCATAGGAAATAGCGTGAAATGCATTTTTGGAAAAATCGGTGGGCAATACAACTCTGATCATAGCTCAATTATTTAAAAACTATTGGTAACAAAGCTATCTACCCTATCAATTCCATACTATGATTTACATCACATATCCCAAAAAGATTTAGGAAATAAAACTACACCATGGAGGTAAGCCATGCACATAAACCATTGGGAAAAATGGTTATTCATGAATGACGTAGAATGGTATTTTTGTATGAAAACTTATTTGCTCTACAATCGAATCGAACAGAATCTGTTGGATAAAATTCAAGTTTTTGGCCACCATTATCATCATGTCAATTTCCCTGCTCTCCACAAAACATTGAATGGCCGGTTTAACCTTTTGGTTTGTAATCGTGTGAAGACTATATGTCCCAGGGAAGGTCTCTTCCATAAAATCCAAAAGATACTCCTTGTTCTTCTCCTGTTCCTCGTTGAGGGAATCACCTTCTTTCAGTGCATTCATTATCCTAAAATAGGCCTTACCCAAACGCACCATTTCCACCATGGGGCGCAGAATCTTCAAGGAATAAAAGATATTGAAATCCGTAGGGAAGGCTATCTCCCTTGGTTTTGACAATTCAACTTGGGCAGGGACAACCAGTGTATTACACTGTACCTTGGTGATAACATCCCCAGTATTGCTTCCCACCACTTTCTCCTTAATGCCCGAAGCCCCCTTGGTCCCCATGACGATAAGGTCGATGTCCTGTTCCTCCAAATGCTTTTTTATCGTAGGGATAAAAAAACCATATTGGTGCAAAGCGAAAAAAAAGTGGTTGGCCTCGGTACTTTTTTCTCGGGTCTCCTTGACCAGGTCCGCTAGTCTTTTCTTTGTATTTGCTGTAGGTTCATTGTCCTTTCCCTGTATGGGTTCGGCGTCTTTTTTCGTATCTAGGAGCGTACCAACATATAGTAAATAAAAATTGCATTCCATAGCACCAAAAAGCACTTGGGCATACTGTAATGCCCGAAGGGAGTTTTCGGAAAAATCTGTTGGAACCAGAATATTCTTCATATGTCATAAATTGATTTTGCAAGTTTATCATTCGAAAAAAAAAAAGGAATGATAAATATCACTTATGCGATTTATGACACTATTTTTTCAATTCACTTGTGCCAATGCCTCCTTGTCCAGCACCAAGATATTTCGGTTTTCGATGGCAATAAGGCCTTCGTGTTTAAAATCGGAAAGGGTCCTTATAAGGCTTTCCGTGGCAATCCCGGCCACTCCGGCCAAATCGCTACGCGCAATTTTTAAAGGCCCCTGTTTGTCCCTATTGATGGCTTTGCAAAACATTAAAAGGGTCTGGGCGGTTTTTTTTCTCACCGAACTGTACGCCATTTGCAGCAGCTGCTTTTTTATGTTCACCAAATCCCCTGTAATTAGATCCATCAGTTCAAGGGACACACTTTTGTTGTCCTCTAAAATAGCTTTCACCTTTTCTTTGGATATACCTGCCAATTCCACATCCTCCATTGCCACGGCGTATTCTTCGTACGGCAGATGGTCTGTCAACGAAGTAAATCCCAGAAAATCATCTTCAGCGTAAATGGATGTGATCAATTCTTTTCCCTCCTCGTCCAAACCACAACTTTTAACGACACCCTTTAGAATTAGGTATACCATATTGGAATGGTCCCCCCTTGAATAAATGGTCTCATCTTTCTTAAAGGACAGCAACTGCCCGTGATCGTCAAAAAAATTCTTTAGTTCGTTAAGGGACCTTATTTCGTTCTGGTGATCTTTTTTTTTGGGATGTTCGGCAAGAATAGCCTTCATCTGCTCGGCCTTTTCCAAACGGCATTCAATGGCCGACAACAGTTCTTCTTCTTCAAAAGGTTTGGTCAGATAATCATCGGCACCCAGGTTCATCCCCCTTCTAACATCTTCCCTTTCCGTTTTGGCGGAAACAAATATAAACGGAATGTCCCTGGTGGTCTCGTTTGACGATAGTTCTTCCAACACTCCATAACCATCCATTTCAGGCATCATTATATCGCAGAGCACCAAATCCGGTTGTTCTTTTTCTGCCATATCAACCGCGATTTTTCCATTAGATGCCGAACAGACGTTGTATCCGGACAATTCCAACAATTCAGCTACATTTTCCCGTAACGAGGTGTCATCCTCAACCAGTAAGATTTTCTTCATTTTTCTTTTTGTTTAGTGGTATGTGCAATGTGAATATGGAGCCTTTGCCCAATTTACTTTTAAAAGTAATATTGGCATCGAGATTGTGCATATGTTGTCTTACGGTATTCAACCCTATTCCTGTGCCTTGTACGGTAAGCACATTGGTGGCCCTAAAATATCGGTCAAATACAAATGGCTGGTCCTCCGGGGGAATCCCAAAACCTTCATCGACCACTTCAATTTTAAGCTGTTCCCGTTCTTGGGTAACCTTCAATTCTATAGTGGTATCCTCGGGGGAATACTTTATGGCGTTGTGCACTAGGTTTGAAAGTGCCAACTCCAATATTTTTTCATCAAATTCAACGACGATCCCATCAATGTTATCGGGGTACCGGATACGCTGCCCTTCTTTTAGGAGGGTATTGGAATCATAGACCACTTCATTGATCAATTTGCTAAGTGGAAATGAGGATACCGTATATTTCACCTTTCCCGACTCCAAACGTTCGATGGACAAAAAGTCGGTAAGTATGTTGTCCAAATATTTTACCTTGGATTTGATCGTTGAGATATGTTTGTCACGTTTGTCCTGTTGATCGGAATCCGTGTATCTGCTCAAAAGTGAAGTAGAGGTAAGGATACTGGTCAAAGGGGTCTTGAACTCGTGGGACACCAAGGATAGGAATTTGGTCTTCAGCTCGTTGAGCGTTTTCTCCGCCTTTAGCGCCTCACGTAATTGTTGGGTTCGTTCTTCCACCGTGTTCTCTAACTGCTTCGTGTAATTTTTCCGTTCCGTGATGTCCAAAACAATGGCCACATAGACCTGCCGCTTTCCAATGGATGACAGTTGTAGATGGACTTCAACGGGGTATGTGGTTCCGTCCTTTCGCTTATGGACGGATTCAAAGACCACCTTTTGCTTTCGTTTGGACAACAACGGGGATACCAACCGTCTCATAGCCTCCATGCTGACCTCTGGTTTAATGTCCAATACGGACATTTTGTACAGCTCTTCCATACTGTATCCCAGATTGAGCCGGGCTCCACGGTTTACATTGATAAAATGAAAGGATTCCGCATCAAATACAAAGATTTCATTAAGGGACTCATCAAAGATCTGGAACCAATAATCTATGGTCTGTTCCGCCTTCTTTCTCTCGGTAATATCCATTACCAAGGCCAGTACGTATTTTTTCTGACGTAAGTTAAATGGGCTGAGGCTTATCTCCAGGGGAAACTCCTCCCCATCCTTTCGCAGGCCGACCAAATCCAGTCCCTGTCCCATCTGCCTGGCCTGGCCTTTGGACATAAAGCCGGAGACCAGTGTATCGTGTTTATTTCTAGACTTTTTGGGTATCAAGATATCCAGGGGCTTGCCAACAAGTTCCCCTGTTTCGTAGGCAAACATTTTGTTCGCGGCATTGTTGCTGGCAGTGATCTGCCGTTGTTCGTTGACAATAATTATGCCCTCGGAGATTACCTCCGACAACATACCCAACACGTTACTTTTTCTAAATAGTTCCAAAACAATAATAAATTTACTGATTTAGATCATGGTGGAAAATTTTTTACATGGGTATATTTATTATTTGATGGTTAAAAATTAATAAAATGGCGGAATCCAAGAAAAAACTCGGAAATGAATTGTATCAAAATTTGGGAAAATTGTTCTATGCCGTGGCCATGGCGGACCACAGTGTACATATGAAAGAGATGGAAAAACTGAATGAAGTGGTACGCGATAATTGGTTGGATGTGGATGATATTGAGGATGAATATGGCAGCGATGCCGCTTTCCAGATAATTTCCGTTTTTGATCGGTTATTGGAATACGAAAAAGACAGTGACGCCATCTACGAAGAATTCGAAGCATTCTACATGGACCATAAAATATTGTTCACCCCAGAAATCAAAAATTTGGCCATGTCCACCTCAAGGGCCATTGCCGCTTCATTTTTTGGAAGTAACAAATCAGAATTGATCTTACTGGGACGTTTACAATTGCTCTTCGGCAAATGATGGTCATATTTTGATGGTCATCACTGGCATTTTAGCATGATTGGATACGTTCTCGGCCAAGCTGCCGACCACAAAATGGGCCAATCCCTTTCTTCCATGTGTGGGAATCACCAATAAATCTGCACCCTTCTCCGAACAATAGTTAAAGATTCCACGCTCTACGCTATGGTGGTTGTAAAAGTTTACGTTTATTTCCTTGCCCAACTCCTTCTGAAAGGATTCCATTCGTTTTTCAACATCATCAAAGCCCATAAAGTTGGCACCGGAGGTGTTGATATAAACCACTTCCAATGAGGCCGAGAATAGTTCGGCAAATGCTTCGGCCTTCCTATAGGCAGGAATACTTTCCTTAGCCAGATCACAGGCCAATACAATTTTTTTGATTGAAAAATCATCATGTGGTTTCTTGACCACGATAACGGGAAGCTCGGACGTACGCACCACCTTCTCGGTATTGGATCCCATGAACAATTCACTCAAACCACCGGTTCCGTGGGAGCCCATCACCACCAAATCGCAATGCTGCTCTTTGGCCACATTGTTTACCTCGGTAAAATCCTTGTAATTTTGGACAATGGCCTCAACGGGAACACCTTTGAGATATTCCCTTTCCGTAAACTCTTTAATTTTTTCTTTCGACAGTTTTAAATAATATTTTGCCTCAGCTTCCTCCGCAATCTCGGAATTGGCCAAAACAGAATCGGACATACCAATCATATGAAGCAAAATAATCCCAGCCCCATGTTGTTTTGCAATTTGGGCGGCAACTTTAAGGGCATATTCCGAATGTTTCGAAAAATCGACAGGAACCAATATTTTTTTCATGACATCCAATGTTAACACAAAATGGCTCTTTTCCCCAAATAGAAAGGATGTTTCCAAAACTTCTATTCCTTGAGCCACTACCATTTGTTACGTTTTTCCCAAAATTATAATTTGAGCGCATCCATTCCTATGACCTTGATCATGTTACCCGCTGGATTTTGATCACTCCAGTGCGTTCAGTTTCTTTTTTAGAGCAGCTACTTCCTGCTGCAGACTTTCCACCTGCCCCAAAAGATGATATATGGCCTGTATGCCTTCGGGGTTGATATCCAACTCATTGTACAGACGGACCATTTTTTCCAACAGGGGAAGATCTTCCAAGTGAAGCATTCCCTCATCGTCCTTATGCTCCAATTGTAAGATTTCATACTCGTGCATGGAGTACACAAAAGATTCCCCGACCCCATGGCGTTCACAAAACGTTTTTATGGATATGTAGTTTTCTTTTTTCATGTCTTTTTATTCAAGGTTGGTCTTTGCCAAAGATTCAAAGAGCGACTTTTGTTCCGGTGTAAGGTTCTTAGGTATTTTCACCTGATAGGTGAGGTAAAGATCCCCAAATTGACCTTCCTTCTTATATTTGGGAAATCCTTTCCCTTTTAACTTAACCTTAGTGCCATTATCGGTTCCGGGAGCTACTTTCAATTTCACTTTTCCCGTTAAGGTCTCGACTTGTATCTCCCCTCCTAGCACTGCTTTTACCAAAGGTATTTGGACGGTTTTGTACAAATTTGCCCCATCTCTTTTAAATGGGGTGTTGTTCACTATGGAAAAAGTAATATACAGATCACCGGCAGGACCACCTTCGATCCCAGGACCACCGTGTCCTTTTATCTTAATGGTCTGTCCATCCTCAATACCGGCGGGAATGGTCAACCTTATGTTCTTTCCATTAACGGTAAGGGTCTGTTTTTGGGTGGTGTACACATCCATCAGTGACAGTTGAAGCTCTGCATTGTAATCCTGTCCCCTGAACCTGACCTTACGCCCATGTGTGCCAAATCCTGATGCCCCACCGAACATGGACTCAAAAAAGTCTGAAAAATCTTGGGCAGATCCCCCGGAACGACTGTAGGTGTATCCGGAATAATCGCCATGTCCACCTTGCTGTCCTCTTGCCCTTTTCGCTTTTTCAAACTCCTCGGCATGCTGCCAATCTTTTCCGTATTCGTCGTATTTTTTTCTTTTCTCCGGGTCCGAAAGCACTTCGTGGGCCTCATTGACCCGCTTAAAGTTTTTCTCGGCTTCCTTGTCATTGGGATTAAGATCGGGATGGTACTTCCTGGCAAGCTTACGGTACGCCTTCTTAATTTGGTCCGTGGAAGCTTTTTTATCTATTCCCAATACTTTGTAATAATCAATAAAATCCATAGGTCGATATAGAAATCTGAATTCATTATATCCGTTACCACTCCAAACTCGGCCAGAGTGGATCACTCCCCCAAATTTCGCCAAAAAACTTCTTTGTTTACAATGACCTTTATCAGTGTCCGGTCCAAGTGTTCCGAAATGTTTTTCATTTTTATATCTTACCGACAACATTTACCTTTAAAAAAACAATTTCCAATAAAATGATCGTTCATCAATTTGACCAAGCCAATTCATTGCTGAATACCTTTATATCCGAGATTAGGGATGTGGAGATCCAAAAGGATCCCATGCGTTTTAGACGAAACATTGAACGTATTGGCGAGGTCCTTGCCTATGAACTGAGCAAATCGTTGGATTACGGGGAAAAAGAAATCAAGACCCCGCTCGGGACCAAAAAATCTTTTTTATGTTCCGACAATTTGGTGCTTTGTTCGGTTCTTAGGGCCGGACTACCACTCCATCAAGGTATTTTGAGTTATTTTGATAGGGCCGAAAATGCCTTTATTTCAGCATATCGACACCATCCCAACGATGATGATGCCTTTGAAGTAATCGTAAAATATTTGGCCGCACCTTCCCTTGATGGGAAAATATTGGTGTTAACGGACCCTATGTTGGCCACTGGAAAAACATTGGAAAATGTACTCGATGCCCTTAAAGGCCATGGTACCCCTAAGCAAATCCATATTATATCCGTTATCGGTTCCAAATCAGGTGTGTCCAAGGTTGAAAAAGTATTTCCGAAGAACACCCATCTCTGGATTGCCGCCGTTGATGAGCATCTTAACAGCAAGGGATATATCGTCCCCGGGCTGGGTGATGCGGGGGATCTAAGTTATGGAGTCAAATTGTAATTTCTCTTTCTTGCTCTTACAGTAAAATTTCCACCATTTCGTGCATGGATGGTATGTGGCACTTCCACCCGAATTTATCCTGGATTTTGTCCTTGTAGGCTTCCATGGCGGCTTTCTCCCCATGGACCAGAAACACTTTTTCGGGAATGTTCTTTATTGTGCCCATCCATGCCAATAGTTCAGCTTGGTCCGCATGGGCCGATAGGCTCTCCAAATGCTCTAGTTCAGCATTAATGGGCACAAGTTTTCCGTATATTTTAAGCTCTCTGGCACCCTCAAGGAGCTTTCTGCCCCGGGTTTCCTCTGCTTGGAACCCTACCAATAATATAGTTGTGGTATCCATATCCCCCAGTTGCTTTATATAGGTGAGCACCCGCCCCCCGGTGACCATACCGCTCCCGGCAATCACGATTTTGGGACGTGGATCATCTATTGTTTCCCATGTTTCCGCATAGGAACTCACCACAGTAATGTGATTGCACATATTCCTGTACTCCTTTGGGGTGAGTTTGTGCCAATTTGGAAAATTTTTAAACACCTCCAATACATTGTTCCCCATGGGGCTATCTACAAAAATGGGGATATTGGGAATACTGTTCCTTTTGTATAGTTTCCACAGTTGGTACATCAAGGATTGTAAACGTTCCACGGCAAAGGAGGGAATGATCAACGTGCCCTTTTTATGTATGGTTTCGTTTACGAGTCCGGTCAATATTTGTTCCACATCCTCTTTGGGATGGAGCCTGTCCCCGTAAGTGCTTTCCACAAACAGATAATCGGCCCACTCTGGCTGTTTCGGGGGGTCGAGCAATTCATCCTCTTGTCTGCCCACATCCCCTGAAAAGACCAATCGTTTGCCATACAGGTCAATCTCGATATAAGTGGAACCTATAATATGTCCATTGTACAGAAAGTTGGCACTGCAATGCCGGGACAGGGAAACAACCTCCCCTTCCTCCACATGCTCAAAAAACTTTAATGTGAAAACAACATCTTCCTTGGTATACAACGGTAGGGCCGGATGGTGTTTGCTATAGGCCTCTTTATTGGCTTTTTCCGCTTCTTCTTCCTGTATTTTAGCACTATCCTCAAGGATTATCCGAGCTATTTCGAGCGTGGGCGGGGTCCCCAATATTTTGCCCCTAAATCCCTGCCTTACCAAAAGAGGCAGATATCCGCAATGGTCCAAATGCCCGTGGGTGAGCAATACATAATCTATTTGGGAAACATCTACCGGCAAGTGTTCCCAATTTTGTTTTCTCAATTCCTTTACCCCTTGGAACAACCCACAATCCACCAATATCTTGATTTCTTCGGTATGTAGGTAAAATTTTGACCCAGTGACGGTTCCTGACCCTCCCAAAAAATGAACTTGAAGTTTTTCCATAACATATTATGAGTTGCACAATGATCTCATTTCTTTCAGAATTCTTTGTTTTCTGCCATTGGAAACACCCAAGTGGTCCAACAAAAAACTGTTTTTTTCCAATTGTCTACAAAGAACGATGTCCCGTTCCAGCAAAAATTGCTTTTCCTTGCCGGACAATAACGTGGACACGGTAATGGGGTAAAGCCTGAGTCTATCAATCCGTTCTTTGAGTCCATCGCCACGGGGATAGTCCCAACTCAAAAGATATAATCCCACGCATTTTCCATATTCAAGGGCATCTTTTGTGAACCGTGTATTGGTCACCACCCAACCCTCGGTGTCCTTATAGGGTGTTCCTTTTTGTGAATCCAGTGGACCTTTTACATCTTGGTACCTGGAATTTATATATAAAGGGATTTTCACATTACATTTTAGGCCGTCATCGCTATGGAATTTACATTCAATGACGTTCAAGGTCCCATTTTTGATGGCAAGTACATCAATTTCATGTGAAACACAGGTGCCTTTCAGTATCTCCCCTATTTTGGTTTCGTATCCCGAATAGTGCAAAATACCGCTGATAAACCTTTCAAATGGAAATCCTGTGGGCCCTAATTCGTATATGGCTTTTTTAAGTTTGTATTTTGATGCATAAACCGACTTTTTCTTTTTTAGCAGTGCAAAGGCACGATTGTATATCTCCCTTGTGGAAATACCTGGGTACAGTTCATCCTGGACCCGATGTACGATCTCTTGCACCATTTCTTCACTGGCCCCACTATGTTGAAGGGATTTTTCCAATTTATCAATGGAAAACTTGACCCGTTCACCGGATGATTTGATGATTTGGAGTTCTTTCTTTGCCATTGTACTAAAATACACATCCTTTTGGGACAACGATATGACTTTTCTCAATTTCGTGAGGCCATCAATTTGGGGCCAGATGCATCGATCCCCCTATCACCATACAACTGCCGAGCGCGCCGTTAAAGCCCCCATAGGTATGGTAAGATAAAAAAGACGGCCAATGCCATTATTACAATGGACAACAGGTTCATTAAAAAACCAGTTCTTACCATATCGGGAATACGCAAATACCCAGAGCCAAAAACTACCGCATTTGGTGGGGTGGCAACCGGGAGCATAAAAGCGCATGAGGCAGCTGAAGTGCAGGCCACCATCAACAAATATGGGTTTATGCCCAACGTTAGCGCCAATGGGGCCAAAACGGGAAGCATCATGGCCGTGGTGGCCAAATTGGACGTGACTTCCGTTAAAAAATTTACGCAGGTAATGATCAACAACAGCAATAAAAATAATGGCAAACCATCAAAAAATGTCATTTGATCCCCCAGATAATTGGCCAAACCGGTGTCCTGAAATCCCTTGGCTATGGCCATTCCCCCACCGAACAGCAATATGATCCCCCATGGAATCCGAACGGCTTCCTTCCATTGGATGAGCGTTTCGCCAGATTTGTTCACTGGAATCATGAAAAGGACAATGGCAGCACCTATGGCTATAATGGTATCGTCGATGTTCGGAGCGATTTTTTGCAACAGGAAAGATCTTGTTATCCAGCAGAATGCGGTGAGCACAAAAACAAATAGAACCATCTTTTCTTCTTTCCCCAAAGGTCCGAGCTCTGCCAGCAGTCTGTTTATCTCCTTTTTACCTCCGGGAAAACGTGCCTTTTTAAGGGGATAAGCTATCCTGGTCAGGTACAACCAAGCCAATACCAAAAGTACGGATGATACGGGAAGGCCATATTTCATCCATTGCCAAAAGGTAATATCCACCCCATATGTTTTTTGAACAAATCCGGCAAATACCAAATTTGGGGGTGTTCCTATCAAGGTTGCGATCCCACCGATCGACGAGGCGTATGCAATGGCCAACATGAGCAATTTACTGAACACCTTGTTTTCGTCCTCAGGAGTCTCCGGATTGTCATGTAATTGTTTGACAATGGATATGGCCATCGGGAGTACCATCACCGTGGTTGCCGTATTGGAAATCCACATGGAGAGAAAAGCAGTTGCCACCATAAACCCCAGAACAATGGTATACATATTGGTCCCAATGGTTTTAATGATCTGCAATGCTATCCTTTTGTGAAGGTTCCATTTTTCAATGGCAGCGGCCAAAATGAAGCCTCCTAAAAAAAGAAAAACATACTTGTGCCCATAACTTGCTGTTGTATCACCCAATGCCACGGTGTCCAAAAGAGGGAACAATACAATGGGAAGCAACGCTGTAGCGGCAATGGGAAGCACTTCAAAAACCCACCAAATACCAATCCACGAGATTGCTGCCAAAACATCCCTTCCTTGTTCCGAAAGTGCTTCGTCCTTAAAAAAGAAGTGTATCAAAATGAAAAGAAGTGGTCCCAATACAAAACCGAATTTCTTGTACGACATAGTTTGTTTAGTTGTTTGGTTATGTGCAATAAAAAAAGGGATGATGGCCGCTAGGCTACACCATCCCCCTTTCGAAGATTACTAGATTTAGTCGATGTTCTCCTTATCCATCCAGTAGAGTAAATAAGGGATGTTATATGCATGTGTCCAACCAAATACACGAAGTCCTTGGTTTGTTTGCCAATTGGTGAACCGTCCTTTCTTGCTCATGGGTAGATTTGAGATTTTCAAAAGGTCCTCGCTATAGGATTCTGCGGACTCATATTCGTCCGGAGTCTTTGGCAGTTCTCCAATCTTGAGCAGTTCTGCCCTTGTCAGTGCTTCATCCAAGTACACTTTTTCCCCACTGATCTCATACCCGATGAGCAATGGATAAATGGTGGCCAAATAAGATTCCATTTCATGGTTCAACGGGGGTACGTCACGCACCCATCTCGCATGTCTCAGCAAGGCTTTCCTTACCTTTTCATCACCGGTTATCTGTTGGTACTTATAGAGTCCCTGTGCCACATAGGTTTGACTGTAACCATACCTATCCAGCAATAGATTGCCTCCTTGTCGTTCTTGGAATTCCAACATCAGCCTTACCCTATCGTCCAGTTCATCCTTATATTTCTGGAGTTTTGTGGCATCGTACAGTTCCACAAGGTTCAACACGGATAGGTACAATCGCCTACCTCTCAGATCATGATCCCCCCATATACGGTTGATATAGGTATCCCCTGTCATTTTAGCCACTTCCAATGCCCTGTGGTCACCGGACAGGTAATAGTCTGCTATCCATCCCTGAATCCAAACATGGGCGCTCAAAAGGGCGTACCAATGTTCGTTGGCGTGCCTTCTTCCAATTCCCAGATAGGGTGTGGATTCAGGTTCATCCTCATAATCCCAAAAATCGATGGCATCATTGATTTCACCATAGTAGGTTCGTTTTTTGGGCCAATGGATATTGTCCACATCCATGGTGTGCCTACTCATGGCCTGGGCCAATTTGAAGTATTTGGGATTTCCTGTACGCATAAAATTGGTCCACAGCATAAAATCCACAGTGGGCTCATTGTTGGTCCATTGTACCCATCTTCCATTAAAGAAGTAACTTTTTCCGTCACCATAGTTGAACATTCCGTACCAAGGCTCATTTTTTTGGTTGTATGCCCACCATTGATATCTGTACTGCAGGGCATTTTCGAATTCTGGGTGCTCTTCGGAAGCAGGTGCCATGTTACCGTATACCTTGGAATTTGTGTACCACTCGGGTGTAGCGTGTGCCACCGGACTTTCTATAACATAGTCCATTTTTTCTCCCACATCCTCGGTTGAATCGTTATCATGGAAGTAATAGATAAATTCCGTGGTTTTGGTTATACCCTGGGCAAAATTGTCCAACATTCCCCCATCGGGTTCGGTATTGTGTCTTGCAAAACTCATAGGGCCGTTTTCTTTTGGCCAAATACTACCAAGAAGCAATTTGTTTGCGGGATCTACCTTGATACCTTTTGGATACTCCTTCATGAAGTTCTTGATTCCTACGCCCACTCCCCGTTTTCCATCGGTCACATTGATCCAACCCTTTGCTCTCTGGGATTTTGCCAATTCACTTCCTCCTTTGGATACACTGGCTTCAAAATCCAATATTTTATCTGAACCCTCATTCTCGTCATCCGCATCTGAACCGTTCAGATAGATACTTCTAAGGCTGGTACTTTTTCTGTAGCCAGGGCCTTTTTGCAATAATTGTACGGGGGTTTCATTGTCCACGGTCACTTCTTCCATCACCGTGTCCGCTTCATCATTTTTCCATGATCCATCATACAACGGCATTGAAACACTTACATCATCATCCAAATGGTACTTAAGTTGGAGTCCAATGGCGGCTATTTGATCGTTCGGTTGTGTCCAGCCCATATCATCTTCCGTGTTCTCCGAAAGGATCTTCTCGTTCTGTGTTGCAATATTGGCATGTTCCCCTTCTTGGGGTTTATGCTTGTCAGGAACACCGGTATAGGTCATGGTGTGCAACACTTTTATATAGCTTTTACCAGCGTACGCATGCAGCCAAATGGTAAATGGGGATAAATTATTGTCTTCCCTGTTGTAGGTATATGTGCCTTCTACCCTAAATATGGTATGCAATGGCCCAGATCCTTTTTCCCTGAAAACTTCATTGATAACAGCCTTGGAAGCATCTATTCCTGCATCATCCAGAAGATCCAAAAAAGAACCTCTGTTTTTCGCTGGTGAGGTCGCTATGAGTTCTTCTTCTGCAAATTCCCCGTCCATATTGGAGTCCAAGAAAACCTCATCCAAAAATCCGTTTCCTTTTTTATGGATCGAGAAGGATATTGGTCCGGTATTCACATCGATACCACCAGCTGGTCGCATATTGTTGGTGGAAACAATTTTTTCTTTCGGGAGCATTGGTACAACTCCTTCGCCATACTCCAACACATAGTCAGATGTTTCCTCGGCAAAGAAGAATACCCACACCCATTTCACACTTTCGTCAATCGGTCCCCAATTGCTCACTTCCGTGGTTTGGCATGGAATTTCCGTACCGTCCGATGTCAACAGACGTAAATGGTCCACTGAATTCAATTCTCCTTTTGGAAAAGGTATCCCCAGGGTTATTGGAGCTCCTTTTTTATTGTTTTCCACGGTAATACTTACCTGTTTTCCTGTAGCACTGGGTTGAGAGCAGGATTTTAACAGAAAACATGCCAACAGCACTGTTATTATTATTCTCATTTTGTAGTAAGGTTATTATTATTTTACAGACATAGTGCGGCCGCACCCAAAATGGGCGAATCCACCAAATCTGATGTTTCTATTTTAAACTTTTCCAATTGTTTTTGATAGGCAAACGAACCAAGGGCTTCTTGCAAGGATGTTTTAAAAAATGGGTGGGCATTGCTTATGGAGCCGCCAAGTATTATCGCCTCCGGTGCAAACAGGTAAAGGATGGCCTTTATGGCATCTCCCAAATATACCCCGTATTGACTAAAGGCCGACAGGGCCGTAGCGTTGTTGTCCAAAGCTTTTTGATAGAGTACCTTGGCTGATTCCCCATACTCCTTTTCGAAAAAGAAACTACCTGTGTACTGTTCCAAAATCCCATTTTTATAAGGAAGCATGCCCACTTCCCCTGCACCGCACAAAACACCGTTGTACAACCTATCTTCCATTATAATGCCCATTCCGAGTCCCGTACCCAAAGAAAGGGCCACGCAATTTTTGTATGCTTTGGCTTTACCAAAGTGTTTTTCCCCCAATGCAAAACAATTGGCATCATTGTTCAAATACACCGGGACATTAAATTGTTTTTGTAAAATGTCTTTCAACGGAACCTCTTTCCATGAAGGAATGTTCTGTACGTCGTACACGATACCCGAATCCGGGTCGACAACGGCCGGAACGCCGACCCCTATGGCTTCGACCCTATCGGTCATCACCTCGGAAATGGTTCCGAACAACTTTGAGAGCGAGACCGCTTCTGAATCATCCTTGTTGACTTTAGAAAAACTGGTCTGCACCACATCCTTGCCCACGACTCTTCCAGATTTGATCTTTGTACCTCCTATATCAACCCCCAAAACAATATTTGCTCCCTGTTTCACTAGTCTTTCTTTAAACTGATGGTTTTATTGTTCACCAATGGTTTCGCCCAAAATCCAATGGAGAGGATAAAGCCCAAGGGAATGATCAAAAAGAACATTCCGTACTGCAACGACATGGCTTCTCCCAAGCCTCCAACAATAAATGGAATTACCGCACCTCCGGCTATACCGGTACAAAGAATGCCCGATAGCGAACCATGGTGTTCCTTGACCGAGTTCAATGCCAATGAAAATATGATGGAATACATTACGGATATGAAGAATCCTACCATAGGAAATGCTATCAACGCCATTTGCGCTGAGCCGGTTAGCGCCAAAACAAGACAAACAATGGTTATGGATGTTGCCAAAATCAATAATTTTCGACTATCCATAAACTTTAACAGCAATAGACCAAGCAAACAGCCTACGGTCAACATGGCCCAAAAGTAGGAAACCGTGTTGGCCCCGACGGTTTGTGGATCAAGGCCGTGATATTGACTCAGAAACTGGGAAATCCAGTTACCTACACCTTGTTCGGTACCGACATAGCAAAATATTCCCAAAAAATAGAGTATCGTCCATTTGTTCTTTAAAAGATCCCAATATGAACTCGTGTCCCCTGCTTTTTCATCTTCGTTTTTTTCAAACTTGGGGTATTTGGTAAAGAAAACATAGAAAAACAACACTAAAGAAATTAGTGCAAAAACAATATATAGTGATGCCCAGGGCAAATCCTCTGGCACCCATCCGCGAAGCATTTCCGCCAATGTATCCCCACTGTTTTCCTTACTTACCAAATACATGTACAAATAAGGGCTTAGGAAGGAGGCGGCACCGAAAACCAACTGTGCCAATACCGAGTTGAACGCAAAATGTTCCTCGCCACCCGCAACACGCAGCATTGGATTTATAATTACCTGAAGTACGGCCATACAACAGCCCAACACAAACAGGGTTATACTAAAAACACCATACTGTGGCAGTAATGCAAAACCCAGGGAAGCAAGCGCCATGACCAAAAAAGAAACGGAAAGCAATGTCCTTTCACTATACTTTTCGGATAAAAAGCCTGCCGGTATGGACATAATGCCATAAGCTATAAAGAAAGTAAACGGCAATAGGCCTGTTAATGTAAGGCTAAGGTCAAAGCTGTCCTTAACATCCACAATTATTGAGTTGAGAATGTTGGTAATGAAGGATATCACAAAGAATACGATCATTACCAACGCAATAATATGGATATATCTCTTGGTCGTGGGCTTGCTGGTCTCCATTATTATATTGGTTGATTATTTAAATTTGAATTACTACTACCTGGGTGGTTTGGTTCGGTTCTCTTATTTAGTGCCCAACATTGGGAACATCTCTTTGATTTCCTCGTCTGTGGGTTGTTTGCCATATTCGCAGATTTCGAAAAACTCGACCTGTTGAACTTTGGACACATCTACATTTGGATACCATTTTTTAACAGCTTCCAAAGTGCTTGCGTCCGGTTTTCTGTTCATCCACTTATCCTTTAACCAGGCCAATCTTTCCTTTTCACCGGTCGGGATCGTGGAAGGATCTATGCCATTGGTCCAAGGCAACCACTCAAACATTTGGGAATCGTGTGCCGCCAGACCTTTCACCTTTGTATCGATGACATCGTCCACGATTACAGCTATATCCTTTTGAAATGGGTATGGCTTTTGAAAATGATCGCTCATGTAAAGGAACACAGGGTTCTTTTTAAGTGGCGGGGTGTCCGGGGCAACGTTGGGAACTATGTTCATATATGCTGCATCCTGTACCACGGAACCGGCGTTTCTATGATCTGGGTGGTAATCATTGGGCCTAAGTCCCAAAACTATATCCGCATTCCAGTCCCGTATCCTACGGATCACTTCCAAACGGACATTCAATGTTGGGAACAATTCTCCGTCATGGTTGTCCAAAACTTCGTATTCCGCGATGCCCAATGCCATTGCCGCATCTTTGGCCTCTTGCCTACGTTTTTTGCCCAATACACCACCGCCCATTGCATAATGTCCGGCATCACCATTGGTCAGTGCAAGGAATTTCACATTGTGTCCCATTTTTGCGAACAGGGCCGCTGTTCCGCCAAACTTGGAATCACAGTCATCTGGGTGTGCACCGATGGCCAAAATATTTAAGACTTTCTTTTGTTGGGCCTGAATTGTTGCAAATGCAAAGCATAAACAAACCGCCATAATTAATTTTCTCATGTTTCTACTTGATATTTGGTTCATTAAAATTTTACAATTTCCGTTCTGGTCACTTCTTTTGAAGCAACTATATTTTTATGATTCCGTCTTCCAATTTTTGTTAATTATAGATCCATAGTTCTAAGTAGGCAATTCATGGTTCGGGAGCTATCAATCAAACTAACTTAAAATGGATACAAACAAAATCTTGTTGAATATTTGTTTCAGCTTTTTAGTTCTGATCAAAGTTTGGATTAATATCCATTTCCCTTTGCGGGATATAGAAATATTCCCTGGTACCGGTTATAAAGTCTTCTGCCTCGATAACTTTATCAATGGCATTGAAACGCTTAAGGTCTGCCCATCTATGGTTTTCAAAAGCGAGTTCCACCCTTCTTTCATGAAGCAATTTTTCTTCAAAAGTACCGGGTGTTGTTTCATCGATATCCGGTAACCCGGCCCTGTTCCTGACCTCGTTGATAAGGTCATAACTTTCCGATGTTTCCCCTAAAGCCTCTGCCAACATAAGCAGGACATCGGCATAACGAAATACCACAAAATTGATATCGGAATCGTTCTCGATCGCCAAATCTGATTGGTACTTTTTGACATGTAACTGTTCCACTACTTCCCCTTCAAGGTTCACGTAAGTGTCTGCCATGGAAACATCATACCTCAAATCACCATCTTCATAAGCTTCCATCATAGAGGTTGTTGGACGGTTTCTTCCAAAACCGGAACCCGTCTGCAGATCGGTACTTGGTGAAAAATCGTTGGTAAAAAGACTTCCTTGGCCAATACCTCCACTGATATACTGCACTTCGAAAATGGATTCTGCATTGTTCTCATTGGCAACGCCCCACAAATCGGAATAACTTGGCAATAGTTCGTAGCCATAATCGGATATGATTCTTCTGAGAACGGTTTCTGCCGCGGAATTTTCACCCAAGGTCAACAATACTTTGGCCAACAAGGTAGCTGCTGCCCCTTTTGTGGCCTTGCCTACCTCACTTGCCGTATAGGAAACCGGCAAACCTGCTTCAGCAGTGGTCAAATCCGTGACCAATTGTTCAAGAACAGTGGTTTCATTGACCTGTGTAAGTTCGTCACCGGCAACAAAAGGCGTCAACTGCAATGGGATATTTCCAAAGCCAATGGCCAAATGGTAATACACCAATGATCTGATAAACAATGCCTCTCCAATAATCCTGTTCTTGTCGGCCGAGTCCATTTCTATGGATTCAATACGGTCCAAGATCACATTACAGTTGGAAATCACACTATAGGATTCACTCCAAGCTGCCGTAATCTGTTCGTTCAAAGCATCCTCGGTGAATGAATTTATTTCCGTGTACTGCCGTGCCAATCCCGTGGCATCCGGTCCTTGGTCCGTGTTGTCACTACGCATCTCAAACATGGTCCAATAACCACGTCCATACAATCCCGTACCCTGCAATCCTGCATAACTGGCAGTAACCGCAGCTTCAAAGTCGTCCGAGGTATTGTAAAAATCAGCCTCGTTTCTGTTGGAAATTGGCGAAAGATCTGTAAAGTCTTCACTACACCCGGTAAATAGCGCCGTGCATAGCATTATGTATATTATTCTTTTCATGTTTTTCCGTTTTTAGGTTAGAACTTTAGGTTTACCCCCAAGGTGAAGGATTGGGTCAATGGAAATGCCCCATAATCTTCTCCTGGTGTCAAACTATTCGTAGTAATGCTACTAACCTCTGGGTTATAACCGAGGTAATCGGTAATGGTAAAGAGATTTGTTCCGGTAACATAGAACCTAAGTCTCTGGATTTTGCTTCCAAAAAACTTATCTGTCGGCAATGTGTAACCCAAGGTCACATTTCTTAAACGTACATAGGATCCGTCCTCAACTTGAAAAGAAGAAGGCCTGTTGTTGTTTCCGTGGTTTCCAGATACCCTATCCGCTCGTGGCACAGATCCGTTTCCTGGCTCGGAAGCCGATACCCAACGCTCATTGAAAATGGCATATGAATTAAAATTCGCCTCACCGTTCTTCATGTGCCTGGAAGTCAAGTTTAGAATTTCATTGCCTTCCACACCTTGGATCAAGAAACTGAAATCAATGTTCTTATAGGTCAACCTGTTGTTGATACCCCAGTTAAAATCAGGGAAATAACTACCTGTTACCGTCCTGTCGTCCGGGGTTATTTCACCATCGCCATCCACATCCTTGAACCTAAAGTCCCCAGGTGCAGGGTCCGGTGCCTGTGTATCAAACGGGGCCGCATCAATTTCAGCTTGGGTTTGATAAACTCCGTCCACCACGTAACCGTAATAACTACCGATTGGATCACCAACCCTGGTTACGTGTCGTACACCAGCACTACCAGACGAATAAATGGGCTCATTGCTCTCGTTCAATGAAAGTACCTCGTTCTTGTTGGTGGAAAAGTTTATATCCGTATTCCATGTAAAGTCTTCCCCAACAAAGTTTTTGGTACTCAGACCGATTTCAAAACCTTTGTTCTGTACTTCACCAAGGTTTCTTAATGTGGTTTCAAATCCAGAAACTGAAGAAATTGCAACGTTGAGCAACAAGTCCCTTGTTTTGGTATCATAGTAGTCCGCCAAAAGGAAAACTCTGTTATTGAACAATCCAAGCTCGATACCTAGATCAATTTGCTCGGATTTTTCCCAAGTCAGGTTAGGGTTTGGAATTGTGCTCTGCACAAGCCCGTTGATCTGGTTCCCTCCAAGGTTATAGTTCTGGGGTGACAATAAACCTACGGCACCATAATTTGGTATCTCAAAGTTTCCTGTCTGCCCCCAACTGGCACGTAACTTAAGTTCTGATATAGTTTCGGAATCCGCCAAAAAGTCTTCTTCGTTCAACCTCCAACCTACAGAGAAGGAAGGAAAATACCCAGTTTGGTTGTTTTTGCCGAATCGTGAGGATTTATCGGAACGGAAGGTTCCCGTAAACAAATATTTGTCCTTATAACTATAATTTACCCTGAACAAGCTGGACAATAAGGACCATTGTTCCTGCACAGAGGTACCGCCATATACCTGTCCACCACTTATGGTCGGCACAAGGTCATCAGGGTAGTTGTTGGCCAAGACCTGTTTAAGGTATACGTTGTCCTTTTGGGCCGTATATCCCAATACCGCATCAATGAAATGGTCACCAAATTCCTTGGTCCAGTTCAATGTGTTCTCCCATAACCAGTTGGTCTCTGTAGAGGAAGAAGCCTGTCCGTAAGGATTTCCATCTGCCGAATTACGATACAATAACGTACTGGCCCTGTAGAAATCTTGGTTGTACAGGTTGATATATACCCCTCCAAAAGTCTTAAAACTCAATTCCGGAAGAATATCGTATGTCAATGCAAGGTTACCCCTTGTTTGGAATTGGAATATTTTATCGTCAACCGCTTCAATAATGGCCAATGGGTTACTGGCCGTAGTGGTTCCACCACCCAAATACGATTGGTTGTTCAATTGATTGATGGTCCCATCAGCATTGTACGGGCTCACCGTTGGCGAATGTACAATGGCGGAATAAACGATTCCTGGAGGTGTTCCGAAATATGGTGAATTTGCAGGGACCCTTTGGTTTTCCGTAACCGTTGGGGCCAATCTTATGTCCAGGTTCAATTTTTCCGTCAGTTGTGAATTTACGTTCAACAACACGGAATACCTCTCAAACTTGGACTTTTCAATGATACCCGTTTGGGAAAAATAACCTGATGATACATAGAAACTGGTTTTATTTCTTACCGGTGAGGCGTACGAAAAGTTGTAGCTCTGTACCACTCCTGTCTTGAAAATCACATCTTGCCAATCGGTATCCGTACCATCCCAATCAAGAAATGATTCAGGCATCTCGTAGTTGGCATTATTCCTATCGCCAGGTCCCATAGGATCATCTATGGACGCTCCGGGAACGTCCTGCAAATAGGCATTGTTTCTAGCATCCCTGGTAAAATCGATGAGCTCTTCGGCATTCATCAAATCCAATTTATTGGCGACCGATTGCATGCTCACATAAGAATCAAAGGAAAAAACACCTTCATCGCTGTTCGATCCTTTCTTTGTGGTTATCAACAGCACACCGTTTCCTCCCCTGGACCCATATATGGCAGCGGCACTGGCATCCTTCAACACTTGAATGGATTCAATATCGTTGGGATTCAATGTGGCCAAAGGGTTGATCGTTGGTGGTTGAAAAGCTGAACTTCTATTTGCCACGGTACCCAGCGTGCTGGATGAAGTCAAGTTACGGGAAATTGGGATTCCATCCACCACGAACAATGGATCGTTCCCTGCGGATATGGACCCCGAACCCCTAACACGAATGTTTGGTGCGGCCCCTGGTTCCCCAGATACTTCTTGCACCTGTACACCGGTCACTTGTCCGATCAATGCACTTTCAGGTGTCAATGCCGGCACTTCGGTTATGGTCTCAGGTGTGATCGAAACTACGGACCCGGTCACCTTTTTCTTTGCCAATGTACCGTATCCGACAACAACCACCTCTTCCAAGGCGGCGGCGTCCTGTTCCATGGTAACGGTCACAGATGTTTGTCCGGCCACATCGATTTCTTTGGCCTTGAAACCGATATAGGTAACTTGGATAACTGTTACGCCCGCAGGCATTGTTATCTCAAAATTTCCATCAAAATCGGTAGTAGCGCCCACATTGGTGCCCTTGGCGATAATGGTGGCACCTGCAAGGGGAATTCCTGCCTCATCCAAAACGACCCCGGTCAAATTGGATTGTGGCGGGTTCTCCGCGTTGATCTTCTTGGTTGGAACCAAGTTAGGAAGGGTCTTTCCTTTCTTTTTGATTACAATTTGTCTTGCAATAATCTCAAAGGACAAATCCGTGCCCTTGAAAACCTGCGTTAAAAAATCCTCAATACATAGGTTATCCCCGTTCACAGTAACCTTTCTGTCAATATTGACCTCGGAGGCTTCATAAAAGAATTTGTAGCCCGTTGATTCTGTAATGGTCTCGAATACATCACCCAATCTGGTGTTATCAAAGCTTTTTGCCACTTTATCATACTGCGCACAAGATGCAGCATTCACCTGACCAAGCATAAAGAGCAAGAAAAATCCATAAAGTAATCTTTTGCCCAGCCTTGGTGCTATGGCACATTTAGTTTTGGTTTTTTTCATAATTGAATTAGTCTAGTTAGTAATTGTTTTTTTGGTATTGATGGTTTTTTATTTCATAGGCACTATTCTTTAAGGTTCTTTAATTGTTATTGTACTTTCTTCAATATCGTAACTAAAATGTGTATGTGCCTGGATAGTCCTAAGGACATGGTCTATGGTCTCCTCATCGAACATTCCCGTGAACCTTCGCTCATCCAGTGCATCATACTCGTTGATTATCTTTATGTTATACTGACGTTGCAGTCTTTTTATAATTTGCCCCATGGATTCGTTCTCGAAGGCCAAAATGCCCTTGGTCCAGGATATGTACGGGGACACATCGACATCTTCCACAACAAAATCATTTTTATCCCCTATCAACTTTGAAGCTTTTTGGGAAGGTCTCAACATTTGCAGTCCATCCGAACTTGTTTTGTCCGGGATACCAACCCCCACGGACCCTTCCACCAATACCACTTCGCTTGTACCATCCTCTTTGTAGGCAGAGACATTGAAGACCGTTCCAAAAACTTGGGTGTACATGGTTTCTGTCCTAACTATAAAAGGTTGGTTTGGGTTTTTGGCCACTTCAAAAAATGCTTCCCCTTCAAGTTGCACCTCCCTATGGTCCATTCCCTCAAAACTTGACGGATAAGTAAGACTAGATCCAGAGTTCAGCATGACCACCGATCCATCCTGCAGGGTGACGGATAGATTTTTGCCATAAGGCACCCTTATTGTATTGTTCCTTATTTCGCCCTCCGTTATCTGTGCATCTTTCTGGGTCAAAACCCCCTTAACAAGGCTGACAACGGTACTTCCATTTTCACTTTGGACGGTAGCATCGGATTCTGGATCGAAGATCAAAACTTCGCCATTCTCCAATTGGAGTGTAATTTGATCGGGATCGACCTTGACCGGAATATCTATCCCAAGGCCCTGATTTAACAAAAAGTACAAAGAGGAACCAACGATGATCATGATCACTGCTGCATATTTCCACATTTGGCCACCGGCATACAACGGCCGAACTTTTGTAGTTTCTTTTTCCTTAATGGTATGTAAGAAACTTTCAAAGGCTTCTTCGGTTGACCAGGGCTTGTCCTCATACTTGACCAAAAAATCGGCTTGCACCAACTTTTTGAACACGTCCTTGTTGTTTCCCTTTTTGACCCATTCGTACAAAATGGCCAATTCTTCCTGGGAGGCTTCTTGGTTGATATACCTGGTAATTATTCTTCTGATATCAATTCTGGTCATTTGAAAAATATTGTCACTTTTAAAAGAGACGCAGTATTTTTCAAAAACCCCTACTTGATTCTATTTTTTTAACATTTGAAGTATGGAATATGCGTTTTTGCCCCGATTATATTGAAACGTCCATATTGGTGTCCAGGCTGGATGGGTACTATAAGAAGATGGTCAATTGCGCTCTAAGACGCTTCATGGCCTTGGCCATATGAACCTCTACGGTTTTTATCGAAATTTGGAGTTGTTCCGAAATCTCCCTGTATTTAAGCCCTTCCTTTTTACTCATGATAAAGACTCTTTTACATTGTTCTGGTAAATTTTCTATTTCCTGTTCCACTTTTTTAAGTCTTTCCTCAAAAAGGGAGCTATCGGTTTCGATCATTTCCAAATATGCGTGCTGTTTAAGGTTTTCCAATAATTGAAATTCCTTTTTCTTTTTTCTCTGGGAATCAATAAACAGGTTATAGGCTACCTTGAATATATACCGTTTTAATTTATTCTTTGAAACAAACAATTTTTTCCTGTTGTCCCAAATCTTTATAAAAGTCTGTTGTGCGATATCTTCCGCCATCTTGGTGTTCCCACAGATTGCGGTCATGTAATTACAAAGCTCTTTGTGGTATACCTTAAAAAGATACCCATAGGCATCCTTGCAGCCATTTTTTAACTGCGAAATAAGATAGGATTCGTCTTTAAAGTTACTTTGGTCCATTTTTCTGCCTTTCTTTTAAGTAAACAAGTATGCGGGCAAAGGGTATTGAGCATAAACATATTTTCTGTTTATGCCATTAATCACATACTTTTTCATTTTTCGATTAGACCGTTCATTAAGAACGGCTCTTGTCCAAACAGAAAAGTACCATGCGCTGAAAACCGCCAAAAATAGAGCGATTTTTCAAAAGGAAAGTTAATTAGCTTCCTTGATTTTATAAAAAACCATTAAAAATACTACCAAAAAACGTTATCAAATTATAAAAAAATCTTTAACCAAACTGTTTTTATATAATTTTTTTAATTTTTCAAAAAAATATACCAGGACAATTTGTTTCCAAAAAACATGGATTAATAGGATAATTCCCGCCCATAAGCCGTATCCATTTTTTTTGAAAATACACACTAGTACCAACGGGAACAGCCAGTTATCACTCCTTTTCTTTCTTTAAAACAGAAAGTGGGGCCTTTTTGACAATTCCCAAACTATTCCCCACACCAAGGGCGAAAACCAAAAATGTAATGGCGGGAAGAATGATAAAAAAGGGGATCCATGATGGAACAAAAGCCGTATCGAACAACATATAGGCCAATAGCGAACTTCCAAAAACCGCGAGCAACACCCCCGTAAAGGCACCTAAAAACCCTAAAACGGCATATTCAATCGCTATCATTTTCAGAATTTGTGATCCCTTGGCCCCCAAAGTCCTGAGCAATGCCCCCTGTTTTACACGCTGGTGCTTACTACTGTAGATGGCTCCCATCAATACGGCAACTCCCACAAATATGCTGAAAAAGGCCATGAAGTTTATGACCCAACTTATTTTTCCCAATATATCCTCCAAAAGATCAAGAATCCGCTTTAGGTCCAAAATGGAAACATTTGGAAACTCGCTAACCAATTGTTGCTGGAGTTTTGCAGAACCCACATCATCCTTGGTACGAGTCGTCATCACTCCAAATTGAGGGGCATTTTCCAACACCCCCATTGGAAAAACAATGGAAAAATTAGGCTGTAACCTGCTCCAATCCACTTCGCGGATACTTTGGACCTTGGTATTCATTATTCTCCCCTGCACGTTGAAAGCGACCGGATCCCCGATGGTTACTTTGGCCCTAGTCGCAAAATCACTGCTTACGGAAATGGGAATTTCAGGATCCGGACCAACTTGGTTCACCCAACTCCCCTCGATCAAGCGTTCCGATCTGATAAGACTATCCCGATAAGTCACTCTAAATTCATGGTTCAATATCCATCTGCTCACTTGGGCCGTGGTATCTTTCTTAATATCTTCCACATGCACTCCCTTTAAACTCTCCACACGCATGGTCACTATCGGTATTTTATCGATCACCGGTAATCCCGAAGCTTCAATGGTATTGGAAACAGCATCGACCTGTTGTTTTTGGATATCCATGAGAATCATGTTCGCACTATTGGCACTGTCCTCAATGGTCGCTTTTTCCAGTAACATATCCTTTGTAAAATATAATGTACTTATCAAAAAGGTCCCTATTCCGATGGAGAGTACCAGCACCAGGGTCTGATTTTGCGGCCTGAACAGATTTCGGAGGCTCTGACGGGCAATGAAACCCCAGGAATATGGAAAATTCCTTTTCAGCATCACCATAAAAAATTGGACAACCCCGGTCAGGATCAAAAAAACGACCAACAATCCACCGACGAACGATATGGAGCGAACAAGGTCACCCAACAGCCAATATGAAAAACAAAAGATAAAAAGCACTATTCCTAAACCAACCGCAGTGGTCGCCCTCTTGGAGCGGGACTTGGTTTCCCCCACTACCCTCAAGGCTTGCAGGGGAGAAACATATAATGTCTTCATTAAAGGGTAGAGTGCAAATAAGATGGACATGGTCAATCCCAGGGAAAGCCCCAATAAAATACTTTGCATGGATAGGGCAATGCCGACATCCACGGGAAGCAAGTCACCCAACAATATTGGAAACAGTTGTTGTAAAAAATAGCTGACCACTGTTCCCAACAATCCGCCAACAATACCCATACTTGCAATTTGGACAAAGAATATGAGATAACTCTGCCGTTTGGAGGCCCCCAAACACTTGAGCACTGCTATTGACCTCAACTTCATTTGAACGTAGATGCCCATACCGCTTGCTATACCCACACACCCCAGGAGCAGCGCAATGAATCCGACCAAATTGAGGAATTTTCCAAAGTTCTCGTACCGTCTTCCCATGCGGCGCGCTTCGGACAGGTGCGTGTCCAAATCCGCTTTCTCGGCATCGAGAACCGGCCCTAGTTTTTCACTTAAAACGGTCAAGTCCTCGCTCTTGTCCGCTTTGAAATAATATTTATAATCTATCCGGCTTCCCGTCTGAACAAGCCCTGTCGAATCAATATATTGATATGGGACAAGCACGGGTGGTGCAATGGCACCAAATACAGAAGTACTACCTGGTACAGTTTCCAACGCTCCTGCGATGGGCATTGTCACTGCCCCCAATTTTATACTGTCGCCCACCTTTAGGTCGAGCTGGAGCATGGTGGTGGCATCCACCAAGGCCTGGCCTTTTTTAAAATGCCCTACAGCCGAAGTTGGGTCGGTTTCCAACTCCCCGTAAAAAGGGAAACCCCCATCCACGCCCCGTACCTCTACAAACTTTGTCCCCCCATTGCCGGGGAACGCCGCCATTGAGGGAAAATTTATTTCCCGTGCATCCGCACCTCCCAGCGAATCGATGATACCTTTCACCCTATCGTTGACTGGCTTGTCACTTTTGATAACGTAATCGGCCCCCAAAAGGGCCTTTGACTGCAGCGCAATATTTTCTTTTAACAATCCACTGAATGAATGTACACTGACCACGGCGGCCACTCCCAAGGTGATGGAAAACACAAACAGTAAAAGCTTGCCATAGCTTGCCTTACCGTCACGCCACGCCATTTTCACCAACCATGAAAACCCTGCACCTTTTTCTTTTCCCATAATCAACCTACCGTTTCCTCAATTTTCCCAGATCTCAACCTTATGCTCTTATCCGTTTTTTGGGCCAGTTCCAAGTCGTGGGTCACAATTACCAGCGCAGTACCTTGTTCCTTGTTGAGTTCAAAAAGCAACTCCTCTATTTTTTTTCCGGTCTCATCATCCAAGTTGCCTGTCGGCTCATCCGCAAAAAGTATGGAGGGATTGTTCGCAAATGCACGGGCCAATGCCACCCGTTGTTGCTCGCCTCCCGATAGCTGTGAGGGATAATGCCCTGCCCTATCCTGTAGACCGACCTTGGCCAACAATTCTTTTCCTTTTTCAGTGGCTTTTTTAACACCTCGGAGTTCCAAAGGGACAATAACATTTTCCAAAGCGGTCAATGTGGGCAGTAATTGAAAATCCTGAAAAACAAAACCTACATTCTGATTTCTCAATTGTGCCCTTCCGTCCTCATCCAAATCGGACAGGTTTTGACCACAGAGCCAAATTTCCCCCTCGTCCGTGGTGTCAAGGCCCGCACATAGGCCCAATAATGTAGTTTTACCACTACCTGAAGGGCCTACAATGGCAAAAGTCTCCCCACTCCCCACCTCAAAAGACACATTATTGAGAACGGTAAGGTCGTGGTCACCGCTCCGATAGGTTTTAGAGAGGTGTTGAACTTTTAATATCTTTGACATAACTCACTTTTGGTTAAAACCCTCAAAATACTAAAATGGACATGTCCACGAAAACGCCAAGCCTCCCCAAGCCGTTAATCTTTTGTTATTTTTTAATCCTGTTGGTTGGCTGTGGGCAGAAGACATCTGAAAAAGATGCCAATAAAGAGCCCGTGGAAGAAGGGGCCGAGGTGGTGGAAACCGATGGTTCCAGCAAAAAAATTCTATTTTTTGGTGACAGCCTGACCGCTGGGTATGGTCTTGAGGTAAGCCAGGCCTTCCCATCGATAATCCAGCAAAAGATAGATTCGTTGGAATTGGACTATACCGTTATTAATGCGGGATTGAGCGGGGAAACCACGGCAAGTGGAAAAAATAGACTGGAATGGGTACTGGAGGACAACGTGGACATCATCATATTGGAACTCGGGGCCAACGATGGGCTTCGGGGCATTCCACTTACGGAAACAGCGTCCAATTTGAAAAGTATGGTCCATACGATCCAAAATAAATTGCCCAACGCCAAAATTGTTCTTGCGGGCATGAAGATCCCACCGAACATGGGACCGGAGTACACATCGGAATTTGAAAATATATTCCCGGAACTGGCTGCTTCGGAAAACATCCATTTGATTCCCTTTCTGTTGGAAAATGTGGCTGGGATTCCAGACCTCAACCAAAGTGATGGCATCCACCCCACTGCCGAAGGACAAAAATTGGTCGCTGAAAATGTTTGGGAGGTTTTGGGACCTATCCTATAAAACCGTTAGGACATAAATATTTCTTTCCTGACTTTTTTATAGTACGAATCACTTACCGGAATACTGTGTTCACCGATCAGCAGTTCCCTTCCTTGCATTCCGTTCACCTTTGATTTGTTCACTAAAAAAGAACGGTGCACCCGGATGAACCCACTTCCGGACAATTGTTTTTCCAATACCGTCAAGGATTGATTGCTCAGTATTTTCTTATTGGCAGTATGATAGACCACATATTCACTATCACTTTCAATAAAGCTAATGTCTTGAAGATGGATTTTATACAGATCGTATCCAGATTTAACGGTTATGGATTTGATAGGGTCAGATCCACTATGATCATTTCCGATCTTCTCGACCGCCTTTAAAAACCTTTCAAACGTAATCGGTTTTAAAAGATAATCGGTTGCACTCACCTCAAAACCTTCCAAAGCATATTCCGCATAGGCCGTTGTGAAAATCACCTTTACTGTTTTTGGCAACAGCTTGGCCAGTTCAACCCCTTTGATTTCCGGCATTTGGATATCCAAAAAAATCACATCGATAGGTTCCTCCTTTAAACGGTCAAGTGCCTCCAACGGGTTCGCATAGCAGCCACTAAGTTCCAAGTAGGGTACCTTTTCAATATGGTTTCGGAGCAGGTCCCTTGCCAACTCCTCATCATCGACCACTAAACACTTAAGAATGGGCATATAAATCAATTTTAAGGTCGACCCTAAAGATATTGGATTCTTGGCTAATGTGCAGCGTATGGTTATCGGGATAAATTATGGCCAACCGTTGTTTTACGTTCGCGATACCTATGCCGCCGATATGGTCCTTTTGTTCCGGTTGGGCCGAAAAGGTGTTCTTCACCGTAAAATGAATGGTTTCGTCCCTTGCGTTCAGAGCAATGTTCAAAAAAGCACCGGTACCACTTGAAATATTGCCGTGCTTCAATGCATTTTCCACAAAAGGCACCAACAGCATGGGTGCTATCAGAATGGCATCATCGGCAATTTCCAGATCCATGGTGATCGGAAGCTCTTTACTGCTCTTCAAGGTGAAAAGTTCCAAGTAATCCTTAATGTAGTCCACTTCCTTGGCCAAGGGTACCCACTGCCTATCGCAGTCGTACAGTACATACCGTAACATATTGGAAAGGGTCCCTATACTCTGTTGTGTTTTGTCCGAATTGGTTACGGAGAGTGCATAGATATTATTGAGCGCATTAAACAAAAAATGGGGGTTTATCTGCGATTTTAAAAGCTTCAATTGCGTCTCCAAGTTTTCATTATTGGCCATTATACTTTCCTCCTCCTTTTGCCTGGCGTAAACAAATGTCTCGATCACAATGGCCATGGTACACGAAATCACCATCATGAGCAGATGGATGAAAAACCTCGAAGGGCTTCCATTGGGTGGGCGGAGGTCGCCAGGTCCCGGGCCATGACCCTTTGGTGGGGGGGCAAATCCGAATTGTGAGGAAATCCAAGCCAAAACCACCACACCAACCAGGACCCCTATTACAAACAACAAGGTCCTGTTTTTGAGGAGAACCTTGGGTATGGCATAAAAAAGTAGCCCGGCCAACAAAATTACCTGAAAGAAAAAAGCAGGGACATTGGTCGCTAAAAATATTTGGTCCGTTCCTCCGGTTATCCATAAAACTATCCAGATAACCATCCAAAACACAACCTGCAATACGAATCTGTACATACGGTTCATACGGCAAATTAAACACAATTTATGGCAAGTACCCTTTAAAATTAAGGGGATTTAGCTCCTATTGCATTTGATTCGCGGACCATGATGCCCTTTTCACTGAAAACAATAGGGCATTGGCTGAAAACAAAAATATGGCAATGAACCAAAACCAATCTTTGTAGTCTTATAATCGAATTTAAAATCTAAAAAAGATGAATACAAAAACAATTTTATTGAGTATTTCCGCAATCGTATTATTTGCAATTTCCGGTAGTGCACAACAATCCGGAAATCGTAAAGCCCCACCTTCCGTGGACGAAATTTTTGAAGAACTGGATGCCGACGAGGATGGGCTGCTGTCCAAAGAAGAGGTAAAAGGACCTTTGAAAGATATGTTTGATGAAATCGATGAAGACGAGGACGGGTTCCTGTCCAAAGAAGAAATTGAAAATATGCCAAAACCAAAAGGCAAAAGACCTCAAAGGTCGTAACCTAATTTGATCCCCATGAAAAACATCTTGATTTCACCCTTCATCGTTGCCGCATTGTTGCTTATAAACAATAGTTGCAATTCCAATGCCAGTGGCAAGACCACAGGCAATGTCGATGGAAATATGGTAACGGTAAGTGTGGAGCCTTCATATTTCACCAATGAAAATGTAACGATCACCACAGTGCCCTGTACCCTTTCGGATGGTACCGAAACGGATTGTTACCAGATTGTGACAAACAGTACACCATCCGATCACGAAATGGGTCCTTGGTGTCCCGACAATATCACTGATGGTGCAGAAGCTGGCGGGATTTGGCTGGAAGGCGGTGAGGTATATGATGTGGATGGGGAATTTATTGAAAACCTGGCAACATTTTACAATGACGATACCTGGCTCATGTATGATGAAAATGGTGATGTCCACATTACGGAAACGGAGGAGGACTGTATCAATGCGGCCAACCCCAACGTAGGCACTGAGTACGAGAACTTTTGTGTAGAGTGCATTCCCGCATACATCACAAATGTTTCCCAAACGTGGACCATACCCATAACACCCATAATCCAAGATAGCAAAGCCTATTTTGCCAGGGGTCCGGGAGGTAATTTCAGTTCCATGCCATCCACCCGTGGCATTGCCCTCAACGGTGTTGAATATTCGGCACCTGCCCCAGTGAACAACATTCTGAGCGCATATACATTGGCCCCGTTTGATGATGCTGGCGGACATATCAATGTTCACCAAGGCTATCATTACCATGCGGCAACAGGATTGAGTACACATGTGGAACAGGACGACGATCATGCCCCGTTGATCGGTTATGCCATGGATGGTTTTGGAATTTATGAAATGACGGATGCCAACGGTGATGAACCGACCGACCTGGACGATTGCAGAGGTCATTATGACGATGTCAGGGGTTATCATTACCATGTTGACGCCGCCGGCAACAACAACTTTATCAACTGTTTACAAGGCGCTTATGTTTTATAGTAGAAAAAAAATATGTTCCATTTTTGTTTGGGTTTGGTTATTGGTCCCCATAGCCATGTTCGGCCACTCCCCCTCGCAATCCAGTGCTTTACTGGTTGAGGGTGAAAATGGGCAATGGACGCTACAAATAAGGGGGGCGCTTACCGCTTTCGAATATGTGGTTCATCAAGAATATACGGCGGATGGCTACAGCACACCGGAGGAATTTCAAGAGCTCATGGCAGGGGTACTTTCACAAAATTTAACCCTGTCCATCGATAACGAACGGGTTGAATTGAACGATCCCAATATAAAATTGGGACACGAGACCATTGTGGTATATCGATTAAATCTCCCCTCGGAGTTTCAAACCGTTGAGATGAAAAACAGCTTGTTTGAGAATATCTACAAAAGCAAAAGTGCATTTATGGTATTAAAAAACGGGGTGAAAAGGAATCTGTTCAATCTGGAGGAGACCAACGATTATGCGGCCAAGGTAAAAATCGAAGATGATGCATTTGTCCTACAAGGGCAGTCCGAGGCTTCCATTGGAATATCCGAAAATATTCTTTTTATCATAGCATTCTTTTTGATCCTGTTCGCAGTATCCTTGGTCGTTGGATTAAAACCTGTTCAAGTGGTCCATAGAAAAGATAGCGGTCAACCATTTGAAAATCAATTAAAAAAATAAGCCATGAACAAACTAAGATCAATTGTCATACCATTTGTACCGATTATTTTCGCTTTCAACGCGTGTAGTGAGGACGCTTCAAATGATGCGGAAACAGTATCCGAAACAGACAATGAAGAAACCGTGACCGAGTTGCACGCCGCTTTTTCTGCTTTCAACACAGATGCGGTCACCATCTATCTTGATGGTTCGGAGGTGGTCATCGAAACCACGGGACTTCCCGATCACGAAACGGTGTATTGGGGCGAAGGTCACGAACTCTATAAGGAAGAACCCGATGTTGCCGTCACACCAAGTATTATGTCCAGCAACAACAATGCAACCGTGATAAGGGTCGATGCCACTCCGGATTTGACCGGAAATCAAGTAGATACACAATTGAATACTATTGGTATAGCCGTGAGCGGTTCTTCCATTTTTAACGATCAGGAGGGCAATGGCCCCCTGGACGAAGCCGCGGCAAGCCTGGACTGGACGGGTGCCCATATCGGACCCGGTGTGTACCACTATCATTTAGAGCCCAAGGCCTTCACCAATGATGATGACAATTTAGTGGGCATACTATTGGACGGCGTTTTTCTGTATGGAAGAAAATGTAGTTCCACCGGTACCTATCCCACCGACTTGGATATTTCCGGCGGACATTATTCCGCTACCCAATATACCGATGGGGAGGAAGAATATCATTACCATATCATAAACGAGGTGTATTCCAACACAGGTTCTTATCTGGCCTTTGCTGGCCCATATCAAGGGTACTAAATGAAGAATTTCCTTTACATATCCACCGTATTGACACTGTTCTTCACAGTAGGTTGTAGACGCATGACGGAAGTACCCGTGGTAGAATCAAAACCCATGGACATACCCCTTATCAAGGTGTCAAAAGATGAGTTGACGTTGAACCCATTGGAAGGCAAATGGTATTATCATGGAGAAGTCTACAACGGGTACTCCCTAAAATATCATTCCAATGGCAAATTGGCGGAACAATTGGGCTTTTATAACGGTAAAAGACAAGGTATTGCCAAAAGATGGTCGGAAAATGGAGTTTTGCGAGTCGAGTCAAATTACCATCAGAACAAACTGGTGGGACTCTACAGGACGTGGTGGGAAAACGGACAACTTGCTTCGGAAGCCCGTTACGAAAACGGTGTGCTCCAGGGTGTCCAAAAAGAATGGTACCCAACCGGTCAATTGGCAAAAAAAAGGCAACTGACAGATGGGAAGGAACAAGGCCTTCAACAAGCCTGGCTCCCAAACGGAAAAATCTACGTGAACTACGAAGTCAAAAATGGCAGGATCTTCGGTATGAAAAGAGCTAACCTTTGTTATCAATTAAAAGATGAAATTGTACAAAATTAAAATATTGGGGTATGCCTTTACATTGCTGTTATCGGCATCATGTTCGGACAAATCAAAGAAAAGCAACACTGTTGAAAGCCGCACCGATAGGTTGCCCTATTATGACGATACCACCTTTACCCCTGTTTGGCTCAGTGAGGATTCCGATTCCATTCAAGGATTCCATCGGATTCCACCTTTTACATTGGTGAACCAATTGGGGGAAACCATTACCGAACAAACCTTTAAGGGCAAAATTTATGTGGCGAATTTTTTCTTTACCAGCTGTCCTGGTATCTGTCCCAAAATGACATCGAACCTTGCCATGGTTCAAGAAGCCTATAAGAATGATGACTCCGTACTGTTACTGTCCCATTCGGTGACCCCTGAATACGACTCCATCCCTGTCCTTAGGAATTATGGGGAAATCAAAGGGGTGGATGCAAATAAATGGCACCTCGTTACGGGAAACAGAAAAGAAATCTACGATTTGGGCAAATATGCCTATTTCGCCGAAGAAGATCTGGGGGAACCCGTTGGAGAAAATGATTTTCTGCACACAGAGAACTTCGTGTTGATCGATCAAGACCGGCACATCAGGGGTATATACAATGGTCTTAAAAAGACATCGGTACGCCAACTTATATCAGACATAAAAATTTTACAAAAAGAAACGATAAAAAATCTTCAATAGCGTATAGCCATGAATACATCCGTAAAAACATTGTTCATAACATCGACCTTGGTATTATCGGTTTCCTGTGGTTCAAAAAACAAGCAGGCCAATAATGGGGACAAAAGTAGTACAGAGCCAAAAGTAGAAGAACAACAACAAAAGGGGCCACCGCAAGGAAGGCCTCCACAAGAAGGCGGGCCAAATGGTGGACGACAACAAGGTGGTCCCCCAAGTTTTTCACAACTCTTATCTGAAATGGACATCAATAAGGACGGTCAGTTGGAAAAAGATGAAATACAAGGTCCATTGTCCGATGATTTCACCAAAGTAGATTCAAATAACGATGGATTTATCACAGAGGAAGAATTCAAAAATGCGCCCCGCCCTGAAAGGAACACCCCAAGGTAAAGCGTATATACACATAATGGATTAAATTTTAAAAGGACCAAAGATTTTCAAGACGTTCCATGCACGGGCCTGTCACATCCTTTTTTGGTTTGGCGGGTCCGTTACTTTCAAAATTGACCTAATCTGCAAAGTGTTATCTTAAAATCACTGCGAAGTTTATTGACAAAAAAGATTTCCAAACCATTTTACCACTATGCCCCTACTCAAAACGATCCGAAAAAAATCGATCAACTCAGGAAACCTCAAAAAATACCTCCTCTATGCCCTTGGCGAAATTGTCCTGATCGTATTGGGTATATTGATCGCATGGAAGATCAACGACCTGAATGAAATCAGAAAAAACAAAATAGTTGAGCTAAAGATCTACAATAGCCTTCATGAGGAACTGGACCTGAATTTGGAAATCCTCAATGAGGCAATTTCCAAAAACTCCGAAAATTTAAAACGGTTGGAGGCCACATTGCAGTACTTTGGAAAAGATGGTTCGGAAATCACACCCGGTGCCAGGGATACCATCGTACAATTGAACTACCAACCGGTAAATTTGTTGGATGGGGCCCTGAACTCTGTCATAAATACCACCAAATTTGAGCTTATCGAGAGCGACACACTAAAAAGTCTGATCACCAATTACCCTTCTGAACTATCTTCCTTTAGAATGATTGACGAGAACATCAATTTGATCATCAACAATCATGTCCAGCCCAAAATTGAAGAGTATCTTTCCTTGACCGATATATTGGCCAAGGACAATCCAAAATTTGAAAACATCCGAAATTTTGCGGCAAATTCGTATTACGGCGAACTACTCAAGGACAAAAGTTATCAAAACGGGATAATTGATAGATACTTAAAAACAGAACAATTATTGACCCATGCCAAAAAATTGAGAAACAGGACCCAGGTAATGGCACTCAGTTTAAAAGAAGAACTGGACCGCTCCAAAGACCATTAGAAATACTCGAACAGGGCCAGCACACCATTATAGGAAATTACACAGGCAAAAATAAATGCCGCCACTATCAGGACATTCAACATCCAATGGGGCTTGTATCCCTTCATCAAAGATTTTTTGTTTATCAGGAAAAGAATTCCCGCAACCACCAATGGCAGCACAAAAACGTTGAATACCTGTGACAATATCTGTACTTCAATGGCATTGGCCCCCAATGCCGGGCCGACGAGGGCAAACGAACACGCAAAGGCAGTTATCACCTTGAATTGGCCGGAGTTGGTATCCAATTCTCCCGATTGATAATCCGCCAACAATATAGGGGCGATCAACAAGCAAGGGAATATGGAGGAAAGTCCCGCGCTCAAGGTCCCGAAGAAGAAGAGTGTCAGGGCAAATTTACCTGCCACGGGTTCCAAGGTTCCCACCATATCCAAAACGGTAACGACGGATTTGCCTTCATGGAACAATGCTCCACAGGCAACGGCCATGATGGCGCCACTGATCAAGAAAACCAAAAAAGCTGCTATAATCGCATCCTTTTTTTGTTGATCGCCATTTTCCTTGAGGTTCCATCCCTTGCCCTTTACAAACAAGGGCCTGGACAGGAATGTCGCAGAGGCCATGGTGGTCCCGACAAAGGCGGCCACCATCATTTTACCCCCCTTTACATTGGGAACACTGGGAATCAGCCCTTCCAAAACTTCAGTGGGCAGTGGATGGACGAAAAAAAGGGAAAACAAAAAAGAAAATCCCATAATGGTCACAAAGATGACCAAGACCTTTTCAAAAAATGTGTATTTACCTTGGAGCAGAAGAAGGTACATGATCACGATAATGATGACCGCAATGATCAAAACCACATTCAAATCTGTTCCTTTTATACTTGGAAAATAGATGGCCAATATCTCAAAAACTATACTGGAAGAAATACCCAGTATGCCCATCAAGGAATTCCATTGCCCGAATGAAATCCCAACAAGTACCAAAATAGCGACAAGTTTACCGATTTTCATATGCTTTCTGAAGGCATACAAACCGGTTTCCCCTGTAACCAAGGCATAGTGTCCATAGGCATAAATCAAGGCTCCGGAAAACAAACAACTGAGTACCAGGACCCACAATAATTGCATCCCATAAGTACTTCCCGCAACGGTCATGGAAGTAACGCTGCCGGTTCCAATAGTGTAGCCAATTGCAAAAATGCCGGGGCCAAAAGCAAGTACTAGGGACAATAGTTTTTTTAAGATGGAGGTTTTATCGGTAGAGTTTTGCATTGCTATGGATTTAGATTAGAGTGTTGACATGGTTGGAACTATCTTTTAATCGTTCCTGAGGTGTCCCCTTCCATTAAATTGATGACGTTTTCAAGGGATACCATGTTAACATCACCTGGAACGGTATGTTTAAGTGCACATGCGGCCGATGCAAAATTTAGGGCATGGATGTCTTCATCATAATGTAAAAGACCATAAATGAGCCCGGAAGCAAAGGCATCACCGGTTCCTACCCTGTCAATTACGTGTGTTATGTTAAGGGTCTTTGTTTTGATATACGTTTCCCCGTTCCACATTTTGCCTTGTATCTGTTGGTGTGAGGCACTTATCGACTTTCTGGTCTTCCCTACCACTTTTTCGATTTTCGGGAAGGCCTCCATCAGTTTTTTTGCCGAAAACCTAAATTTTCCTCCGGGGTCGCCTAGACCGAACATTTCATGGATTCCATGGCTACTGGTAATTACCATATTACTGTTCCGTACAAGTTCCGGCATCACTTCTTGCATAGTTTTGCCATATTTCCACATATTATCACGGGAATTGATATCGCCAGAAACCTTAATCCCCATTTTATTGGCCGTCTTTATCGCATCCAAACAACAATTGGCAGCCCCTTCGGAAATAGCTGGGGTAATCCCGGTCCAATGGAACCAATCGGCTCCCTTGAAAATATGCTCCCAATCCACCATTTCCGGTTGTATCAATGAGAAAGCGGAACCTTCCCTTTCGTAGATCACCTCACTTGGCCTATGTACTGCACCTTTTTCCAAGAAATACTTGCCCATCATATTGTCCCCATAGATCACATGTTCGGTGCTCAACCAATGTTTACGCAAAAATTGGGTAGCAGCCTTTCCAAGGGCATTATCCGGAAAACGGGTGACATGGGCAGCTTTCATTCCAAGATAAGCACAGGAAATCGCCACATTGGCCTCGCCCCCACCATAAACCAGTTCCAACGTGGATGCTTGTGCAAACTTGGAATGGCCCGGTGGGGACAATCGCATCATTACCTCCCCAAATGTGATGAGTTTTTTCGCCATGATTTACGTTGGGCCAATTGGAACAGGGATAATTGGAGATTGTTCTCCATATATCCCTGCTTTATCAGTTTCTGATCTTGATGATTTTGGCCAAGGTTTCCCGAACCAAATTCTCGAGTCCTTTAAAATCCTTATTGGCCAATATTTCCTTGGAAATCAGTTTCGATCCCATTCCCACACAGGTGACACCGGCATCGAACCATCCTTTGAGATTCTCCTCATCGGTGCTCACGC
>NZ_PABT01000040.1 GCF_002699205.1 Allomuricauda sp.
CCAGGCGATCACGGACTTCAGCCTGGACAACACGAGCAACGAGCTGACGCTTACCCTTGAGGACGGCGGCACCCAGACGGTGGACTTCAGCACTGTACTGGCAGCGGCGGGCACCGACGACCAGGCACTGAGCTTGGCCACGGGGAACATACTGACCCTTGAGGACGGTGGCACGGTGGACCTGACGCCATTCTTGGACAATACGGATAATCAAGACGCTTCAGAGGTTGATTTGGGCACATCGGTTGATGTAAATGGTGACGGTACTTCTGAATCAACGGTTGAAGATGCCATTCAGGCTATGTCACCCATCGTTTCCAAAGCAGCTAGAATATTCTACCCTCCTTCTATTGCGATCGATGCATCAACAAATGGTACAGGGAGAACAATCAATTTATATTCTCAATATTTGGCGCAGTATGGGTCTCCGTCTGTGAGAAGTGCGGGAGCACCAGCAGCAATTCCAACCTATAGTGCAACCGAATTATATTACTATGTAACCTACGCTGACCCAACTGTGTTTGATAATATGAGTATTGATGCTAATGGTGTTCTGACCTACGATATCATTGGTCAACCAGCAGATTATAATGCATTGATCAATGTGGTGTTTGTGGTAAAATAATAATAAAGTTTAAAGACGAATAGATTTTGAAATCAAACACCTCATACAAGTCTTTATTCATAGGACTGATAGTTTTCTTTGCAGGAATAAATCTTGCGAGCGCTCAGTTTCTTTTACAAGCACCGGACACCGGAGATGAGCATAACTACCAATGGTACGAGGCATCGGATACATCAACTGTTTTGGGAACCAATTCATTTTATGAAGCGACCCAACCTGGTGTATATTTTGCCACTTACGATGGTACTTTATGTGGTTCAAACGCCACTGGCTACTTCATATTGACGGATTGTGAAGCACCGAACAATGAGGTGGTCCTCGATATTTCAGCCAGTGTTCCATCCGGAGCTACGGTGAGCTGGAATCCCACTGTGAGTGGCGACCAAACCCGACCAACGGTTACAAGTACACAAACCGTGGTAAGATATGTCGCAACGATCACAAAAGTTGGTAATAGCAGTGAATTGCCCCGCTTTACGGTAGTTTGTATGAGTCAAGCGGCCAACTTGCTGGATGATTTGATTGTGGTCAATGAGGATGAATCCATTGTGGTGCCCGTTTTTGATAATGATTCCGATCTTCCTTCGACAGGTGTATTGACAGTTACTGATCCTTCAAACGGAATCGTTGATATTGATGACAACGGAACGGCAAACGACCCTACGGACGATGTGGTTACTTATTCACCGAATCCAGATTATAATGGAAGTGATAGTTTTGATTATACCATCTGTAACGCATTTGGAGATTGTAGTACTGCCTCGGTAGTTGTTGATGTTCTCCCAATTGTTGATACCAACGATGATTCGGTGTCCACAGATATTGATACGGATGTTATAGTTTTATGGAGAGCCAATGATAATGATATACCTACAACAGGTTCCATATCCACTACAAACCCATCCAACGGAACAATTGTTTTAAACGATAATGGAACAGTGAACAATCCATCCGACGATGATATTACCTATGTGCCGAATGCAGATTTTAATGGAACGGATTCTTTTCAATATACCGTCTGTGATAGCAATGGAAATTGTGATACGGCCACGATTACGGTAATAGTCAATTCGTTTGGGGGTGATTTGGATAGTGATAATGATGGAATCGCAGATAGTTTTGAAGACCTGAACTTGGATAATGACAGTGATCCATCTACAAATCCAACGGATACCGACGGAGATGGTATTCCCGATTATTTGGACATTGATAGTGATAATGATGGAATACCGGATAATGTAGAGGCGCAACTGGCATTGGATTACATTGCATCAAGTATGGTCGATGCCAATGGTAACGGTCTGGATGATGCCTATGAAAATGATGGAAATATAGGGTTGATCCCTGTTGATTCTGATGGAGATGGTATTCCTGATTATGTGGATGACGATAGTGATAATGATAATGTCCCCGATGCCATAGAGGGACACGATTATAACCAAGATGGTATCGCAGATGTTGAATTTATCGGATCTGACAAAGATAACGATGGTCTGGATGACGGTTTCGAAGGGGAAACAGTTATAGATATAGATGTTAATGATGAAATAAACGATCCTAGTTCCGACTTGCCCGATACCGATGGTGATGGCATACCTGATTTTAGGGATTCTGACGATGATGATGATGGCATAGAAACCATAGATGAAGATATTGATGGTGATGGTGATTACGCCAATGATGATTCCAATGAAGACGGTGTCCCCAATTACCTGGATCCAGATTTAGGGGAGTCAACTGTGGCGGAAGAAGAAGTTGACGTAATCAATGTGATAACACCAAATGGAGATGGGGTACACGATACTTTGGAAATCAGGGGGCTTGACAACTTCCCGAACAACACGGTGAGAATTTACAATAGATGGGGTGTAATGGTATTCCAAACCAAAGCCTACAATACCAGTGGAAATATATTTGATGGAACTTCCCAAGGTAGGGTCACCGTGGACAAGGACAATAAGTTGCCCGTAGGAACCTATTTCTACGTGATAGACTATCAAGATCAAAGTGGGAACATGAAGCAGCTGACAGGCTACTTATATATAAATAGATAAAATGGTTACTGTGGAGAAAAAGATGTTTAATGGAAAAATCCAATGGTTACTTGCCCTACTTTTATTTGGGGCAGTAAACATTCATGCACAGCAAGATGCACAGTACACCCAATATATGTACAATACGGTCAGTGTTAACCCAGCTTATGCGGGATCAAGGGGACATTTGAGCATAGCCGCCCTCTATCGGAACCAGTGGTTGGGACTTGATGGGGCCCCGGAGACACAAACCCTGAACGTACATACCCCGGTGGGATATCGAGGTGTAGGTCTAGGATTATCCATTGTAAATGATAAGATTGGCCCAACTTCTGAAACTTATTTTGATGTGGATTTTTCCTATACCATCCAGACTGGGTGGGAGGGAAGATTGAGTTTTGGCCTTAAGGCAAGTGCCCATATGTTGGATATACGCTATTCTGAACTCGATGAGTTTGAGATAGACCCACAATTGCAATCACAACAGGACATTCAAAATAAATTTTCTCCTAATATTGGAGCAGGGGTTTACTATCATACGGATAGGTTCTATGCAGGTATTTCAGCTCCCAGAATTTTGGAGACCACCCATTTTGATTCGTCATCCGTATCGACGGCAAAGGAAGAAATGAATTTTTATCTCATCACAGGATATGTTTGGGACCTTAACCCGTTTTTAAAATTTAAACCCACACTGTTGACCAAAGCGGTCCAAGGAGCCCCTTTACAGGTAGACCTTTCTGCCAACTTTATGTTCAATGAAAAGTTTATTGGTGGAGTTGCCTACCGATGGGATGCCGCTTTCAGTGGCCTATTTGGTTTTATGTTGTCCGATCAGTTTATGGTTGGTCTGGCATATGATCGGGAGATTACCGAGCTTGGGGCGGCAACATTCAATGATGGTTCATTTGAAATCATTCTGAGATATGATTTCATCAGAAATATAGGAAACCTCAAATCTCCACGTTTCTTTTAGGAAGAAATTAAACATCTACATTCTAGATTTTGTCCTAAAGGTCATATTTTTACCACATGAGAGAGGAAAATGTGATACTTGTTAATGAAAAGGACGAGCCCATTGGTCTAATGCCCAAGATGGAAGCCCATGAAAAAGCATTGCTCCACAGAGCGTTCTCTGTTTTTGTGATGAATGCCAAAGGAGAGACCATGCTTCAGCAAAGGGCCAAGGACAAATATCACTCCCCATTGTTATGGACCAATACATGCTGCAGTCATCAAAGAGAAGGTGAAAGTAACATCGATGCGGGTAAAAGGAGACTCATGGAAGAAATGGGTTTCACCACGGAACTCAAGGAACTTTTTAATTTTGTATATAAAGCCTCTTTTGACAATGGGCTTACCGAGCACGAATTCGATCATGTAATGGTAGGCTACTTTGAAAATGAGCCCAATATCAATCCTGAAGAAGTGGCCGACTGGAAATGGATGCACCCCAAGGACATAAAAACAGATATTGAGGAGAACCCTGATGAATACACGGCATGGTTTAAAATCATTTTTGAACGTTTCTTTAATCATATCACTGAAAACACCCCAGTACAATGAAAGTAAAGGCTAGTAGGAAAGCAAGTTTCAATGCGGCCCATAGATTATATAGACCTGACTGGGACGATGAAAAAAACAATGAGGTTTTTGGGAAATGTAACAATCCAAAATATCATGGCCACAACTATGATCTTATTGTGAGTGTTACAGGCGAAATTGATCCCGAAACAGGTTTTGTCATGGATCTTAAGGTTCTTAAGGAATTGATCAAGGAACATGTTGAGGAAGCACTGGACCATAAAAATCTAAACCTTGATGTTCCAGAATTTAAAAATTTAAATCCCACCGCTGAAAATATAGCAGTGGTCATCTGGAACAAACTAAGACCACACATAGATAAAAATAAAGAGTTGGAGGTTGTTCTCTATGAAACCCCCAGGAATTTTGTAACCTACACTGGATAAAATGAAACTTTACCCTTTAAAATTTAAACCGATCCTCAAGGAAAGACTTTGGGGAGGAACCAAGCTGAAAGATGTTTTAAACAAACCCATTAAAAGTGATATTACCGGCGAAAGTTGGGAACTCTCCGGAGTTAAGGGCGATATATCCCAAGTATCCAATGGAGACCTTGAGGGGACTTCGCTCCAAGATTTATTGGATGATCAGGCAGAAGCACTGATGGGCAAAAGCGTTGTGGACCGTTTTGGAAAGGAATTTCCGATTCTCATCAAGTTTATTGATGCCAAACAAGATCTTTCCATACAATTGCACCCCAATGATGAATTGGCCAAAAAACGACACAATTCTTTTGGAAAAACAGAAATGTGGTACATTATGGACGCAGATCCAGGCGCCAAATTGATCGTGGGTTTTAATAGGGATGTCGAAAAGGCAGAATATGTCAAAAGTATTGAAGAAGGAACTTTGACCGAGTTGATGAATTATGAAGAAGTTGACGAAGGGGATACATTTTTTATCAATACGGGAAAAATACATGCCATTGGAGCGGGAGTACTTTTGGCAGAAATTCAACAGACATCCGATATTACCTATCGGGTGTTCGACTTTAATCGGAGAGATAAAGATGGTAATCTACGGGAACTGCACACCAGTTTGGCGATAGATGCCATCGATTATGAAAAGAAGGACGATTTTAAGGTAGATTATCCAAAACAACAGGACATGGTCAACCCCATGGTGGACTGTCCATACTTTAAAACAAGTTTCATGGAATTGTCCAAACCCATGAAGCAGGACTTGTCGGACAGGGATTCTTTTACCATATATATGTGTGTAGGTGGCTCGGCCACAATCCATAATGATTGGGGTAGCGTACCCATCACAAAAGGAGAAACGGTCCTCGTTGCTGCATCAAGCACTTATGTTGATATTGATACCCAACAAACTAAACTTTTAGAAGTTACCATTTAATGGTATCTTTAAACAAAACACTGCGTTATGCCAAGTATTCGTGATTTAAAGAAAGATATCAATTTTGTCTTGGGAGATATTATTGAAGCCGTTTACATATGGGAAGCAGGTTCCGGGAACAAAGAATCTGAAGAAGGAACGGTAATTATTGATGAAGCCATTGAGGTCTATGATGATCTCATGGACAAGATCAATCAAAAAAAGGTTGCTGACGCCAAATCCCATTTCAAGTCCATACGGACGGAGTTGGAAGAAAAGGCAACCAAACTGGTTGAACAGCTCAATAACCTAGAAGCTTAATTGGATTTTTCCAAAAATGCTTTGAATTCCTTTCCGTATTTAGATGCAGCCACTTCAGGGGTCAATCCTTTGTAGATGGAATCCAGATATTTTGGATTTGCTTCACTGGCCTCTGTTAACATAATATAGGGGGTTGCGTAGGAGTCCCCATTGTTAAGTCCAAAATTAAGGGCATATCGATAGCGGCCAATGGTGTTTTGGTTGATTAAACGTTGAATGGAATCAAGGGCCGCTGAATCTTCTTGAAATTCGGGCAAGGAAGCTTGTTGCACCAAGGACAGTTCTTTAATGTTGAACTTGGAAGCCATATCATAAAACTCCAAAAGCTTTTCATGGGATTTAGATCCTGTAATCTCAACATTGGTATCAAAAGTGTTCCAAGCTGTATTGATCACAATATTTCCAGGTTCCCCAAAAAAGGTGATTCGATCATTGATATCGTTGTTGTCCTCTTTTTTTAGGTAGAGATAAAATATTTCGGGTTCATCCAACGCAGTGGAAAAACTAAATGTACCATCTCCTTTGATTTCCAAAGAATCCAACACGGCAAGCGTAGAATCTTTGAATTGTTGCAAATAAAGAGTTCCTTTTTTCAATCCTTTAATGTTTCCACTAACGGTCATGGTGTTTTCCGTACTCTTTTCACATGACAGTACGGTAATTCCAACTAACAATACAAACAAAATCCGCTTCATCATAAAAATTTTGGCTGGGCAAATATGCATAATCTTCTGAAAATATTTAAACATTCGAGGCGACTTCCATCAACAAAGCACATAAATATGCTCCAGCCGTACCTACAACATACCCAAATACGGCCAAAAGAATACCCACAGAGGTCAATGAGGGATGAAATTCTGCTGCCACGATCGGTGCAGAGGCCGCACCGCCCACATTGGCCTGACTTCCCACCGCCAAGAAAAAGAAAGGAGCCTTTATAATTTTGGCCACGAGAATCAGTAAACCGGCATGTATACTGATCCACACCAATCCAATGGCGATAAGGCCGGGGTTTTCCATTACTTTGCCCAAATCCATTTTCATACCAATGGTCGCAACTAAAATATAGATGAACAGACCACCAATTTTACTTGCACCGGCACCTTCATAATTTTTCGCTTTGGTAAAAGAAAGACCTATTCCAATCGCAGTGGCAAAAACCACCATCCAAAGAAATTCTGAACCTAAGGAGGATAATATTTTCTCAGGATTACGGACAATTTCAAAGTTATTCTGTAAAAACACTGAAAAATGATGTCCGACAAGGTGTGCAATGCCAACTCCGGTAAATGCGAAGAAGGTTAACATAATATAATCGTTCAAGGTGGTCACCCTTGTTATTTTTTTCGAATAGGTAGATACTTTTTCCTTGAGCTCCTCTATGGACGAAGTGTCCGCTTTGAGCCAACGATCAATCTTTTTGGTTTTGCCCACACCCAATAGAATTACGGCCATCCATAAATTGGCAACCACAATATCTATTAGTACCATCCCTCCGTAGCTTTCTTGGTTGTATTGAAAAACCTCGAGCATGGCAGCTTGGTTGGCACCACCTCCTATCCAACTTCCAGCAATTGTGGCAAGACCTCTCCAAACCGCATCTGGACCAACACCACCTACGGTTTCTGGTGAGAAAATGGAAACAATCAATATGGCAATGGGACCTCCAATGACAATTCCAACCGTTCCTGTCAAAAACATGACCAAAGCCTTGGAACCCAAGTTTAGGATAGCTTTAAGGTCTATACTTAATGTCATTAAAATTAGAGCGGCAGGCAAAAGATATCTACTTGCTACGTAATAGGTATTGGACGATGATTCGTCGATAATGCCCACGCTGGCCAAAATGGCCGGTAGCAAATAACACATTAATAGCGTGGGAACCAATCGATAAAATTTTGCCCAAAACCCTGTTTTTATGGATGAGGTATAAAAAACAAAACCCAAACAGAGGCAAAGCAATCCAAAAATTACGGTGTCGTTGGTAAATGGTAGTTGGTCCATATATTTTGTAAGCTAAAAGTCCAAATATAGGAAAATCGTTGAGGCCTGGGGTCAAGGCCAACTATGTTTTCTAGAAGGTCTTGATAACAAAACCTAATGTTAAACCTAGATTAGTTTCCCTCTTTGTACTTATCAAACCAAGCCAACACACTTGCAATTTTGGCAATCAAATTGCTGGGCTTGTTAGCGATGCCATGACCTGCCCCGGGAATGCGGACCATGGCAGTCTCCACGTTTTCCAATTTTAGGGCGGCATAAAACTGCTCGGATTCAGCAATGGGGGTTCTGTAATCTTCCTCACCTGTCAATAGCATGGTAGGGGTCGTTACATTGCCAACATAACTAAGGGGCGAGCGCCTAAAATAGTTTTCTGGATCTTCCCAAGGTTTTTTGCCGAACCAATATTTGGAGAAAAATTGTGCGCCATCGGCGTAAAGTACAAAACTGGTCCAGTTGATTACCGGTTTGGCTACTACGGCAGCCTTAAAACGATCTGTTTTGCCCACGATCCAAGCGGTAAGGACACCACCTCCAGAACCACCGGTGACAAAAAGATTGTCCTCGTCCACATAGCCTTTTTCCAATACAGCATCCACACCGGACATTAAATCGTCGTAATCATGGTTGGGGTAATCGTGATGGATCAAGTTTCCAAATTCCTCACCGTAGCTAGTACTTCCCCTAGGGTTGGAATAAAGCACAACATAACCTGCTGCAGCGTATGCTTGAATTTCAGCAGAATATACCGCTCCGTAACTGGTAAAGGGACCACCGTGAATCTCGAGAATCATCGGATATTTTTTGGATGGGTCAAAATCGGGAGGGGTCACTATCCAACCTTGGATTTTACGTTGGTCATAAGAAGACTCCCACCAGATTTCTTCCACATTTCCTAATTTTTTAAAGGAGAATAGGTCATCGTTCAAAGCTGTTAAGCGTTTGGTACTTTTGGTATCCGCCACTCCTAAATCCGAAGGGTGGCTGGTGTCTCCCATAGTATAGGCAAACCTGTTATTGGTAGAGGCTGAAAAACTGGCCGCATTGTAGGGTCTGCCCAAGGATAGACCTCCTAATCCATCCGTAATATCGTTCACTTTACCTGACATACTCATGGATGCCAATTTTCCCACACCTTGGTCGGTATAAATAAAATAAAACCCATTGCCCTTACTGTTCCAGGCCATGTCCTCAACATCCCTGTCAAAACCCCCTGAAATTAATTGAGAACCGGAACCGTCGGTATTCATTACATATAAATTGGTGATTTGATAGCCTTGAAGACGATCATCATAACCCAAATACGCAATTTTGGTACCATCGGGTGACAAAATGGGATTCCCATCAGGGCCATATCGGTCAGTTAGAGGGGTGATTTCACCATCATTGACATTGATGGCATAGATCTCACTATCGGCTGGTTCCATTTCTTCATCTTTATGGAAGTTGGCACTGAAATAGAGTTTACTGCCATCCTTGGACCAAATAGGGGCACCGTGATCAAATTCTGAGAAAGTAAGTTGCTTGGGGGTTCCTCCACTGATCGGTAGTGTGAACAATTGTGTGTTTCCTCCTTTGTAGTATCCAGCACCATCCCCGCGGTAGTTTATTTTATCAATATACTTTGGAGGGTCGTTCCATTTTGCACCTTCGGGTTTCCCCGGCATTTCTATAATAGATTTATTGGCTTTGGGCACAAACATGTTAAAAGCCAAGTATTTGTCATCATAGGACCAAGAAACTGATTTAGGGGATTCGGGGGTGTTGGTCAACGCCATAATCTCCTTGGTGTCCAACCACATCAAATAGAGTTTCATCTTGTTGTCCGCCATGTTGGATTTGAAAACTATTTTTTTGCCATCATGTGACCATTTAGGGGCAAAATCATTTTGGTTGCCTGTTGTTAGTGGACGATGGTTGGAGCCATCAAAATTCATGATCCAAAGATTGGAAAGGTTACGGTCCGTCATAACATCCTTAAAATTCCGAACATAGATGATTTTTGATCCATCCGGGGAAATTTGCGGGTCGGAAACAAATTCCATGTTAAAGATGTCCAATAGTTCCAAGTTGGACTTTACTTGGCCATACCCTAGAGTGGTCATGGCAATAAAAAACAATAGTGTACCGAGTAATTTTTTCATGAGGTTCGTTGTTAACAGATACAGTTTTATAGTTTCTTAAAAATAAGTAATTTATCCGCCAATCAAGTGGGACAACCTTTATAAAAAAGAGAAAACCAAAGGTTTCTTTAATATGTGGTGGTCATATCACTGTCCACACAAATAATAAAATCGGCAATCCCAATGTTTTCATCTTCCAATTTATGGACATCATCTTGCATTACGGTAGAGATGGTCCCATATTCCAAATTTGGCCGTTCCAACCGCAAATACCATAAAATACCTTCGTAGTTGTTTGAGTGATAAGCTCCATTGTAATGAACGAACAATGAATTTTCCTTATAATTTTGAAGGATAAAATGGGCCATGGTCGCATCTTTTATGGCCTGTGCCATTACCAAAGTGGGACTACCGTGGTCCCCCATCATTTTTAGGATGTTTTGATAACTGGGCAATTCGGGATCGTAAGTAATGGGCAATGGGGCAATCCACTCTTTTTCTTGGGCAGGAAGTGAGTCCAAAGCTTCAAAACCTCCTTTGTATACCATGCTCGCATAGCGTCTAGGAACGTTGGTGGCCACAAAAACAAGCTTGTTGTCTTTGGCAAAATCCACCAATGGAGCGTAATCGGTCTTGTGGTTGTTCCACAGCCGCGCAGTGGAATCCAGAGCTTTGTAATCTATTTTTCCCGATAAGTAGTCGTTGAGTTCGTCTTGGTTGTCGGCCTCGATCATTTCTGCACCGAGGATCAACGGTCGTTTGGTATGGAGATCGGCCGTAAGCTCGTACTGTAACCAATGCGCGATGGGATTGTTGTGCAATTCCCCAAACAAAACCATATCCTTTTTTTCCAAGGTCTTGAGCATTTTCTTGTACGAAACCTTTTTGCCTTTGGCGTTGTAGATGACGTAAGGAGCTTTTTGGGCTGAAATGGTCAAGAGGCCAAGGGTAAAGGTTAGAAGGAGGAGTGCTTTTTTCATTGCATTTATCTTATCTTATATGATTTTTCAAATTATTGATAGCTTTTTCAAATTTGTTTGGATCAATCATGCCCCACATTGGATGATTTAAATAAAGTATTCCGATTGGTTGAAGATTTTTCTTGAATTCTAAACAATCAAAAACTTCGTCATTTATTCCATCCTTTAGTTTTTTATTGGAAAATGATATTTCATCGAATTTAGCTTTATTTTGTTTGGTTTGTTCATTTCCATATGTTTTGGTGTCAAAAATTACCATTTCATTTGGCTGATCTATTTCAAATGCAACAATTATGTGTCTGTTCCGAAACATAGTGTCCAAAATAAAAATGGTTATGAATCCAATAATTAGTGAGGTAAGCCCTGCGATTATTACATCACCAATGTCCATATTTTTCAATCCATTGATGGCATGTCCAATAATTCTGGCTAACCTTCTTGAGTTACTATGATAGTTTTCATCTTTATGTAGGCCTGCAATTAATCCGAAAGCTAACAATGCAAAGAAACCTGCTAAGGTTAGCTGATACTTTTCATGTTTTTTATTGAGTTTTGTGTTATAAAAAGATGATTCAAATCTCATTATAATGATTTGAATATATATTTGCTTGCTATTTCTCCCACTCCGTGTGGAAAATACCCTCACGGTCCAATCGTTCGTAGGTGTGCGAGCCAAAATAATCGCGCTGTGCCTGAATCAAATTCAATGGCAAACGGCTACTCGTGTAGGCATCAAAATAGGTGAGCGCATTGGTAAGTCCTGGCAATGGAATGCCATTTTCAGCTCCGTAGCTCACCAGTTCGCGGGCCGCATCCACGGTGTTCTTCACTTTTTCCACAAAGGAAGGGGATAGCAACAAGTTCTGTAAATTTTCATCAGCTTGGTATGCTTTGGTAATATCCGCCAACAAAGCGGCTCGGATAATACAACCGGCTCGCCATATTTTGGCGATCTCCCCCAGTTTCAATTCGTAACCATATTCCTTGGAGGCATCGGCCAATTGGTGCATTCCTTGTGCGTAGGTGATAATAAAGGCAAAATATAAAGCTTGTTCCGCTTTTATCGCAAAATTATTCTTGTCCACCGCTTTTGGGGTGGGACGATCATACAATTCGTCCGCTTTAATGCGTTCAGCTTTTAGGGCTGAAATCTCACGCATGCTCACCGCAATATCGATGGTTGGAACGGGAATACCCAAATCCATGGCGTTTTGGGATGTCCACTTACCTGTACCTTTTTGTTTGGCCTTGTCCAAGATCATGTCAACAAGGTCCTTGTCCGTCAAATCATCTTTTTGGGCAAAGATTTCGGAAGTGATTTCCACCAAAAAGGATTGTAACCTTCCTTCGTTCCATTTTGCATAGGTCTTATGAAGCTCTTCATTGGTAAGCCCGGCCGCTTTTTTAAGCAGGTCGTAAATCTCGGAGGTCAACTGCATCAAACCGTATTCAATGCCATTGTGCACCATCTTCACATAGTTTCCTGCCGATTTGGGACCCAAATAAGCTACACATGGCTCTCCTTTATATTTTGCGGAAACTGCCTCAAAAATTGGTTTTACGTGCTGATACGCTTCTTTGGACCCCCCGGGCATAATGCTTGGGCCTTTTCTGGCTCCTTCGGCACCCCCGGACACTCCTGCACCAAAAAAGTTGATTCCTTTTTCTTTTAAATAGGCTTCACGGCGGTCGGTATCCGTATAAAAGGAGTTTCCTCCATCGATTATGATATCGCCTTTGTCCAAGTGGGGCAGTAACCCTTCGATTACACTGTCCACAATTTTTCCCGCGGGCACCAATAACATAATTTTTCTTGGGGTGGCCAACGACTGTACAAAGGTTTTCACGTCGGTAGTGGCGTTCACTTTAGTAGGGTCCCCACCTTCCTTGATCAATGCCTGTACTTTCTCTTCATCCAGATCATTTCCAAATGCGGTAAAGCCATTATCGGCCACATTCAAAATAAAATTACGCCCCATTACTCCAAGGCCCACAAGGCCAAAATCATACGTATCTGCCATTATATAGTTTTCTTCTTCTTTTGATATTAATACAACCTTAAGGTTGGGATTTTCTGAATTACGAACCTAAAATAAACCTTATCTTCGTGATGCTCAAAGATAATGATACCATATTGAAAATGGACAGTATCATTGAGAGGGCAACCTGCCAGAAACTGGAAATACTATGAAAAAGACAGATAATCAGATGCTCGTGATATTTGGCGCATCGGGTGATTTGACAGCAAGGAAATTAATACCATCCCTGTTCAACCTTTATTTGGCCGATCAGTTGCCAGAAAATTTTGTTGTTCTGGGGGTTAGCCGTAGCGACCTTTCCGATAATGCTTTTCGCGATTGTGTGGTATATAAAAGCGAATATTTAAAAGAAAAAACCGAAAATCTCGGGGAAAGTACCGTAAAAGGCTTTGCGGACAAACTTTATTACAAGGATCTGGGGGATAGTTATGATACGGATTATGGCGACTTGCGAAAGCGTGTGGAAGCCTTGAAAGAGAAACATAATACTTCGGGAAACATTATTTACTATCTGTCCACACCGCCCACTTTGTACGAGACCATTGCCCATAACCTGTCCGATGCAGGTATGAACACCCAAAATAATGGATGGAAGCGTTTGGTGGTGGAAAAACCTTTTGGGTATAGCTTGGAAACGGCCAAGGAACTGAACAAGGGGTTGCACCAATATTTTGAGGAGCACCAGATTTACCGGATAGATCACTATTTGGGCAAGGAAACGGTGCAGAACCTTTTGGTGACCCGGTTTTCGAACAGCATTTTCGAACCGCTTTGGAACCGAAATTATATTCAACATGTAGAGATCACCAATGCCGAAAGTGTGGGTGTTGAAAAACGTGGGGGGTATTATGATAAATCTGGAGCGTTGCGTGATATGTTCCAAAACCATTTGTTGCAGATCGTTTCTTTAGTGGTTATGGAACCGCCCATTGGGCCTAATGCCGAAGAGATTCGAAACGAAAAAGTAAAGGCGTTGAAATCTTTACGGATAATGACGGATGAAAAGGAACTTTTTAAAAATACGATTCGAGCCCAGTATGTTTCATCCAAAGTAGGTGGGAAAAGGGTGAAGGGATATCGTGAGGAAGATGGGGTTGATCCAAATTCGACCACCGAAACCTATGCCGCTATAAAATTCTATGTGGACAATTGGCGCTGGCATGGGGTTCCTTTTTATGTGAGGACAGCAAAACGAATGCCCACAAAGGTGACGGAAATTGTCATTCATTTTAAGAAACCGCACCACCAAATTTTCAAAGGGTCCGAAATGCAGGACATGGACAATAAATTAATTATCCGTATCCAGCCCGATGAAGGTATCTTGATTAAATTCGGTGTTAAAGTTCCGGGTCAGGGTTTTAAGGTAGAGCGGGCTAATTTGGATTTTTACTATTCCAGTTTGGCCGAAACCTATGTCATGGAAGCGTATGAACGTTTGTTGTTGGATGCCATGCAAGGCGATGCTACCTTATATGCCCGTGCCGATGAGGTAGAAGCTGCATGGGAATTTGTTGACCCCATTCTTAATTACTGGAAAAATGGAAAAGATGTTCGCATGTATGGCTATGGAGCAGGGGCCTGGGGACCTGAAAATGCGGATAATTTATTCGAAGATGGAGGCTATTGGCGCAATCCCAGTGAAAATTTAGCCGATGATCCAGGGTATTGTGTGATTTGCTAAATACAATTATCAATAAGCAATTGGCAATGAACAACCCTTCTTTTCGAGTGTTATCTTGAGTACTGTCGAATCAACAGTTGAGAAAAAAATAATTCAATGGATTTAAAAATATTTAAGGACAAACAAGAAGTTGCCGAACAATTTTCCATCTATTTTGTGGATAAACTGAAAGGTAAAGATAGTTTTTACGTGGCCTTGTCCGGAGGCAGTACCCCTAAAATCGTTTTTGATGTATTGGCCGAAAAGTTTGCTGATCAGGTGGATTGGAGCAAAGTACATTTTTACTGGGGAGACGAGCGTTGTGTGCCTCCAACCGATGATCAAAGCAACTATAAGATGACAGTTGAGCATTTATTTTCCAAAATTGAAGTTCCAAAAGAGAACATCAATAGGATTATGGGGGAAAAGGATCCTGAAGGTGAGGCTATGCGTTATGCCAATTTACTTGAAATCGATACCGATAGGGTAGAAGGTATTCCACAATTTGACCTTGTAATTTTGGGAATGGGAGATGATGGACATACGGCATCCATTTTCCCCCATGAGATTGAACTGTGGGATTCGGAGGACCATTGTGTGGTGGCCACGCATCCGGAATCGGGCCAGAAAAGGGTTTCCATAAATGGAAAGGTCATTAATATGGCCAAGGAAGTGGCTTTTTTGGTCACGGGAGCATCCAAAGCAGAGAAAGTACAGGCCGTTATCGAGCAAACCAAGGGTTACGAGAAATATCCTGCATCTATGGTAAACCCTTCATCAGGAAAGTTAATTTGGTTTTTGGATGAGGAAGCGGCTTCACGGCTTAATCAAAATCCATCTTAACATTTTCACCTTTTAAAAACTCCAAGTATTCGTTCACTTTAAAGTTGTTGGATTCGTATTTGCTGTCCCGTTTAAAAGCGGATTGCTTACGTTCCTTGCTTCGCGCAAAACGGCGAATGTCCTGTTTGGTCTTTAAAATAAGTCCTGGTACGGGTTTGTTTTTACCATCTTCACCCTTTGCTACCATGGTGAAATAGGATGAATTACAATGTTTTACTTCTCCTGTGGTCACGTTTTCGGATTCTACACGAACCCCGACCACCATGGAGGTTTTCCCCGTATAATTAATGGACGCTTTTAAGGTTACAAGTTCCCCAACATCAATAGGGTTTAAAAAATCAACACGGTTTACAGAAGCAGTTACACAATAACTTTGTGAGTGTTTGGAGGCGCAGGCAAAGGCAATTTGGTCCATGAGGTTGAGAATGTGCCCTCCATGCACCTTGCCCCCAAAATTGGAATGGGACGGCAACATCAGTTCGGTGATGGAAACTCTACTTTCCCTGGATGATTTGAATTTCTTCATATTAATTTCTAAAAATCGGTGATTTTTCGGATTTGACCTCAGTGATAAAATATTTGGTATCGCCCAACCAGAAAAAGGTACCATAGCGCTCCTTGTACGTTATTTTGATGTACTGTCCTTGGTATTCCTTCATCTTTTCAATGATCTCTTTTTCCTTGTCCTCCACGGAAAAAGAGAACACATTGGTTCCCGATAGCCCTTGACTGATTTGCCCTTCCCAAGTTTTTACCAAAACACCCTTTCTACTGAATTTGATAAGTTCCCCTGAACGATACCCCGTGCTATAGGGTACATAATAGATGAAGGCAAAATATCCCACAAAGCCCAAAATCACAACGGCAATAAAAATGGTCAGGAATTTTTTCATGGTCAGTGTTCTAGTTTAGTTCTTCAAAATCGTCCTCTTGGGCACGTTTTAAAATAGGTTCAGGCAATGATTTTTTCGTTTTGGCGCCCATAGTTCTTAATTTTTCAATACTGCGCACAATGTTCCCACGTCCATCGAACAATTTGTTCATGGCATTTTTGTATTCGCCTTTGGCATCGTCCATCTTTTTTCCTACCTGGGTCAAATCTTGCATAAACCCGACAAATTTGTCATATAAGGCCCCTGCTTGACGAGCAATTTCCATAGCATTTCGTTGCTGCTTCTCATTGCTCCACATAGAATCTATGGTGCGTAGAGTGGCCAATAGGGTAGAGGGGGTCACAATAACGATATTCTGTTCAAATGCTTTGTTGTAAAGGGATACATCTTCGTTGATGGCTACGGCAAAGGCAGGTTCAATGGGCACGAACATCAATACAAAATCAGGACTTTCCATTTCGTAGAGATCCTCGTATTTTTTGGAGGAGAGCTGCTCCACATGCCTTCGCAATGAATTGATGTGGTCCTTTAAAAATTTAGGTTTGTCCTCTTCGTCAGCATTGGTGAAACGCTCATAATCGGTAAGGGACACCTTGGAATCCACCACCATTTTTTTGCCATCCGGCATGTGGATGATCACATCCGGCATCACCCTGCTACCGTCCTCGCGCTTAAAACTCTGCTGTACACTGTATTCCCGGTCTTTTTCCAGTCCAGACTTTTCCAGCACCCGTTCCAATACCAATTCTCCCCAATTCCCCTGCATTTTACTATCCCCTTTCAGGGCTTTGGTCAGGTTTTCCGCTTCTTGGGTTATTTTTAGGTTTTGGGTCTGTAAATTCAGTAATTGCTCTTTAAGGGCAGAGTGTAAACTAATATTGTCCTTTTGTGATTTTTCTACTTTTTCCTCGAACTCTTTTATCTTTTTATTGAGTGGGGTCAAAATATTTTCAATGTTCTCTTTGTTGCTTTTGGTGAACTTTTCACTTTTTTCTTCCAGAATCTTGTTGGCCAAGTTTTCAAATTCCTTGGTGAATTTTTCCTGCAACTTTTCTACCTCTTCTTTTTGCTCTTTGTTTTTCAGCTGTAGATTCTCCAAATCCGCTTGGTACCGAACCAATTGATTACTTTGTTGCGTTTTTTCTTCCTGAAGCTTTTTCAGTTCTTCGTCACGGAGCAATAATTTATCGTTCAATGATTTGATAGTGGCGTTTAATTGCTGTTCCCGCTCACCCCAGATGCTCTCCGTGGATTTGGTTTTCAGTTTTTGGATATACATCCCCACAAACAGCCCGATGACCAAGGTGATGATACCGATAATTACATAGATAAGTTCTGTGCTCATGTAAAAGTTTATGAAGGATAAAGATAACGGATTCCGATTGATGTCGAAATGGAAATTGTACTTACTTATTCACTTTATACGTGCCAGTTTTTTCATCAAACTGTACCATTTCTGAAGGAAACAGACGGTCAAAATGTTTTTGTTCAATAAGTTCACAGGGGTTCCCAAAGGGGTGGTTTTTTCCATCCAAAATCAATATTCGGTCACATAATTGAATGGCCAATTCTATCTCGTGTGTGGTGAACAATATGGTTTTTTGTTGACCATGTGCCAGTTGTTGGAGCATTTTCAAAATTTGGACTTTATGGTAGAGGTCCAAGTGGGTGGTAGGCTCATCCAAAAGGATCAAATCGGTGTCCTGTGCCATGGCACGGGCCACAAGCACACGTTGTAACTGCCCATCACTGAGTTCGTGACATTTTCTGTAACGCAGTTCTTCCAACAAAAAGGCATCCAGACTTTCTTTTATCTTTTGCTTGTCCACTTCGGTCAAAGAGCCCAACCAATTGGTGTAGGGTTGTCTGCCCAAGGCAATCAACTCTTGTACTGTCAGGTTTTTTGATGCTGGTTGTTCGGTCAATACAATGCTAAGTTCCTTGGATAGATCGGAAGAAGTAAATTTTTCCAAATTTTGGCCGTTCAAATAAATATCACCAGAAAGTTTTGGCTGAAATCCGCCCAAAGTGCGCAACAAGGTAGATTTTCCGATACCATTGATGCCCACAACACCGCACAAACTTCCAGCTTCCAATTCAAAACTGATATGTTGTGCTACCACTTTTGAATCGTAGCCGATGGCCAGATCTTGTACGGACAATATGTTTGTGCTGCTATGTGCCATCAGAATATCATTTTGCGTTTACGTACCAAGAGCCAAATCACCACTGGCGCCCCCACCAAAGAGGTGATGGCATTAATGGGCAATACACTGGCAGAATCGGGCAATTGGGCCAAAGTATCGCAGAGGAGCATTAAAATGGCTCCGTACAGCAGTACTGCAGGAATTAAAATTTTGTGTTCCATGGTATCAAAAATCTGACGTGTAAGGTGTGGCACCGCCAGACCTACGAATGCTATGGGACCGGCAAAAGCCGTAATGCCCCCGGCCAATAATCCGGTCGCAATAATGATGGCCGTTCTCGATTTTTTCAAGGAAACCCCTAGACTTTGAGCATAATTTTCTCCCAAAAGAAAGGCATTCAGGGACTTTATGGAAAGTATGCTCAGTATAATGCCAATGGCCACAATTCCTGCTAATAAAAGGAGTTGGTCCATGGATAGATTGCCTACACTTCCAAAGGACCAAAAAGTAAATCGTTGAAGATTCTCCGCACTCGAAAAATAGGCCAGAACGCTTACAATGGCGGAAGTGATGCTTCCAAACATCAATCCGATGATCAATAGTGCCATGGTGTCCTTTACACGCTGGGCAACAAGCATTACTACGGCCAACACCAAGAAACTACCGATACTGGCAGCAATCGCGAGGGAAACATCGCCTAAAAAGGAAAATGATGTGAAACCGGCCAGTATAGAAGTGCCCATCAATAACAATGCGGCACCCAGACTCGCTCCCGAACTGATTCCAAGTACAAAAGGACCTGCCAATGGGTTTCTGAACAATGTCTGCATTAAAAGCCCGCTCAAAGAAAGTCCTCCGCCAACCAAAATGGAGGTAAATCCTTTGGGTACACGATAATCCCAGATAATATAATCCCAAGAGGCCACTCCAGTATTTTTACCCAACAAGGATGAAAGGACGTCTGCAAAGGGAATGGAAACGGAACCTGAGCTAATGTTCAATAGCCACGACAAAAACAAGGCTATCGCCAAGAGCGCAAAGGAAAACCGGTATGATCTTGGACTTTCCATTTATTTTAATGGTTTTATAAATTGCAGTTGATGTTCCGGTACTAGTTCTGGATGTAATATTTTGATAAAGTCCTTTAAAACGATATCCGGTCTCTGTGGAGCCGTTTCATAGAAAATAAGTCCTCCTGTTTCCCCTTTATCTATGGAGTTGGAGTATACTTTTTTATTTCTGAAAGCCGAAAATTGATGATGATGGGTATTTGCCTCATCCAATTCTTCATAAGAAGTTTGTGAGGAAGGGTTGAACCAAAAATCCGCGTCTTGCCCTTTTTCCAAAACAGATTCCAAACTCAGTCCTATGCTTCCCGTTTCCGGGGTGTCGGCCCATAGATAATCAGCATTGGCATCTTTTAAAAATTGTGCCATCCAACTGTTGCCCCCTGCTATGTACCAAACATCTTTGTATAGCCCGCCAGTTAGCACCGTTGGTTTGGATTTTGCTTTTTTGGCCAATGCTGCCGCTTGTTTGTAAGACGTTTCAATTTGCGAAAAAATATTATCGCCCAGTTTTTCTTTTTGAAAAAAAGGAGCGAAGAATTTGATCCATTCGGCTTTGCCCAATGGACTTTGTTCTACCCAATCGCCATTGTATACTACTGGTATTCCAGCTCGTTTTATAATATCGTATGCCTTATTTTCGTCATTAATGCTAAATCCGATGATGAGTTCTGGGTTGAGTTCGAGCACCATTTCCGTATTGAGCAGTTCGTTCATGCCCAAATCGGTGATATGCCCGTTTTTCACTAGTTTTCGTGCTTCCGGAGTCGAGATATAATCCGTATTTGGAAAGCCTACGACACTCTGTAGCTCCCCAAGTTGTTTTAGAGGCTCGATATGGGTGGTAGAGGTCAGTACCACTCTTTCTACAGGTGTACCCACAATGGCATCATATTCCCCTTGGAGAAATGTAATGGAAGGCAATTTGTCCTTTGGAACCAGGGCATATTTGAAGTTGTCGGCCCCAGGCCAAGCGGCGGTGACTTCCACAACGGTGAATTCCTCCATTCGGGTCACTGTAAAGCCTGATGCATAGTTTATAGTGGAAGTTGGATTCGGTACTTGTTCAGGTTTCGTTCTTTTTTCTTGTTTACAACCCGTGAACAAAACCAGAAGAAACCCTAAACATAGAATCGACCATTGTTTTTTTGCCATGAGCCAAAAGTAAGATTATTTAATTTTTACAAAAAAAGATTAAACAGATTGATTAGCTTTGACCCTGAATTTTGGTTCTCACGGAGTTTTCGTGGGATTAAAAGGGAATCCGGTGCAAAACCGGAGCTGTTCCCGCAACTGTATGTTTATGCCAAACTTGTTTTGGCACCTCAATATTGAGGATGTTACTTTCTACAAAACCACTGTTCATTTTTTGGATGGGAAGGATCAGTAACATTGAACGAGCCAGGAGACCTGCCAAATTCAAACAAATAATGTTAAACTTTCGGGATAAAGGTTTACGTATGCAAAACATACTATTCTCCCGTTTATTAAATTAAACGAAATGAAAAAAAAACATTTATGGTTGATTACCGCTATTTTGGCGGGCAAGGGAATTTTTGCGCAAAATGTACCGCAAGATTCACTTAAAGTACAGCAACTTGATGAGGTTGTGGTAAGCGATTCAAAATTTGAATTGAAAAGAGAGAACTCGGGAAAAACGGTGGTCAAGATCACCGCTGAAGAACTGAAACGGAATCAGGGCAGGACGGTTGCGGAAATTATCAATACCAAAAGTGGTATTGAAATCGCGGGAAGCCGAGGTAGGGATGGTGATGTTCTCGGTGTTTTTGCAAGGGGTGGACGAGGTCGTCAAGTGTTGGTGGTCATTGATGGGGTTCGCGTGTCCGATCCATCCACATTTTCGGCGGAATATGATCTTCGGTTGCTTTCTCCTGCCACTATTGAATCCATCGAGATCATTAAGGGAGCTGCCAGTACACTTTATGGAACCAATGCCGCAACTGCGGTGATCAACATCACTACCAAAAAAAGTTCCAAAGATAAGATTGCGGGAAATTTTGAGACGAGTGTTGGTACGAATCAAATTGCTGACGACCAAAATTATAATCTTGGGAGTATCCAAAACTCAGCGTTTGTGAATGGTACGTTGGGCAAATTCACGTATGGAGTGGATTTTTCAAACCGATATCAAAGTGGGCTGTCCGCAGCGGTAACACCGGAAAACGAAGAGGATGTGTTCTCCCACTATAGTACCAATTTGAAGCTTGGATATCAATTTTCAGAAAATTTTGGGGTTCAGGTCTATGGAAACCAGACCAAGTTCAAAAATGAATACGATGCTTATTTGACCGAGGCCCCGAATTTGGGAGAGAACGAGCAACAAAGGGTTGGACTATCGTCTACTTTTAAGTATGGGGCTGGTTCTGTGCATATAAATGCCGCCTACACGGACTATGAATCTGTTGCGAACGACACCTATGGTGAGAGTACTACCGAAGGTGATAATGTGGTTTTGGACATTTATAATACATATGTGATTGCAGAAAAGTGGCATACCGTTTTGGGAGTTAATTATATTAAGGATGAAGCGGTTTTTACTGAGGATGTTGATTTTACCATTGTGGATCCTTACGCTAATGTGGTGTATGTTTCAGATTTTGGACTGAATTTGAATGCCGGTGCCCGACTCAACAACCATTCTGAATATGGTAACCACTTTGTGTACAATGTGAACCCCTCCTATGTTTTTGCTACTGCAAATGGATATGTAAAACTGATGGGCTCGTATGCTACATCTTACATAACGCCCAACTTAACGCAATTGTTCGGTGCTTTTGGGGGAAACCCGGATTTGGAGCCTGAAGAAAATACGACCATAGAGGGTGGTGTGGAGTTTAAACTGAACGATAAGTTGAGGTTCAGTACCGTTTATTTTGATAGAAATGAAACGAACACCATTGGCTATGACATCAATTATACTAGCATAAACATTGCGGATGAAATAGATGCCAATGGTGTGGAGGTGGAAGCTACATGGTTGCCTTTGGACAAATTAAGTGTCAATGCCAACTATACCTTTACCGAAAGAAAGGGCGACAATGCAATCCGTATTCCAAAACACAAGGCCAATGTATCGTTGTGGTACCAGTTTTGTGAAACTACCAATGCCTCACTGAGCTATGCATACACGGGCGAGCGTTTTGATACGGATTTTGTAACGTATTCTGATATTGCCCTAGAACCATTTTCGCTGTTGAATTTCTCGGTCAACCATGAACTGATTCCGAACAAGTTGAATGTGTTCTTGAACGCAGATAATTTATTGAACGAGGATTATACCGAAATTATCGGCTACACTACTAGGGGAAGAAACTTTAGGGTCGGGCTTAGTTTGAGCCTATAAAAGAAAAAAGCTGTCTAAAAATTAGTGTTTCGTCAACCTGAACTCGTTTCAGGTTCCCATATCGATTATAAATCAATATAATGAGATTCCGAAACAAGTTCGGAATGACGACTTGAAACCTTTTTTAGACAGCTTTTCTTATTATTTTAATTTCAAATCGGTTGGAAGTGGTTTATCCAAATACATATTGTCCTTTAAAGGAGTTTGAAGCCTTGAAGAAGTAAAGGGTTTTGCAGGCATCTCAACAGTGAAATCCATTTTTGCGGAGCCTCCACTGATTTCTTGAAGTGCACGTGCCAACAACGGCTCGTTTACATCCCCCAAAACCCCAAGATTGGTCAAATCTTCCTCAAGTTCTATATCCGGGGTAAAACCGCTGGTGTAATCGTAAAATCCATTGGCGTTTTCATTTCTACCAACCAAAGGTTGCAAGCCCCATGAATTGTCCGTATTGATATTATCTTCCCTGTCACTGGAGTATATGTATGAATTTCCAGGATCATCGACCAAAGTGATTGAAAATTCATTTTTACCACGTGTGGTCTCACCAATATGGATAACATCTATATATGGGTCAAGTCCGTTCATCACCAATTCACTGGCAGAGGCGGAATCCCCTGTAGCGATTACAAAAACCCTATTCAGGTTAAGGGAATTAATGGGACTGGTTCCAGTAGTGCTTGCAAAATAATCGGTGAGATATTCCTCACTCAATTGTGCCTGAATCTTATCGTTCCAACGTTGCTTAATGTACACTTCGCTGGTATTGGTGCCATAGATCATACTGGCCAAAAGACGGGAAGTGTTGACATTGCCCCCAGGGTTGTAGCGCATATCCAAAACCAGTTCGGTGGCGCCATCTGCTACAAATTGACCGAATACAGCGTTCAGATCTTCATCAAAACTGCTTAAAAAGAGATTGTACATTAAATAGGCGACTTTGGTGCCATTCACATCCAATGTTTTTGCAATTAAAATGGGGTCTTCAATTTGATTCTCGATTTTCGTGAGTTCTACCTCTTTGTCGATATCGTAAATGGTATTGTTCTCAATGGTCGCCATTCCCAATGTGTAGGTGCTGTTGTCGCCATATAGAAGCTCAATATAGTTGTTCACCGTAAGTTGGACTCCATCAACGCGAGTAAAAAAATCACCTCTATGGATGTCTTTTGTAGAAGCATCGGAATCCGGTACAATGTATTGTACATAGCCAAAAACATTGTCGGTGTCCCCAATGTAGCTTAACCCAAATTCCAACCCATTACTTTGCGATATTCCAGAAAGATTGTTGACAAGGTCATTGTAATCTTCATAAGCAAAGCTGAAACGGTCTTCTTCGAATAGAAGGGTATCATAAAAAAAACTTTCAGGATCGTCGAACGATTCAAGGTATTCCGTGTATTCGGCATCAGTAGAAAACCTGTCATCTGCCAAATCAGCTACATCCTCTTGCCAAAAGTACCAAAGGTTCATGGCCTGCCACATAAAATGTTGTGCATCAACATCCGATGTTGGGTCTGGGTCAGGAGTATCACCATTTTGAATAGTGTTGTCGTCATCACTACAGGAGATTAATGTAATAAACAATCCTATAAATAGAAGGGAAAACTTTTTCATAGTTTATTTTTAAAGAAATTACTCAAATTTTATTCCAGGTTTATCAGTGGTGCAGGTTGGTTGGAGTAAAATTACATGGGGTCAGCATGTAAAATCGACCTGCAAAATAGGTTTATATAAGGAGACTGCAAATTTTTTGTAACAATTTTCGATATGTATCGTCGTGATAGTGTAGGTCGATAACAAAGGCTGAAAAATTACTGAGACAACCAAATGAAACAAACAGAATTTTTAAATGTGGTTTTGCCCTTTCAGGATAAGCTTTACAGGTTGGCAAAGCGCCTGTTGGTTTCCAAGGAAGAGGCTGAGGATGCCACACAGGAAATTTTGTTGAAGTTATGGTCCAAGAACGAGTCCATGGACAAATACAAAAATGTAGAGGCTTTTGCCATGACCATGACCAAAAACTTTTGTTTGGATCGTTTAAAGTCCAAACAAGCTGGAAACCTCAAATTGGTTCACAGTAACTACAAGGACGAAAATACCTCTTTGCAAAAACAATTGGAGGTTGAGGACAGCGTAAGTTGGATGGAACGGATTATGGAGGGACTACCAGAACAGCAAAAAATGATATTGCAACTGCGGGACGTGGAGCAGTATGAGTTTGATGAGATATGCGAACTCATGGAAATGAAACCTACGGCGGTTCGTGTAGCATTGTCGAGGGCAAGAAAAACAGTAAGGGAAGAATTAATAAAAAAACATAACTATGGAATTGGGTAACATAGAAAAAATATTGGAGAAGTATTTCGAGGCCACTGCGACAGTGGACGAAGAAAGAACACTTAGGGCATATTTTTCACAGGAGGAGGTAGCTCCCCACTTGAAACAGTACAAGCCCATGTTCAACTACTTTTCCATGGCCAAGGAAGAAAAGTACACCAAGCAGGTACCATTAAAACCTAGAGTAAACTATTACAAGTGGCTATCCGTTGCAGCGGCAGTAGTTTTGACCTTCGGCATTTATTTTGGTAATCAGTACCAAGAAACAAAGCGTTTGGAACAAGAAAAGGCGGAGTACGCCTATGAAGAAACCAAAAAGGCTTTTGAGCTCTTAGCAGAAAATTTTGGTCGGGGAACAGAAAAAGTGGCCTATCTAAAAGAGTTCGAAATAGCAAAACAAAAAATTTACAACAACAATTAAAAAGTAAAAAGATGAAAAAGTATATTATAATCGTATGGATGGCATTATTGCCCTTGGCAGGGTTTTCACAGTCCCTTTTTGACAAGTTCGAGGATTTGGACGATGTGACATCCGTGGTGGTGAACAAAAGCATGTTCAACCTATTGGCAAAGATTGATGTAGAAGTGGATGACCCTGAAGCACAGGATTTTATAGACATTACCACTAGTCTAAATAGTTTAAAAGTCTTTACCACTGAAAACAAGAAGATCGGGGATGATATGAAGGCCTCGGTGGATAGCTATCTAAAATCTTCCAAAATGGAAGAGTTAATGAGAGTGAAGGACAAGGATGCCAATGTCAAGTTCTACATTAAAGAAGGCAAGGATGCCGACCATGTGAGTGAACTGCTAATGTTCGTGACAGGAATGAAGGACGTGGAGGCCGACGGTAGAAAATTCGAGACCGTGATCTTATCGCTTACCGGAGATATTGATTTGAACAAAATCAGTTCATTGACCAAGAAAATGAACTTGCCGGAAGAACTTAATGAGGCAAGTAAGAAAAATTAAACTAGATATCGGTTGACAATAATCGGTTGATGATTGTAACAAAACACAATAAACTTCAACTAATTATTGTCAACTGATAATCAGCTGATGGTATCAATCAAAAAACTAAAAAGATGAAACATATTATTAAAACCATATTGGTGGCCGGAGCAGTGCTTCTGGCTTCATGTACTTCGCAGCAAAGCCTGCAAGAGTATTATGTGGACAATTCCGAAAACCCAAATTTTTTATCCATCGATGTGCCCGCTAGCATCCTTAAAATGGATGGGGTAGATTTAAATCCGACACAAAAAGAAGCTGTTGAATCACTGAGAAAGTTCAATCTATTGGCCTTTAAAAAGAATGCCGATAACGAGGCCGAATACGAGATTGAAAAGAAAAAGGTCCGTGAGATACTAAAAGGGGACCAATTTGTCGAGTTAATGAAAATCAATTCAAAATATGGCAAAGGTGTAATAAAATACCTTGGAGATGAGGACGCCATTGACGAAGTGATTATTTATGGAGATAGTAAAGAAAAAGGCTTTGCCCTGGTACGTGTTTTGGGCAAGGATATGAACCCTGCCCATATAATGCAATTAATGCAGGCCATCCAAAAATCCGGTTACAAAGGGGAGGGACTTGGTGAAATCGGGGATTTTCTAAAAGGCTAGGAACCAATCATCATAAGTTGAGAAGAGGGCGACGAATGTCGCCCTTTTTATTTTAGGTGGATAAAAAGGTGACCTAGTTTAGTATCTTAGTGTCTTACAATAAGAACACTAACAAATATAGTATCATGGAAAAAGCACAGGAATGGTTTGATTACGGTATCGAACTTGCCAAAGAATTTGGTCCCAAATTGATTACGGCACTTCTTATCTACATTGTAGGTATGTGGGTGGTCAAGAAAATTATCAGCGGAACCCGAAAGGTGATGTCGAAGAGTAAATATGATGAATCCCTCCAAACCTTTCTATTAAATCTATTCTCTTGGGCATTAAAAATATTTCTGATTATCATAGTAATCTCCCGACTGGGTGTTGATGTTACCACGTTTGCGGCAGTTATAGCAGCTGCTGGTCTTGCCGTTGGTTTGGCACTGCAAGGTTCACTGTCCAATTTTGCGGGCGGGGTGCTGCTCATGATATTCAAACCTTACCGCATTGGAGACCTTATCGAGGCCCAAGGCGTACTTGGAGTCGTGAAGGAAATAGAAATTTTCACCACAAAAATGGTAACCCCACAAAACAAACTTGCAATTGTTCCCAACGGGGCCATGGCCAACGGAAACATAATCAATTACACTGCAGAGGGCAAAATGCGGGTGGATACCGTTATCGGTGTGGGATACGGCGAAGACATCAAAAAAACCAAAGAAGTGCTGTTGAACGTACTGACCTCCAACCCAAAAGTTTTAAAAGACCCTGCGCCATCAGTTAATGTAATGGAACTGGCCGATAGTTCCGTGAATTTTGCGGTGCGCCCTTTTTGTAAACCAGAGGATTATTGGGATGTGTACTTTGCGACCTATGAAAATTGCAAAATTGCCTTGGATGAAGCCGGAATCGAAATTCCATATCCACATCAAGTTGAAATTCACAAAGAAGGATAAGAAGTAATATTATCAAACCGAGCTGTTATCCTGAGCGAAGTCGAAGGAGCAGTCAAGTTGATGTATGTTCTTGATCACATTCGATAGATTACAAACAATCAAACCCCGGTGTAATTCGCTGGGGTTATTTGTTTCAGTTCAGTTTTAATGGCATCCGATACCTCCAAGGTTTCAATAAAATCAGCAATGGATTGTTGGTTGATTTTCTCATTGGTACGTGTCAAACCTTTTAGTGCTTCGTATGGATTTGGATATCCTTCACGTCGCAAAATTGTTTGAATGGCCTCTGCTACCACGGCCCAGTTATCCTCTAGATCTTTTTCGAACTTAGCTTGGTTCAGCACTAATTTGTTCAATCCCTTTAATGTCGATTGAAAACCAACTATGGTGTGGGCAAAAGGCACCCCAACATTACGCAATACCGTGCTGTCGGTTAGATCTCGTTGTAATCGGGAAATAGGCAGTTTGGCCGATAAATGTTCAAAAATGGCATTGGCAAACCCAAGGTTTCCTTCAGAATTCTCAAAATCAATGGGGTTTACCTTATGCGGCATGGCAGATGAGCCAACCTCTCCTTTTTTGATTTTCTGTTTAAAGTAATCCATGGAAATATAGGTCCAGATATCCCTGTCCAGATCAATTAAGATAGTGTTGATACGCTTTAGGCAGTCGAACAAGGCGGCCATATGGTCGTAATGCTCTATTTGCGTTGTGGGAAAGGAATGGTGCAACCCCAACTTTTCCTGGACAAATTGTTTTCCAAACGCTCTCCAATCGTTGTTTGGGTATGCTACTTTGTGGGCGTTGTAATTTCCTGTGGCCCCACCAAATTTGGCAGCACTGGGTATATCGTTCAATAAATTGAACTGCTCCTTGAAACGCTCCACAAAAACATCTATTTCCTTGCCCAAACGGGTGGGGGAGGCAGGCTGTCCGTGTGTTCTGGCCAACATGGGTATATTTTCCCATTCTTTGGCCAATTCCTTCAGTTTTTCAAAAACCTCGAAATAAGAAGGTACGTACACGTTGTTCATAGCCTCTTTGATGGAAAGTGGAATCGCTGTGTTGTTGATATCCTGTGAGGTCAATCCAAAGTGGATAAACTCCTTGTATTTTTGAAGATGTAATCCATCAAATTTTTGTTTGATGAAGTATTCCACGGCTTTTACATCGTGGTTGGTGGTCTTTTCAATATCCTTTATCGCTTGGGCATCGTCCGCAGAAAACTCTCGATAGATTTTCTGAAGTTCGGGAAACAGTGCTTTGTTAAAATCCGCCAGTTGTGGCAATGGAATTTCGCAAAGGGCAATAAAGTATTCAATTTCTACTTGAACACGGTATTTGATTAGGGCCTCTTCTGAAAAATAGTTTTTTAGGGCTTCGGTTTTGTTTCTATATCTGCCGTCTATTGGCGAAATGGCATTTAGTGGTGTCAATGACATGGTCAAGAAAATTTTGAAAGCCTCAAAGATACTTAAACTCTACAGTTTAGATGCCCAATTTGGCCAACTTATCCAGAGTTTTTTTTGCCCTGTTTTTATAACCTGTGGTCCCTGTGGCATAGCTGTCCTCCAATATTAGTTTCAGTTCTGGATGAACCCAGCTGAATTTTAACCCCAAATAATACAAAGAGGTCATGGAAAACACCTTGGGCGCCATGTTCATTGGTCCTATGAGCCAATCAAAACAAGAGGTCAATATCTTTTCGAGCTGGTCATCCGTTATATTTTGGGTAAAATCTGGATTCTTTTTTTTGAAGTAAGCTTCGCAGACCATTTCACAGACATGGGCAATGGGCCGGATGCAGGATTCGGTTTTCAATTCTGATAACCCGTTTGCAAAGTTTTCAAAAAAGGGCAGAAGACAGGTGAGGTTCTTTCTCATTAAATGGTCAAAGGTCCAACTGGCATTAAAAGTTCCAATTTTATCCTCTAATAAGACTTCATTAAAAAGCTCCTCCGTCAATTGGGGCTCTTTTTCCAACTGCGCAACCAAATCATCAATATGTGATTTCGATATCCTCCTGGAATTTAAAGAAATATGTAGTTCTTCTTTGGTCACAAAAAATCAATATATTTACTAAAACCCTGTGTGTGATGAAAATAGTGAAAAAAATAGCAATTGCCCTATTGGTGGTATTGATCGGAATACAATTTTATCGTCCTGAAAAAAATATCTCCGAAGGGGACTATGTTGCTGCCTTTGAAACTGAAACAAAGCCTTCCCTAGAGGTGAAACAAATTCTGAAAACAGCTTGTTACGATTGTCACAGTGCAAATACTGAGTATCCTTGGTACAATAATATCGCTCCCGTGTCGTATTGGTTGGCCAATCATATAAAGGATGGTAGAAGACATCTTGATTTTTCGGATTGGGAGAACTACGATGTCAAAAAGAAGGACCATAAACTGGAAGAACTGATCGAGGAAGTTAAAAGGGGCAGCATGCCGTTGAACGAATACACCTGGACGCATGCCGATGCAAAATTGACGGAGGATCAAATTAGTGCATTGGTGTCCTGGGCGGAACAAACCAGGGCTAATTATTAAATAGTTGTTCCACTAAGGAGGGAATCCCTTCGGCTGCCGTTTTGGGGATAATGGTTAGATTTTCAAAATCCGATGAACGAATGTTGGGCCTCGGGTCTATGAAGTAAATCGGGGTCCGTTTGGGAGCATGGTGTATCAAACTTACTGCGGGATACACCTGCATGGAAGTCCCCACGATAATCAATATGTCTGCTTTTTGGGTGATTTGGACAGCGGTTGCCAGCATAGGAACCATTTCGCCGAACCAAACGATATGTGGGCGTAGCTGGTTACCATTTTCGTCGGTATCTCCCAAAACCAAATCTTTTTTCCAATCCAATATGTAGTTTTCGTCCACTGTGCTCCGCACTTTGAGCAACTCTCCATGCAGGTGGACAACGTGGGAACTACCTGCTTGCTCGTGAAGGTTATCCACATTTTGGGTAATGATGCTCACATCAAAAGAGGGTTCCAATTGGGCCAGTGCCAAATGTCCTTTGTTTGGGGAGACCTCCAGTAATTGACGTCTTCTTTGGTTATAAAATTCCAAAACCAATTCCGGGTTTTGGGCGAACCCTTGGGGAGAGGCAACCTGCATAACATCATGGCCTTCCCATAGACCATTCTCATCCCGAAAGGTTTTAAGGCCACTTTCGGCGCTCATCCCGGCTCCGGTAAGGACTACAATTTTTTGTTTGGACATTTTTTAGTTGGCTCTCACAATTTATTGTTGCTCTAAAACTAATATTGGCTCAATGCCAACAAATATAATTGATCCTTGATTTTTATCAGATATTGAGCCAGTAGGTCAGTTTTAAGTTTATGGAACGGATCCTGGGCATAAATGAGTTTACAAAGTAATTGTCGTTGTATACCAAAAACAGGTCGGAGAGGGGGGCAAATCGCCATTGCAATCGTGAATTGAACCCTAGATTATCCAATTGATTGCTATATTGAATCAATGTTGACCAAAATACAGATTTGCTAAAAGTCAGGTCAATCTTAGGGCTTACCAACCAAATATCAGCACTTTCGTATGGTTCCGGTAATTTAATGGAATTGTAATTAAACCCTAATGAAATGTTCATTTTGGGTTGTAAGCGCAAGTTCATTTCACCTTCAAAAACAAATCGGGTCCCATTATAAAAATCACCATAACCGGGTTCTAGGGAGTATGAGAAAATTTTTCTACGGTCACTGGCAAACTCGATTTCTCCACTAGTGTAATAGTAGCCGGTTTCGCCGGGTAATTCGGTGCCGCCTTCGGTTCTCGTGGGATCAAAAGGATTTGATAGATAAGTGTATCGGTTGAAAAGTCTAATGGAAATCTCTTCTTGGGTCTTAAATTCTCCTTGCCATCCCGTATAAATAAAGTAGTCCGTATTTTTATAGTCCAAGGTCGGTCTCCATACAAACTCAGGGTAGGCTACAAACCCATGGGAGTTCAATTTTCCTTTTATTGGATAGAAGATAAGTTCAGCGGTTGGATTTACGAACAACATATCTGTTCTGGGAACAAATCCAAGGTCCGACCGGAAGTTGTTACCCACAAAGTTTCCATTTAGACCAAGGTTGAAAAAGCGCGAATTATATTTAATGCTCATCCCTCCAGCATCGTCACGATCTTCCACACCGTGGGTAAAGGATTTGTGATAAAAGAATTTACCTGTCCAAGTATTGTCCGCACTCGCCAAGTTGTAATCCATGCCCACAACACGATTGTAGCGGTCTTCTTCGGATAGGAAGTCGTAATCATCAAAAGTTTGCCGGTTAACAAAAATGAAACTTAGGTTGGAACGGGAGAACATTTTTTTCTGAATGGCGAACACCGTATTATTGTTGCTCGCTATTTCGTTGGCCTCATCTTTTTCTGTTTGAAGGTTCATGAACCCCAATCTCCAATTCTCGTTTAATTTTCCACTAAGTCTTACCCCTCCGATGATTCCATTTTCAATCGTTTGTCCCTCGGCGTTTTGTGCAAGACCAATTCTTCGGGAAAAGAAAGGGTTATAATCTTCGTCAGTACCAAATGCACCAAAAAGGTCATTGTTGTCTATGAAAAACTGCCGCTTTTCAGGAAGGGATACTTCAAAACGGGTAAGGTTGGTTACAACATCATCAACTTCTACATTGGAAAAATCGGGGTTTACAGTGATATCCAGGTTCATTCCGTTTCCAATTGAAACTTTGGCATCACCACCAATATTCAGTTTTTCGAAACTGTCATTGTTTTCATAATCTTTGGCCGCCATTCCATTGATATACGGTATAAGCGCCACAGGCGTCCTTGATTTGCCGAGGGGTTTTTCAAAAACCATATCGCCCATAAAAGCCAAGTTGTATATGGTTTGGTTCTGCGGGATCCTAACCCATGTACTTTGCTCATTGGTCTGCATATCAAATCTATACGCATTGAACCTCCACTTTGTTTCACCTTGTTTAAACTTAAAGGATGTGAGTGGGATGGCAATTTCACAGATATAATACCCATCATACAATTTTGATTCACCGTGCCATTTAACATCCCAAGAGGTGGTAAAACCATTATTGTTCTGGCCACCACCGGAAATTAATGCTTCCCTGCGCACTCCATAAGGATTCATCCCGAACAAAAATGCATTGGTGCCATCGTTGAAGGTGTCAAAAAGAATACTGATATTGTCGTTGCCACCTGCACTGTAATCCCTTTGCAAGGATGGAATCACATAATTATCGCCATCAACATATTGTTTTATGCCCACATATAATGTTGTGCTGCTATGGAGCATTTTAATTTCGGTTTGTTTTATTGCAGGGATGGTGTCCGCGGGAAAAAATTGATAGAAACTATCGGTTGCTTGGGCGATTTCCCATACGGGTTCATCCAAAACGCCGTCAATGTTAAATTGGGTCTCTGTAAATTTTACTTTGATTTCCTTTGAGCTTGTTTGCGAATAAAAGGTAAAAGGAAGCATTATTGCAACAAGTGCAACGTAAAGCTTGGCCATTATTTCTAGTTTAGTTGGTATTTTGAATATAAGGTATTGTTAAATAATTCCCAAAGTTGTCAAATTGATTGCTCATTGATGAAACATTCTGAAAATTAGCTATGGGAATCACTTACATATAAGAGACGTAAAAAAATGAAAAAATCCTTATTGTTATTCGTATTATTTCCTGTTGTGGCTTTTAGTAATTCGTTTTGGGGGAAGACAGGGCACCGTGTTACAGGTGAAATTGCCCAAAATTATTTATCTGGAAAGGCCAAAAGGGCTTTGAACGATTTGTTGGATGGCCATAGTCTGGCCTTCGTTTCCACTTTTGCGGATGATATAAAGGCTGACCGTGCCTATTCAAAATATTCACCGTGGCATTATGTAAATTATCCACTGGGAATGAGTTATAGGGATTCCGAGAAGAGTGAGTATGGTGACATCATCACCGCCATTGAAGAATGTATCACCAAGGTAAAGGATAAAAACAATGGCCGGGAAGATCGAATTTTTCACCTAAAAATGTTGATTCATCTTGTTGGTGACCTGCACCAACCCATGCATGCGAGCAGGGCGGAGGACAAAGGCGGGAACGATATACAGGTGCAATGGTTCGGGGAAGGAAGCAATCTACACAGGGTGTGGGACAAAAACTTGATAGAATCCTACGGAATGACATATACGGAGCTTGCTTCGGAATTGAAAGTTGTGAGCCGAAAAAAGCGAAAAGAGATCCAAGCGGGAACCATTTATGACTGGGTTGATGAATCCCACGAAATTTGTGGGGATTTATACAAATCCGTGGAAATGGGCGAAAAACTGGGATACCGCTATTCCTATGACTATAATGAACTCTTGTTCCAACAGCTCCAAAAAGGGGGGCTTCGGTTGGCCAAGATATTGAACGAGGTATTCGGATAATTGTTTTATGACTGCAATACCGTCTTCAACTGGTTCCTATATTCCGATGGGTTTTGCCCGGTAAATGCCTTAAAGGATTTATTAAAGTGGGAGAAATTATTGAAACCACTGTCATAACAGACCTGGGTTATGCTCATGGGTTGCTCCGCCAATAGTTTGGAGGCATGAACCAAACGGTACTCATTTACAAATTGAGTAAATGTCTTATTGGTGATCTTTTTGAAGTACCTACAAAAGGAAGGTACCGTCATACTTACCATATCGGCAATTTGCTCAAGACTGATATCTTCTTTAAAATGTGTTTTTACATGGTTAAAAACAATATTGATACGATCATTGTCCTTAACTTCTGTTTCCAAGGAGAAGCCTTCTGCATTCAAAACTTTCATTTCCTTGGAGGTCGCCAATATGTTCAATATATTAAGGATGGACAATAATCGCTGAAAATCTGTTTGGTATTCCAGAATTTCCATTTTTTCCCCAACTTTCATTTTGGTCTTACCGGAAAAGGCAATGCCTCCCTTGGCAACTTCAAACAATTTTTGGATATTCCTCATTTCCGGAATGTTGAAGAAATCACTTCCCAAAAAGTCCGCTTTCATTTGTACCAAGGTCTCACTTTTGTTACCGGTTAGTTTATCGGTAAAACCACAATGTGGTAAATTGGATCCTATCAGTATAAGGTCCCCGTTCCTATAATAGGATACGTGGCTGCCGATCTGCCTTTTTCCAGACCCACCGTTTACATAGACCAACTCCAGTTCCGGGTGATAGTGCCAGCCATTGTTTTTGTTCTCATTGCTCTCATTGAATTTCTGAAAGGTAAATGAGTGGCCAAAACTTGGGGCAATTGCTTCAAATGCCGGTTTTTGAATCATTTCTAGCGTTTTTTTCTTATTTGTGATAAGGTTATAAATCTAATTACCAACCAAATATCTACAATGTTACCGCAAAGTTATGCTATTTTATCATTAATAGTATGTTAAAACATATACCATGTTAATATAGCATATAAACTGGAAAAAAGAGTGGTGTTCTTATGCGTTATTGCTGTCTACATTTGTACTGTAATCTTAAAAAAACGAAGTGTTATGAAAGTAGTAAAGAACCTAACAGTAGCAGCCGCCATTATGATCAGTGCGATTGGGATGGCTAATACAGAAGCAACCGACTTTGGTAAAAAAGGAGCAGCCAAGTACGAGGTTGAAAAGAATTTGGTAAAAGTTAACCTTGACCCTGTATTCGTAAAAAAAGGTAAAAAGATCATGATGAACCTTTTGAACGTTTCCCAAGGCAAGGTACTATTGAAAGTATACGATAGCGAAAACAGACTTGTTTTTGATGAAGCTATCGACGGTGACATCGTAGTTGAAAAAGCTTTCAACTTTGAAAAAGCCTTTAAAGATGAATATACCATAGTAGTAGTGGACAAATTTGGAACCTACAAAGAAACTGTGGAAGTAAGATAGTTTGTTTAGTTAATTTTTATGTGCATTGGGGGTCGGGAGGCCCCCTTTTTTTATGCCCATTTTTTGAGTTTTTCCCTTTTGCCCAAGGGAAGTGCGGGGTTGTTGATGGCTTGTTGTACCAAATCCCGGTCTTTTGTCGGGGAGAATAATAAATTGAAGAACTGTTGTACGGTCAAGGGACTCTTGGATTCTTCCACAAGTTCCATGGAATCGCCTACGGTGACTTTCCCAGGCTTCAAAACACGTACATAGGTGCCGGGGAAACCATGGTCGATAAACTGTTTCAATATCCCTTGGTCGCCAAACCTGATGCCCAATTTGTAACAAGGTTCCCTGGGTTGCGTGATTTGGACCAATACGGTGCCAAGTTTGTAGGTACTGCCAATTCTGATTTGAGATTCATCCAATCCCTCCAAGGTCAAATTTTCACCAAACATGCCCCAATCCCATTCCAAATGCGGATATTTTTCTTTCCAGTAAGGATAGTTGTCAGCGGAAAACAAATAACAGGCCTTATGAACACCGCCGTGGTACTTCCGATCTACAACAGTATCGCCCAGTACATCTTCAATATCCAAATAAATGGGTTTGTTGATGGGGGATTTATATATGCCCGTTGTGGTATTCTTACCGTTCCAGACTATTTTGGTGGATGTGCCGATGTTGGTGGAGATAACTTTCATGATGGCAAGTTATAAAAAACCACCGCTTGTGACGGTGGTTCATTATCTACGCTTGTGACGGTGGTTCATTATCTAAATGTAGAAGAGGAAAATCTTAATCTTCCTTTTCCAGTTTTCGGGTCATGTTAAAACCTACCAATAGCCCAACTCCAGCTAGTAGGAAAATGGTCCCGGGGTATGCCACATCCTCATCTACCCCTAAGCCATAAACCAATAGGGAAGCTACAAAAATGGCAGCTCCGATCCCTATGAGCAATAAGGATAGGTTAAGAATGATGATTTTCCAAAAAGGTGCGGCCCCGTCCCGTTTGCCCTTCACAAAAATACTGGCATCGGCGCCTTTTTCTATCAATGCCAACCGCTCCTTGTTTCTTGTTGAAAAATAGAGGTAGGCAATGGCAAAAATGACTCCAAAAATTATTGGTAAAATGATTACTTCAGATCCCATAACTGTTCGTTTAAATGATTATTCGTATTTTTTTGTTCATAACCTATGACGACAATTTTCCAAATTAGGTTACATAATTTCAGAAATATTGTTTTTTATGTAACCCAAACGACACTTTTGGCGTCCTATGAGCAATGCTGACCAACAAGGAAAAAGAATTGATTTCGGAAATACGCTCGGGAAACACCATGGCGTTCTCCGATTTTGTGGACAGGTATAAAGATTTGGTCTTTACGCTGTCCATTAGAATGTTGGGAAGTAGGGAAGAAGCTGAGGAGGTGTCGCAGGATATATTTATAAAAATATATAAGTCATTGCCAAAGTTTAAAGGGGATTCCAAAATTTCCACATGGATCTATAGGATTGCCTATAATAGTTGTTTGGACCGGATCAAAAAGATGAAAAAAACACGAATCCAAACCGATTTGGGCCATTTGGAACAAATTGCCTATGCGGAAATGGATACGGCCTTGGATAGGATGGTTAGGGAAGAGCGACAGGAATTGATAAGTAGGTGCTTGGCGATGTTATCCGCCGAGGATGCAGGAATCTTGACTTTGTTTTATTTTGAAGAAAAGAATCTGCAAGAATTGGAAGAATCGACCAATCTTTCTGTAAATACTTTAAAAGTGAGGTTGTTTCGGGCCAGAAAAAAATTGGCAAATATTATGGAAAAGCATTTGACAAAAGAAATATTATTGAATCATGAATAGACGGGAAGACAAAAAACTAGAAAATTTTGTGGATAGCATGATGGCTGAGGCTCCTTTGGATTCTCCTTCGTTTGATTTTACCGAAAATGTGCTGAAAAAAATAGAGGCCGAAACACGAAAAGAAGTGTTTCAGTACAAACCTATTCTATCAAAAACGGCCATGTTTACCGTATTTACTTCTTTTGTGGCATTGTTGGTTTTTGTTTGGCTCAAGTTTGGTTTGGATAGTGGCCAAGGATGGTTCAAAAACTTCCAGATCCAGGAATGGTTTCAAAATAGCTGGGGATGGAAGGAAAATTACACATCTGCCAAAACAATGATGTACGCTTTTCTATTTTTTGGGCTTATGTTTTTTGTCCAAGTCCCTTGGTTAAAAAAACAATTGAACAGGACTGTTTTTTAGAGTGTGGTATAGTAATACGCCCAGTACATCAAAAAGAATTGAAGGGGTATCCGAAGAATCAATATCCATTTTGGAATACCTGCGGACGCTTTTTCACTTGAGAGCATATAAAAATGTACGGTCAAAAAAATGGACAACATTAAAACAATACCCAAAATGCTCAATTTTCTGGTAGATTCAAAACAGAGACCAATTCCCAAAAGAATTTCGGCCACACCACTTAGATAAACCAAAAGCTTATGGTTTGGAAGATATAACGGCATAATACGGATATACATTTTAGGTTTAATAAAATGCATGATTCCGGCCAACATATACATTACGGCCATTGAATAAAGATGCCATGGAGCCATGTCTTTAATTTTTATAGTACCAAAACGGCAAGGCAATATCGGTAAGGGTCACCACCGTATCTTTCTCCTTTCTTCTGCGCCTAAGTCTTATCATATGCTTGCCCTCGGCCAAATCGGAAATTTTAAGAAAGGTCTCAAAACCAAGGATATTGTTTTTTTCAGTGGTCAGAATGAAATCTTGGTCCACTTCAATGGAGTCTATTTTAAAGGAGTGCATCTCATTGAAGGTTTTTAGGTACACACCGCGAACACTGTCTTTTTGGCTGATGCTGGTAATTTCGTCGTCCCAGCTTGTATTTACATTGATGCTGCTTCTCAGTCCCCTACGATCCTTTTTTGGTGACAATGATTTGTTGTAACTTAAAATGCGGTCTTCGATATTTTCAGAAAATGGGATAAAAACGGTCAAATAGGAATCTGTTATGACCTTGGACGGTAGGGCCATATGTCCGGGGAAATCACCATCCTCTGTGAGCATGTCCAAATAGTTCTCCTTGTTTGCAAAAATATTGGAAGACCTTTGTTCTTTATCCAAATAATTGGATTGTCTGTATTCCAAAGAGATGATCATTAGAATGGCAATATAAATAGGGGCGAGGAGCAAGATCAGTCGTTTTCCAAAACGGTTGTCCAGAAAATTGTACAACAACGGGCGATAGAGGAATGAAAGTGTAATGAAACTGAAAATCCAATATACGGGAAAATATAGTCGGGAAATCCATTTCTTCTTTTTTAACCAACCTTGGGTAATGAAATCGATGAAGGTGAGGAACATACCAAATATGAGGAACAAAATAAGTATGGGCCCCAATATGCCCCCAACCTCCTTGGGCAATAGATCGCCATCAATGATAAAGTTGGCCACAAACACAATCGATAGAATGATCATGGTCATGGCGAGCACATAGAAAATCAATAAAAATGAAACAGCAAAAAGAACACTACAGTAATTCTCCAAATTGGCGATATACCTATCAAAAGAAACTATTCGTTTTTTTAAGTACTTGGTAAAGCGTTCGGAATATCGGAGTTTTTCAAATTCAATATCACCGGAAACATACCGAAGCCCCAAAGCCCCGATCCAGAGTCCCCTTAAAATGACATGGAGCAAGAGGTTGAACAACAGAATGGAGCAGGCAATATTGAGAATAAAATATACAACAAAGCGATAAATTTGGGATTCGTTCTGCGCATTGATCATTTCAACCCGTAGCGGCTCGTACGCCGTAAAGAGTCCGAAAATGGCAAAACCAGAGATGATCAGTTCCAATTCCCAACTTTGTTGTTGAAGGGAATCCAAGAGCTTTTTAAAGGTAGGACTGTTGTAATCGTTATTGTTGCCCACGGTTTGGTCAGTTTGTTCAACCAAGATAACCATAAAAAGCAAAACCGCTCATTTAGAGCGGTTTTTGTCGTGTTGATTATAGAAAAATTCTAATTATTTGATCATTTCATAGCTTCGGGAAATAAACTTTGTAAGTTCTTCCCCTTTCAACAATCCTTTGGATAGACGAGCCAGATCCAAGGATTGGTTGATCAGTCTTTGACGTTTTTTAGCGGTCTTGGTATTCAGGATTTCGCTTACCAACTCATGGTTGGTGTTTACGATAAGATTGTACATGTCAGGCATATTGCCCATTCCGAACATTCCACCGCCCCCGGTCTGTTGCATTTCTTTCATTCGTCGCATAAACTCGGGTTCTGTAATAATAAAGGGTGATGCGTTGCTGTCCATGGCCTCCATCTGAACGGTGAACCCTTTGTCCTTGGTCACTTCCTCAATTTCAGTTTTTAATTTTTCTTTTTCCTCTTCGGACAATTTAGAAATGACGGTATCCTCTTTTTTGATGAGGTTGTCTATATGGTCGGCATCCACCCGAACAAAAGAAAGATTTTCTTTGGAGGTCTCGAGTTTTTGCATCAAATGGGGGACAATTGGCGAATCCAGTAGGAGCACTTCGTAACCTTTGCCCTTGGCAGCTTCGATATAGCTGTGCTGTGCCTCTTTGTCGGAAGCGTAGAGTACTACCAATTTATCGTCCTTGTCGGTCTGGTTGTCCTTGATTTTGGCTTCCAGCTCTTCAAAAGTGTAGTAGTCCCCATCAACAGTTGGGTATAGCGCAAACTTGTCCGCTTTTTCGAAGAACTTGTCCTCGGTAAGCATTCCGTACTCAATTACCACTTTGATATCGTTCCATTTCTTCTCAAAGTCCTCACGGTTGTTCTTGAAGAGGGAACTTAATTTGTCCGCAACTTTTCTGGTGATATAGGAAGAGATTTTCTTTACGGCACCATCAGCTTGCAGGTATGATCTTGATACGTTCAAAGGAATGTCGGGAGAATCGATCACACCCCTGAGCATGGTCAAAAACTCAGGAACAATACCTTCCACGTTGTCCGTTACAAAAACTTGGTTCTGGTACAGTTGAATTTTATCTTTTTGAATGCTAAGGTCGTTCGTCAACTTGGGGAAATATAAAATACCCGTTAGATTGAACGGATAATCCACATTGAGATGGATGTGGAACAAAGGTTCCTCAAACTGCATGGGATATAGTTCCCTGTAAAAGCTTTTATAGTCCTCGTCCTTTAAATCCGCAGGTTGTTTGGTCCAGGCCGGATTTGGATTGTTGATGATGTTGTCCACCTCTTTGGTGGGTGCTGGCTCATCATCCTTGGCACCTTCCGGTTTGGGAAGGGTTTCTGTTTTTGTTCCAAATTTTATTGGAATCGGCATGAACTTATTGTATTTGACCAATAGTTCACGGATTCTGGCGTTTTCCAAAAACTCAGTGGAGTCCTCGGCAATGTGGAGGATGATCTCGGTGCCCCTATCTTTCTTGTCACTGGGTTCAATGGTGAATTCAGGCGAACCGTCACAGCTCCAATGCACTGCAGGTTCATCTTTATGGCTTTTGGTGATGATTTCCACTTTTTCCGCAACCATAAAAGCGGAGTAGAAACCTAGACCAAAATGCCCGATAATGCCCGCATCTTTCCCAGCATCCTTGTATTTGTCCAAAAATTCCTCGGCACCTGAAAAAGCAACTTCGTTAATATACTTTTTCACCTCCTCTTCGGTCATACCAATACCTTGGTCTATAATATGGATGCGTTTGTTCTCCTTATCCACTTTGACCTCGATTATTGGGTTGCCATACTCTACCTTGGCCTCTCCGATCGAAGTGAGGTGTTTTAATTTTAAGGTTGCATCCGTAGCGTTGGAAATAAGTTCCCTCAAGAAAATTTCGTGGTCACTGTACAGAAATTTTTTGATCAAGGGAAAAATGTTCTCTACTGAAACATTGATTTTACCTGTAGCCATCGTTTATTATTTTTCTTTATAGTCTTTGTTCGGTCAAAAAAAATACCACAATGTCAAATATGACAAACTGGCATTTGGTCGGTCAATTTTGTTTGTCCAATCAATTTTAACAAAACTTTGTTTATTAAAATAATAAAAACATTAAACAAAACAGTACCTTTACTGTAGTTATGGGAATATTGCTATGAAATAGTACTACATAACAGGTTTATTTATTGGTTAGGTTGTGAAAATGCACTTTCGGACGAAAGTGCATTTTCTTTAAAAGTTCAGGTCCGATACCATCTCATGTTTTAACAAAACTTAAAAGAAATAAAATGGCAAAAAATGAAAAAACCAAAATCACCGAGGATAAAATTATAAGCCTGTACATGAGGTCTGTATTGGAAAAAGAAAAAGGGCCGAGCTCGGTATTCAAGTTCTGTGAGGAACATAAGATAAAGGAAGAAGAATTTTATGGTTTCTTTGGTTCGTTGGAAGCATTACAGCAAACCATTTGGAACAAATTTTTTGACAATAGTTATGCATTGATGGAAAAGAACAAGCAATATGCCTCAATGACCAATGAGGAAAAGATGCTTACCTTTTTCTTCACATTTTTTGAGAACCTTACATTGAACCGGAGTTATGTACTGTTCATAATGAAAGAACATAAATACTCCTTCGAAGGACTTATGCAGCTTAAAGGTCTACGAAAACGAATTAAGGATTTTGCTTCCACGCTCATAGAAGAACGCAATGATCGGAAAAACCTAAAAATCCTTAAATACAATGCTCCTTTGTTCTCCGAAGGTGCATGGTTGCAGTTTATGTTCATTTTAAAATTTTGGATGGAAGATGGCTCTCCCGGTTTTGAAAAAACGGACATTGCCATAGAGAAATCCGTAACTACTATTTTTCAAATATTTGAAAGTGCACCATTGGAGAAAATTGTGGACTTTGGAAAATTCCTCTACAAGGAAAAATTTGTATAAGGCTGATGAAAAGTTTGGATACCATTCCCACAGGGAAAATTGAAAGAGCGGGAAAGCTGGTGAAGACAGGGGTCAAAATTGGCGGCAACTACGTGAAATACTATGGAAAAAAACTGGTTGATTCCGGGACCTCAAAAGACACCCTGGACCAGAACAATGCCGAAGATATCTACGATGGGCTTAAAAGTTTGAAGGGAAGTGCCCTCAAAGTGGCACAAATGCTCAGTATGGAGAAAAACCTTTTGCCCCGGGCCTATGTGGAAAAATTTTCCCTGTCCCAATTCTCAGTTCCCCCACTATCGGCACCATTGGTACGTAAGACCTTCAATAAATATTTAGGAGAGTATCCTGAGGATGTTTTTGATGATTTTGAAAAAGAAGCTGTGAACGCTGCCAGTATAGGACAAGTGCACAGAGCCGAAAAGAACGGTAAAAAGCTGGCTGTGAAAATCCAGTACCCAGGAATAGCCGAGAGCATTAGCAGTGATTTGGCCTTGGTAAAACCGGTGGCCATAAAAATGTTCAATTTAAAAGGGAAGGATTCTGATAAATATTTCAAGGAAATAGAACATAAGTTGGTAGAGGAGACCAACTATATTTTGGAGTTGGAGCAAAGCCATGAAATTACAACGGAATGTTCCATAATACCGAACATAAAATTCCCAAGATACTATCGGGAACTCTCCAGTGAGCGTATCTTAACAATGGACTGGATGGAAGGAACCCATTTAGGGGAGTTCACCCAAACCGATTTTGATGAAAAATTGGCGCATAGTTTGGGACAGGCACTTTGGGATTTTTACATGTTTCAAATCCATAGATTGCGAAAAGTCCACGCCGACCCGCACCCAGGCAACTTTTTAGTGAGTCCCAGGGGAGAGTTGATTGCCATAGATTTTGGATGCATCAAAGAAATACCGGAAGAGTTTTATGTGCCCTATTTTGAATTGGCGAAAGAAGAGAACATCAACAATGATAAGGTATTTATGGAAAAGCTGTATGAATTGGAAATCCTAACGCATACAGATTCGGAAGAGGAGTTACAATTTTTTAAAGCATTGTTCAAAGAAATGCTCACCATTTTTACTTCTCCGTTCCATAAAGAAACATTCGATTTTGGGGATGCGGATTTTTGGTCCAACATCGCCAATCTTAGTGAAAGGTATTCCAAAGATGAACAGATACGGAAAATGAATGGAAATCGTGGGTCAAAACATTTTTTGTACATCAACCGTACGTTTTTCGGACTTTATAATCTCCTGCACGACCTGAAAGCCAAGGTTAAGGTAAATTCCTATGAATCGTTTTTAGATTGATTTCATGTCCAGAAAATAAAATCCCGTTCGCAGTAAAATCATGGAACGGGATTTTTTATGCTTAAAAAGCCTTAGATCATTTTTTTTGCTTTACATATTTTTCCAACCATTGGTCTTGTTCCCAAAGCATGTGCAAAATACTTTCCTTGGCTCGGTAGCCATGGCTCTCTTTTGGCAGCATGACCAGTCTAACGGTAGCCCCCAAACCTTTTAGGGCGTTAAAATAACGCTCACTTTGCATGGGGTATGTACCGGAATTATTGTCGGCTTCGCCGTGGATCAACAACAATGGAGTTTTCATTTTATCGGCGTGCATAAATGGGGACATGGCGTAGTACACCTCTGGTGCTTCCCAATAATTTCTTTCCTCACTTTGAAAACCAAATGGGGTCAAAGTTCTATTGTAGGCACCGCTTCGGGCAATTCCTGCGGCAAATAGATCGGAGTGGGAAAGGAGGTTGGCTACCATAAAGGCCCCATAACTGTGTCCGCCCACTGCAATACGGTTGCGATCAATGTAGCCCAATGCATCCACTGCATCAATGGCAGCTTTGGCGTTGGCCACTAATTGACTTCTAAAGCTATCGTTGGGCTGTTCGTCACCTTCTCCAATAATTGGGAAGGCGGCATCATCCAAGACCACATAGCCTTTGGTTACCCAGTAAATGGGCGACCCCCAATAGGGATACGTGAACTCATTGGGGTTTGAGGTGTTTTGCGATGCACTGTTCTTATCCTTGTATTCCCTTGGATATGCCCATAAGATCATTGGCATTTTTTCTTTCTTCTCCATGTCGTAGCCAACAGGAAGGTATAAGGTTGCTGAAAGTTCCAATCCGTCATCCCTCTTATAGGTTATTACCTCTTTGTGTACGTTTTGAATGCTCTTGTACGGATTTTCAAAATCTGTCAACTGTACCGGGCCTTTTCGTTTGACCAAACTCTTGTAATAGTAATTTGGGTACTCGTTTGCTGATTCAATCCGAACTAAAAGTTGGTCTTTCTTTGGGTCGTAATCAATCAAGTTTTCAAGTTTGCCTTCCAGCTTGGAAGTGTACAGCCTTGTTTTTTTAAGACTCTTCAGATTCATTTTTTCAACAAAAGGAAACTGCCCTTTTTCGGTATACCCATCCCCGATTAGGTAGGCATTGTTGTTTTTGTCCAAGGATAAGACCCAACTGCCATTTTTGTCCCTTTTGGTGACAAAACTTCCAGGGTCACTATACACATCCTGATAATTTCTGTCCACAATGATTTGAGCGCCTTTTTCTGGGTTGGAGGGATCAAAAACATAGGTTTTTGTGTTTCTGTTGTTCCACCAACGATCGTGGGCAATGGCCAGATTGTCGTTGCCCCATTGTATGTAACTAAACCTGTTTTTGGTTTTTAGAATAGATCTTCCCTCACCATCAAAAGGTGCTTCGAGTTCAAACACTTCATCTCGGAAAGGTACTTCGTTTTCTGGGTCACCGCCATCCAAAGCCTTTACATAAGTAATGGTCGCCGGTTTGTCGTTTCTCCATCCAATGTTTCGCATTCCGGTCCTGGTCGCCATAAACCCTTTGGGAAGGTCTTCTATAAGTGGAACCTTTAATAAGGTTTTGACCTTACTGCCATCATTCTTGTACACGGTGGTGGTGTTCGGGAATCTATAATAAGGGACCAAATAGGAGAAAGGCTTGTCCAAGGTTACCGTCATCACATATTCCCCGTCGGGTGAAAAACTGATGCTAGTGTAAAGGTTGGCATCTTTCCACTTGGTCTTGCTACCGTCGAGTCTTACACGATACAGTTCTGAACGGGCCAATTGTTCAAAATTGAACTCATCGTTAGGGTTCTTTAATAGATCCTGATAGGTTCTGTTCTGGGCCTTTTTGCCATCATTGGTGGAAATAGTTGGTCCTTCTGGAACGGCTTCGTCCACATTGATCAACGGTTTTCTGTCGGAAGGCAACATTTTTACCAAAATGGATTCTCCATCTTTAAACCAATTGATGATGTCCCTCATATTGGCATTGACATTGGTATCCGTAATTGATCTGGCCGAGGCCGATTTTAAATCCAACACCATAACCTCCACACCTTCTGGTGTAGTGTTGGTGAAGGCTATTTTGGATTGATCGGGAGACCAACTAAAGTTGGCCAATCGTGGATTTTCGGACAAACCTGTTACTTGAACACCATCTTTTTCACCAATTTCCTTTACTAAAATATTGTTGAAGTAATTGGTGCGGCTTCCGATGTTGGTTTTAGGATTGATTCGCAGACCGGCAAGTCTGAGTTCGGGTTCCGATAATTCGGCAATTGTTTTGTAATAGTCCCTGTAAAGCAATACCATATACTTACCATTGTCCGAGATGAGTACACTGGGTGCCAAAGGGGCGTTTACAAGTTCTAAAATTTCATCTGAGGGTTGCTGATAAGTAAGTTTTTCCTGGGCTTGAGTCAAACTTATGGTAAAAGCAGCCAAGAATAACCAAACGTATTTTTTCATTATCTTGTTTAAATTTAAAATGAGTGAATTTTTGAGGATTTTTAAAAGTACAATTTTTTAAAAAGTTTTATTTTGCCGATATGTTGAAAATTTGGCGTGTAAATTTGCTAATTTTCAAATTCTAACGATTTTTTATTTAAAATATAATACATGTACAATTCCAAGATTACTGGACTAGGTTTTTACGTCCCTGAAAATGTAGTTACTAACGATGACCTGTCCAAAGTAATGGACACCAATGATGAATGGATACAAGAACGCACCGGAATAAAGGAAAGGCGCCACGTGGTCAAAGGAACCGATACCACCACGTCAATGGGGGTAAAGGCAGCCCAAAAGGCAATAGAGCGTGCAGGTATAGATAAGGATGATATTGAGTTTATTGTATTTGCGACCCTAAGTCCTGATTACTATTTCCCTGGGCCCGGGGTGTTGGTCCAACGCGATTTAGGTCTAAAAACTGTGGGTGCACTGGATGTAAGAAACCAATGTTCCGGTTTTGTGTATGCAATTTCCGTTGCGGACCAATATATTAAGAGCGGTATGTACAAGAATGTGCTTGTAATCGGTTCTGAACTGCATTCACATGGTTTGGACATGACCACCAGGGGCAGGGGGGTTTCCGTGATTTTTGGTGATGGTGCAGGAGCAGCGGTACTTACGCGTGAAGAAGATACATCTAAAGGAATCCTTTCCACCCACCTACATTCCGAAGGTCAGTATGCCGAAGAACTTTCTTTGGTTGCTCCAGGTATGGGAAAACGTTGGGTCAATGATATTATCGCCGATAATGATCCGGAGGATACTTCTTATTATCCTTATATGAATGGACAATTCGTGTTTAAGAATGCAGTGGTCCGTTTTAGTGAGGTGATTATGGAAGGGTTGAATAAAAATAATTTGGCCCCAACAGATATTGATATGCTGATTCCCCATCAGGCCAATTTGAGGATATCCCAATTTATCCAAAAGAAATTTGGGTTGAAGGACGATCAGGTGTACAACAATATCATGAAATATGGAAATACCACGGCTGCATCAATTCCAATTGCCCTTACGGAGGCATGGGAGTCTGGAAAGATCAAAGAAGGTGATTTGGTTGTATTAGCTGCTTTTGGTAGTGGCTTTACCTGGGGCAGTGTGATTATTAGATGGTAAGCTTCCTATTGTAATAAGTAAAAAACAACAATAAAATAAAACCCCGATCCTTTAGGATCGGGGTTTTTGATTGATGCCCCCATAAGGTAACCAACACTCAAATATGTGGCATCAATATTTCTTAAAGGATACCACCGCCGCTTTGTTTGGTATTGTTGTCCCTTCTTTTACGTTGTTTGGCGCGGTTTTTTCCACTTCCAAATCGGTACGATAGACCAACGTAAACATTATTGCTCTCCCAATTGAAAGCACCTTCTTGTGCGTATGGGTAATCTCCTTCGAATGCAAAGCGCATGGTATTGAAAATATCGTTATAGTTAAAACTTAAAGTACCCTTGCCCTCAGCAAAACTGTATCGAGCTCCCAAATTCACAAAATACATGGGGTCTGCATCAAACTGAATGCTTTTGTTTCTTCCTCGGTAAAACCCAAAAGCTTGCAGGGTCAATTTTTTGGTTACGGTAAAGCTATTGTTCATTCTGAGGTTCCACGCCGTGTTATCTACCTTTACCCTTTCTTCTAAAATATCGTCCTCGCTTGGGTTGGGGTCTGTGGTGTTCAATATCTCTGTGAGCCCTCTTTGTGTCTGTGAAAAAAGGTCGAAACTACCATTAATGCTCCACCATTTTATAGGTTTGTAATTGGCGGATAGTTCAATTCCATACGCGGATGTGTCGTCAAAATTATCATAGGTCAAAATAGTTTTGTTCAAATCCAATCTATCCACATAGACCGCTCTATTGATTTCGTCGGAAATACTTCTGTAGAAAACACCTCCGGTAATGCTTCCATTTTTGATTCTTTTCGTGTAATTGGCCTCATAAGAACTCGTAAACTGAGGGACGAGGTTTGGGTTTCCAAAAGATGAGATCAGAGGTGTGGCAAATTCCCGAATAGGGTTTACCTGTTGTAGTCCTGGTCTATCCACACGTCTGCTATAGCTAATTTGTAGCTGGTCTTTTTCATTTGGTTTATAAGTAACGAATGCGGAGGGATATATTTCGGTATACTTGTCGGTAAAGGCACGTACGGCATTGGTGTCGGCCTTCACCTGTACATCTTCGATGCGAACACCCACTTGGTAGGACCATTTCTCATAGGATTGACCAAAAGTGGCATAAGCGGAATAAATATCCATATCGTAGATAAATTTTGTAGATGGTATGGAAACCAGTTCTCCGTTGGAGTTGTAGGATTGCCCAGTTGAGGCGTAATCCACATCGGTCTCAAAATTTCTTGATTCCAGTCCTATTTCCAGTTTGGAAATGCTGTCCAACGGGTTTACGTAATCCAGATTGGTGGTGGTCTGTGTTCTTTCAGTGTCCACAAAATCCATGTAATCAGGATATAGGGAAGCCCCTACCGAACTAAAGTCTGCATCTTCATTGCTATTGTAGCGGTTATGGTCTACTTCGAGCTCAATATTGTGGCCTTCTTTTGCAAATTCAAGTTTATAATCAAAATTATATTGCTCACTTAAATTATCGGAAATGTTGGTCGTGTATTGGGTCACATTTTGAGAAGGTTCATCCAAGTAATTTACCTTGGTTTTACCATATCCTTTGCCATCGTAGGTATTTTGGTTGGTAAAGAAGGAAATGGTGTTTTTGTCGTTCAGGTAAAAATCCACCCCCAATTTATACAGATGGGATTTATTGTTATTGTTGAAATCAAATATTTGGAGGGAATTTTCATCTATTCTTAAAATGCTCCCATCGTTGACCCATTTACCAATATTGTTTCCATAATTTCCGTAAAAGTTGAATTTTCCATTTCGGTAGTTCAAGTCTATTGAACTATTGAATTTGGCCTCGATACCTTTGGTAAGTCCCATGTTCACATTTCCATTAAAACCAATATTTGCGTTTTTGTGCAATACAATGTTGATGATTCCGCTCATGCCCTCTGGGTTATATTTGGCGGATGGGTTGGTGATCAGTTCTATGGATTTTATGGCCGTGGAGGGAATTTGCTTGAGCAGCTGGGCCACAGGTACGTTGGACAACTTGCCGTCTACCATTACCCTTACATTCGAATTTCCACGTAGGGTAATATCACCTGTCTGTGCATCAACATTCACAGAAGGGATGTTGTTCATGATATCGGAAGCCGAAGCACCTGCGGTGGTAAGGTCTTTCCCTACATTGATTACCTTTCTGTCCACTCGCTGTTCTATAGTGGTGCGTTCGGCTACCAGTTCCACTCCTTCCAACTCTTTGGTTTCTTCCTCCAAGGTCACGGTTCCAATATTCAAGTTGCGTTTTCCTTTGGCGATCACCAATTTTTGTGAATACGTTTTGTACCCAATGAACTGTACTTCAAAAATAAAAGTGCCATCGGGCAGTTCCTTTATTTCAAAACTTCCATCATCATTGGTTATGCTTCCGGTGATGGTCTTTGTGCCATCCTCGGACTTTATTACCACGGCCGCATAGGGTACAGGTTGATTGGTAAGATTGTCAACAACGTTTCCATTGATGGAACCCAATGCGTTTTCGGGGTCGTTGGCAAAAGATATAAAATGGGATATGGTGCACAGGAACAGTGCAAAAAGTAAGTTTACTTTTTTCATGAGTAGTTCGTTTTTTGATTGATGATTTTGATTGATTGATGATGCTTCTAAGACGACCGATTCTTATGAATGTTACAGAAAGAGTTTATTTTAACACTCTTTAACATTGCAGTGTTGTAAAATATCCAATGTTGTAAGGTGTCCTGAATTTGTCAGACAATTAAGAAGGAATATAAAAAGAAGAAACCCCGGTAAAAATACCGGGGTTATACATTGATAAGCTATACTAAACACTAACCATTAACTATAAAAATACAGTCTTACCAATGACAATAAGTTATAACAAATAGACGAGTATCTTTATAAAAAGTTACAGTCCACATCAAAGTTTAACACAAAAATTAACAAATGCACAAAACACTTGTCGTAGGGGCTTCTACAAACCCGGGAAGATACAGTAACACAGCAATTCGTAGGTTGGTTGACAATAATATTGAAACAACCGCATTTGGGATACGTGGGGGAACTGTATCAGGTGTCGAAATTAAGAATAAATTGTATGATTTTCAAAATATTGACACGGTAACTTTATACTTGAGCCCAAAAAATCAAGAAGCATATTATCAACAGATCGTAGATCTACATCCCAGACGGGTAATTTTTAACCCGGGAACCGAAAATCCAGAGTTCTACAAAATCCTTGAGGATGCTGGTATTCAAGTAGTAGAGGCCTGTACTTTGGTCCTGCTTGCTACGGGGCAGTATTGATTATGGAATCTGATTCTTTTTTTCGTATCAACCATAAACCTATGAATGTCAATAATCCGTTAAGGGGCAACAACTCGTACCCAACTTGATAACCGCCTAAATAGGAAGCAGGGATATTGGCGATAAGGGCAATGACGATTACAGATACTAGGGCAACGATCCAAACGTAACCATCTTTGATTTTATGCTTTGTAAAAATGCCGAATGCAAAAAGCCCCAATAATGGACCGTAAGTGTACCCGGCAACGGTTAACAGACTATCGATTACATTACTGTTCAAGATATATTTGAATGCGATAATCACAATGATCAACATGATGCTCATCACAATATGGGTTCTCTTTCGTATCCTTTTTTGATCACTTTCCTTCCTTTCCTCAACATTTAAAAAATCCACACAGAACGATGTTGTCAAAGAGGTTAGGGCACTGTCCGCACTACTATATGCAGCTGCGATCAGTCCGAGCATAAAAGTTATGGAGAGTGCCAGGCCCAAACCTCCGTTCAAAGCAATTTCAGGGAACAGAAGGTCGGTTTTTGGGGTGCCGTCCATCAAAGGAATACCAATGCCTTCCCTTTTGGCGTAGATGTAGAGCAGGGCACCCAACAACATGAACAAAAAAGTGACCCCGACAAGCACAAAACTAAAGGAGACCATATTTTTTTGTGCATCTTTCAATGATTTGCAGGTAAGGTTTTTTTGCATCATATCTTGATCCAAACCGGTCATGCAGATAGTTACGAACATACCTCCCACGAAAGATTTTATAAAATAGCTTCTATTCAAAAAACTATCGGTCACCAAAAAATCATTGTAGTTCTTCAGTTCTTCCGAAGCCAAGAATTCACCAAAACTCCATCCCAATTCCTGATTGATCATTATAATTGAAAGAATTACGGCCAAAATCATAAAAAGTGTCTGGAGGGTATCGGTCCATACAATGGTTTTTATGCCTCCCTTGTTGGTATAGATCCAAATCAATAGAATGGAGATGACCACCGTAAACTCAAACCGAACACCAAGGTCATCAAAAACAAATTGTTGCAGAACAATGGCCACTAGGTACAATCTAAAGGCAGCGCCCAAAACTCGGGAGATAAAAAAGAAAAATGCCCCGGTACGGTGGCTTACCTTGCCAAAACGACCTTGTAAATATTCATAAATGGAGGTAAGGTTGAGTTTGTAGTATAAGGGGAGCAACACAAAGGCCACCACAAAATACCCAACAAGGTAGCCCAGCACCACTTGCATATAGGTCAATTGGCTATCGCCCACCCATCCCGGTACGGAAATGAATGTCACCCCTGAGAGTGATGCGCCGACCATTCCAAAAGCGACCACGTACCATGGTGATTGTTTGCCCGCCTTAAAAAAATCGACATTGGAATCGTTTTTACCGGTAAAGTGGGAAATAAGGATAAGCACCAAAAAATAAGCGCCTATCAGCAACAGAATTTGGGTAGCTGACATATATGTGGTTTGATTTGCAAAGTAAGAAAGTAAATTGGTATTAGTAAAATTGTAATTTTGCAAGAGAATTGACGCTATGGAATTTTCATCGAAGCTATTGGAGAATGCAGTTTACGAGATGTCGCAATTGCCCGGAATTGGTAAGCGGACAGCATTAAGATTGGTGCTGCACCTCCTAAAACAGCCGGAAGAAAGGACCGAACTATTGGCAAATGCGTTGTTGAAGTTGAAGGCTGAGGTCAATTTTTGTAAAAACTGTCATAACATTTCAGATACCGAGGTTTGTGAGATTTGTGCCAATCCCAAGAGAGATCGGACCTTGGTTTGTGTAGTGGAGGATATTAGAGATGTAATGGCCATTGAAAATACCTCGCAGTACAATGGATTGTACCATGTGTTGGGGGGAAAGATATCACCAATGGAAGGTGTGGGGCCTCAAGATCTAAATATAGCTCCATTGATCAAAAAAGTTAAGGATGGAACGGTCAAGGAATTGATTTTGGCCTTGAGTTCCACCATGGAGGGCGATACCACCAATTTTTATATTTACAAACAATTGGAAGGGCTGGAAGTTACGACCTCCACGATTGCAAGAGGAATTTCGGTGGGTGATGAATTGGAATATGCAGACGAGGTAACTTTGGGTAGAAGTATAATTAATAGAGTGCCTTTTGAAAACTCTATTAAAACGAATTAATGAATATAAATCAAAAATAAGTAGATTTCTTTAGTATTTTTGTAAAAAACAAATCAAAACCACTTTGATAAATACGAATATGGCAAAATTTGAATTGAAATTACCGCAAATGGGAGAAAGTGTCGCAGAAGCCACGCTGACCAATTGGTTAAAGGAAGTGGGCGATACCATTGAGATGGACGAAGCTGTCTTTGAAATAGCCACCGATAAAGTGGATTCCGAGGTCCCCAGCGAAGTAGATGGGGTATTGTTGGAAAAGCGGTTCAATGTGGACGATGTCATAAAAGTTGGAGAAGTGGTGGCCGTTATCCAAGTAGAGGGCGAGGTTGATAATGTACAGGATGATGATGGTACGGAAGAAATAACGGTCGAGGAACCTGCCGAAGTGCCTGCTAGGGAATTGGAAGTCCAAATGGCAGGGGTAAAAGAATCCGTTTCCACATCGACTCCCGATTTTTCAAGTTCGGAGCGGTTCTATTCTCCTTTGGTTAAAAATATCGCCAAGGAAGAAAACGTTTCCATGGAGGAGTTGGAGGCCATTGTAGGTACTGGAAAAGAAGGAAGGGTCACCAAGAATGATATTATGGCCTATTTGGAAAGTCGTTCCAATGGAAGCCAAGCCAAAATGAAACCGGAGCCTCAACCGGAAACCCCAACGGACATATCGAAAACCCCTGAACAGCCGAAACAAACGCCGGAAAAACCAAAAGAATCCCAAGTTCAGGTCAAAGCAGGTGACGAGGTGGTTCCATTGACCCGTATGGGCAAACTGATCGCCCATCATATGATTGAGAGTGTTTCCACATCAGCCCACGTGCAAAGCTTCGTGGAAGTGGATGTGACCAATGTGGTGAACTGGAGAAACAAAGTAAAGAATGCTTTCCAAGAACGGGAAGGGGAAAAACTGACCTTTACACCGATATTCATGGAAGCCGTGGCCATGGCCTTGAAAAAATATCCAATGATGAACATATCGTTGGATGGGGACAAGGTTATCAAAAAGAAAAATATCAACTTGGGGATGGCTGCTGCCCTGCCCGATGGTAACTTGATCGTTCCCGTAATCAAAAATGCCGATCAATTGAATTTGGTGGGCATGGCAAAAACGGTGAACGACCTTGCCAATAGGGCCAGGAACAATCAGTTAAAACCCGATGAGGTCAAGGATGGCACCTACACGGTTACCAATGTTGGTTCTTTCGGGAGTGTTTTTGGAACGCCGATCATCAATCAGCCACAAGTAGGGATTCTTGCATTGGGAGCCATTAGAAAAATGCCCTCAGTAATAGAAACCGATCAAGGAGAATTTATAGGCATCCGAAGTAAAATGTACCTATCGCACAGTTATGATCACCGTGTGGTGAACGGTGCGTTGGGCGGAATGTTTGTAAAATCCGTAGCTGATTATTTGGAAGCTTGGGACATTAATCGGGAAATATAGCGAAAAACCCTTCTTGTTATTGTCACTATTCTTAATTTAGAAGCCAAGTGAATTTTATTTAAAAAGTCCCATATGCAATTACAATTGACCAAACCTATCTGTTTTTTTGACCTGGAGACCACGGGTACAAACGTGGCCAAGGATAGAATTGTTGAAATTTCCATCCTTAAGGTTTTTCCTAATGGTAATAAGGAGAGCAGGACATGGTTGGTGAACCCGGAAATACCAATTCCGCCCGAATCTGAGGCCATACATGGAATTTCCAACGAAAAAGTGGCCAACGAACCCACTTTCAAACAGTTGTCCAAGGACATCTATGCCATGATCAGGGATAGTGATTTGGCGGGTTTTAATTCTGATAGGTTCGATATTCCCCTGTTAGCAGAGGAAATGTTGAGGGCAGATGTGGATTTTGATATGAAAAACATGGTCTCCGTAGATGTGCAGACCATATTCCATAAAATGGAAAAGCGAACTCTGGAGGCGGCCTACAAATTTTATTGCGATAAGGATTTGGATGATGCCCATAGTGCCGAAGCCGATACGATGGCCACCTATGAAGTTTTGTTGGCGCAATTGGAAAGATATCCGGAACTGGAAAATGATGTAAAAAAACTTTCGGAATTCACCACAAGAAAGCAAAATCTTGATTTTGCCGGTTTTATTGGAGTGGATGAAAATGACAACCCCATTTTTTCCTTCGGCAAGCACAAAGGGAAAACAGTGGATGAGGTCTTGGAAAAAGAACCAGGCTATTTTGGGTGGATCCTGAATGCTGACTTTCCACTCTATACAAAAAAAGTACTTACCCAGATAAAATTGAGCAAGCTCAACAACAAATTTTAAGATAAGCAAGCGTTAACCCCCTCATAAACAAATTATGAAGCTGATCTGTATAGGACGTAATTATGTAGACCATATCAATGAATTGAGCAATGAGCGTCCAGATGAACCAGTGGTCTTTATAAAACCCGATTCAGCGATTTTGCCCAAAGAGCAGGATTTTTATATTCCTGAATTTTCTCAAGACATCCATTATGAAGTAGAGGTTTTGGTGAAGATCAAAAAAGTTGGAAAACATATTTCCAAAGAGTTTGCCCATAAATATTATGATGAAATCGGGCTGGGTATCGATTTCACGGCAAGAGACCTGCAATCCAAGTTAAAATCAAAAGGGTTGCCCTGGGAAAAAGCCAAAGGGTTCGATGGAGCTGCCGTAGTTGGAGAGTGGTTGGCCAAGGATAAATTTGAGGACTTGGACAACTTGAATTTTTCGTTACTGAAAAATGGAGAGAAGGTCCAAGAAGGAAATACTTCCTTAATGTTGTGGAAGATAGATGAGATCATAGCCCATGTGTCCACGTATTTTATGCTGAAAAAAGGGGATATTATATTTACCGGTACCCCTGCCGGTGTTGGTAAAGTAAGCCCAAATGATTACCTTGTTGGTATATTGGAAGGAGCACAATTGTTTGATATTAATGTACGATGATGATATACAACCTCGATAAGATAAATGAAATGGCGGAAGGTGATGAGGATTTCATTACCTCTGTAATTTCCGTGTTTTTGGAAGAAGTCCCCGAAGATTTGGAAAGCTTGGAAAAAGCCATTGATTCCAAGGATTATGAAAACATATATAAACTGGCCCACAAGATTAAGCCCAATGTGGATATTTTGGGCATGGAGCAAGCAAGGGCAAAAGCTTTGGAAATAGAGACTTTGGGAAAAACAGCTGGGAGCATCGATGAGATCACGGAAAAGTTTCCCATGCTCAAAAAAGATGTCCTTCAAGTGGTGACAGAATTGAAAAATGACTTCAACTTATAGATGCAAGCTGAGATAATCACCATTGGGGATGAGATTCTCATTGGTCAGATTGTAGATTCCAATTCGGCGTTCATCTCCAAAGAGCTGAACAAAATCGGGGTCTCTGTCTATCAAATAACTTCCATACAGGACGACAGGGAACATATTGTAAAAGCCTTGAAAGAAGCCGGTGAGCGTTCTTCCGTAGTAATCATTACGGGAGGTTTGGGTCCCACCAAAGACGATGTTACCAAACACGCCTTGTGCGAATTCTTTGAAGATAAATTGGTCCGGGACGATACGGTGTTGCGCCATATCGAAGAACTTTTTAAAAAATATATAACCACCCCTATCTCTGATTTGAACCGGGAACAGGCGATGGTCCCATCAAAAGCGGTAGTGTTGCACAATACCTTTGGTACCGCGCCTGGATTGTGGATGAAAAAAGGGGATACTGCCTATGTTTCCCTTCCTGGTGTGCCTTACGAGATGAAAAGTATCATCACCAAGTCGGTATTGCCCAAAATTATTGAGGAATATGATCGCCCCCATATCGTCCATAAGACCATTTTGACGTATGGCATGGGTGAGAGCGCCATTGCGGAGAAGTTGGAAGACTGGGAAGATAACCTTCCTCCTTATATAAAATTTGCCTATCTGCCCAACTTGGGCAGTGTAAGGCTGAGACTTTCCGCAAAAGGAAACGATAAAGAGGCGTTGATGGCCGGTATTGAGGAGCAGGCTCAAAAACTGTACCCCTTGATCGGTGATATTATTTATGGCGAAGAAGAGGAGGATGGGAAGCTGGAGAAGCAAATAGGTGTTTGGTTGACCGACAAAAAAATGACCCTCTCTACCGCAGAAAGTTTTACCGGTGGCAGTATTGCCGAACGAATTACATCAATACCGGGAGCGTCCAATTACTTTAAAGGTAGTATGGTCTGTTATGCAACCGAGGTGAAGGTTGAATTGTTGGGAGTGCCCCAAACGTTGATAGATGAACATTCTGTGGTGAGCAAAGAGGTGGCCATAGCCATGGCCGACAATGTAAAAAACAAGTTGGGGACGGATTTTGCGATTTCGACCACCGGCAATGCGGGCCCGACAAAAGGCGATTCCGATGCGGATGTTGGGACTGTTTACATTGGGATAAGTACACCAAAAGGTACTTTTGCCCAGAAATTTATAATGGGAAAGCATCGCGAAAGAGTTGTCAAAAAGTCTGTAAACAAAGCTTTTGAGCTATTGTATAAAGAAATTTTAAATTTCTGAAAAAGAATTTTGTACGTCCCATTAAAATGGTATAAATTTGCAGCCTCAATAAAATCACTCAAATAGTTAGGGAGATGTCTAAAGTTTGTGAAGTAACAGGAAAAAAGGTGATGTTTGGAAACAACGTTTCCTTTTCCATCAATAAGACTAAGAGGAGGTTCGATGCGAATATCTCCAAGAAGAGGTTTTATATTCCAGAGGAAGATCGTTGGGTAACCTTGAACGTTTCTGCCCGTGGGGTGAAAATCATCAATAAGAAAGGAATCTCTGCTGTCTTGAAGGAAATCAATTCCAAAAAGTAAGTTGTAAAAGCATTTTAAGTACAATACAATGGCAAAGAAAGGAAATAGGGTTCAGGTAATTTTGGAGTGTACAGAGCACAAGGAATCTGGTATGCCAGGTACTTCTAGGTATATTACCACCAAGAACAAGAAGAACACGCCAGATAGGTTGGAAATAAAAAAATACAATCCTATCCTTAAGCGTATGACAGTTCATAAAGAAATTAAATAATAGCTTTTTACAAAGTAAAGGGCAAAAAATATAAGCCATGGCAAAGAAAACGGTAGCAACACTTCAGTCATCATCAAAAAGATTGACAAAGGCCATTAAAATGGTAAAATCTCCTAAAACCGGTGCATACACTTTTGTAGAGTCTGTTATGCCCCCAGAAATGGTAAATGACTGGTTGAACAAGCAGTAGATAAGAAATATTTTTCTTAAATAAATATAGAGAGCCGCTTTTCAGCGGCTTTTTTTGTGGTAAAAAATCAATTCTTGTTGACCCGGTATGTGATCTTACGGTTGGAGATTACCGTGTTCACTTGAAAGGTCAAAGTTACCGTATCGCTGGTTGTGTAACCACAGATAAAATCATCATTGCTTCCCAATAGGTGATATTGCGTGTTGTTTTCATTTGTGGTTGGGTTGGTAATCGTTAAAGTATTGGTCGTAGTCCCAGAATACACCCCTGTATCGGAAAGGTCTAGCCAAGAACCACCGTCGAAATATTGCCATTGAAACTGATCGGCAGCCACAGTGGCAGATATGGTTGTTGTACATCCCGGGCAAGTTGTTGTATTTACAGGCTGTGAGGTTATATTCGGTGCTGAGCCTGCTTCCCTGTAATCGTATGTTGTATCGGAATCGTTATCGGCTGGGGTCGTATAGCCATCGGAACCACTGGTCACCAGACCCTCAGCATCAACGGTAACGGGGTTTGCCCCCAAATAACCATCATTGTTGCCATCGGTAAATCCTGCTTCGCGAACATCGTTGCACCCATCACCATCAGCATCCAGAACATAAGCATCGTAGCTTCCGTTGGCATCAGAATCCAAAATGGAATAGGAAAGAATGGCGTAATCGGTATCTACATCTTCAATCGTGTTGTACAGACCATTAGATCCTGACCCGACAATGGCCCCATCAATTCTCCCATCGTTATTGAGGTCAGTAACGCCACTTTCACCCAACACGCCCGATTCAACAATGTCATAAATTCCATCATTGTCAGAATCCAGGTCAAGTTCATTGCTAATTCCATCCCCGTCAGTATCGCAAATAGTGCTAGCGAACAATTCTCCCGTAAAACCTTCCGGTCCCGGCCCTGCCTGATTGGTTACTGTAAAAGTATTGTTGTTGCCTGGTATCCATGTTATTGTATTGAACGGGGTACCTCCTTGTGCTTCCATAAGTTCCAAAGTCGTGGAAGAAGCATTTCTTGTTCCATATAAGTTGATTTCCCCATATTCGTTTATGATCAACCTTAATCTGGGTATCCCATTGGAATTGGCCACCCAAGGAGCGTTTATAAAGCTTCCATCGGACTGAAAAACAAAATATTCGTCACCGGCATCCAAAGCCCCATTTTCAAACTCTAAAACGGAAGGGTGGATCGTAGTGCCGTTAATGTCCAATTGAAAGGAATTGTCCATGGATGAAAAATCAAGCCTCAAATATCCGGTATCCGTGTGATTGATAACAACGGATCTTTCCCCTACATCCGATGATGTCAGGAAGGTGGCATTGATAGAGGAACAATACTCTTCTTCATCAGTTATCCCGTCGTTGTCGTCATCAAGGTCGACTACATCAATAACACCATCTCCGTCGGTATCTATGGTAGGAACCGAAGTTGCGGTGATCAAAACATTGTCTATATAAACACGGTCGTTGCTCTGATTCCAATTGTTGCTACCTTTTCTGAAACGAATAGTGGTGTTGCTGGACATATAGGCTGAAATATCTTGGTTAAAAACCCCACTTTGAGTACTCGAAAAAGTATCTAGGGTAGTGAAGGATGAACCATCCGAGGAAATCTGTATTGCCAAGGTTTCACCTGCTTCAAGGCTAGATGTTCGCCAATCAAAAGAAAGCGTGGCGGAGGTATATCCGCTTAAATCTGCCGACCTTCTAATATTTTCATTCCAGATATAATAGAAATAAAGTTGGTTTCCCGATACTCGAATGTATCCGTTGGAAGCGCTATTGTTATCATTGTACTCCAACCAGTTCGAGGAGAAATTTTGGGTCCCATCATTGTTTGCATAGGATACTGAGCTAAATGTATCGGAATACGTGTCCTGTGCCGTAATTGTTACGGCAAACAATAACATCAGCACTATCAGCATCCTTTGGATTGGATTTTTCATAGAATTTTAAGCAAACTAAACCAGTATAAAGGTATGCAAGTGCCTTGCGGTACTCTAATAATTGTTGTGTAAAGATGTAATACCAACGTAAATCCTTGATGGAGTGATGTTTGTGTTTCTTTCGGGGGGTAAATCCAATTTTGTGTAATACTTGTGATTTGGTCATGGTTGGATTAAAAAAAACTGCCCTTACTTTCCTATCTTTGACCATTATCAAAGAACATAGGATGAGCTTGTTTAAAAATATTTTTTCAAAGGATAAAAAGGAAACTTTGGACAAAGGACTGGAAAAATCAAAGACCAGTTTCTTCAGCAAGTTGGGCAAGGCCGTAGCTGGTAAGTCCAAAGTGGATGATGAGGTGCTGGACAGCCTCGAGGAAATTTTGGTTACTTCCGATGTAGGCGTGAACACCACCTTAAAGATAATCGACCGTATTGAAAAACGGGTTGCGCGCGACAAATATATGGGCACCGATGAGCTCAACACCATTTTACGGGAAGAAATTGCCGGATTGCTTTCTGAGACCCAAACAGGTGAGGACAGCGAAATTTCAATTCCAAAGGACAAAAAACCATACGTGATCATGGTGGTTGGTGTAAATGGCGTAGGTAAAACTACGACCATTGGAAAATTGGCCCATAAATTCAAGAACAGTGGAATGAAAGTGGTCTTGGGTGCCGCCGATACCTTCCGCGCCGCGGCAATAGACCAATTGGAAGTGTGGGCAAAACGTGTGGATGTCCCTATTGTGAAACAAAAAATGGGAAGCGACCCAGCTTCCGTGGCTTTTGATACCTTAAGCTCGGCCGTGGCAGAAGGAGCCGATGTGGTTTTGGTGGATACCGCCGGTCGTCTGCACAACAAGGTCAATCTAATGAACGAACTTTCCAAGGTGAAACGAGTGATGCAAAAAGTGGTCCCCGATGCCCCTCACGAAGTACTTTTGGTATTGGATGGTTCCACTGGACAAAATGCATTTGAACAGGCCAAGGAATTTACCAAAGCTACCGAGGTTACGAGTTTGGCAGTGACCAAGTTGGACGGAACCGCCAAAGGAGGTGTCGTCATTGGTATTTCGGACCAATTTCAGATTCCTGTCAAATATATTGGAGTGGGCGAGGGTATCGAAGACCTTCAGGTGTTCAATAAGTTTGAGTTTGTGGATTCCTTTTTCAAATTATAGATTATGTACCGGTACTTCTCGATTGTTTTTTTGTTGATTGGGTTTATTTCCTGTAAGCAGAAAAATATGGGGCCCAAGGAAGAGGTTGTCCTTTGGACGCCTTATAATGATTCCGCTGAAGTGGCCGCCAATGCGGAACACGAGAACCGTAGAATGCGCTACAAATTTATCCAAAGCAAGGTTTTGGATAAGAATGAGGTGTTTCTTCCATTGTACGATGAAGTATCAAAATTTTCTGAAGAACGTTATGAAGCCATGAAACCTTTGGTTTTGGAGCAGGAGATACCTACCATTCAAGACCATATCGACCAAGGAAAATTCACTTATGAAGAATTGGTGTTGTTCTACCTGCATAGAATTTATAAATACGAATTGCCGAACAATACCACATTGAACACGGTTATTGCATTGAATCCCAACGTGCTCGAAGAAGCTCGTAACCTTGATGAAAACAAGGAGGTGCACCATCCCATTTATGGTATGCCCATATTGTTGAAGGATAACATTGGTACCGCAGAAATGAAGACCACCGCCGGAGCAATAGCACTTAAAGAAAACCAGACCGATGATGCTTTTATAGTACGACGTTTAAAACAAAATGGAGCTTTGATCTTGGGTAAAGTGAACCTGAGCGAGTGGGCCAATTTCCTCTGTGGAGGTTGCCCCAATGGACAAAGTGCCATAGGCGGACAAACACTGAACCCATACGGCAGGAGGATTTTTGATACAGGTGGTTCCAGTGCTGGTAGTGGAACTTCCACTGCTGCGAACTATGCCGTTGGCGCCGTAGGGACCGAAACTTCGGGTTCCATACTTTCGCCTTCTAGCCAAAATTCCGTGGTAGGACTAAAACCGACCATTGGTCTGTTGAGTAGAACAGGCATCGTCCCTATTTCCAGCACCTTGGATACGCCTGGCCCTATGACCAAAAGTGTGACGGATAACGCCATTTTGTTGGATGCCATGCTGGGCAAGGATGATAATGACCCTAAATCCGTCAGTGCGGAACCAGGTATTTTATCGGCATGGATGAATCCGGAACCACTCAAGGAGATACGTCTTGGTGTAATGACCAATTTACTGGAAAGAGATTCCATATATGCGGCCAATGTGCAGATTTTACGAGAAGCAGGGGCTCAAATTATTGAGTTTGAACCAGAGCATATTCCGCTGGAAGGTTTCACCACTTTGTTGAACCTGGATATGAAACAAGATTTACCGGCATATCTACGTACACAGGTAAAAAACAAGGAAGCTGTACAAGTGGAATCGGTGGAGGATGTGGTTACATTCAACAAGCTGGATTCTTTGATCAGAATACCTTATGGTCAAGCCCGTTTTGATGGGATTTTGGTGGATTCGACCACAGCGGAACAGTTTGAAAAAATAAAACAAGATTTAAAAATCTCTGGGAGAACCTTCTTCAAAACAATGGAAGAAGAGCAACTGGATGCGGTTTTGAGCATCAATAATTACCACGCAGGCTATGCGGCCGTGGCGGAGTTTCCTGCATTGGCCATTCCGATGGGCTATAAACCGGATGGAGAACCAAAAAGTTTAACGTTTATAGGAAAACCATTTTCTGAGGCACACTTGTTGCGCATTGGAAAAGCTTTCGAAGACTTGACAAAGGCCCGAAAAATTCCAGAAGCATATCAAGATTAATCGATATAGGCACTTAGTTTTTCCCAAAGTTGATTGTCAAAATTGGAGAGCCCAAGGGAGCTTTCCCCGGCATCTTCACCCATTCGGACCACTACAAGGTTTTGACTGGGTACGATGTAGAGTTTCTGGTCGTTTTTGCCCAATCCTGCGTATAGGTCACTGGGAGCGTTCGGAATCATCATTCCATCAAATTCAATTTGAAGGCTGGGCATCCGATAGCTGTCCTTACCGTTCAACCACCATAAATATCCATAGGATTTATTCAGGTTTTGAGAAGTGTTCTTCATGTCCGATACGTACTCCGTATCACTTAAAATAGCTTCTCCGTCCCATACACCATTGTTCAAGTTCAATAGCCCGAACCTAGCCATACTTCTTGCTGTACTGAAATATACGTTATTGGTGCCGCTCGTGGAAAACCAAAACCCATCCATACCTATTCTGTCCCGCAAATTTGCATTGAAATAATCCTGCCATTCCATGTCAGCAGCATTGGCCACAACACTTTGCAGCAGGGTGTAGGGACCATTATGGTAAGCCCATCGTGTACCGGCATCGGCCACATACGTAAGACAGTCCGGGGTCACACAATCTAATTCTTCATCATCCAATCCACTGGTCATGGTCAATTGGTGCCAAACGGTGATCAAGTTTTCTTTTTCCGTGGTCAAACCCGTCCATCCTTCGCCCAAATAGTTGGAAGAGCGATCTTCAATGCTCAATAATCCTTGCTCTTGGGCCAATCCAATCGTAAAGGCGGTCAATGTTTTCCCAGCAGAAGCCCAATACCAACTCGTGTTTTGATCGTGGTCACCAAAATACCATTCCGCCGCTATTTTTCCATCCTTTAGAATGATGAACGCTTTTGTGGATTTTTCTTCCAATAAATCTTTAAGCTCTTGTTCCGCATCTGGACTCCAGGACAGTTCTGACGGGGAAACGGTTTCCCATTCCGCCGATCCGGTAGGGGGAAAATACAATTGACTTTCTTCGGGGTCGATTTCTTCGAAAGTATCAACGACCTCGTTGTCGGAAGCACAGCTAATAACGAGAAACAAGCTTATCAAAAATAAGAGATGCTTCATAAAACAAGCATTTAGACTTTTAATTACATTCGAGATTATTAGTACAACGTGGATTTGCTAAAAATATGCGGGTAATTGAATGTAATGCTTTGTGTTATTGTATTTTTGCACTCCATTCAAAAGATCTATGCGCACAAAATCGCTCAAAAAGAACAAAATAAACGTCGTGACCTTGGGTTGTAGCAAAAATGTATACGACTCCGAAGTGTTGATGGGACAATTGCGTGCCAACAACAAAGAGGTGGCGCACGAAGAAGAAGGCAATGTTGTTGTGATCAATACCTGCGGATTTATTGCCAATGCAAAGGAGGAAAGTGTTAATACCATATTGGACTATGTACAGCGCAAGGAAGCTGGTGATGTGGACAAGGTTTTTGTAACAGGATGTTTGAGTGAACGGTACAAACCCGATTTGGAGAAGGAGATTCCCGATGTGGATGCCTATTTTGGCACAAGCGACCTTCCTAATTTGTTGAAGGCACTGGGGGCCGATTATAAGCACGAGCTGGTTGGGGAACGTTTGACGACTACGCCTAAGAACTATGCCTACCTGAAAATTGCAGAGGGGTGTGATAGGCCTTGTTCTTTCTGTGCAATTCCTTTAATGCGCGGTAAGCACCGTAGCACACCTATTGAAGCTTTGGTGGCGGAAGCTGAAAAATTGGCCGCCAAAGGGGTAAAAGAACTCATTTTGATTGCACAGGACCTCACGTATTATGGCCTGGATCTATATAAAAAACGAAATTTGGCTGAATTGCTTCTGGCATTGGCCAAGGTTGAAGGGATTGAATGGATTCGTTTGCACTATGCATTCCCAACAGGTTTCCCAATGGATGTATTGGAAGTAATGCGCAACGAGCCCAAAATCTGTAACTACATTGACATACCGTTGCAACATATTTCGGATTCCATTCTGAAGAGTATGCGTCGTGGGACCACCCAGGCCAAAACAACAAAGTTGTTGCGGGACTTTAGGGAGGCAGTGCCCGGAATGGCCATCAGGACCACTCTGATTGTTGGTTACCCTGGTGAAACCGAAGAGGATTTTGAAACCTTGAAGCAGTGGGTCCAGGAAATGCGCTTTGAGCGTTTGGGCTGTTTTACCTATAGCCACGAGGAGAATACCCACGCCTATAATTTGGAGGATGATGTTCCTGAAGAAGTGAAGCAGGAGCGAGCCAACGCCATTATGGAGATTCAATCGCAGATTTCTTGGGAACTGAATCAAGAGAAAATCGGGGAGACTTTCCGTTGTATCATTGATAGAAAGGAAGGAAACCACTTTGTGGGCCGAACGGAATTTGATTCACCTGATGTGGACAACGAAGTATTGATCGATGCGACCAAATACTACGTAAAGATCGGCGATTTTGTGAACATCAAAATTACGGATGCCACGGATTACGATTTGATAGGAATACCGGTTTAAACTTCCTTTACAAGACCTTCGGTTTCTTCTTCCAAGGGATTTTCGGATGACAAGAGGGATTTTTTAATTACTTCACTCCAAATAGCATAGCCTTTTTTGTTCAAATGAAGGCCATCGGAGAGGTATAGTTCCGGCTTGGGTCGGTTGTCCATGGTTATCATTTGTCCGAAAACATTGATAAATTGGGCATTGAGTTCGCTAATTACATATTTTGATAATAATAAATTGGTCTCAATGATCTGTGGGATCATTTCTTCCCGTTCCAAACTCGGCTTTAGACTTACAAAGGCCAGTTGTACCTTAGGATATTTTTTAAGGATCAATTGAACCAAATTGTTGCAATCGTTTACCACCTCTTGTGGAGATTTGCCTTGTGCGAGGTCATTTTCTCCAGCATAAAGTACAATTTTATTAGGTCTGGCACCTTCAAAAATTTCATTAAAATAATGGATGCACCATGCGTAGGTAGATCCCCCAAAACCAAGGTTAAGAACATTGAACGGAGCCAGGTCTTTTTTCATCCCGACCCATAAACGAACGGATGAGCTGCCATAAAAAATAATGAGATCCCTTTGGTCTTCCATCTCCTGTACACGTCTTTTTAACCTTTTTATCTCATTGCTCCATATCGCTGGTGGTTCCTCCAATACAGTGGGTGTTGGTGTCATATAAAGTTCATCTGCCCTTTTTCTCGCTTGCTCCACATAGCCAGCATAGGTTTTTTGGTAATTTTTCACAAAATCGGATAACCCATCTTTTGTGTTACTTACTTTTTCACTCAGTTTAAAGGGGGTCTGGACTTTGCAATAGAATATACCATCGGAAATACGTCTGTCAAAATTTGCCAATACAATGGGGACAATATACGGTTCGGGTTTCATGGAAGCTGCAAGTTTGAAAACCCCCATTTTAAAAGGGCCAGGTGATTCTTCGCTCGAATAGGATGTGCCCTCGGGACTTATCACTAAATTTTGGCCTTGTTGTAAGTAATCCGAGGCTGTTCGGTAAAAGACACTCCGTGTCTCTTTTTTGCTTTTTTTGTCCACCACTTCGGATTCTTTGGTGTACACGTTGATATAGCCTAGTTTATTGTAGTAGTTTTGATGTCCATATTCTTGTCCACGACCTATTCTTACGGTTCGGATACCGGGATCATTGTATTTTTCATCCAAGATCATTGCACTGATAAAATGCGAGTCCAATGTAATCTGGAATTTGTTGTTCAGGGTATAGTAAGGGTGGTTGGAAAGATGATTATAAATAAAGATACAACCACTGCTGTCCGGCAGTTTGTCCAACCCTTCAATATGCAGGTGCACGTGTTCAAAAGCCTTTTTCGTGGCCACTGCGCATGCTTTCCTGACATCGCTTTCCGATCTGTTCTTTTGTTCGGCAACGGTCTGGTAGATGTGTTGGAGTCCTTTTAGGAACTTTAATTCTTGCATATCCTCCTGCAACAGCTCCAGACTAAGGGAGGCGATATGGCGTTCCAAATAGGAACCACTGCCAATCAGACTGTATAGGGCATCGTATCCCAATTGTTTTGTATTGGTGTCAGAGAGTAAATGCTGGACCTGATGTAAGGGGGAGGAAATCGCCAATCTCGATTTATTGTTCTCTATCAGTTGGTAGACCGCCTGTAGGTTATGTTTTCCCAACAGTCCCAAGTATCGAACAAAGGCCGCATTGATCTGGTTGCCCATCAACCACAGCAATCGCATCAAAAATTTTTGCGCAAATACCGTACAATCGTCTAAAAGTTGCAGTAAATCTTTTTGATGGATAAAATATATGGAGGTTTTCTGTGTGGTGACCGCGGAACAAATATCTTTCTCGCCCAAAGCGCATGACCAACCAAAAATAAACCCTGGATTATTGATGGAGCGTTGACGAATTTCAATGTCGCCTTCCAAGCGTTTTATGGCCACTTCACCGTGGATAAGGATAAAAAGACCATTGGTCAATCTATCTTGAATATACAGTACTTCGTCGGGTTCATATTCCCTTCTTTCCGTAATGGAGGCCATTCGAGACAACTGCTGGTCGTCAAAATAATCCAAAAATGGGGAGCGACGCATTAACGAGATAACCTCGGCCTTTTCGGTGTCGGGACCCATAAAGAATTCCCGGTCTTTTTGCAAAGGTCGGTAGCGGGCGGCCTGTAACAGATCTGTCTGTCGCAAAAGAGCTTGCCTTAACTGATGGTAAAGTGATCGGCTCACTTTGGTGATGGTCAGGTTGTCCAAATCGTTTTCAAGATGATCGACCATTTGGTCTATGGGTACCTCAAAAAAAGTGGCCTGTTCCGATACAACCACGATTTTGTAGGTATATCTTTTACGATTGTTCAGTCCATTCAATCCCAAAATGCTCATGGGTTTGGAAATTTGGCAGACCGGTACTTCCTCCTCCGGGTCCGCCGAGGTGGTGTAGTAGTCAAAAGAGCCTTTCAGCAACCATCTGAACGTGTTTACCTTGGTATGTATGTTGCAAATAATATGTCCCTTTGTGTATGAGGAAATGGTTCCGTCGGGAAACTGGTTCTTTAGATAATCTAAATCCGCTTTAATTTGGTCCACAAGCTTTTTCAAGTATGTTAGTTACTCTTAACTTCATCAAAAAAAAGCAGATGGCGAAAATATTTTGAAATAAAAATCAAAATGCAAAAATGACCACTCTGAGATAGTGGAATTTCTAAAATTCCACCCCCATCTTAATTAATTCCCAATTGTCCAAAATCTGGATCAGGACATTTTTTAGATGGCGGTCAAAAGATTGCCTATGGGGCTTCGGTAACCCAAAACCTGACATTCATCATGGTATATGGCGTTGGTTGTGAATACTTTTAATGTATTGAACAACAATCTGATCTCTCAATAATGGCAGCTTTGACTTGGTCGGATGGACAGAAATAATTGCATATTAAATTAACCATAACAATTATGAGTCAAAATCAAAATAAACTGAAAGCCAGTGTTGTCCTGCTTCGTGTTTTTATTGGGTGGCACTTTTTATTTGAAGGTGTGGTGAAGATGTACAATCCCGAATGGACCTCATTTGGGTATTTGGCCACCGCACAAGGACCGTTTGAAGGATTATTTACCATGCTGATAGGGGATTCGACCATTGGATGGGTGGATACCTTGAACATTATTGCCCTAATGATCGTCGGGGTAACCTTTATCCTCGGAATATTTGAACGTATCGGGGCCATAGTGGGAGTAGGTCTTTTGGCCCTATATTTTTTGGCCCATCCACCATTTCCCGGCCTGGCACAGATGAATGTTGAAGGCAATTACTGGTTGGTCAACAAAAACTTGATCGAACTTGTGGCCTGCATCGTTATTTACCAACTGCCCACGGGCGAGTACTTTGGACTTGATTATCTCAGAAAGAACAAACTTAAAACCCAGGAACAATGAAATGGACTAGAAGAGACCTTTTGATAGGATTGGGAGGATTGCCCATTCTTGGAGCAGTCTGGTGGGCCGGAGCAGCAAATGCTGTTGGGTCGCGAAAAAAACGTTCGGAAATTTTGGAACAGCTCAATATAAAACCATCATTGCCACCTGCGGTCCCAGGAATAGGTGGTGACCCCGTTCGTATCGGAGTGATCGGTTTTGGTATCCGTGGTGAGCAATTGACCCGGGCGCTGGGCTTTGCCACGGAAGAATGGAAGGAAGAAATGCGTTTGGCCGCAGAAGAAGACCCGAACAATAAAAGCTTGGAAGATTTTGAAAAACAAGAGCGGTTAAACGTGAAACTGGTTGGTGTATGCGACGTGTTTGATGTGCGAGCGGAAAAGTTCATAAAATCGTTCTCTACTGATGACAATAAGATAAAAAGGTATAGGACGTACAAGGATATGATCCATAGTGGCGAAGTGGATGCCGTGGTTATTGCCACACTGGACCATTGGCATGCACCCATGTCCATTGAAGCCTTGAACAATAATGTACACGTGTACGTGGAAAAACCCATGACACACACCGTTAGCGAGACCTATACCTTGCGTGATGCTGCTGAAAAATCGGATGCGGTTTTTGCGGTAGGTCACCAGCATAGGCAAACCTTAAGTTTCAGTACGGCGCGGGATATTGTGGAAAAAGGGACCTTGGGTCATGTTTCCTTAATCCAAACCAACACCAATAGGAACGACGACAATGGTGCATGGAACTACGATATCCACGAAAAGGCCAGTCCCGAAACCATCGACTGGGAACAATTTTTGGGTTCCGCGCCCAAGGTTCCGTTCAATAAAAACCATTTTTTCAGATGGCGCAAGTGGTGGGCCTATGGATCGGGTCTTTCCGGGGATCTGTTGACCCACGACTACGACCGTTTGAATTGTGTCCTTAATATGGGGATACCTGCCTCGGTAAGTGCTTCAGGTGGGATTTATACCCATAACGATGGTAGAAATGTACCCGATGTCATCCAGGTGAACATGGAATTTCCTGATTTCAGTACTGGTAGCAGTCAAACCAAGGGCAAGGAAAAAGGGATGACTTTTTGCTATAGTGCTACTTTGGGCAATGGGTTCAACAGACCCACAATTTTGATGGGCCACGATGCCACCATGGAACTGGGCAATAGGTTGACTGTTTGGCCCGATGGTGCATCTACCCGCTATGCCGATATGTTGGAAAATGGAAAAATGGACCCCAATGTGCCCATTTATCAATACGACCCTGCATCGAGGGCAACGGATGCCGTGTCATCCGCAACTTCTCAATACTTTGCCGATAAAGGTCTGATGTGGACATACATTGATGGGGTTCGGGTAGATTCTACCTTCTTGCACATGAGGGAATGGTTGAGCGTCATCAAAAATGGAGGCAATGTAAGTTGTGGGATCAAAGAAGGTTTTGATGAAGCCATATCCGCACACATGGCAGGCTTGTCATGGAAATTGGGCAGAAAGATAGAATGGGATGCCGCGAGCCAAAGATTGAAACCCATTGAAGGTGTTGACTTTGATCAAGTGCTATTGGCAAACGAAAATTGGAACATACAACCAGAAATGGTTGGATGAGGTTTCTTGATTTTTAAGGACTCTAGTCCGGAAAGTGGGATGTTACCAAAAAGGAATTTTATTCTTTAAGGCAAATGTCCCACTTGTTCTTTGGCTGTAATTGAGGGCAAGGGCGATTGATTTTAACGGCTTCGATTCAGTTCAATTTGATAAAGCTCCCTGCCCAATTGTGCCAAAAATGGTATGCCCACCTCGTCATATTCATAGGTGTTATCATTGAAAATACCATTGTTGTTGACCAAGATGGTGGCCGTGATCATAAAATCCACATTGTTTTTGGTGTCTTGGATGTATGCGCAGTCCGTAAGTGTGCCATAAGCATACCCCACCTTATTGTATATTTTGATGTGTTTCGGCATCGGTTCCGTGCTATCACCGAACATGAAAAATTTGACATAACTGTCATAGAATTCCTCTTGGTCATAGCCCACTTCAGATGGTACTGAGTGCATTGCGGTCAACAAGTATTTACGTTGGTCATCGCTTAAATTGAACCGTTGTTCCTTTGGAAAAGCTTCAGGGAAGATGATACGTTTCATAAGGGCACTTTGAGCTTCGATGGGATAGTAGTTTTTCAAACTAAAATCAAACGGACCATCTTGATAGGATTCATCGTCGATAAATCCCACCCCTTTATGGATGTTCTTTAGTGTTAATGGTTGTATGGGGGCATTTATAATGGGCTTGCCCAAAGAAGTGGTGGAGTCATTAAGATAAAAGACCAAAGGTTTTGTGGTAACGGCATCTGCATTGTTTGTGGATAACCTATGTGCAATTCTTATGGGCGACACACCTCTCCTTTGCATCCTTCCGTTTAAATCATCTTGGCCTAAAAACTCTATCAAACGATTGTTTGCAGCGTTGTCCGAAACGGCAAAAATTTCTGAAATGGCCTTCGCAAAAGTGGTTTCCACCGAATCTCCCTCAACAAAAAAACGTGTTTCCAGAGAAAGTGAATCAATTTCATTGAGTTTTTCCAAGGTGGCCACCGTAGCTGGAAACTTTACGGTACTTGCAGGGTAGAAGTAATTGTCCGCATTGACCTGAAAATCGTAATCGGTAAAAACAATACTGTCGTTTTTTCGGTCAATTTGGGTGTATCTGACCTGAATTTCGTGTCCTTCCAGATTTTCCATCACATTTTTGATCCTTGGGTCCCGTGATGAAAGCGCTTTGGCCAAAGGGTCGGATATAGTGGCGTTGTTGCACGAGGCACCTATGACAAGCAGAACTAAAAAGGAATACTTGTACCACATGGGGCAGGAATTATATTTCTTGGGTATATACCTCGCCTCGATGGGGTTTAAGAATGTTCTTGACCTCCTGCAATTCAAATTCTGCGACCACCAAAAAAGCAATGCTATGGGTAGGACTAAAATGATCTAGACCTGCAAGGTCGTATTTTAATTCTTCCGCTTCCACAAACTCCTTTAGGTGTTTTAAATAATGTTCGGCAACATGTGCGGCATTTGGTCCCCTAAAGTCCCAAATAATCTTGATTTTTCTATCCAAAAGTTTTTCCATGGTTTTTATGGGTTGGTTACAGATTTTCCAGTTTCGGCAAAGGTCTTAAAATCCTGCATATATTTTAGTGATTGTTTTTTAAAGGCACCTGGCATTAACAAACCCATGAGTTTCATCCCAAATCCGGAGAACTTGAATTCGGATTCGGAAACCCACCGGGTCTTGTCCCCTTCCTCTATAAAATGGTTTTTTTGAATGTTGTGCACCCCTTTGGCGTCATAGGTCATATACAGTTCATCTGGCAGATTTCTTTTTATGATGGTTTCCACAAGGGTCATTTCCCGTTTGCCCATTTTGTAACTTAGGCTCATTTGGGCACCATCCTGCCCAGGGTTTTTGGATAGTAGTTCATATCCGAGAAGACCTTTCTGCCAATGTTTCATGTTTTCGGGATCATCCATTTTTTTGATGAATTCCTCCCGCGGAACATTTACAACGATTTCGGTGGTGTATTTCATTTTTTTAGTTTGGTTTTGCACTAATGTAACAATTTCCAAGCATCTAGTTTTAAATAAAAAATCTGTTAATGAAATTAGAACCTTCTTGTAGGGGATTTTGTAATTGTTATTTTTGCGAAATGCTTAAGCTCCAAAAAAATACACTTTTCTTTTTTATTACATTGATGACCATCCTGTTTTCTTCTTGTGAAGGCATGTTTAACCAGGATGAGGAAAAGGAACCCCTTGCACGTGTGGGGGACACTTATCTGTACAAAGAGGATATTGCGTCCCTTATCAGGGATGACATGACTGCGGAGGACAGTACTATTTTTGTGACCAATTACATCAACAATTGGGCATCCAAACAGTTATTGTTGTCCAAGTCCAAAATTAACCTGCCCGAAGAAAAACTGGCGGAATATGACCGTTTGGTGGCCGATTACCGTGCAGATCTTTACACAAGGGCCTACATAGAGGCTTTGGTGAACCAATCCCAAGATACGGCTGTTACCAAAAAACAGCTCCAAGAATTCTACGAACGTGAAAAGGAAAATTTTAAACTGAACGAAAAATTGGTGCAACTCAGGTTTGTGGGCATGTCCAATCAATTTTTGGACCGGGATGGTGTAGAGAAAAGAATCAAAAAATGGGACGATTCCGATAAACGATATTTGGACTCCATAGCCGTCCAATTCAAAAAGATCCATTTTAATGATTCCATCTGGGTAAGTGCTACAAGGGTAATCGAGGAAATTCCTCCGTTGACCCAGGCAAATGAAGAAGATCACTTAAAAAAATCACAATTTTTTGAGTTACAAGACTCCTTAGAGGTATATTTGGGCTTGGTGACCAATGTGTTGGATGTGAATGAAACAGCGCCGTTTGATTATGTGGAGCCCGATATAAAGCAATTGATATTGAACAGGAGACGTTTGGATTACGTAAGGAAACTGGAAACCGAAATTATTGATGAAGCTATTAAGAAGAATGAATTTGAGGTTTATGAAAAATAAAATTATAGGACTTTCCACAGTATTTTGTGTGATGACGGGAATGGTCAGGGCACAGGAAACAGACCAGGCCATGGGCGTCAAAGACACCACAAGCAACACCAAAAAAGTAAAGTTGGATGGTATAGCCGCTGTTGTGGGGGATTATGTGATCTTGGAATCTGATATAGACAAAACCTTGATCGATCTAAGAAATCAAGGGGCATCGACCGAAGACATTACGCGATGCAGTCTTTTGGGCAAACTTATGGAAGACAGGCTTTATGCCCACCAAGCTGTGCAGGACAGTTTGTTGGTGTCGGATGATATGGTAAATGCCCAAAGCGATAGACAAATACAACAACTCACCCAACAAATAGGCAGCGTTGAAAAAATGCTGAGCTACTACAAAAAGACTGATATGGAGAGTTTCCGTGAAGAGCTTTTTGAAATCAACAAGTTGCGTATGCTCTCTGAAAAAATGCAGAGCAAGATTGTTGAGGAAATTGAAGTTACCCCGGAAGAAGTACGTCAATTTTTTTACAGGATCCCTGAAGATGAAAGACCCGTTTTTGGTGCAGAGCTTGAAATTGCCCAGATTGTGAAACAACCCGAAGCACCTGAAGAGGAAAAACAAAAGGTAATCAACCAATTGAATGAAATTCGCCAAGATGTGCTGGAAAACGGTGCAAGCTTTAATGTAAAGGCAATTTTATATTCTCAGGACCCAGGATCAAAATCACAAGGAGGATTTTACAGCATGACCAAGGAAACCCCATTTGTCAAAGAGTTCAAGGATGTAGCTTTTAGCCTTCAGGAAGGTGAAATATCGGAACCTTTTGAGACCTCGTTCGGATATCATATTATTTACATTGAGAAAATAAGAGGTCAGGAACTGGATTTGCGCCATATCCTTATGATACCGGAAATTCCACAAAGTGCCATTGATAAGGCGGTAAAAGAGTTGGATACCATCCGTCAACAGATTTTGGATGGAAAATACACCTTTGCCGAGGCGGCCTTGAATTTCTCCGATGAAAAGGAGACCAAGTTTGATGGTGGATTATTACGGAACCCGATCAATTTTGATTCCCGTTTTGAGCTTACCAAAATGGATCCTACGCTGTACAACCAAGTACGGGATTTAAAGGATGGCGAAATATCAAGACCCATCCGTGAAGATGATCCAAGAGGAGGGCCTCCCAAATTCAAGATCATGAAGATTTCCAACCGATATGATGAACATGTGGCCGATTTTGCAAAGGATTACATGAAAATCCAGGAACTCGCATTGAGGGAAAAGCAGTTTAAGGCCATAAAGGAATGGATGGACGAGCATATCGAGGATACCTATATTCATGTAGATCCTGAAAGCAGGGATTGCGATTTTGCTAACAACTGGGTAAAGCAATAGTTGTATGTCGGATGTAGATGCAGTAAAAAATCTGGTACAAAAACACCAAGACCTAAAAAAAGAGATTGCCAAGGTCATTATCGGCCAAGAAGAGGTGATTGAACAGATATTACTGTCCATCTATACAGGGGGACATTCCCTATTGATCGGTGTTCCCGGTTTGGCAAAAACCTTAATGGTCAATACCATTGCACAGACCTTGGGATTGGATTTCAAAAGAATACAGTTTACACCGGATTTAATGCCCAGTGATATTTTAGGGAGCGAAGTATTGGACCAAAACCGGAACTTCAAATTTATAATGGGACCGGTCTTTGGGAACATTATCCTCGCGGATGAAATCAATAGGACACCCCCAAAAACCCAAGCCGCATTGTTGGAAGCCATGCAGGAAAGGGCGGTTACCATTGCAGGAAAACAATACAAACTAAAACGCCCTTACTTTGTGCTGGCCACACAAAACCCGATAGAGCAAGAAGGGACTTATCCATTGCCAGAGGCACAATTGGATCGTTTTATGTTCGCCATAGAACTAAAGTATCCCACCATTGAGGAAGAGATACAAGTCGTAAAATCCACCACTACCGATGATGAGGCGCAGATCAATGTACTTTTCAATGCCGACGAGATAATAGAAGTGCAGCATTTGATCAGGCGAATACCCGTACCGGATAATGTAGTGGATTATGCAGTGAGATTGGTGAGCCGAACACGTCCAGATCAGGAGGGCGCTTTGGATTATGTGAAAAATTACATTGATTGGGGAGCAGGTCCCAGAGCTTCACAGAACCTGGTTTTAGCGGCAAAAGCCCACGCGGCCATCCATGGAAAGTTCTCCCCGGACATCGAAGATATCAAAGCAGTATCCTTGGGAATTCTTCGTCACAGGATACTAAAAAACTACAAAGCGGAAGCGGAAGGCATCACTGAGGAAAAAATTATCACGGAATTATTGTAAAAAATAAGAAAGACAACACTTATTTAGTGTGATTCTAATTTCAAATTACTTCACGATTTAGTAAATTTACCGAATTACGAAAATCTAAAAAACTCAATTGTATAATGGCATTTGATATAGACATGATTAAGGGTGTCTATGCTTCCATGGGGGAACGCGTAGAAAAAGCCCGCGAACTGGTAGGTAAGCCCCTAACGCTTTCTGAAAAGATTTTATATTCCCACCTTTGGGACGGTGATCCGAAAAAAGCCTTTGTAAGGGGCAAGGATTACGTTGATTTCGCTCCCGATAGAATTGCCTGTCAAGATGCAACGGCGCAGATGGCCTTGTTACAATTTATGCAGGCAGGTAAAGATAAAGTAGCGGTGCCGACCACAGTTCACTGTGATCACTTGATCCAGGCCAAAGATGGTGCGGCGGCTGATTTGAAACACGCCAATGAAACCAGTAGTGAGGTATTTGATTTCTTGGGTTCTGTATCAAATAAATACGGAATTGGGTTTTGGAAACCAGGAGCTGGGATAATCCACCAAGTAGTATTGGAAAATTACGCATTCCCGGGCGGAATGATGATCGGGACCGATTCCCATACGGTAAATGCCGGTGGTTTGGGAATGGTGGCCATTGGAGTTGGTGGTGCAGATGCCGTGGATGTAATGGCAGGTATGGCTTGGGAACTTAAATTCCCTAAGTTGATCGGTGTTAGATTGACCGGGAAACTTTCTGGATGGACAGCCCCTAAAGATGTGATTTTGAAAGTAGCCGAAATTCTTACCGTAAAGGGTGGAACAGGAGCTATTGTTGAATATTTTGGCCCAGGTGCTACTTCAATGTCATGTACAGGAAAAGGAACCATCTGTAACATGGGTGCCGAAATTGGGGCGACCACTTCGACATTTGGTTACGATGAATCCATGGAGCGCTATCTGAGGGCGACCGGCAGGGAAGATGTAGCCGATGAAGCAAATAAAATCAAAGAGCATTTGACGGCTGACCCTGAGGTGTATGCCAACCCCGAGCAATATTTTGACCAAGTGATCGATATCAACTTGTCCGAATTGAAGCCTCTTTTGAACGGTCCTTTCACACCAGATTTGGCTACGGAAGTGGGAACCATGAAGGAAAAGGCCGAAAAGAACGGATGGCCGTTGACCGTTGAGTGGGGATTGATCGGGTCTTGTACCAACTCTTCTTATGAGGATTTATCAAGAGCATCTTCCATTGCCCAACAAGCTCTGGACAAAAAATTGAAGACAAAGGCTGAGTTTGGTATCAATCCAGGTTCGGAACAAGTAAGATATACCACTGAGCGTGATGGAATTCTTGAAATATTTGAAAAACTGGATGCCAAGATATTCACGAACGCCTGTGGACCATGTATTGGCCAGTGGGCACGTTACAAAGATCCAAAGAACGCCCCCAAGAACAGTATTGTACATTCATTCAACCGTAACTTTGCGAAACGTGCGGATGGTAACCCAAACACACACGCTTTTGTGGCCTCACCGGAAATGACCGCAGCAATAGCCATTGCAGGTCGTTTGGATTTTAATCCATTGACGGATACCTTGATCAATGAAGATGGGGAAGAAGTGATGTTGGACGAGCCAACAGGATGGGAATTGCCACCAAAAGGGTTTGAAGTAAAGGAAAACGGTTACGAAGAACCTTTGGAAGATGGAAGTGGAGTAGAAGTCAAAGTTGCTCCAGATTCGGAGAGATTACAATTGCTGAAGCCGTTTACACCAATTACGGTGGATGATCTTAAGGGAATGAAACTTTTGATCAAAGCCTTTGGTAAATGTACTACCGACCATATTTCCATGGCAGGTCCATGGTTACGATTTAGAGGTCATTTGGACAATATTGCCAACAACACCTTGATCGGTGCAGTGAACGCATTCAACCAAAAGACAAACTTTGTTAAAAACCAATTGACAGGGGAGTATGGAGGAGTTCCGGATACCCAACGCGAATACCAGAAAAATGGTATTATGACGGTTGTTGTGGGAGACCATAACTACGGCGAGGGGTCATCAAGGGAACATGCAGCAATGCAACCAAGGCACCTCGGTGTTGCCGTTGTTCTTGTAAAATCGTTTGCCAGGATTCACGAAACCAACTTGAAAAAACAAGGAATGTTGGCATTGACCTTCGCGAATGAAGATGATTACGATTTGATTCAGGAGGACGACACGTTCAACATCTTGGACGCAGCTGAGTTTGCACCGGACAAACCTTTGACCATTGAGGTGGTACATGCCGATGGAAGCAAGGATACCATTATTGCAAACCACTCATACAATGATGCGCAGATCAAATGGTTCAAAGAAGGTTCGGCCTTGAACTTGATCAAGAAACAGAATGCTTAATTGTATCTAAATTATAATCTGTAAAAACTCCTGGCATCTTTTAGAACGTCAGGAGTTTTTAATTTTTGATAAATAATATTTTCAATGAAAATCAATAAAAAGACCATTCTCAATGTAGTATTGATTCTTTTTGTCGTTTCATTTTTTGTTACCCCCATTGGGTATTATGGGAAAATTTGGTTGAATCGGATTTTTGCATTTTCACCAAATGTGATTGAAAAAACAGAACAAGAAACGATTACCGATTTCGATTGGAAACTAAAGGACGAAGAATGGAATTTTTTCAATTTCGAAAGATCTAAGGGCAATGTCGTTTTTATAAATCTGTGGGCTTCGTGGCGATTGCCTTCAGAAGCGGAGCTTGCAAGTATTCAGGATCTATACGACAAATATAAAGACAAGATCGACTTTTATATCATCACCAATGAGGAGCGGGAACCTGTTGAGGCCTTTATGGAAGAACACGGATTTACGTTTCCGGTAACCTATTTGATCATTGGCGAAAAAATGCCCATTGATACCAGCAAAGTGCCCGCCTCTTATTTGATCGATAAATCGGGGAACATAGTGGTCCATGAAGAAGGTATTTCCGATTGGAGCTCAAAAAAAGTATATAAACTTTTGGATGAATTGATTGCAGAATGAAAATTACCAAAGAACAGATCGGTAATGGAATATGGATCTTGGCCATCTTGGTCATTCTTTTTACCCCAGTTGGCTTTCATGTGCGTGTTTGGGTGAATAAAGCAATGGCAATGATCATTAGTCCCAGCACTATTGATGAGGATGAACAGGCCAATTTAAAGAACTACAATTGGAACCTTGTGGAATTGGATGGTGGGCAAACCAATCTACAATCCCATAAAGGGGAGGTGATATTGATCAATGTCTGGGCAACTTGGTGCCCACCTTGTGTGGCGGAACTACCTGGTTTTGTGGAACTGTATGAAGATTATAAGGATAAGGCAACATTCATGTTTGTGGCGAACGATGAAAAACAAAAGGTTGAGGCTTTCCTAGATAAAAAAGGGTATGGTCTGCCGGTATATTTTCAGGGTTCCGCTTCGCCCCAAGAATTGGAGAGCAATAGTATCCCGGTTACTTATATCCTTGACAAACAAGGCAATATTGTGGTGGACAAGACAGGTGCGGCCAATTGGAATTCTGAAAAGACCAGGGCTCTTTTGGACAGGCTTATAGCGGAATAGCTATTTTTTCTTAAAATATTTAAAGGGGACAACCAACATTCCAAAACATTCCCCATCTTCTTTTCCTAAATGTTTATGGTGCATTTTATGTGCGCGCCGCACACCGCGTGCATACCAATTGTTGGCATTTCTAAAGATTTTGAAGCGTTGGTGGATAAATATATCGTGCACCATAAAATAGGCAATTCCGTAGGCCAATATACCGAAACCTAACGGCCATCCGTACCAGAACGAAGTGTAACTCCCCAGATAAAAAAGGGTCATGCTTATCACGGCATAGAAAATAAAAAAGGCATCGTTCCGCTCGAACCAAGAGTCGTGGTCCTTTTTATGGTGATCCTTATGGAGGCTCCATAGGAAACCGTGCATTACATATTTATGGGTAAACCACGCCATAAATTCCATAAAGGAAAAGGTAGCCAAAAATATTACTATCCAAAGTGCTACTTTCATTGTACCAATTGTAGTTTATAATTAACGTATGATTGTGCCAGCAGCCCGAATTTCTGATAGTTGGGCACTCGGATCCGGGTATTTTTAATTTCCAAAGGAGGAGTGCTCTGGAGCTTTTGGAGCAATTTTTTGTAATATCTATAAGCGGTGTAAACACCGAACTTTGCCTGTTCCGGTAGTTGAATGATCCCAGAATATCCAAGGGCAAAATCGGCTTTTATTTCATCCACGATACGTTTTTTGGACACTTCATCAAGTTCCATCAAATCGGTATTTGGAAAATATGCCCGGTTCAGGTCTTCATGATCGGCTTTTAAATCGCGCAGAAAATTGACTTTCTGAAACGCGGAGCCCAAAGCCATGGCAGATTCTTTCAATGCATCATATTTCTCTTTGTCTCCTTTTACAAAAACACAAAGACACATCAAACCAACAACATCGGCAGAGCCATAAATGTATTCACGGTACTCATCAAAGGTTTCGTACTTTTTTTTGGTTAGGTCCATTCGCATACTCTTCATAAACGATTTCACCAAATGATGGGGGATATCATAGGTGTGGTACGTATGTTGAAAAGAGTTTAAAATAGGGTTCAGACTGATTTTATTGGCCAACGCCTGTTCCATATCTTTTTCAAAGGCATCAAATAGTTTTCTTTTATCGTAATCGTGAAAGGAATCCACAATTTCATCGGCCAAGCGCACAAAGCCGTAAATGTTGTATATGTCGGCCCGAATTGATGGAGCCAACATTTTGGTAGCCAATGAAAACGAAGTACTGTAGGAACGGGTCACGATCTTACTGCAATTATAGGAAACGTCGTCAAAAATAGTTTTCATCTTTTTATTTCTTTAAGGATTAGATCGGCCACCAGTTTACCGGAAATCAGGGATGGTGGTACTCCTGGTCCGGGAACAGTCAACTGACCGGTAAAAAACAAGTTTTTTACCTTGCTACTTTTGAGGTTGGGTCGTAAAAAAGCGGTTTGGCGCAATGTGTTTGCCATACCGTAGGCATTGCCTTTATATGAGTTGTATTGGTCAACAAAATCGTTTACACAAAAACTTTCCCTAAAAAGTACTGAATTTTTTACAGTTTGATGCGTTAAATTTTCAAATCTATCCATCACAATATCAAAATATTGGTTCCGGAGTTGGGGCGTATCCTCCAATCCGGGGGCGATGGGCACCAAGAAAAAACCTGTTTCCTTTCCGCTGGGAGCCATGGAAGAATCCGTTATGGAGGGAAAATTGGCATAGAACAATGGATTGCTCGGCCATTGAGGATGATCATAAATTTCTTCCGCATGCTTTTCAAAATCCGTATCAAAGAACAAATTATGATGTTCTACATTTTTCAATTTTTTATCAAAACCAATATAAAAGAGTAGGGAAGAAGGCGCATACGTTTTTTTTTTCCAGTATGCTTCCGAATATTGTCTGTACTTTTTGTCCAAAAGGGTTTCTGAATGATGGTAATCAGCACCACTGACCACGTAGTCTGCAAGGTGGTTTCTCCCATTGCTCCGGATACCCAGAATTTCCCCTCCCGATACCAAAATATGGCTTGCGGGGCTATTTGTATGTATCGTCGCTCCCAATTCTTCGGCCAAGCTTTTCATGGCCTTGATTATTTCGTACATACCGCCCTTTGGGTGCCATGTGCCCAAGCCAAAATCGGCAAAATTCATAAAATTGTAAAAGGATGGGGTGTTGCTCGGCTTGGCGCCCAAAAAAAGTACGGGGAATTCCAAGGTGGAAACCAATTTTTGGTTTTTGAACCGCTTTCGTACTTGTTGACTGATGGTCTTAAAAAATTGGTCAACCTTTAAAATGGTTTCCTTGGTAACCAATTCCAAAGGGGACAGGCCTGGTCGAAGGACCACTTTGTTAATGGCAATATTGTAGTTTTCTTGTGCTTGGCTTATAAATTCCTTTAAATGTTTGCTGCTTCCGGTTTCGATACGCTCGAATTCTGCACAAATATTTTCCATACAATCCCCAATGGTCAGAACATCGTCATCAAAGAAAATTTTATATGCAGGATTCAGTTTGTCCAATTGATAGTAATCGGAAACCTTTTTGCCGAAGTCGCCAAAGAACTTTTCAAAGATATCGGGCATCCAATACCAGCTTGGTCCTAGATCGAACGTAAAACCATCCTTTGTAAATTGCCTTGCCCTGCCACCTACCGTATTGTTTTTCTCGAATATCTCGACCTCATGGCCGGCTTTTGCCAAATAGCAAGAGGCGGAGAGGGAGGAGAAACCAGAACCAATGACAATTATTTTTTTCATTTTAGTTTTAAAGTGATTCTATCAGCTGATCGATGTTCTTGAATATTTTGATGGCCCCTTTGGGCCTGTCTTCACCGATTTCTTGAACCTGGTGCCCGAGGACCCAAAATTTGGAACCTGGGGATTTTTGCAATACGGCCTCAATTTTTTCAAAATAACCATTGATGTCACCCTTGCTCGGCGAAACGGTAAAATAGGAGACAAACTGGACGTTGTCATAGTATTTGAACAAGTCTTCCAAACTGTCAATTGGCATCGTCTGCCCCAAGTAGATTGTTTTGTGCCCGTGCAAAGCCAATTGGTAGTTGATATATAGAAGGCCCAATTCGTGAATTTCATTCTCTGGAAGGAACAGTACATAAACTTCATCGTGTTTTGTGGGCGACTCCAATTGAAGTTTCTCTGTATGGGTATATATTTTTTGTTTGATCAGATTGGATATAAAATGCTCGTGGGCAGGACTTATGGTATTGGTCTGCCATAACAGTCCCAACTCGTTCAACAGTGGGATAAAGACTTCATTAAAAATTTGGGAGAACGATTTTTCCTCCATGAGTTCATTATAGGTCCTCAGGAAAAGGGACTGGTCAAAATTGAGCATGGCCAGCTTAAAAGCGTTGATGGCATGACTTTTTTCACTTTTAAGGGAAATAATTTCTTTGACCAACGAAGGTATTTTTTCATCACCCAATTTGGCTATTTTGGAAATTTTATACCCGTTTTTGTACAGCAAAGTAACGTTGAGTAGCTTTTGAAGACTTTCCAGATTGTATGTCCGTATGTTTGTATCTGTTCGTTCGGGACTGAACAAATTGTATCTCTTTTCCCAGATTCGAATAGTATGGGCCTTGATTCCAGAAAGGTTTTCCATATCCCGAATACTGAACGATGTCTTTACATTGTTCATCTTTTATTGTTAAAAGTTAAACAAATTTACACTTAAAAAGATGGCATCCTAGTTTTTTGTCATAAAATTTGGACTCTTATCCGAGAATATCAGTCTTTTAGGGAAAGTGTGGGAATTCTATGGGTAGTGTTTAAAAACAGAAAAACCGCAATGATTGCGGTTTTTCTTTGTGCCCACGACTGGAGTCGAACCAGCACGTCCTTTCGAACACTACCCCCTCAAGGTAGCGTGTCTACCAATTCCACCACGTGGGCCTTTGGAATTTTAAGTGTGCAAATATAATTTTTTTGTCCAAAAGGACAGGAATTTAAGGGCTTTTTATAATGGTTGTTTTTATCTGATAACCACTTTACCTGCTTTGGACAAAAATCATTGAGATCAATAAAAATGTTTTAAGAATCTTTATTGTCAATGTGGATCATTGTTTGCCTATGGTCCCAAGGCTGATGTTTTCAATGGGGTTTATGGGAACATGGATATGTTCAGCAAGATGTTGAGCCTCTAAAAGTGGCGTCAGTGCTTGATGTTCTGAGTTTTTGTTCCTGATTGCAATTAAATCATAGGGTTATGCCATGTCTCTTTCCTTCATGAAGGTGCTCTTCAAAGTTTTCCGATCGATTTTTCCCGTATCCCCTTTGGGAATTGAATCTATAAAATGAATTTCTGTGGGCACTTTGAATTTGGCAAGGTTTTTCATGCAATAGTCACGAATTTCTTCTGAACTGATTTCTTTTCCTTTTACGATCAATGCAGCACCACATTCCCCCCATTTTTCGTGGGGAATCCCGAAAACAACAGCTTCATTAATGGCTTCATGCTGAAGCAGTACACGTTCAACTTCGACTGGGTATACATTTTCACCCCCACTGATATACATGTGTTTTTTTCGGTCCACTATAAATAGGAACCCTTCTTGGTCCATCAGGGCAACATCCCCTGTTTTAAACCATCCTTCGGACTTACTGTTTGCTGTGGCTTTGTCATTTTTCCAATATCCAGGGGTTACCATGGGGCCGGATATCCATAGTTCTCCCGGTTCGTTCGGGGGGAGATTGTTTTCATTGTCGTCCACAATCCGAACTTGAACGTAAAAATTGGGTTTGCCAATGGACCCCTGTTTTCTTTCGGCCTCCCTTTGATGGAGCGATGTTAGGTTCGGGCCTACTTCGGTCAAACCATAACCTTGGCGGATAGGGACTTTTTTGTTGTGATATTTTCTGATCAAAGGTGTTGGCATACTTTCTCCTCCAACAATAATATAGTTGAGAAAGCTGATATCCGTTGATTCAAACTCTGGAAGCTCGGCAATCATCTTTAACATTGTGGGGACACCCATAAAAAGGTCGAGCTTTTCGGAGACAATGGATCTTAATATTTTTTCTGCATCAAACTTTTTGAACATGATTATGGTTCCGCCATGGTGCAAAACCGGTGTCAGGAGTACGTTCCAACCTCCGGTGTGAAAAAGTGGCATGCAGTTAAGGGTTTTGGTGGTACTACTTATTGTCAAGCTAAGTGCGGTATTGATACTGTTCCAAAAAAGCATTTTATGCGTGTACAACGTTCCTTTTGGAAAACCGGTGGTGCCACTTGTGTACAGGATAAAAATGGGGTCTTCTTCATTTACCTGTTCCTCATATTCGGGACTTTCATCATCAATAAAATGGATAAAAGGGGCAATGGGCTCATAGGTGGCCTCATATTTTAACCCATGGACATCGTAGGATCCTTCACTGTACAATACCAGGGAACATTCGGAATCCCCAAGTAGATATTCCACTTCAGCATGGGCGAGGCGGTAATTGATGGGGACGAGAATTATCCCCATTTTTTGTGCGGCACCAAAAAGTAGTACCTGGGTAAGGTCGTTTTCAGCAATGATGGCAATTCTGTCCCCTTTTTTTAACTGGTACTTATCCTTTAGATAGTATGAAATACTATTGGATGCATTGTTTATTTGGCGGTATGTAAGTGTCGTGCCTGATTCAGCATCTTTTAAGGCAATTTTGTCAGGGGTATAACCCGCCCATTTTTTGAACCAATCAAAAGTGTTGATCATAATACGTTAAAGTTACAGTATAAAAGCATTTGCGGCAAAGGCCAATCCACCTCCAGAACCGATGAAAAATAATGTATCCCCTTCTTTTATTCGTTCGTTTTCCCAAGCTTTGTGCAAGGCCATGGGAATACATGCTGACCCGGTATAACCATAGTGGTGCATAACGGTATAAGCTTTGTCTTCGTGGGCCCCCAATATTTTTAGTGTTTCCCTAATGGCATTTATATTGATCTGTGTAATCAGGAATTGGTCTACCTCCTTAATGTCAATCTTCATTTGATCGGCCAATTGTTTGGCCAACATGCTCCACATTTGGGGATTTAGCTCGGGCGGAAATTTCTTTACAAACTTTAAGCGATGGTCTTTATGTTCGATAACGTCATGGTCTATTGGGGTTTTGGTCCCTCCGGCATAAATACCCATCCAATCGGCATATTCTCCTTTCGAGATTAATTGGCCTATCTGGTGCCCTTTATTTTTTTCTTCGGTAGCGGTCAAAATAACGGCTCCTGCACCATCAGCAAAGAGCGTAACGGTCTTTTTATCTTTTTTGTCCAAGTATTTGCTCATTCCGTAGGCACCAATGACCATAATTTTGTCCAGCCCGCCGCTTTTGATGTAGTGTGCCGCAGTTTCTGTTGCGGTTACGAACCCTGCGCACGCTGCGTTCAAATCGAATGTTCCTGCGTTTACGGCTCCGATTCGATGCTGCACTACTGCTGCTGTTGAAGGGGAGATATATTCTGGGGTATCGGTTGCGATAATGAGCAAATCCAGATCGGAAGCCTTTAGACCTGCATTTTTTAATGCGGCATTTGCCGCTTTTTCACAAAGGTCGGCGGTGGATTCATTATCCCTGCACCATCTTCGTTCAAAAATCTCTACATTTTCCCTTAACCAGGTATCTACATCCTCGCCCAATAACTCATTGAAATAAGCATTGGTATATATGTCCTCGGGAACATACATTCCCGAGGATACAATTTTTGCATTTTTCATTTATGCTTTGGTTGTTTTGTTAATCCAAATTCAATTTTGCTTCCAGTACGTACAGGCCTCCGGTTGGGGGAGCTGCGGTAAATTCCCTCATTTCTGTATTGAACAGATTGGTGGCCGCGAACGAAAGCGTAAAGTTTTTATTAAAGTGATAGCCAAAGTTGAGGTCGAAGGTCACGAAGCCTCCCAAAGGCCCATAGTTGTAGGAATCTGTACTTTTTGAGTCCTCAACAATTGGGGTTCCCCTGTACGTATAGCCCGGCAAAGTTTCTGATGCTATCTGGTAGCTGGAGAAATAGTTGTACTCCTCCACCCATCGGCTAAATGCCGAAGCAAAGAATTTTTCTCCGTTGTAGTTTAGTCCAGCACCGATTTTATTGGTTGGGGAGTTGATCAAAAAGTCCAAAAAGTTGACTTCACCATCATTGTTGAAGTCATTGTCCATGTCATTTTCATCAAATGAGTAATCAAAATAAGAATAGTTGGCGGTTACGTTCCATTTTGGTGAAATGCTATAGGTCAAAGCTAGATCGGCACCGTAGGTGTTGACTTGTCCAAAGTTGATGTAGGTGGCCACCAATCCATTGTAAATGGCATACCCGGACTGTACTTCCTCAATGGGGGTGTCCCCTCTATGTGTGGCCACTCCTATTACAGTGACCGGACTTAGAAAGTCTTTGTTGACATTGTAATAGGCATTAAAATCTCCGTAGAGTTTTGGGGATAAAGATCCGCGATACCCTATTTCGTAAGTATCAACTTTTTCCACGCCCTGTGCTGGAATTACGGTTCCATCGGTCAAGGTGAAACCGTCGGAGTTGCCCAGAATCAATCCGGAGAATAAATTTCCATACATGTTAAGAATGGTGGGGGCGGCAATACCTTGACCATAGGTAAAACGCAAGGTTCCTTTGTCAAACTCTTTGAGTACCCCAAACTTGGGAACCACATTGGTCCCGTAGATTTCATGATTGTCTATACGTGTGGCGGCAATACCCCGAAACCCGCTCCCGAAATCATAATCCAAATGGATATATCCACCTAGTTGGGCAACGTCTATATAATCGTCCTCATCTTCATCAAGAAGATAAGAGCCATGACTGTTGGCCTTGTCCAATTGCCATTGAAGTCCTGTCACTAAATCCAAACGATCGTCGAAAAGCGAGTTTGAATACTGCATTTCGGCGTTCCATCTTTTGGAATCATCGATAAATCGGGCTCCACTTTCGTATGAAAATTCTCCCGAGGCCTCTTCTTCGGACATGCCGGCATCAATGCCACGATAGTATTGTTTTGTCCTGTCGTCAATAGAGTAGGTATCGTCTGTTTTACTGGTGGTGTAATATACCTGGGCAAAGAAATTTCTTGTGTTGAAACGTAACTGTCCAAAACTTATCCTCCAATCAATGATTTGATTTCTGCCCACGTTGGTAGGGGAAAGGTAAGTACTGTTGCTATGCCCATAGGTGGCGATAAGGTCGGTACCTTCGGTTGGTGAATAGTAGGCACTGGCCTCTGTCTTTAAAAACTTGACATCGTTGTCCAGGTCATATTCGGGGTATCCTTCGGTGACACCGTCCAAGTTCCGATCTATATAAACGGAGTCCGCATATATAAATTCTGTGGCCTTTGTGTATTCCCCGGTAGCCTTGAACGCCCATTTATCACTAAGTTTTTTTGCTATTCGCAATCTTCCGGAATAGTATCCGTTTCCATCGCTGTTCACGCCCAAGTTAGTGGCGACGGTAATGCCTTCCGATCTTCTGGGATCCTTTGTAATGGTATTGAGCAAGCCATTATGGGCATTTGGCCCATAGAGGGTGGCGTTGGGTCCCAAGACCACCTCAATCTGCTCAATGTCTTCCTTTATCGTTGTGGTCAGTGGCCCCATGGGAAGTCCGGTGGCGATCAAACTGGATATACGGCCATCCGCCACTTGTAAATTTTTGGAGTTAAAATTTGAATTGAACCCTCTTATGTTGAAAGCGGGGGTGGCAATACCTGCCCTGAAATAATCTATTCCCTTTTTTCGCGACAACAGCTCCGCTGGGTTTCCCGCATATTCATTTATCTGCCTCGGGGAGATGGTCACTACCGTTGCAGGTGAGTTTGTGATTTTTTCAGCTTTTTTAGATCCGGAAACAATGACCACTTCATCTAGGCTCATACTTGCTTGGAGGGTTACATTGATGGTCGCCCCCGAAGCGTCCAAGGTAATGGGTCTGGCCACTGGGGAAAACCCGATATAGGAAAACTGGATGATATGTTTCCCTTCTTTTAAAAGGAGTTCATAGTTTCCGTTGGCATCGGTGGTTGTTCCCACACTGATCTCGGCCACATAAACGCTCGCGCCCTCAAGGGGGTTGCCCTCTTCATCGGTAACGGTACCGCTTACAGCAACTTCTTGGGCCAACAATCCTGTCATGCCCATGAACAATACTAATAGTGTCTGTAATAGTTTCATTGTTTGTTTAAGTTTAGTTAATTAATTATTTGTGTGCTTCTTTGAATTCGTTCGTTAGCTCAATAACATGCTGTGCTTGGTCCCAAATGATAAAATGTCCAGCTTTATCAATGATTTTATTGCTGATGTTTGGATAATCCTTATGGAGCTTTTCCATAAGCTGTTCTATGGTCAGGTCGGGATGCAAAATCTTATTTGGGATCAATAGGTCATTCTTTCCAAAAAGAACCAAGGTTGGTACTTCAATGGCCCCAAGATGGTCATATACCGGACTTGAAAGCATTGCGTTGATACTTGCCGCGATGGTGGAACAATATTGTTTGTAAGCTTCAGGGTCACCTTTTATTTTGAGGCGATCTTGGTACATGAATTCTGCATCTTGGGGAAGCTGGTTTCCATAAAAGTTGATATTGAAGTTTTGACGGATTTGTTCATCCGTCAAGTTGAGGTACAAGGATTCGGTGGCGACCGTGTCAAACCATTTGCGATCCTCCTTGGAAAACCGTTCTATGCCGGCTGGAGAGAATAGAATCAGGTTTTTTAGCCATTTTGGTTTTTTTAGGGCCAACGTAATTGCGATTTGCCCACCCATGGAGTGTCCCATCAAAACAACTTTGTCCAATCCGAGTTCTTCCACAAACCCGTTGACAATTGTTGCGTAGTTTTCCATGGAAATAGGCTCCTTGCCCATTGGTGTTTTGCCATATCCGGGAAGGTCCAAAGCATAGGCTTCAACATGTTCCGGCAAGTTTGATAGGATTTTGGTATAGGCTTTGGAATAACTTCCCAATCCATGGATCATGACCCATTTTGTTTTTCCATTACCCGCATGTAGGTAATGAACTTCCATACCCTGTTTGTGCAATTTTACTTTGTTGGATGTTATTTCTTGTCCCATACCTGATTGTGTGAATAAAATGGCAATGATGGCCGGAACCACTTGCCAGAATTGTTTTGTGATTGTTTTAAGCACTGGCATACTCTAGTGTTTTTTTGTTCATGGGTTTGATGGCGTATATCACAAGTCCTGTAACGGTCGATAGTATCAAAGCAATTGCGGATGCAATTGCAGGGTTTTTGACCGCCATTCCCTCCATATAGGGGGTCAATTCCAGATAGTACACGCTAAAGTGTGTGATGATGGCCACGAGTGAAGCGACAATTGGGATCCATTTGTTTTGTGTTTTTGTGAAAATGCCAAAGAAAACGGGAACGAACGCAGCTGAGAAAAAAGCGTACACCCCGTTCTGGGCAAAGATGCCCACACTTAGGCTTGGGTTCACCAATTGATCGTAGGACAATAGGATGGCAACAATGCCCACAATGACCGTCAATATCTTGTTTATTTTCATTGGGACGGCATCTAGGTTCGCCATCTTGGTCAACGGCATGATAAAATCGTTGGTTATTGTGGTGGGGATGGATTGGATGAGTCCTTCCAGTGTGGAAAGTCCTGCCGCCAAAAGGCCAAGGATGACCACAATGCCCACATAGACCGGGAATCGATGGAGCACGTATGCGGAAACAATACCGTCCATATTAAGGGCGGTCCCGTTGAACATGAGGTCGGGAAAGCTCAATCTGGCGTATATCCCGACAAATACTACCGAAAAAAACAGAATCAATATCAAAACGGTATAGAGCAGGAACTTGTTTACCTGTGAGTCTTTTTTGATCAACAGGGACTTGGTCAGGATATGGGGTTGGCAGACAATGGCTATCCCAACTATGGCATTACAGATGACCACCTCGAAGAAATCCCTGAACAAGGGGCTTTTTTCGTTGAATGTCTGTGTGAGCGCTGGGTCTATTTCGTTCAATCGGTTTATGAAGCTTTCATCCCCTGTTTTGAACAGTAAAAATGCTCCAGAACCCAAAAGTAGGACCGCAACCACGATCATTAGGCTGGCCTGTACCGAGTTGGTATAGACCATGGTGTTGGCGCCCCCAATCATCATATAGGTGAATACCACGGCAACAATGATGATTAAGATGGTGAGTTCGTCGACATCCAAAGCTTTGGAAACCACTTTGGTCATCCCTACGCAGATCAGCACAATAAATGTGACCAATAGCATGCTCAAAAGCCCAAAAAGGATTTTTAAAAACTGGGAGTTATAACGTTTGCCCACCCAATCTGCAATGGATATGGACTTGACATTCATGCCATATTTTCGGAATCGCTTAATGAATATGATCAACGCGGCATAAATGGCAAAGGGCATTACAACACCAAAAGCTATAAAGGCACTAAGGCCATAAAGGGCTATAAAACCTGGATTTATTATAAATGTGGCCGCACTTGTAATGGAGGCTGCCAGGGACAATGCGACCGATAACGATGAAAACGACTTGTTCCCTACGGCATAGACCTCTAAACTATCTGAAGATACCCTTGACTTGTAAACCAAATAAAACAAAATGGACATAAATCCAAGAAGAACAATAAGAGTAGTTATTTGATAGTTGTTGGTCATAATTTAGATGTGCTAAATATGGTTGTTATAATATGAGTAATCAATAAAAATGATGATTCAATAATGCGAAATCCGCATTTAAATATTATTTTTTTTATTCAGAAAGAATCTATTGTTTTTTAAAATAATGGTATGGACTTTTTCGATAAAAATTGAATAATAATGATGTTTTTAAGGTTAAATGAACATTTTTAAATGATTAATGAGGTATTTAAATATATTTTTATATCAAAGTCAATATTATTTTATAATTTGTAAATAACTGAAATATATGTATTTATAAATTAATTGTAGAAAAAGTCAATATATAAAAAGATAAAATTATTATATTGTGGACAATCATTTAGTACTAGCTTTATCCAAAATTCAAATCAAATGGAGCGATTAAAAAATAAGGTGGCCATTATAACGGGTGGTGCCAAAGGAATTGGAAAAGCTACGGTTAAAAAATTTTTGGAAGAAGGTGCAACAGTGGTTTGCTGGGACATTGATTCAAAGGCCGGAAACGATCTACTCGGTCATTATAAAGACAAACCATTGTATTTTCAAGAGGTGAACACAGTGGACAGGGATTCGGTGGATGCTGCTGTATCCGAAGTGATGCAAAAACATGGCCATATTGATGTACTTATCAATAATGCCGGTATCACCAGGGATGCTACACTGAAAAAAATGACGGCTGAACAATGGAAATCCGTGATCGATGTTAATCTAACGGGTGTTTTTAATTGTACCCAGGCTATTTCCGAACATATGGTGGCACAAGGAAGCGGTAAAATTATAAGTGCTGCATCCATTGTGGGGCTATATGGAAATTTTGGACAAACGAACTATGTGGCAACCAAATCCGGGGTTATTGGAATGACCAAGGTTTGGGCCCGTGAACTTGGTAGAAAAGGAATTTGTGTAAATGCGGTGGCCCCAGGGTTCATTGCAACCGAAATGGTCGGAACGATACCCGAAAAAGTGATTCAAAATCTTGAAGAAAAAACACCACTGGGAAGAATGGGGACCCCGGAGGACATTGCAAACGCATATTTGTTTTTGGCCTCGGACGAAGCCAACTTTATCAATGGTACGGTACTTAGCGTGGACGGCGGATTGGTGATGTGACCAAGGCTTTATCGTTGGGGGGCGTATTCCAAGTGCAATGGTTTTTTAAACAGAATAACACATGAAGCTTAAAAAATTTAAAGCTTATACGGACTCCCTATTGCCCCATGAGGTAATATTGCTCAATCGCGTAAAACAATTCCAGGATCAAGAACGGGAGGATATTTTCAATACCATATACCACAATGTGTGCAGTGGTGAACCACCCAAGGAATACAATCCTAAAATTGATAAGCGAAAGTATTCCCATTTGATGAACTGGATGGAATCCAAACTGGACGGGTTCTGCACCGATCGGTATTATGAGCGTCTCAATTATTTTGATATTCGTATCAAAACGGACACGATTTCTTCGGAAGAGGAGAAAGAGCTGCTCCAATTGATAAAACAATATCGTCCCCACCACTTTCATTTTATTAGGTTTTATGAGGTGGTCAAGAATTACCTTATGTTTCTTTTGGTAAGGGTGCGCCTCAACGACTACGAACTCATACACACCTTTGTCCACGATTATCACGATGATTACGCCAGGTGCAAAGAGGTCAGCAACAGGATGACCCAGGCCACTGTGGATATAGTTACGGATTACCATAACCTTAAGATCTCCCAAAATTCTCTCAAGTGGGTATCTTGGCTTACCCGTTTATGGTCGGATCAAGGACTGGATGGTTATAATAAGTACCAGACCCTTATTCTAATGAGTTACGTAGCCCTGCTAAAAGAAGATACCTTGGAAGAGGTGCTTGGCCATTATGAAGAATTGGAACCCAAATTGGAAGATGGATCCTACTATTCCAAGAAACTGCTCCTCAATTATTATGGCAACAAACAGCTCATATTAATGAAGATGAACCATTATGATCTAGCGCTGTATTATGGAAAACTGTCGATAACTGAGCAGAGTAACGACTATATTATGTACCTCAACAATTACTCCTTCAACCTTTCCAAATTGGGAAGGGCAAAAGAGGCACTCAACCTTTTGATAGAAGCCCGTCCGTTTGCCAGACAGATGTCCAATAAATATAATCGAACACTGTTTATTTCATCATTGATGAAAAGTTACAATGACAATGGCCAGTACCAGAATGCGAAAAGGTATGCCGAAAATCGTTTGGACATGTACGAAAAGGATATTTTGGAGCACAATTGGAACAAGTTCTTCAGAACCTATATGGAGACCTTGGTTCATTTGGAGGAGTTTAAACAAATAAAAAAGACCATCAGGAAATATGGCCTTATTGATCGGGAGTCACAATTTGTGAAGAATTATGTTGCCTTTAGCTATTTCAAATGGTATTTGGCGCTTGCCCATCATAAGGAAGGAAATATTACAGAGGCAAAGTTCTTGAGTGGCATTCGTAAGGATATCGATCGGTTAAAGAACACATATCAAATAGACCCTTCGGAAAGAGTGATCAGTTTATTGGAGTTTTCCATTAAAAGACCCATCTATTGACCTTTAAAAGCTGAATTAGATCCCGTAGTTTTGCATCATATTTCTTTCAATTGGAAACTATGGACAAAGACCTCGGTCGTTTACTGTACAATTACCTTTTAAAAACTGGAATGGGGGAGGGAATGGCCGCCTATCTCAACTTATTTCTTCTTTTGATAGGTGTACTCGTCATAGTTTTTATCTTGGATCTGTTCATTTGGAAAGTGTTACGGGCGTTGTCCGTAAGATTGGCCCGAAAGTCCAGGAACAATTTTGATAATTTTCTAGTCGCCAACCAAGTGCCCCGTTATGTGGCCCATGTGGTCCCATTGACCATATTGCTCGAATTTGTCCCAGTGATCTTTGCGGATTTTGATTATGCGGAGGGCATTGCGATGAAGATTATCAAAATTTTGTTTGTCCTTTTGATTCTGTTGGTTTTCCGTAAATTTTTCAAGAGTGTCAACGAGTATCTGAAAACACGGCCTAATTTCAAGGACAAGCCCATAAATAGTTACATCCAGGTATTTATGATCTTTGCTTGGGCGGTGGGTCTATTGACCATTTTTGCTGTTATTACAGATACCACCGTTTGGGCGTTTTTCACGGCTCTTGGAGCAGCTTCGGCAGTTATCCTTCTCATATTTAAAGATTCGATTCTTGGTTTTGTGGCCAGTATCCAGGTTACGATCAATGATATGGTCCGTATCGGGGATTGGATCACTTTTGAAAAGTACGGGGCCGATGGTGATGTGATCGAGATAAGCTTAGCCACGGTAAAGGTCCAGAATTTTGACATGACCATTACCACCATACCCACTTATGCCCTGATTTCCGATTCTTTTAAAAATTGGAGAGGCATGCAGGTTTCCGGGGGAAGAAGAATCAAAAGATCCTTGATCATTAGACAAAAAAGTATTCGGTTTTTAACGGATGAGGATATAGAGGCATTGAAAAAAATCCAACTGGTGGAAGCCTATATCACCAATAGGAGCGAACAGATAAATTCCTACAACGAATCAAACAATATCAATAAGGAACTATTGGTGAATGGTAGAAACATGACCAATTTTGGATTGTTCCGAAAATACGTGACCAACTATTTGCAGAACCATTCAGCAATAAACAAAAACATGACCTTGATGGTGAGGCAGTTACAACCCACGCCACAAGGTATCCCTTTGGAAATTTATGCATTTAGTTCCGATAAGCGCTGGGAAAACTATGAGTATGTAATGGCTGATATTTTTGACCACCTATTGGCTGCTTTGCCTTACTTTTTCTTGGAAACCTTTGAATTGCCCGTTTCCATGGAGGCCGATCATTCGTCGTCATAGTTGCCCCTATCGATAATTTTTGAGAATTACCAAAGGTAACCTTGCCCTGGTCAATTAAAAATAAAAAGGGCTCAACGTACATCAATAGATTAACACTATAAAGACAAACCGTACAGGGAACTATGTCCAATATTCCGTTAGAAATTCATAGAAATTCTTTTTAAGGTCAGCATAGATTTGTCGTTGGGTTTCCATTTTTTTCCTGAATTCCACATGTTTGTTCACCAATGCGACATCCAGGGCTTCCTCCCCAACTTTGCTGTGTTCGGCCATATTGGATTCATGTTCATCTATGGTTTCCTCAAGTTCTTCAATAATGCTACCGTGTAAAATAAACTCATTTTGAAAATGTTCCAATTTGGCAAGAACTTCTTGGTCTTCGTATCGACCAATAAGTTCGCTCAATCTGTGCTTAAAGGTTTTTAGCTCATCTTGCCAAAATTCGAGTTCACGTTTCCATTGTTTGTGCTCAAAGTGGAGGTCTGAATCGTAGATTACTGTGTTTTCCATGATATTTGATTTTATATTCAAAAAAATCAATCGATTTTATTGAACTGTTTAATAGATTCGTTGTTTTCCCATTTGGTTAACCGACCAGTGGGCTGGGATCCATGGGCTTATCTGGATTCAATATTTTTTCACCCCTCTTGCCCAAAAGCTTTTCAAGATCATCTTTGTCCACCACCTCTTTTTCAAGAAGCAGTTGAGCCAATTTTTCCAGTTCATCCCTATGTTGTATCAATAAGTTTTTGGTTCGTTCATAGGCCGACATGATCAGATCCCGTGCTTCATGATCGATTTGTTTGGCCATTTCCTCACTATAGGGTTTGCCGAGCAGTCGTTCGTTATCACCTGAAGAATCGTAATAGCTGATAGGCCCTATTTCTTCATCCAACCCATAATAAGAGACCATGGTATAGGCTTGTTTGGTCACTTTTTCAAGATCGTCCAGGGCACCCGATGATATTTCATTAAAAATGATTTCCTCGGCCGCCCGTCCACCAAGCGATGCACAGATTTGGTCTATGAATTGTGATTTGGTAACGATTTGTCGTTCTTCGGGCAGATACCATGCTGCTCCCAATGATTTGCCCCGTGGGATTATTGAGACCTTTACCAGGGAATCCACATGCTTTAAATACCAACTCGTTACCGCATGTCCAGCTTCGTGGTATGCCACAATTTCCTTTTCTTTCGGTGAAATGATCTTGCTCTTGCGTTCCATGCCCACAATTACCCTGTCCCTAGCCGCCATAAAATCCTCTTGTTCCACTTCATTTTTCTTCTTTCTAGCGGCAATCAGGGCCGCTTCATTACATATATTGGCAATATCTGCACCGGAAAAACCGGGACTTAATTTTGCCAACACTTCCACATTTACATTTTTGGAAAGCTTTAAAGGACGAAGATGGACCTTAAAAATTTCAACACGTTCGGATTGGTTGGGAAGTTCCAAATATATATGGCGATCAAATCTTCCAGGGCGCAATAGGGCCTTGTCCAGCACATCGGGGCGGTTGGTTGCCGCAAGTACGATCACGCCTGTATTATCCCCAAATCCATCCAGTTCGGTAAGCAGTTGGTTCAAGGTGCTCTCACGCTCATCATTGGCCTGAAATGCGTTGACTTTGCCACGGGAGCGTCCAACAGCATCAATTTCATCAATAAAAATAATGCTCGGAGCCTTTGCCTTTGCCTTTTTGAACAGATCACGCACCCGCGAAGCACCCACGCCAACGAACATCTCCACAAACTCGGAGCCGGACATGGAGTAAAACGGGACCTGTGCCTCGCCCGCAACTGCTTTGGCCATTAAAGTTTTTCCAGTACCCGGGGGTCCCACCAGAAGGACTCCTTTTGGTATCTTGGCACCTAACCTGGTATAATCTTTTGGATTTTTAAGGAAATCCACAACCTCCTTAACTTCCGCCTTTGCTTCTGTAAGCCCTGCAATATCATCGAAGGTCACTTTGCTTTTGGCCCCTGTTTCGGTGAGTTTGGCCGTAGATTTGCCGAAATTGAATAACGGGTTTCCACTTTTCCCTCCCCCCATACTTCGGAGCAGGTACATCCAGATAATTATAAAAAAGAACAAGGGCACCAACCATGATAAAATCGTGGTCCAACTGGTTCTGTTTTCATATCGAATATCAATTTTTCCGAAATCCCGGCATCCTCTTGCGCACGTTCGAGCTTGTCCTCGAAACTTTCTACGGAACCAATGGTTATGTAATAATGGGGACCTTGGCCCGATGATAATATTCCATTGGGATCATCCTTTAGATCGGAATCGTCCAGAGCATCCTGTTTGACATAGATTTGGGCGATTTCCTTGTTGATTACGACAATCTTTTCAACGGCATTTTTGGCCAATAGGCTACTTTCCAGCTTTGACCAGCTAATCTCTTCCGGACCTCCAAGGTTATTGGTGAAAAGCGGAAATAACAACAATAGGATTACCACCCAATAAACCCATCCAATGTTCTTTCCCCCGAACGGTGGTTTTGGATTAGGTGGTCTTTCCCCATTGTCATTGCTGTTGTTGTATTTTGGATCGCTAGCCATTGAATTTTCATTTATGGATTGAAAATTTTTTCACAGGTATTTGTCATCAAAATAGACCGTTTCAAAACTAGTGGACGACACTCTTATTCGAAATGATTTAAATCATGCAGCTTGCCTTGATCCGTCTTTACGGACTTTGTTCAAAGGCCTTAAATCAATTTGGGGATTAAAGGATTGTTCCTGATTTAGGTCATAGGAGGCACTGGTCCAGAATCGTATTTTTAGAACGATCAAAGCAAGTGTTATGGATATTCTACAGGATAAGAAATACGTTTCGTTGGATACCGATATACCTATTTGGGATAGAATATTCACGGTGGCTCCATTGGTTGTGGTTGGAACCAAGGAGCAAGAGGGCTATGATCTTGCCCCAAAACACATGGCAACCCCCCTTGGGTTTGATAATTATTTTGGATTTGTGTGCACCCCAAGGCATGGTACTTATCAAAATGTTAAGCTTACCAAGGAATTTACAGTAAGCTTTCCTACCCCCGATCAGGTAACAACAACATCGTTGAGTGCTACTCCCAGAAGGATGGAACTAACGAAATCCCAACAAATTATTGAGTCTCTCCCCATAGTCAAAGCAACTTCAATGGATGCTCCGTTGGTCCAGGATGCTTACTTGTACTTGGAATGCGAATTGTTCAAAATAATTGATGGCTTTGGGGAGAACAGTATCATCACCGGAAAAATAAAATCGGCCTATGTACACAAAGATTATATACGAATATCAGAAAAGGACGAACAGGAACAACTAAAGAATAATCCATTACTGGCATATATTGCCCATGGTAGGTTTGCCAAAATTGGAGAAACCTACAACTTTCCATTTCCCAAAGATTTTAAAAGATGATTTCCAACACCACAAATATTGCCAATGGCATCCTTGGGCAACTTAAATCCCAAGAGCAGGAAATGTTATCCTTTTTAAAGGAACTGGTAGCATTGGAATCCCCATCCAGAAACCCCGAATCACAACACCGGATACTGAAATTCTTAGAAAAAGAATTAAATGGTATGGGTTTCTACACGATGCATGTGCATGGAAAAAAAACAGGGGGGTATTTATATGCCCGACCACTAAAGAGGGATAAACGCAAACCTTTGCAATTAATGGTAGGCCATTGTGATACGGTTTGGGAGTTGGACACACTTGCCAGCATGCCATTGAAGGATGATGGCAAAACCCTGTCCGGACCAGGGGTCTACGATATGAAGGCCGGACTTACGCAAATCATTTTTGCCTTAAAGACCCTTGATAAAATGGATTTGAGTTTGCCACTTACCCCGATCATTTTGATAAACTCTGATGAGGAAATAGGAAGCAGGGAGTCCAAATTTGCCATTGCACGGTTGTCCAAAATAAGTGAACGTGCCTATATAATGGAGCCCCCGTTGGGATTGGAAGGTAAGCTAAAAACAGCAAGGAAAGGTATAGGACGTTTTACCATTACCGTAAAAGGGAAGGCCGCCCATGCAGGGTTGGATCCTGATAAAGGCGCCAGTGCCATTTTGGAACTATCCCATCAAATTCAGCAGCTCTATGCCATGAACGATTTTGATAAAGGCATTACCGTCAATGTTGGGATGGTCCAGGGCGGGGTGTCGCCCAATGTGGTCGCTCCCGAAAGTAAGGCGGTAGTGGATGTCCGAGTTTTGAATAAAAAGGATGGAGAGGAAATTACAAAGCGAATCCTTTCATTACGACCTACAATGCCCGAAGTTGAAGTCCATATAGAAGGTAGAATCGGTAGGCCCCCCATGGAACATACCAAAGGCAATCGTATGCTTTGGAGATTAGCCAAGGCCAAGGGCTCTCTTTTGGGATTGGATTTGGAAGAAGCAACCGCAGGTGGAGGGTCGGATGGGAACACCACCAGTTTGTATACTGCAACCTTGGACGGACTGGGTACAACAGGAGATGGTGCCCACGCACGTCATGAACACATTTTATTGGATGAGTTTCCGGTCAGGACGGCATTGCTTGCCCTATTGATATTGGCCGAAACTGGGGACAAATAATATTTTTATTATGGATCACAAGTATATTTATGCATCATTGACACGAATTTCCGATTTGGCAGAAAAGGGGTTCGAAATAAAAGCATTGCCAAAAGATGAATGGCAAACGGGGGATTATGTGGTTTGTGAAATTTTGAATGAAGGTGGTGAAAGTTTGAAAGTGGAACTCCCCAATGGTAGGATGCGGGGAGTTATTGCCGGTGAGTATATTGTGGGCGCACTTGGTGAACGCTATGCCACCTTGGAAGCCACGGGTAGCTGGAGGAATGTAACGGACGATCTAAAAATGACGGTACTGACCGGTGCCGGGCTTTTTGGAAAGTTGACGTCCAAATCCATGTTTATCCCCAAAATGATAAAAGTGGTCTATAAAGGGCATGCCGTTAGACAAGGTAAAAAAGTGACCATGCAAGATTTTGTTGAACCCATTCTAAGAATCCCTTTTCACACTCCGGTCATTCTCTTTGTGGGAACTTCCATGTCAGCCGGAAAAACAACCTCTGCCCGTATAGTCACCAACATTTTTAAGCAAGCTGGGTACAAAGTGGTCGGAGCAAAGCTCACCGGAGCAGGTAGGTATAAGGATATATTGGCCTTCAAAGATGTGGGGGCGGACAAGATATTGGATTTTGTGGATGTGGGACTTCCCTCATCCATATGCCCCACCGAGGTCTACAAAGAAAGATGTGAACAAATGCTTAGCAGGATTGCCAAAGAAAATGCGGATGTTGCCATTATAGAAATAGGGGCATCGCCCTTGGAGCCCTACAATGGGGATATTGCCATCAATGCACTTAGGGAACACATTAAGTGTACTATTTTGAGTGCTTCGGATCCCTATGCCGTGTATGGCTTGATGAAAGCTTTTGACCTGGTTCCCGATATTGTTACCGGGGTGGCCTCCAATACTTTGGCCGGAGCCAGAATGGTAAAGGAACTATGTGGTGTTAGGGCATTGAACTTGATAGACTCCTCCACCACCAAAGCCTTAAAAGAGATCTTGACGGAGAAAACGGGCATGACACTCAACACAAAATGAAACTTTCAGCAAACGCACGGCAATTGCTCAATGCGAGGTATTTGTTGAAAAATACCGAGGGAAGGGTGATTGAAACCCCCGAAGAACTTTTTAGAAGGGTGGCCAAGTATGTGGCAAGTGTGGAAAAAGGCGATAGCAAAAAGTGGGAAAATAGATTTTATGCCCTACTGGCCAATCTCCATTTTTTACCAAATTCACCTACCCTAATGAATGCCGGGCTGCCCAATGGGCAATTGAGCGCATGTTTTGTATTACCTGTCGAGGATAGCTTGAGCAGCATTTTCACTACACTTAAAAACATGGCCATGGTCCATCAAAGCGGGGGAGGGACAGGCTATAATTTTTCACAGCTCAGGCCACGTGGGGATATGGTTTCATCCTCGGGCGGGGTTTCCTCGGGTCCTGTGGCATTCATTAAAATTTATGATACAGCGACCGAACAGGTGAGGCAAGGAGGAAAACGAAGAGGGGCCAACATGGGTATTTTAAATGTGGACCATCCCGATATCGTGGAATTTATCAACTCAAAATCCGAGGGAGGCAATCTTCAAAATTTTAATCTTTCCATTGGTATAAGTGATGATTTTATGAAAGCTGTTCAAAATGGAACAGATTGGGATTTGATAAACCCAAGAACAAAGAAGATTGTGAAAACGATCCATGCCCAAACCTTATGGGATCAAATAATAACACAGGCTTGGGCTACGGGCGACCCTGGACTTATTTTTCTGGATACGATAAACAAGCACAATCCGGTACCGAAACTGGGCCAAATACAAAGTACCAACCCCTGTGGTGAAGTTCCCTTGCTTGCCTATGAAAGCTGTAATCTTGGATCCCTGAATTTATCTAAAATGGTCAAACTTGACCAAGAGGGGGAGAGGACTGTGGAATGGGATAGATTGGGAAAAACCGTTATGGATGCCGTACGGTTTTTGGACAACGTGATTTCTGCAAACCATTATTTACTGCCCCAAATAGAACAGCAGACCAAAGGCAATAGAAAAATTGGACTTGGAATAATGGGATGGGCAGAGTTGTTGGCTTTGCTCAACATTCCCTATGCCAGTGAAGAGGCCATTTTGCTTGGGGAAAAGCTAATGGAATTTATACAATCAAAGAGTTATGAGGCATCAGCAGTACTGGCAAAGGAACGGGAGGTGTTTCCCAACTGGGAAAAAAGTATTTTTTACCCCGATAGACCCATGCGAAATGCCACTTGCAATAGCATTGCACCTACGGGCAGTATATCGGTCATCGCGGACACCTCATATTCCATAGAACCTTTGTATGCCCTTGCTTATAAAAGGGTGGGAATATTGGAAAACCAGACCCAAATGGAGCTTGTTTCGGTTTTTGTGTCAAAGATGCAAGAATGGGGGTTGTGGACCGATAAAGTAAGGGATGAAGTCCTGGCCACGGGAAGTATTCAACATTTGGAGCATATTCCAAAAAAAGTTCGAAAGGTATTTGAAACCAGTCTGGAAATCCCATGGAAATCCCACTTGATACATCAACGGGCCTTCCAAAAGTTTACGGACAATGCCGTTTCAAAAACCATCAACCTGGCAGAAAACACAACAAAGCAAACCGTTTCAGATATTTATATGACCGCTTGGAAGTATGGACTCAAGGGCATAACCGTTTATAGGGATGGTAGCAAGGCCGATCAGGTGCTACAGGCTTGCCACTTGAACAGAAGCGATAATTGTTGAAGAGAAATAATTCGTTGCTTTTATGCTATGGCCGCCAAGGCAATTTCCACCATGTCCTTAAATGTGGTTTCCCTGTCATGTGCCGAAAGTCGCTCTCCGGTGACCAAGGAATCGGAAATGGTTAAAATGGTGAGTGCTTTTATGTTGTATTTGGCCGCAATGGTGTATAATCCTGCGGTCTCCATTTCCACACAAAGGACCCCATATTGAGCCCAAAGTTTATATTCTTCAGGATCATCCCCATAGAATTCATCCGAAGAAAGTACATTTCCGGCTTTTATTGGTATGTTGTTCTCTCGGGCATAATTCACCGCCTTTATGAAAAGGTCAAAATCCGCGGTAGGGGAATAATCGGAATTGATAAATCTAGAATTGTTCATGCCCGAAGTGGTGGATGCCGCCATGGCCAGGACCACATCATTTAATTTTACATCTTTTTGGTAAGATCCAGCAGAGCCCACACGGATTATACTCTTTACCCCATAATCGTTTATGAGCTCATGGAAATAGATCATGGCAGAGGGCATTCCCATGCCACTTCCCTGAACAGAGACCCTTTTTCCCTTATAGGTGCCGGTAAAGCCCAGCATTCCTCGGATTCGGTTGTAGCAGACGGGGTTTTCCAAAAAGGTCTCTGCAATCCATTTGGCCCTTAAGGGGTCTCCTGGCATCAGTACGGTTTCGGCAATTTCTCCTTTTTTGGCTTCTATGTGTGTGCTCATGGATTTTCTTATGTGATTAAATTAGGGCCAGAGGACGTCCCTATTCTTGACACGCCCATTTCAATATACTTTAGGGCGGTCTCCTTATCTTTAACTCCACCGGAAGCTTTTATCTTCGCCTTCCCGCCAACAATCTTTTTCATGAGCCTTACATCTTCAAAAGTAGCTCCCCCAGTTCCAAATCCTGTTGAGGTCTTTACAAAATCTGCTTGGCCTTCAATTGCCAAAGCACATGCTTTTTCTTTTTCTTCCTCGGTAAGGTAGCAGGTTTCAATGATTACCTTCAGCATGTTATTGCCGATGGCCTCCTTTATGGCTTTGATTTCCTCGCGAACGGTATCATACAATTTTGATTTTAACCACCCAATATTGATGACCATATCAATTTCGTCCGCACCATTGCCAATACAGTCTGCTGCTTCAAATACCTTGGCCTTGGTGGACATGGCTCCCAGTGGAAATCCGATTACGGCGGCCACTTTTACAGGAGTGTTTTTCAATGCTTCCTTGGCAATTGGAACATAGCAACCGTTTACACATACGGCATAAAAATTGTAACTTTTGGCCTCCTCGCATAATTTTTGGATATCTGCGATGGTTGCGGTGGGTCTTAAGTTGGTATGGTCAATAAAATCTTCCAATGCCATATTAGTGGTTAAAGAGTTTTTTAAGTTTAAAGATAATCAACATCTCCGATTTATTTTTTCCAGCAAAGGAGCTGGCTATGGATTCTGCGGTTTCAACAATCAGTTTTTTGAGCTTGTCCGAAAATTTCTCAGGGTGTTCATTGTAAAATTCCTCGAACTCTTTAAAGTAGTCATCACCATCTTTTTCCTCACTTTCCAGCCAATCGAAAACAATCTCGATTTGATAGGCGGAATCCGTATGGAATTCATCTTCAAAGTCGTCCACGTCCAACCAGAACTGTCTCACGTATTTGCGCAACCGTTCCACTTCTTTGGGTCTGACATTGTTGTCCGCCATGGCCACGGCATAAAATAACTTTCCAAGGTTTTGGTAGAATTCGTTTCCTATTTTCTCAGAATTTAGCATACCATCAAGTTTTGATCTTGATTAAAAATAAAACTATTGTCACTTAGTTTATATGATATTACTCAAGTAATTCATGTTGGCATGGGATTCAATTGCTCCTCCTACCAACATTTTTATTGCTACGCCCCCGATTGCTGTTGTTCTGGTCATGATAGCGCTCTATGTTGTCATCGTAGTAGTCCCGAATCCTCTTATACCGTGATTTGTTCAGGTTATAGGAACGGTATCGGGGAGGCAATACTTTGTTCCGCATCCATACACCTCCATCCAAATAAATATAGGTTCTTGTGGAAAGATCATAATAGATACTATACTCCGGAAAGAATATGTATCGAACAGTTTCAACCCTGTTTGGATAAAACCAAGGAGGTGGCGGGTCTGCCAAGCTATGGGATACGATCACGGGGCCACACGCCTGAAATCCAGATATCGCTAGAAATAATCCAATGAACAAAATAGCCTTTTTCATGGTGATTAATTTTGTTCAGTAAGGTAATGCCATCACATAACCCAATAAATGATCCAGATCATTTCAAGGTTGCGTATGGGTAAATAGGGTAGGTCCCTGTTTGCATCTTGTTGATTGAAAGTTCCTTACTGATATTGGTCATTTCAGGCTAAGGGCAACAAACTTATTTTTGATTAGACCAAAATTGGGCATATAGATGTCCATTACATTGGATATGATCAACAGGACAAAGGATTTTTTTATTGAAATAGGAGACCTGTCTTATTTTGCTGTGCGCTTTTTTAAACAAGCGATAACTCCTCCTTTTGAGTTTAAGGAATTGTTGAAACAAAGCTACCAAGTTGGGAATAGATCACTTATACTGGTAGCTACCACTGGGTTCATTATAGGATTGGTGTTAACACTCCAAACGCGTCCAACCTTGATCGAGTTTGGGGCGGTCTCTTGGATGCCCAATATGGTGGGCATTTCCATTGTCAGGGAAATAGGTCCAGTGATTACTGCCTTGATCTGTTCAGGAAAGATTGCCTCTGGTTTTGGGGCCGAACTGGGTTCCATGCGGGTAACCGAACAGATAGATGCCATGGAGGTTTCCGGCACAAATCCATTCAAATATTTGGTCGTTACCCGAATTTTGGCCGCTACGTTAATGCTTCCTTTATTGGTGATATTTGGGGATTTGATAGCTCTCTTTGGTTCCTCTTTGGTTGAATTTATGAAGGGGAACGTGTCTTTTAGATTGTACTTTAATTCAGTTTTCAATGCATTGTCCTATGGCGATTTGATTCCGGCCACCATAAAGTCCTTTTTCTTTGGTTTTGTAATCGGGTTGACAGGATGTTATAAGGGCTATAATACCGGTAGGGGCACTGCAGGTGTTGGTATTGCCGCAAATACTGCTGTTGTAATGGCGTCCATGCTTTTGTTTGTGGTGGATTTTATAGCTGTGTTCGTATCGGATATTTTTTATGAACTATAATGGATGTTAAAGAAAAAATAGGGCCCGTGCTTGGTGACAATACCACAAAAGAGGTAGTTGTGCGAATCCAAGACCTGTACAAAAGTTTTGGGGACAACCACGTTTTGAACGGTTTTAACATGGTTTTGCACAAAGGAGAAAATTTGGTGGTCATGGGGAAATCAGGATCCGGAAAATCGGTCATGATCAAATGCCTTGTTGGATTGATAGCCCCAGATAGTGGAACGGTTGAGGTTTTGGGAAAAAACATAGCTGAATTGAATCAAACGGATTTGGACGAACTCCGCTCGGATATTGGGTTTCTTTTTCAAGGAAGTGCCCTGTACGATTCCATGACGGTAAGGGAAAACTTGGAGTTTCCGATGCGACGGCACCGAAAAAAGTTTGAAGGGATAACCGATACCCTCCCCTTGGTCAAAGAAGCTTTGGAAAATGTTGGTTTGGGCCACACCATGGACTTGATGCCGGAAGAACTGTCCGGTGGGATGAAAAGGCGTATTGCACTGGCACGTGCCATCATATTAAAACCTAAATTGATTTTATATGATGAACCCACCAGTGGTTTGGACCCCATTACCGCCAAGGAAATAATAGGATTGATGAGGAACATTCAAAAAAAATACGGGACATCTGCGTTAATAATCACCCACGATGTTGATTGTGCTCGGGTAATTTCCGAAAGGATGATTTTATTGGTAGATGGAATCAATTATGCAGAAGGCACCTATGAGGATTTGGTGACATCTGCAGACCCTAAAATAAACGCTTTTTTTAAAAAATAATATGGCATCAAAAACTCCAATGCAGAATTTAAAGCTGGGCATATTTGTTGTGCTCGGTACCGTTTTGTTGATAATTGCGGCCTATCTTATCGGAAACGGACAGAGTCTGTTCGTGAAAAAATTCACGATCAATGCCGTGTTCAGCAATGTGAACGGATTGCAAGTTGGCAACAATGTGCGCTTTTCGGGCATAGACATTGGAACTGTGGACGATGTTGAAATGAAGAACGATAGTACCATAATCGTACACATGGCCATTGATAAAAAAATGAAGGAACATATCAGGAACAATGCCGTGGCCACGATTGGTTCCGATGGACTTGTGGGCAGTATGTTGGTCAATATTGTGCCAAGTAGGGGACAGGCCCCTTTGATAGAAGATGGTGCCACCTTAAGATCTTACCAAAGGGTTGCATCCCAAGATATGCTCAATACCCTGAATGTTACCAATGAAAATGCTGCATTGTTGACCTCTGATCTATTGAAGATTACCCAATCCTTGGTTCAAGGCAAGGGAACTTTGGGGCGTTTGCTTACCGATTCACTGATGGCCAAAGATTTGAAGCAGACCATTGTGAATTTGAAGTTGAGCAGTCAACAGGTAAATATGACCTTGAACGAACTTCAAAAAACGATGGAAGCGGTTAATTCCGGGGAAGGTGTTGCAGGGGTACTGCTTGCAGATAGTTTGTCCGCAAATAAAATTAGGCAGGTCATTCAAAACTTGGAGATGTCCAGTGCCACCATCAATAAAATGACTGCTGATTTGAACACCGTTGTCGGTGAAGTTAAAAATGGGGAAGGTGTCTTCAACAAGATTGCGACCGATACGATCTTGGCGAATCAATTGATGAATGCAATGAAAAGTATTGAGGAAGGTACCCAAAAGTTCAATGAGAACATGGAAGCCTTAAAACACAATTTTTTGACCCGTGGATATTTCAGAAAATTGGAACGTGAACAAAAAAAGCAGGTGGAAAAAGAACAATGAATTTATTCTTGATCGCCAATGATCATACCATCTTCCATCTCGATGATTCGGTCCGTCCGTTTGGCAAAATCTACATCGTGGGTAACCACCAAAAGTGACAAACCCTGTTCTTCCTTTAGATTTTTAAAGATATTGAATACGTTTTCAGAGTTATGGCTGTCCAGGTTTCCCGTGGGCTCGTCACCCATCAAAATGGCAGGGTCATTGATCAATGCCCTTGCAATGGCGACCCGTTGCTTTTCCCCACCCGAAATTCGTGAGGCTTTTTGATGTGCCAAATGCCCGATATGCAGCATTTCCAGTTTTTGATTGGCTTTGCGCTCTATTTCCTTAAGTGGCTTTTCGGCAAGTTTTTTGGCAGGCAGCATCACATTTTCCAATACACTGAATTCGGACAAGAGGTAATGAAATTGAAAAACAAACCCAATGTTTTTATTTCTTATCCGTGATAGTTCTTTTTGTGATTTGCCCGTCACGAGTTGGTTATTGAGGTATAGTTGGCCCGTATAATCGGTATCCATGGTGGAGAGGATATATAGCAAGGTGGATTTTCCTGAACCGGATTTGCCCATAATGGAAGCAAACTCCCCGGATTTTACCCCAAAGGAAATATCCTTTAGCACATGGAAATCCTTGGGTTTATGGAAATGCTTGTTGATATTTTTGGCTTGTAAAACGAAGTTCATAATAATGTCAGGTTCCTCTAATGATTTTAACAGGGTCTATTTTTTTTGCTTTGTTCGATGGCAGGTACCCAGCTATAAATGTTGATATCAGTGCAAAAGAGATTCCGATGAAATAATAGCTTAGGTCGTAGTTTACCGGGTAGGTGTCGATTGTGGGAAGAGCATCGGTTTCAAAAGGTGTGCTATCGATAAGATATGAAAGCCCCAATCCTATCACCAATCCTAGAAGTCCGCCCGCCAACCCTATGATCATGGCTTGGGCCATAAAAATGTATTGCACATCTTTCCCGGAAAACCCGGTTGCCTTTAAAATGGCGATATCCTTCATTTTTTCATAAATGAGCATATTCAATATGTTGTAAATGCCAAAACCGGCAACAATGAGCAGTGTAATGGAAACCGCATAGGTAATCAAGTTTCTTACGCTTGTACCGGTTTCGAACTGGGCATTGGCTTCATTGATATCAACAGCCTTTATGTTGAACTGTTTCTCAAGGCTACGTGCCATGGTTTCAGATTCCCCAATATCCAGTAACTTAATATTGATATCGGTAACGTAATTTTCGGATTCCCCAAGGATGCGCTGAACTGTATTCAAATTGGCAAAACTCTGCGCATTGTCTATTTCCGCGATACCACTTTGATAGATCCCCACTATCTTCAAAGGGAAAATATCGCCAGCCACGGTGCTTACCTGAACCCTGTCCCCAACGGATAGGGACATTTTTTTTGCCAAACCTGACCCTAATAAAATTCCGTTATTATTGTTTTTTAAATCTCTTGCCGACCCTTCGACAATATTATCTTGGATATTGGAAAGACGGACCTCTTCCATTATATCCACACCTACAAGGTTGCCCCCCAGTTCTATGGAGCCGGAAAGATAAAAAATCTGGGCCCTCAACTGAGGGGTGGCACCCTTTACATTGGGATGTTTTTTTAGGTAATTTAGAATAGGCAGGGCATTGTGAATTTTTTCTTGATTTTGTTTTGGTTTGATGGAGTGTACAAAATTCATGGCATTTTTAAAGTCCCGGTAACGCGAAATTGGCTGGGTTTCCGAAGGTTGGATTTCGTTGTACAAATGGATATGGGGCGTTTGGTTCAACACCAAATCATCCAACATTGTATTGAGCCCTGTCATAAAACTTACCATGGTAATATAGGCGCCAATCCCAAAAGTAACCCCGAGTGTTGCGGTAATGGTGGATTTCATCTTGGTGATAAGATGTGTTTTGGCGATGCCCAATATGACGTTCCAATTGGTCATTGCTCAGGTTTATAGATCGCTGTGTTTTCATCCAAACCCTCCAAAATCTCCACCCTGTCCAAATTTTGAAGACCGACCGAAACCTCAACTTCACCGTTGTCCGTAATTACTTTTGATGTTCCGATGAGGTAATCTTTTGGAATGGTCAGGGTTTCTTCCTTTTGGGAAATAACTATATTGCCTTCACCGGAAAGCCCTGGATATAGCGTGCTCGGGGGGTCTTTGAACAGTGCCTCAACCTTGAATGTCTGTGATCGCTCGTCTTTTCTTGGGTAAATCTTGTCCAAAGTAGCCTCGAATACCTTGGAATTGTAGGAGTCGAGGGTCAGAAACACCTGTTGCCCCCTTTTTATCTTTACAATATCCACTTCATCCACTAATAACTCTATTATAAATTCATTGGTTTTGCCTACGGCTGCTACGGGTTCTTGGGTATTGACGATTTCCCCGGGGTTTTTGTAGATTGCATAGACGGTTCCATTTATTTTACTGGTTATGGTGAAGTCTTCGGAAGTGGTCAATGAAGTCTTGTAATTGTTTTCTGCTTGCTTTAGCTGGGTTTCCAGCTCATTTTTTGTTTGTTTGTATTTTCTTTCGAGCAGGTTCAAGTTGTTTTGTGACAACTCATAGGCCAATTTTCGATTGTCGTATTCAACCTCTGAGCCAATATTTTGGTCCCAAAGATTTTTTTGACGGAAATAATTGATGGAATCGTTGGTCAGCTTAAGTTTCGCAGCTTGTATCTCATCTTGGATACTGGTAAGCATGGCGGCTCTTCCGTTGTAGTTTTCTTTGGCAAGTTGTAGTGCCAATTTTGCATTTTCCACGTTCAACTCTGGTGAGGTGTTTGTAATTTGAAGAATGGGATCTCCTCTGTTTACAGTATCGCCCTCCTCGACCCATGTTTTGTCCAATATGCCCATTACTATGGAATATGCTTGGTACAAGCTGTCCGGTTGCACCGTTGCCGAAGCATAGACAGACTCCGTTAACGGCATTTTGGCCGGGTAGGTTTTCTCTGTATTGTTCTTACACGAACAAAGTGCTAAAAAAAGGATATAAAGGAAAAGGAATTTTTTCATTGGTTCTAACATCATACCAGTATCAAATTACCGATAAAAAGTTGATTTGAAATATGAGTTAGGTCAGCAAGTGGGCAACCTTAAAAAGAACGGGATCGGCCAAAGTTTTGAGGATTGGACGCTCCCGTTCTTCAGTTTGTGCTGTTTGTCAATTCCCTATTTTGTTTAAAGAGCTATTTTTTTGATTTCCCAGTGGTCATCCTTTTTGACTGCAATAAGATTGTCATTCAAAATTTTGGACCTTATTTCCGGGATTTTATACCTCCTTTTTGTCATTTGAATGTTATACCTACGATTAAGGAATTCGATAATGTTGCCATCTACATCCATCAAAACCTCATGAAATTTGAACTCATAGATATCCAGGTTGAATTCATTTTTGCCCCGGAGCACTTTTTCATAAATGACACCAGTGGTCAAACCATTTTGGAATGGCGCTACATTTAAAAATTGATGTTTGATGACCAATTTACCGGAGGTGTCAATAAAACCGAATACCGGTATGTCATCCACCATTGTTTGAACGACGCATCTACCATTGGAAAATTGCGGGTAGGCCGTGGCCCTGATGTCATTGTAGGACGAATCGGCATCTTCGTTCCAATAAAGGTCATCCCTAAAATCAATGGCGATGTTTCCTGTTTCATCCACAAAAGCCCATTTGTTTTCTTTCTGTACCGCTGCAAATCCTTCATGGAACGGGCTTACATAATCCAAATTGTCGGGTAGCTGTGCGCTTATGCCCATGTAAACAAAAGCAGCGATCAATGTTGTAATTTTTTTCATGGCTATTTCTTTTTATCGGAGTACTAAGGTCGCAGGTGTTTGGAATAAATCAAATGATCTAAATCATATAAAAAAGCGGATATATAAAGGTGGTTGAGCCAAGGGTTTATAGTATTGATGAACACTCCAATCTTTACCTTTGCTCAGGCCCATATAATAATCAACATCTTGCAAAAACTCATATTATTATGAATTAAATGGCTTTATAAAACTTATAAAAATTAAAGAGTCTGGTTTGCATTGGACAAAAGCGTTAATTTTACTTTTAAATGGCAGATATTGCGTAAAGAGCTGTGTCCATTGGGAATCAGAACACAATTTGCATCAAACATTGCCCCATCAAAAATAAATGGTGTACAGAAGGCTTCGATACCTGTCAGATTCAGGACGGGAATTTTAAAAAAAGAAATTTCGTCCCGAACAAGATGAATTGAAGGTGAAAAAACTAAGCTATATTCCCGGAAAAAGGAAGTTTACATAAGAAATGAACAGAAATATATTTAGGAGGTGCAAGATGCGGAGAAAACTACTTGTATGCATCGGATTTATTGCACCTTGGTGCTTGCTTATTGTAGGCTGTACCCCGACAAGAAATATTAAAGAGAAAACAAAAACCTTAGCGGCTGGACAAATACCTGGGGAATCTATAGGAAGTAGTGATATGGGAAGTACTTATTTAGTAGACTTGGATTTTGATGAGCACTCCAAAATTGCTCTTAAACCTGAATCAACAATGCCTATTATGCCCAATTTAAATGATACGTTGATACAAACCTTCAAAATCAATCCAGACACCCAAATTTCTTTACCGGACGACCCGCATGATGAATTTGATATGCCAAATTTTCTGGAAAACAAAAACACTGTCGCCAATAGAATTGTCGAAAATTACCTTGACAGTAAAAATAGGGAGCCAGGGGGACACTGTCTTGCCGTTAGTAAAAAACGTTTTGAAAAGGCTTATAAGGACGTCCATGGCCATTCGGTGTATGAAGATCTTCCCGATAGTATGGCAACAAAATACTATAGCCCCCGTGAGGTTTTTGATTATCTTTACGTCTCTGCCTCAGGTACCCACGTAGGGTGGCGAAGCCTTCCGGAAAAATATAGGGGCAAAGGAGCTGCAGGTGCCATTGCTTACGCTGGAATGGGTACGCTTGTCGATTGGTTCGGAATATGGAGTGGAGAACTCAAGCCTGGTGCCATGATGCAGGTTTGGAAACACAGAAACGACTATGAGAAGGTAGTACATGGCGTTGACAAAAAGGATTTTGATCCATTTGGACATTCTTTTATTTTCATGGGGTATGTGCGTGATGAAAAGAATAAAATAATAGGAATAAGAATTGCTGATCAAGGATATCAGAGCTATCGTCCGTTAGTGCCCAATGATTATGAAGTCTGGTGGGCCGTTAACCTTAGCATCTGATCTAGCCTCTTATTGAAAAAACTTGTAAAATTTAACGTTCCCATTGAAATTTGTATTTGGATGGTACGTTAATTTTATAGAGTATGATTTTTTATATATAAAAACATGTTGCTTTTTTCCTTATTAGTGCTTTTTGGGTTCGAGAGCAAAATTCCACCAACAACAATATCGATCAACAAAGATAAAATTGTTGCAGAAGGTTCCGCGACCAATCGTGCGACCAATATTCGGAATGATTCCTTAAAAATAATACCCAAAAAAGAAAAGGATAGTGTTTCCTATGTTGAAAGAAAAGCAAATATTGGACAGCTTCGGAAACGTTTGGGTGAAGGGCTTCGAACAGGCGATATTTCTTTGGACAGCATCAAGGTCGTATTCACCGATCATTTGGTAGATAAGATTATTCCCCATTGGTATGGCACACCATGGAGCTTTGGTGGTCATACTGCCGTGCCCAATAAGGGTGAGATTGCATGTGGTTATTTCATATCGACCACACTACGGGATATGGGTATAAAACTCAATAGGTATAAATTGGCACAACAATCCCCTATAGACGAGGCCAAAATCATTAGTTGTGGTTCCGAAATTTATAGCGTCATACAAGAAAATCCAGAAAAGGCATTTCAAGAAATTGATGATCTAACCAAAGAAGGGCTTCATTTTATTGGTTTTGACAAGGGGCACGTAGGCTATCTTTTGAAACGGAAAGGTGAATTGTTTCTGATACACTCCAACTACTTTTCTCCTGGATCGGTTTGCATGGAACCTTTGGAAGAATCAAGGGTTTTCAAAAGTTTTTCCAAATTTCATCTTGTGGATATTTCAAATAACGATGTACTGATTAAACTTTGGTTGGATAACGCAGTAATACTGTAATGGGTATAATTGATCTTTTTCTCGAAAAATACTTGAATCAAGTTCGATATCAGTTGTTTCAGCATTGTAGTCTTGATTGGAGCTATTGAGGAAAAGTTTTCACTTTTTTAAATTTCACCTAACCTAGGTTACCTGGAGGTTTTAAGGATTCAACGATTTTGGGAATTTAATTGTGTCCGATTCCAAGTGATATTCAATAGGCTCTAAGGCCTTTTCTAGGTAGCTTTTGATGTCTGACTTCGACAATACCACCTTATAATCCGGATTTATGTTGGTTTCAAAGGCGTAACAAAGATTACTCTCCGTGGTTTCATTTTCTATATGTCCCAATCCTAGGTAACGTGCCAAACGTTCCACAAATTCAGTTTTAATGTCCAAATTCAATAGGGCTTCTTTACTAAAACGTTGTTGATGTACGTTGTGGACGAAGATTTCTGAAAGTGTTACCTGCATATCGGATGTTAACCTATATTTTGATTTTGGAAATATTCAATCTTCAATTGAAACATCTCGGCCATTTTAGTGGCCCTGAACTTGGCCTCTGTTGCTTTGTCCCCTGAAAAATTTTCATCAACGGCCTCAAAAAACAATTGTTTCCAACGATCAAAATGTTTGCCTTCGACCGGAAGTCTGACATGTGGTGCAAAAGGACTGCCGTTGTAGGTATGTTCTTCCAATAATACCGTTTGCCAAAACCGATACATTTTTTCCAAATGGGTAGGCCAATTATCTTTGATCACCCCATTGAAAATATCAGCCAACAAATCGTCCTCACGAACTTTGCCGTAGAAAATGTCAACCATTTGTTTGATTTCTTCGAGACTAGCTATTTCTTTTCTTTCTGCCATTGCTTTTTCGCAGTTGGTTTAGGTGCTTCACCCCATAAGTCCATTATAATTAAATAAGATGGACAACAAGGACCAAGGTACTGAAGACAATGCTTAAAATTAATAAATTAAATGTGGTCAAAGGTTTTAACTGTGCCAATACCGCGCCATTAAAAGCCATACAGAAGATGATGATAAAAAAGAGCAATATCATTTTTAGAACCATGTCCATTTCTCCCATCAACAATGCCATGGCCGCGGCGGAACCAAGGCAACTCTGTCCTATAATTGCAATGGTAGAGTAGCCCAATTGCTTTTTTTTGAATTCATTGAATGTGGTTCGGTAAATATTCCTCCATCCACTTGGTTTGTTTTTAGATCCAGAACGTGTCATCTGTATTGTCCTTGAATTTTTCATTGTTATGTTGTTTTTCTATGATTTCCAGCTGTGTTGCACTGGCCACTTGTTGGACATGATTGAAAAGCTGTCGTTCTTCGAAGCGGATATGTTGTTCCAATGTTTCTTCGATTTGCCCCAATGTTTTCATGTTGGCAGTTGGAGTAGTGAACAATCTGTTTAATCTCCTATGATCGGCAAACGCTTTTCTTATCCATGGATGGTCCTTGCCCAATATGGGGAAGATGTAGGTCTCTTCCATGTCGAAATGGGGAACCAGATAGGTTTCATAAAACCAGTCCACATAAGCTTTAATGCGCTCCGGTGGAATATTTTTTGACAGACCTGTTCTAATTTTCCAACAAAGGAGTAGGCCGTGATGGTGTTCACGGCTTACTCCTTGGAGGGCGCTATGTCGTTTTATAGGAGTGTGTCCCATATATAGATCAATCGTTGAACAGTTCATTTTCCAATAGCTCTGCCTTCGGAAACAAGATGTTGTTCTCCAAATGGATGTGGCGATGGAGATCTTCCTCAAATTCCTGCAATAGGGAGAATGCGACCCTATAGGTGTTGCAGGCATCGGCAGGGGGCGTGTAATCATTGCTCAGTTCGGCAATCTTGCGGAATCGTTCCCCTTCGTTGTCATGCTCTTCCATCATCATTTGAATAGGGTTACGTACAGGACCAAAATGGGGTCGCTCCAGATGATTTTCATTTAGCGAAGTGTTGACCATTTTACGGATCCAGGGAAATAGGACCAGTTCTTCCTTTTTCATGTGCATGGCCAATTCTCCCGAAGAGATGTTGAAATGATTGAAAATGTCATGCAGTTCGGGATGACGTTCCCCATGTACCCTGCAAAGTTTGGTCAAGTATTGTTTTAGGATCGGGATTTGTTGTTCCACGTACCGGTGATGTTTTTTTTCGATATAGTCTATCAGTAGATCTAGGGACCATGTTTTAAAATCCGGTAGATCTCCTTGATTACTTTGTTTTGCCTCATCAAGTTTTTGTAACAAGGTTTGAAGGTCCAAGCCCTTTTTTGCTACCACCTCGGAGATGGTCCGGTTTCCTTTACAGCAGAAGTCTATTTTGTGTTCTTTAAAGACCTGGGCAGTCCGGTAATCTTCGGTTACCATTTGCCCAATTGTTTTGTCAACTATATTGTTCATAGTAATTGTTTTGTTTTTGTGTTACGTTTCATATTTCGGATAAAAATGTCTTTTATTAGGTTAAAAATTTTTTTTATCGTTTCAAATAGGTCAAGCCCACTTCCAAGCCCGTGGCAAGTTCGTATAAACTGGTATTTTGCAACATTTTTCTAAGATTACTTCGGATATCAACAAATTTATCGTGCAAGGGGCAAGGTTTACTAGCATTGCATTCTTTGAGTCCTAGACCACATCCCATGTAAATTTGGTCTCCGTCTATTGCTTTGACGATCATATTCAGCTTTACAGAGTCCATATCCTCTCTTTCAATCTCAAATCCGCCCGTTGGCCCTTTTACGGAATTCACAATGTTGTTTCGGGTAAGTTGCTGTAGTATTTTTGCCGTGAAGGCCACTGGGGAATCTATCTCTTCTGCTATTTCCGTAACACTGACGCGTCGTCCTTCCAAGGATTGCAGTGCAATATAGACCGCTGCCCGAATACCATACTCACAAGCTTTTGAAAACATCATAGGGGATTATGAATTAGTACAAAGATAAGATAAAATTTAAATCGGACAAAAATGTCTTTTATTGTTTTTATTTAGAAAAATAATAATTGAAGAATGCAAATATAGTTATTTACGGTAGTTTTGAATGGTCATACCCATCAAGCCCAAAAGAATCATCAGTGAGCAAATGGCCAAAACGGATAGATATTCGTTAAACAGGGTCCATTGCTGCCAAGTTGCACAACCTTTATAAAATATGAGGGTTTCTGTGAGCACAAACCCCGAAAGGTACCATAGAAGAGCGTTTTTTGATATGCTGAACAATCGAAAATAATCCACTGAAAGGAACAACCCTAAACTGATGACTCCCAAAAAAGTCAGATGCAAATAACCAATGGTGAGGTCAAGATAGGTGTTCGCCATGCTTGCAAAATAGGGAAGCGCCGTCAATAGTTGCAACATTATTTTTATTGTACCCAAGATTATCACCGATCTAAAAAGTAGGTGCTGTACTTTGGAAAGTGAAAGTTTTATACCCTTTTTTTTGATCATGGTCCATAGGAACACAAATGCATAAAGCTGTGATATGGCCCCAAAACCTCCCAATATATAAAGCCACAGCCCTGGCTTTGTCCATAGGGTGGATAGAAAAAAAGTAAGTACCACCCCAGTGTTCAGTGTCCAAAAAAAATGTGTGAAAATTTTTTGGGGAACCTTCCATCCATGCTGTTCCAAGGCATACATAAATAACCCAACCAAGGCTAGTATCATCCAGCCATTGTACTGAAAGTGCAGGTAAAAATAAATCGACAATCGATACCAAATGGATTGGGCGCCCAAGGTACTCATGATTGCTCCCAAGGCCCAAGGCCCTATGCTGGAAATTACCATATAGATCAGTGCCGCTTTTGCACATTGTACACTCTTAAGATGTTTGTGTTTTGGATCAATATTTTTCCAGAAATGATAGGTGTAGGTATAGGATACGATCAGGAAAAGGGTGGAAAAAATAATGGAAAACAGTGCATATCCCTGAAATGGAAAAGTAAGCAACATACCTATCAGGGTAATCTGGGTTCCCAAAAATATTCTTTTATAGTTTCTACTGGCGGTGTCCTTGTCCACAAAGCATAAATGGAGCAATGTGGTCAGGGCCACATACACCCAACCCAATAGTGCAATATGAGAATGGGCATGTACCATATACCTATAATTGAATTCAAAGGAGAAAATAGAGTAGGAGCGGAGCAGTATGCCCAACGCTGCGGCAATACCAAAATAGATTACGGCAATCCGGATGTGTTTGTGGTATAGGTTTTCTTTCATGCGGTATTGTTTGCAAGAATTATCCCATGTCCCCATATTAGAAATCCTTTCTTTTTGCTTTGTAGCCCAAACTCAGTATGGGAAACAACGTCCAAAGAAACAATATGGCCATGGAGACCAAGAAGCCAAGATCGGTGCCAAAAAACTCTCTAAAAATAGCACCTGTATATCCCAAAAGTGCAGAAATATCCAATTTGAGCAGTATCAGAATACGTGAAAGATCTATGGGGTTGAGCATAGTGGCCACTAGGGAAAAGGTGTCCAGTGGGTATTCTTCGAACACAATTAGCGACATCAGAAACAATCCATCATAGACCACGGCCAAGAAAAGCCATAGCAACACAGCATAGCCAAACCCCTTGATCTTGTTTTCATTGGATATGGCGATTACAAAGGATAGGCCCACAAATATAAAGGTGAGGAAGGCCCCTGTGACCAGCAAGAGGGAGAAATCAAAAATCGCATTGCTCCGTAGCAGACCGTACAACAAAAACGGGATGCCGAGACCAAGCACCAAACTAAGGGTCAGCGAGCCGGCAACACCAAAATATTGCCCCATAAAAATGGAACTCCTTTTGATGGGCTGCGCCAATAAAAGTTCGGTAAATTCACGGGAATTGTAAAAGTACATCACCCCGAAAATGGTTCCTATCAAAGGAATCAGTACAATAATCACGTTCATTAAGGTGATAACGGCCTTGGATACATCGTTGTTCAGGAACAACAAAACAAACCCAAGGGCAAGATAAAATAGGAAATAAACGTAGCTCCAACGGCTTCGTATAAGGTCGTAAAAACTGTATTTCAATATTTTAAGCATGGCTGTCCGAAGTGGTTATGGCCGCAATGGCGTGTTCAAAATTGGTTTGTCCGGTCTGTTCCATTAGTTTTTTGATGCTCCCCTTAAAATAGATTTCCCCTTCCAAAAGGTACAGGATCTCATCGGCCATTTCTTCCACAAATTGCATGATGTGCGTTGTGATCAAAATGGTCTTGCCTTGGGCTTTTTCCTTTTGGATCAATTCTTTTAAACGAATCAATGCCTTGGGGTCCAAGCCCGTTGTTGGTTCATCAAGTATGATCAAGGGGCTATCGAACATAAAGGTCAGGACAATGTTTACTTTTTGCTTGGTGCCCCCGGACAATGTGGACAGTTTTTTGTTCAAGAAGGGTTCCAGGCCAAATAGTTGAATCAGTTCTTTCTCGGCACTAGGACTGTTTCTCAGGTCTTTGATCATGTGTATCAATTCCTTGACCTTTATGTTCGGGGGGAAATTGGCAATCTGGGGTAGATAGTCAATTTTTTTGCGATATTTCCACTCCTTTTTGATGGATTTGTCCAGCACCGATATATTCCCTTTATCAGGGATTACCATGCCGAGGATACTCTTGATCAAAGTGGTCTTCCCAGAACCGTTGGGGCCGAGGATGGCATAAATACGTCCCTCGTCAATGCTCAGGTCCACTCCCTTTAAAACTTCGTTTTTTCCAAATTTTTTATGGAGATTGTGTATTTCAATGATCATGGCCGTATTTTCATTAAAGGTTGGGCATCTTTTAAGTCATCGGGTGTGAACACCGGAGAGACCCGTTCAGAGAAATCAATGATATCCATGAACAGGCTCCGTAATAGGATAATGGTTTCCGGGGTACGGTTCACAACATAGGAAAACAACTTTACGGGACGATAGGGAACATCGCCGATCCCATCCTTGTCCAGGTCATAACCTGTATAGCTGCTCCAAAAATTACCTTCAAACACATTGTCGTTCAATTTGCTGTTATAAGAGATGTCGAAGGAATTGTACAAGAAATTATTGCCCTTGAAACTGTTGGTATAGCAAGCCCCAATTACGCGGATGGCCCAACCATTACCGATAAAATCGTTATCGATATACTTGATTCGGTTGGATCCCTCGATATTGATGCCGATGGTGTTTTCCTCAAACGTGTTCCCGATGATTTCAGCATCATTGATTTCCTTTAACAACATTCCGTAGGCTGCGGTCCCCCAATTTTTTCTGAACGTATTGTTTTTCATGGTAATGAACTTAGAGAACATCACTGCGACCCCGGCACCATTGTTCTCAAAGACATTGTTGGTGTAAACATCATGATTGGAAAACATGAAATGTAGGCCGTACCTAAGATTGTCCCGACTGACATTATCTGTAATCGTAATCTGGTCCGAAAACTCCAAATAAATACCGTCCCGGGTGCCTTGTACGTGATTCTTTGCTACCTCGATATCCGAAGAATACCATAATTGGATGCCATTGCCGGAATTATATTCATCCATGGCCTCCCCGATAATCCTATTGTGATACACTTTGCCATGGGAAGATTTTTCCAAATAGATACCGAAAAACAATTGCTCCAGGACCATATTTTGGATAATGAAATTTTTGCTTCGGATAACCCGTATGGCCGCATTGTCCTTGGTGTAACTGACTCCAACATTGATGACGAAAAGTCCGTCCAGGGTCACATTGTCCGATTGAATCCTAAAGATTTCCCCTTTTTTTTCTCCATCGACAATGGGGTAGCCGATACCCTTGATGACCAAAGGTCTATCGACCAATATCTCGAACTCTCTGTAAGTACCCTTTTGAACCAATAAGGTATCGTGGGCATCAGCAAGTTGAATGGTTTCTTTGACGGAACTATGTTCACAGGCCTGACAAATGGTATAGGTCTTTGCCCAAACAAATGGTCCAAACATAAAAAGTACCAGCCATAGGATGAATTTGTGATGTGGACTGTTCAATATCATGGGATTTTTGTGATTGAGGTGCTTTTCGGCATCTTTAAAAGAAACTATATATTTTATCTTATAATCAAAAACTTAGCATCCTTATTGGCTTTTACCCAATGTTCCACTTCTTTTGAAAAACCAAAATGTTGTTGTGCCGTTAAATTGACGGTTTGGTTTTCGATATGAAAATCGATGGAGCCTTCCAATACGATCAAATGGGCATCTTTAGGGGATGTGTGTTCTGGAAAGACCGCATTTTTGGCTAAACTGATGCTCAGGATTTCCAAGTTTGGGTTTTTCACCAGTTGCTCGATTTGTAGGTCATCAAAAGGTTGTTGGGCAATGGTATTGTCAATATCGATCATATACATAGGTTTGAACTTTAAGGTCGTTATTCATATAGTTGTTTTAATTCTGCCCAGGATTGGAGTTCCCCGCCATTGACCTCCAAGGTGTGTTGGGCGGCTTGTCCATCGGCAAATGCACTGAGAAAAGCGCCCATGGGACTGGGAATGTTCTCACTGATCAAATAGGTGGCCTTGGTGGCATCCACCAATTCTCCGGGTTGATCAAAATCGTTCACCAAGAAAAGGGCAATTGTGGATTCATCTTCATCTTTTAAATGGTTCATCATGCATTCCACCGCATCAAAATTGAAGACTTTGCCTTTAGAGGTAACCAATTGAGCTGCATGCTGTTGGTCTACAATGGTCATACTACAATAATGACAGCCCACATGGCCATAATCAATGGGTTTTGGGCCTACGGAGCAACCGGTGATACAACCAAAGATTGCAAACAAGAGGATAATGGATGGTTTCATAATCAATATTTTACAGTTTTTTAGTGTTTTTCCACCCCAAATATCCTGCGATCAAGGTAAGCATCATGCCAACGAACATGAGCCACCCTCCAGTGGCCGGCATTGAAGTGACGTCAAAATTGAGCATCTTTACATGCCCCAACAATGGGGGTTTATAGGTCATTGGTGATCCATCAGGGTTGGTCAACTTCATGATAGCGTTGGGGTCCAGATTGGTACCATAATCGACCAACCATTCATTGAAATCGTACATGCCCAATATACCCATGATGGACATTAGTACAAACCAACCAATAAACCACTTGTAGCTCAACTTTTTAAAATATCCCAATAATCCAATCAATACACCCAAGACCACCATGCTGCCGACAACAATGGGAAAGGTACTGAACTCCCACATGTCCTCTGGCTTGGGGAGCGTGTGCATTCCAATATAGTGGTTAAGGCCATCAATGTTCTGGATATCAAATTCACTTACCCCTTTTAGGCCACTGATATGAATGTTCAGCCCTAATGGATCTGGGTACTGGGGAGCACCTAACATGATGTTCCAGAGCGGGAAAACGTATAACCCCAATAAAAAGAGCGGGCCAACAATCATTAATAAACTAGCCTTTTTCATTTTTCTAGATTTAAATGTTACAAACTGGAGCGGTTTTTTGGTCGATGGTTGTTTCTCAATTTGTAAATAAAGCGGGCAGGTCATGGACACGGCCCGCTTTATTCAGTGGAAGGTCAATCCAAATTATTCACCAAGCGACCATTTGAGCTCTGTGTCTGAATTGGCTGGGGAAACCCTGACATAACCTTGCATTTCTTGGTGCAAGGCCGAACAGAAATCTGTACAGTAGAAAGGCCATACCCCAACCTGCTTGGGTTCCCAAACAGATGTCTTGGTCTGTCCGGGCATCACCAAAAGCTCAGATGAGTTCTGTCCCAATATGGCAAAGCCGTGGGGCACATCAAAATCCTGTTCGTGGTTGGTAATATGGAAATATACTTTATCACCCACCTTGATTCCCTCAATATTATCCGGGGTAAAATGACTACGGATGGTGGACATATATACATGGACCTCGTTGCCATCACGAACTACTTTCGCACCATCAACCGATGTGACGGCGTAGGGGTGTTTGTTCTCGTCCAATCTGTAGATCTTTTGTGATTTTGGCGCCAACAATTCTGCGGGACATCCTGCAGCATAGTGGGGCTCTCCATGTGTTGGGAAGTCATAGATCAATTCCATTTTATCCCCTGATATATCGTATAGCTGTGCCGAGTGTTCCATTTCAGGTCCCGTGGGCAAATAGCGATCTTTGGTGATTTTGTTCATGGCCACTACGTATTTTCCATATGGTTTTCTAGAGTTGCCCCCTGGAATCATCAAGTGTCCCACGGAATAATAGGTGGGTTTTCTGTCGATTACCTCCCAAGTGCCCAATTTCCATTTTACCACTTCAGAAGAAATGAAGAAAGTGGTGTAGGCATTTCCTTGACCATCAAACTCGGTATGCAATGGGCCGAGCCCACCACTTTTTACCTGTCCGGCCAGTACATCCTCGAACTTTAGGATAGGGATGCCATAAGCTTCACCGTCAAATTTCTCACCTTCAATGGCAGCGATCATTTTGTCAAAGGAGTGCACGGTCAAATCAGCCGATAATTTTCCATTTCCTATAATATATTGACCTGAAGGGTCAACATCACAACCGTGGGGAGATTTTGGAGTGGGCAAAAAGTAAACCGCTCCCGGTACTTCGGTCGGGTCTACGGTGAGAACTTCTTTTTTTATGGTAGAAGTGCCGGTATGTGAATGTTCATCATATACGTTATGTGCATAGTTGGCGGGCATTTTGGTTCCACCACCATTGTTTACATATTCCTCTATTTTTTTCCAGTTGATGGCCGCAATGAAATCTTTGTCATTTTGTGAGGCATTCACCTCCAAAAGAGAGTTGGCCTCTTCCGTGTTATAGGTGGTGAAGAAGAACCATCCATGGGATTTTCCCCTGCCTGGGTGGGATAGGTCATAGTTGAACCCGGGCATCAACAATTGGAACTTGATGTCCATGGCACCATCTTCTGGGGCTACACTGATAAAAGTCAATGCTCCCTTAAAATTGCCCTTATACTCACTAATGGATATGTCTCGTTGTGGCACAGGGACTGAAAAACGGGTTCCGGCAACAACGTATTCTGTGTTTTCCGTAATAAAGGATGAGCTGTGGTTACCTGCACTATTGGGAACCTCGATAATCTCTGCGGTCTCAAAGGTACTTAGGTCAATGCGGGCGATACGTGGGGTATTGTTTCCATTGATAAAAATCCAACGTCCATCCAACTCGCCATTGGTCTGTGAAATATCTGGATGGTGTGCATCGTCCCATGGTACAAATCCGTGTGAAGTGTTCAACATGGGCACAGTTTCCTCGGAATACCCATATCCAGATGTTGGAAATTGGGAGAACACTGGAATCTCTTTGAACATTCGGCCCGAGGGCAATCCATAAACAGTTAGGTTACCGCTGTATCCTCCAGACAAAAATGCGTAAAATTCATCTTGCTCCCCTGGGGCTATATATACTTTTTCGGCAGCACTGGATGACAGGGCCCCGTTCGAATTTTGGTTCTGTTGGCCACAGGAAGCCAGCATCAATGCTGCTCCCATGGTCATTATTAACTGGTGATAAGTTTTCATTGTGTTGGAATTTATTTTTGTTTTTGTATTGTTTATTGAGTAGGGGGGAGTATGACCTTGTCCACTACATGGACGATTCCATTTCCTGCGGGTATGCTGGCAATTATCTTGGCGCCACCGACAAATACGTCATCTCCCTTGGTTTCGACTGGAACGTTCTGATTATTTGCCTGGCCCAGCTTTTTGAATTTTTTTAAAAAATCTTTCGAATAATTTCCAGGGGTTACATGATACTTGAGGATGTTTGCCAGGGCATCCTTGTTCTCGGGTTTCAACAGGTCTTGCACGGTTCCTTCGGGCAATACATCGAAGGCTTCATTGGTCGGGGCGAAAACCATTAATGGTCCTGCATTGACCAACGAATTCTCTAATGCTGCTGCCTGTACCGCTGTAACCAATGTACTGTGTTCAGGTGATTTTAGAGCTATTTGTAGCACATTGGGTGTGGATTCATCATCCTCTATAAAGGCTTGTCCCTTATTGCTTTCCGAGATAGCCTCGGATGCATTTGGATCGGATACCGTGGTTTTGGTTTGGGTTCTATCCTTACAGCCACTAAGTGAGGACAGCAGGAATAACCCCATCATGCATGATTTAATGGTTGATTTCATAGGATTTATTCTAGGGTTCTGAAATATTCGAGAATGGCCCTGGCCTGATCTTCTGTCAGCCCTTGGTTGGACATGGGAGATCCGTTGAATTCTTGGAGTAGGTCTTTTGCCAAGGGATCTTGTTGTACCATTTCCTGTGGGTTAAGAATCATGTTCATTACCCATTCCGGGGTCCTTCTTTCCAATACTCCGTTTGGAGGAGGTCCTATGAATTTTTTACCTATCCTATGGCATGCCAAACACATTTGGTCATAGACTTCTTTTCCTGTTGCCGCCATGGCTTGGTCAATTTCCGGTGCCAATTCCACCGATTTTATTGGGCCAACTCCTTTCGTGCTCATATCAACACGTTCAGAAGCTTTTACATCGTTGGCGGCTTTGGTTTCCACGGCTTGTTCCGTGGGGGCCTTTTTACGTTGCACGCTGAACCCATCCTCCTTTTTTTCTTCTTTCTTGCCTCCGCAGCTTATCATGGTCAAGGCAAAGAGTAGGGCCATTCCTTTCAATATTGTTTTCATGTGGTGAATGTTTAAAATTTGTTTCAAATGTATACAGGGCTTTATATCAAAAATATGATTTTAATCATAAAAAGGATAAAGATGTCTTTTAATCCTTGTTTAACATTCAAAGAAATGCTTTCCAATTCTTCCGAAAGGCCATGAAGGGAACACTTGGTTAATTATTGAAGTCATAAGATTTTGGGGATGGATCATCGTGATGGCTAGTGGTCGATTCTTATTAGCCAATGGCATTGTAGGCTGTCATGTCACAATAATATTTCTTCTATCAGAGGTGTCAGCTTAAATTATTTAAAGGTTGTGAACCGTTTGTCGGAAATGGAAATATTACCGAATATAAAAGTAGTCTAATTCCCTTGTAATAGAAATTTATACAGTTCCATAATACACGTTTATTCCTTATATAGTAGAAGTTTCAAGGTGTAGTCCAATTTTTGGATTTCCTACAAAAAAAATATATTTATCCTTTCATTTCAATTAGACTAATTCAAAATGAATGCTAACAAAAACTAGAACTATGAATTTAAAAATTCGATGCTATGTGTCGATTGTATCCCTGTTACTTTGTTTAGGGGTGCAGGCACAAGACAAAACCGTGTCGGGTCAGGTGACCGACCAATCCGGCATGCCATTACCTGGTGTTTCAATCGTTATAGTTGGTACGACTAGGGGAACGCAGACAGACTTTGACGGTAATTATAGTATTGCTGTCAGTACGGGAAATGTCCTCCGTTATAGTTACATAGGACAGAAAACCGTTGAGAGAACTGTTGGATCATCCAACACCATCAATGTGCAGATGGAAGAAGATGCACAGGCGCTCGAAGAGGTAATCGTCACGGCCTACGGTACCAGTACCAAAGAGGCCTTTACGGGTTCCGCCAGTATCGTTGGAGCCGAGGATCTGAGCATTAGGAATGTAACTTCTCCAATAACGGCCATTGAAGGACGTGCCACAGGTGTACAGTTTACATCGCCTACAGGTCCTGGTTCGTCACCTGGAATTGTTATCCGTGGTGTGGGAACATTGAACGGGGACACCGATCCCTTGTTCATCGTAGACGGTGTCCAATATGAAGGTTCACTGAATACAATCAACCAAGAGGATATTGAATCATTTACAATTTTAAAGGATGCCGCATCCACCTCATTGTATGGTTCCCGGGCAGCCAATGGGGTTGTGATCATTACTACCAAAAGTGGAAGAAAAGGAGGAATACAGGTAAATGCTTCCATGCAATACGGACTTGTATCCACTGCAATCCCATTTTATCCGGAACTTACGCCTGGCGAGTATTATGAAACCATGTGGGAAGCCTTGAAAAATTCAAGTGCGGGTGGTGGAGATCCTGCCTTTGCTTCTGCAAACATTTACAATAGTTTGGGCTATAACCCTTTTGATGTGCCCAATGACCAAATTGTAGGTACGGACGGCAAGTTGAACCCCAATGCGAATGTTATCTATAAAAGCCTTGATTGGTACGATGTGATGTCAAGAACAGGGGTGCGTCAGAACTACAACATAAACGTGTCAGGGGGAGGCGAAGATCATAAATTATTTTTCTCCGCTTCGTACTTGGACGAGGAGAGTTTTGTGGTGACCTCAAAATTTGATCGTTTAACAACGCGACTTAACGCGGAATTCGATGTTAACGATAAATTGACCATTGGAGGTAGTGCCAACATTGCCATTACAGAGGCTGTGGCTCCTAGTTCTGCTGGGACGAGCAGTATAGTAAACCCTTTTGGTTTTGCTAAAAATATTGGTTCTGTGTATCCAGTATATGTAAATGACCTTCAAGGAAATATCGTGACCGATATTTTTGGAGATCCCGTTTTTGACAGTGGGGAGGGTTTTCCTGAGTATAATATTGGTTCAAGACCTATTTACCAAGGACGTCATGCACTTCAAGAACTTTTGCTCAATGATGAGCGCGATAAGGACAATACCTATGGTTTCAGATTTTTTGCCGAACAGGAAATTCTTGATGGCCTAAGTGTGAGAGTGAACTATGGTAGGGATATCAACGAAGGGCTTGAAAAAGAATACGAAAATGCCGTGATCGGTGATGCCCAGCCCGATGGAAGGTATAGTGAGGAAAGATCCAGAAGGCAAGTAGAGAACTTTAACCAAATTGTGAGCTATAAAAAAAGCTTTGGTGACCATAATTTGGATATTACGGCTGGACACGAGAGCTTTGATAGGACCTTTACGTTCAACGGTGGTATGAAAACCATCCAGGCAGCCAATGGAATCTATGAGTTTGATAACTTCTCGAATATTGTAGACTTGGAAGGAGCCTCCACAAGGAAGAGTATTGAGGGGTATTTCTCAAGAGTGAATTACAATTACGATAACAAGTACTATATCAGTGGTTCAATTCGACGTGATGGTTCATCTGTATTCGATGCGGACACCAGATGGGGTACATTTTACTCTGTAGGAGGTTCATGGAGAATCGATCAAGAAAGTTTTCTGGAAGACTCCAACGTAATCAACCAATTGAAATTGAGAGCTTCATATGGTGAAGTAGGAAATGATGATCTTTTGGATTTCTTCCTTTCCCAAGCAAGGTTCTCCATTACATCCAATGCAGCTAACCCTGCGATCATTTTCACAGATATTGGTAATGCTGACCTACAATGGGAGACCATTGAAAACTTTGATGTTGCCTTGGAGTTTACACTGTTCAATAATTTCTTGGATGGTTCTGTGGAATACTACAAGAAAAATTCTTCCGATCTATTGTACAACTTGCCCATTGCGCCAAGTAATGGTTTGAATGAAGTACCGGTAAACCTTGGTGATATGTACAACTCCGGTTGGGAGATTGCATTGACAGCGAATCTGTTCGATACTGATGACTTTAAATGGAATGTTACTCTGCAAGCCTCTACATTTAAAAATGAGATCACTAGTTTGCCCGATCCGTTTATTAATGGATCCAAACGTTGGGCGGAAGGTCATTCACGATTTGATTTCTACCTGTTGAGGACCGCTGGAGTCGATCCACAAACAGGAGATCAATTGTTCCTTATGTATGAGCTGGATGATGATGGCAACAGTGTGCCCGTATTGGATAGCAATGGAGAGATAGCCACAACCAATGATTGGCAAGAGACAGAACGCGCCTATACAGGTGACAGTTCCATCCCAGATCTATTGGGTTCCATTGCCAACAGCATTAGCTATAAAGGTTTTTCTTTTGACTTTTTGATCAATTATGGTATCGGTGGATCTGTATTGGACAATGCATATTCAGCAATGATGCACAGTGGTAATTTTGGAAGCTCATATCACCCAGATATTTTAAAAGCTTGGAGACAACCGGGAGACATCACAGATGTACCCCGATTGGAGGCAGGTAACCCAAATTTGGTCAGAACACAGTCTGATCGTTTCTTGACCGATGCTTCGTTTTGGGCACTTAAAAACGTGAACCTGGGGTATACATTTGATGATAAGATTGCAAATCAACTTGGTCTGGATAACCTTAGAGTATCCATATCAGGTGAAAACCTTTACACCAAAAGCGAGAGAAAAGGATTGAACCCTCAGTTTAACTTAGCTGGAACTGGTGCTGGAAATGACTTTAATCCTGCAAGAATCATTTCTTTAGGGTTGAACGTGACTTTTTAAAAAAATAGAATTATGTTAAGAAAAATAAATATATTGTTATTGGTATTCCTAGGGACTACCATAACTTCTTGCGACGAGGATTTTCTCGAAACAACGCCTACTGATGCGATTTCTGCAGCGGATGCGCTTGCCAACGAAGAAAACATGCAACTGATACTTAATGGACTGCACCGTGGCCTATATTCCCAATCGCAGACCATATTGCCTGGTGGTGACTCCTCTAGGGCCAACAACCATTATTGGGTGCCCCTTGGAGATAACCTTTCAGGAGGCCTTATCCATTCGGCGAACGCCAACAATTTGGGATGGAGAACCGAAATGCAATGGAACTCACACACTGATCCAACATCATTGACATGTGAGCTACTATGGTACCACCGATATAATATTATATTGGGTGCCAACTTGCTTATCAATAAGGGTACGGATGGAACAATGGTAGAATCACCAGAGCTGAATGAAATTTTGGGACAGGCCTATACATATAGAGCCTATGCCTATCTTTCATTGGTACAGCATTATGCCAAGGGATACTTGATTGGAAACCCGGAAACAGATCCAGGTGTACCACTGTTGTTTTCTTCGGAATCACCGTTCACTAGTGAGCCTAGGTCCACCGTGCAGGAAGTCTATGATCAGATTGAGTCTGACCTAGCTAATGCCATAGCTGCTTTCGAAAAAGGAACAGGAAGACCAAGTGGAGGACCAGAGACCAAATCCCAATTGAACATAGATGTTGCTTATGGTCTATTGGCTCGCACTGCCTTATCCAAAGGGGATTGGGAAACGGCGGCCGAAGCAGCTGTAAAGGCTCGTCAAAACTATCCTTTAATGAACGAGGAAGAATGGAAGTCCGGTTTTAATTCAAATAATCTTTCAGAAGTTATTTGGGGCAGCCATGTAATAGACTCGGAGACCGCATTTTTCCGTTCATATTTCTATTTGGCAAGTAATACCTTTAACGGTAGTCAGATCAGAAATAATCCAAAGATTGCGGATCGAAGATTGGTTGATGCCATTCCTGACACGGATTATAGGAAGGATGTTTTCATTATTGATGCACCGAATACCAATAGTTCAGCCGCAAACAATCAGGGGGGACTTGATCCAAATACCGGTTTACCAAGAGACCCAAATTATGAAAATGATTTGGAAGGATACAACGCCAGAAGGGCAGAAATCAATGCAACTTACGGTATAACCAATGCATATAATCTGCATCCCTATATGCACTTTAAGTTGAAGAACGCCAATCCAAACTCTATTGATCCGGACGATATCATTTACATGCGTTCTTCGGAAATGTACCTTATAGAGGCAGAGGCCAGAGCCATGATGAACGACATTCCCGGTGCACAGGAAGCTTTGAGACCTTTGGGCGAGGAGCGTGATAGCGCTTATGATGTAACAATTTACAACACCAAGGAATCTATGATGGAGCATATCAAGTTCCAACGTCGTTTGGAACTATGGGGTGAAGGTTTTGGCTACACGGATAAAATTAGGTGGGATGAGGGAATCGACCATGCAGCAGATGGTGGTTCCGGAGCATCAGAAATATTGTACCAAGAGGCTTTCCAAGTGGAACGTCCATCAGTAAATGATGATTGGATATTTAAAATTCCACAAGCAGAGATTGATGCGAATCCAAACCTGACACCAGCCGATCAAAATTGATAATAGATGCATGATTTACTCAATTTCTTTCAGTTGATGATGGAAAGTTTGTAATCATAGTATGAATTAGTGTCCTGTAACCCTTCGTTTAATTTTAAATGAAGGGTTACTTTATTTCAACTACTTTGTAGTTCTTCAAGCTGGGCGATACCTTCAAAAGTTCCAATTGTAAGAAATGATGATCACCACAAAAATATTGACGTAGTATACCAACGCTTTTGTACCCTTTAAAAATTGTGACATTAAAGTACATGGGTTACTAACTTTTTCTGCCCAATAGAACTTAAGGTGATATTTGGGCTTTGGTTTGGTCCCCCGGCCTGATTAAGCCCCGAACGCTTACTGGCGTTTTTAACTATTTCCGTGGATTTACTGGTATAAGAAAGCTACTGACCTTGCCGCTTTTCATTCATTAATCGAGATAGGGTTTCTGGTCTCATGGACAAAAAGGAGGCCAGATATTTTTTGGGGATACGTTCCACAAGCTGGGGTGTATTGTTATCTGTAAAATAATCCAGTCGTTTACGTGCGTTGGGTATCCTAGCCAGATAAACCCGACGTTCGGCTAAGACATAATACTCCTCAAGTAGCATCCGGTTTATAAGGCGCATTTCTGAAAAATGCTCTAAACAATATTTGTAATCTTCATATTCCAAGTAATCACAATAGGTATTTTCCAGACTTTGTATGTTTTCTTCGCTCGCCTCATTTCTAAAAAAACCGGTGATGGAAGTAAACACTTCGTTTTCAGAGTCCAACCAGGTGGTTATTTCCATCCCATTACTTAAAAAATATCCACGGACAATGCCTTTTTTAATAAGGTAGAGTCGTTTACAAACATCTCCAGCCTTATTAATGAGTTCCTTTTTTTCAAAGGAGCAGCTCTTAGTATGGTCCATTAGAAAACTCCTAAGACCTGGACTTAAGGGATGTATTGAATTTAGAAACAATATGATAAAAAGATTTTTGTCGATATTCTTATTGGGAAGCATTAAAAAAATGGGTTGGTTCGCAATTAGGTTGGTCGGTAAAAATAACACTTCCAAACAGAATAGGGCTCGCTTAAATTTATTTATGGTAACCTTAACGGTGGTTTTGTAAACTTTTGGACACGGTTAGGGATTTCAAAGGACAAATTGCTCCATTGCGGATTCCATAGCGTAAGCTATGGGGGCGCTAGCACAATGGCAAAATAGTCTACGGATACCTTTTAGGGATGATTTTGCATGAGCATGACAGTGGGGTTATTTTTTTGCGAACACCTGTTTATAATCTATACGGCGCATCAATTTCGCTAAATTTACACAAGAAATATGCGAATGGAATGAACAAACTATTTTTCACTTTTTCCTTGTGTTTTATTACGCTATGCAGTTGTTCCAATGGAGAAATAAAGAAAGAACTATATAGTCTAAATTATGGAACCAAAGCGGAGCGGGTAGCTACCCTTAAAAAAGAAATTGAAGTACATAGTGATTTCGAAAATGCAGAGTTTTTATTGCACAATTCAAAAGGATTTACCTTTCATATAAATACCTTCTATTTACCGGAATACAGGGATTACAAATACGTGATAAAGCTGAACCCGGAAGATATCGATAAATGGTTAAAAGGCTTAAAGAAAGTGGGTCCTTCCGAAAGCTTTGAGGAATGGCCAAATCAATTGATACGAATAAGAAAGGACGAATGGTCATTGCAAAGTACCCCTGAATACTACGCTTTGGAAAATAAAATGGTTTACGTGTTGGTGTATAGAAAGGAGGGGGTGATTTTTAAAAAGTCGATTTCTCTATGAAAGCCCAATCCGCTTAAAATGAGTGGGACTTGTTTTGGGTAGGAGAGGGGCTTTCGTTGGTATTACAGCTACATCCCCCGCCCTTCGAAGCCTTGCACTGAGCCTGACGAAGAGGGGAATTGCACAAAAGTGACGCTCGCGCCAGCGGGGGGAATCTAGCTGTGTTCCACTTATGTTATTTTTTTATTTCCGAATCAAGCTCGGTCAATATCTGTTCTATTTGCTCTTTTATCCCGCTAAAAAAACGAGGTCCATTTGTTGCCCGTATGGTTAAATAGTAATCTAAAAGCATGTTTTCAAATTCGATGGAATTGAAAATTTCCGTATTGCTCAGCTTATCCGAAATCGATTGGTGTTCTAATTTCATTCCTTTATAGAGCAATACCTTTCGAACACTTCCAGTTTTATTTAAATGCGTTTGCATTATGTCATGCCTTTCCCCTATTGCGTATTCTTGGTCTTTTAAAAAATCCAAGTTGCTTTCAAACGATGCGATTTTTTGCCTTAAGGTTTCATTTTGGATCACATTAAGGTTGCCGGAACTGATGATATCGGTAACAACTCCCATTGAAGGCTTGTAAACAGGTGACCCACTAAAAACCGAATATATCGCCTCTGATAGTACCCCTTCACCTATAGTATCCCGAACATTGGTATCAAAGAAAGCCAGCATATGTTCAACAGCCTGTATATAATTTTGATTATTTTCGATAGAGCGGTTCAATTTATCCAGGTTCGTATTGAATTCCGCTTGTAGGGACAATAAATAGGCTTGTTCTATTTTTCGTTGTTGTATCCCGTTATTTAAATTATCTATTTGCAGGGCGATCAAGATTCCGATTACCACCAAAACAATTTCACCGATGGCATATTTAAAATACTTTGCGGTTTTGCCTTCCGAAAGTAAATTTTGCCGTATTCGCCTAAAAAATTTGAACATACGTATCTGTTTAAATGCCTTGATATTAGCGCTAGCGAAGGTTAAAATATACTTTTATATCCACATTACCCTTTTCACCAAGAACTTTTAGGCTTCTTAGGTATCGATATTCTTGATGAACTTCTTGCTTATGGAAGGAGCATCTTCCTTGGAAGTCCATATTATTCATGTAATCCAAGGGCAAAAAGGTTCAATTACTTTTTTTGCAACCCAGGGGGCGAACATGGCGGTACTGCTATGCTCATCACAGGTGGCTTATTGGTGATGTGCCTGTTGTTGCACAAGTCGGGAAAAAGTACGCTTTAGATTCGTCCGGTATTGGGTGTCGGGTAGAGGGTTTTTTTGATGATCAAAAAGGAAATCAGGGCAGCCAAACTATCGCTCACCGCAAAGGAACTCCAAACCCCATTGAGTCCGAACATGGCGTTGAGTCCATAGGCGATGGGAACATAGAGTAAAATAGGGCGGAGGAGGGCGAAAAAAATAGCGATTTTCTTTTCGTGCAGGGCCTGTACATAGCGCGTAGCAATGATCTGTACCATGTAAAAGGGGATGGACAGGGCAAAAATACGCAGGGCGACCTGGGCCATGTTTTCGATACTTTCGTCGTTGTTTATAAAAATGCCAGTGATCAGGTTGGGCAACAACTCTAGAAAGAGCACGCCTAAAAGTCCCACCGAACCTACAATAATAAGGGTGTAGCGCAGGGTTTTTCGGTTTCGGTCGTGGTCTTTGGCGCCGAGGTTAAAACTGATCAGGGGCTGTATGCCGTCACCGATACCAAGGGCGGTCATCATAAAAAAGACATTGACCCCAAAAATAATACCCATTACGGCCACGGCCGGTGGTCCGCCTGCCTGAAGCAGCAAATTATTGGCGATCATGTTCTGGAGGCTGGTGGCGCAGTCCATGATAAAGGGCGCCGTCCCCAATAGCATGATGGGAAAGAGCACTTTCTTTTGCAGTTTGATGTTTTTCCAGCTCAGGGCGATCCGGCTTTTTCCCGAAGCATAGTACCACAGTAACAGCAGGGCATTTACCCCTTGGGCGATAATGGTGGCGAGGGCGGCCCCGCGGACCCCCATGTCAAAACCTTTCATAAAAACAAGGTCCAGTGACACATTGATCAGGGCCGAGACCAAGGTGAGTATGGCGGGCAAGCGCGGATTTCCTTCGGCACGACAGGTGAATTCGAGGGCGATAAAAAACGATAGGGGAAACCCGAGTATGATCACTAACAGGTACTCCGCCGACATGTCGAGGAGTTGGCCCCGAGCGCCCATGAGTTCCAACAAAGGTTCGTAAAAAAGAAGTCCGGCCGCGGTGAATAAAACAATGGTCACCAAGAGTCCCGCAATCATATTCCCCAGTACCATTTCCGCTTTTTCAGGGTCCGATTCCCCCAAATACTTTGCTATCAACACTCCGGCACCGCTTCCAAAAAGCAGTACAAACCCGAATTTCAACAGCGTAATAGGAAATACCATGGTCACGGCCGAAAGGCCGTCAGCCCCAACGAACTGCCCTACGAAAATACGGTCTACAATGTTATAGAGTGCATTTACCAACAGGCCGAGCACGGCGGGTCCGACATATAAAAATAACTGTTTTAGTACAGTTTGTTCTTTTGGTGCCATCGTTTTACTACGCTATACCGGATCTCTGTTATTGCTGACCGCCACCCAAGGCCCTATATAACTGAATGATGGCCTGCAGCTCTTGCTGTTTGGCACTCACTCCGTCCAATTGGGCGGTCAATAAACTGTTTTGTGCGGTGAGCACATCGGTATAATTGGTGGTCGAGGAATATTCCAAAAGTGCCTGTGTAAACTCAACGGCTTTTTCGAGTGCAGCAATTTGATGCGCTCGCGACTCCTGTTTTTCCTTGGCTTTTTTATAAAGGAAGAGAGCATCGGAGATTTCTCCCCCGGCCGATAACCAGGCCGATTTGTAATCATAAAATGCCTGTTGTTGTACTGATTGGTTGATTTTGAGCCGCGCCTTGTTCTCACCATTGGCAAAAATGGGCTGTGTTAATCCGCCTATCAGATTGTAGAACACCGAATTGTCAAAAAAGTTATCTATGCTCAAAGAAGAGAGTCCGCCATTTGCAGTAAGGGTCAATGAAGGGTAAAAATAGGTTTTGGCTAAGTTCACATCCTCAAAGGCGGCCCTAAAGGCCATTTCGGCTTCCTGTATATCGGGGCGGTTTCTCAGCAGCGAGGCCGGTAGCCCGATCTTAAGATCGGCATAGGCCTTTTGTTCGGCTAGGGTAGACCTTTCTATCGCACCGGGAATTCTGCCCAATAAAATGGAAAGGGCATTTTCTTCCTGTAAAATACTGATTTCGATATCTTTTATAGAGGCCTCTATATCGTACCTACTGGCTTCGCTCTGTACCACGGCGGCACCATCTACCACGCCCGATTCCTTTAGGAATTTCATGGCCTCTTGGTCCTTGATCCTGTTTTCCAATGTTTCTTGGGTGATGGCCAGTTGCGCATCAAGGGCCAATAAATCGTAATAGGCCTGCGCTATGTCGGATATCAACTGCGTCTTTACGGCTCTGGCTGCGGCTTCCGTTTTTAGGAAGGATGCCAAGGCCGATCGTTTGTTACTGCGTAGTTTTCCCCACACATCCAGTTCCCAGCTGCTGCTCAGTTGCCCCGTGTAGGTGGTGGTATTTAAATTGATACCACTGACGCCACCAAAATTCAGGGCCGCTTCCGATGTTTTGGATCGTGTTACCTGGGCATTGCCTTCCAAACTGGGAAGAACGGCTAGTTTGGCCTGTACCAAACTGGCTTGGGCCTGGTTTATGTTTTCCAAGGCCGTTCTTAGGTCAAGGTTGTTTTGCAATCCCTCTTCGATCAAGCCTTGTAAGATGCTGTCCGATATCATCGCCTTCCATGGCAAGGTGGCCATGGAAGTGGAATCTTGAACCAAAGTGTCCCTATAATTTTCGGAGAACGCCACATCAGGGGTGGAGTATCTTTTGTTGACCACGCCGCAAGAAGACAATACCAAGAGCATCATGGCGACGGGAACGATATATTTTAAAGATTTGAATTTCATAGTTGTTTTTTTAGTTGTTCAAAGGAAGCTTTTCGTCTTCTTCATCTCCCCAATCGTGATCGGGTATGCCCACTAATTTTTCCTGAAGAGTTTGGAAAATGATGTAAAGTACCGGTATAACCATGATACCCAATATGGTACCGACCAACATACCTCCAATGGCTCCCGTACCAATGGCACGGTTACCTACAGCACCTGCACCTGTTGCGATCATAAGGGGAAGTAATCCGAAGATAAAGGCAAATGAGGTCATTAAAATAGGTCGGAACCTGGCAATGGCACCGTCTATGGCCGATTGAACAATGGTTTCTCCCTCACGCCTACGCTGTATGGCAAACTCGACAATTAGAATGGCATTTTTGGCCAAGAGCCCGATCAGCATCACCAAGGTAATTTGTATGTAGATGTTGTTACTGATACCAAATAGGTTAGCAAATATCAGAACCCCCGAAAGTCCGGCCGGTACAGATAGCAAAACGGAAATAGGAAGAATAAAACTCTCGTACTGTGCACACAATAGGAAATAAACGAATATAAAACACAGCATAAAGATATACACCGTTTGGCTTCCTGCAGAAATCTCTTCACGCGTTATCCCAGAGTATTCGTAACCATAGCCTGTGGGTAAGGTTTGTGCAGCAACTTCTTCAACGGCATTAATAGCATCACCAGAACTATAGCCGTCATTAGGAGCGCCACTTATTTTTGCCGCTGTAAATAGGTTAAAACGGGTTAAACTTTGGGGTCCGTAAACCCTTTTTAAGGTTATAAACTCGGTAATGGGCGCCATGACGCCATTACTGTTTTTAACTTTTATGGCATTTAAACTTTCAAGGTTGGCCCTAAAGTTAGGCTCCCCTTGATAGATAACACGGTATTGCTTTCCAAATTTATTAAAGTTAGAAGCATACACGCCACTTAAATAGCCTTGCATGACACTTAAAACCCCTTCTACATCTAAACCTGCTAGTTTGGTTTTATCGACATCTACCACCACTTCGTATTGTGGAAACGTTGGGTCGAAGGTTGTGTTGGCATACTGTATTTCTGGGCGTTCACTTAAGGCCTGGATGAAATCTTGACTTACCTTATAAAGTGCATCTACAGTACCACCACTTTGGTCTTGTAACTGTACTTCAAATCCGTTACTTAAACCAAATCCTGTAACCGTTGGTGGCGCAAAGAATATCATTCTAGCATCTTTAATGTTAGCTGTTCTTGCAAACAACTGACCAATGATGTCTTGTACACTTTGTCCTTCTCCTTTACGCTCATCCCAAGATTTTAGTTTTAATATAAACATTCCATAATTAGATCCCTCACCACTCATAAATCCACGACCGGTGGCTCGTAAAAAGGCATTTACTTCTGGTATATCTTCGACAATCTTCTGTAATTCATCCAAAACTTCATCTGTTCTTTCAAGAGAGGATGCTGCTGGCAAACTTACATCGGCAAAAACAGTACCTTGGTCTTCATCGGGCACGAAGCCTGTTGGCGTGGTATTCATTAGGTAAACGAACACCCCAATAAAAATAACGATAAGACCAACGGCAATAGCCTTTTTACGAATTAGAAATGATATTGCCTTTTTATATTTTGAAGTTGTTTTTTCAAAGCCTACGTTAAAGGCTATATAAAAACGTTGTAGATAACTTTTTGATTTATGTTCTTCGTGCGGTTTTAACAAAAGGGCGCATAAAGCAGGACTCAAGGTCAATGCGTTAACGGCCGATAAAATGATGGCAATGGCAAGGGTTATACCAAATTGTTGGTAGAACACCCCTGAAGATCCACTAATAAATGTTACCGGTATAAACACCGCCGACATAACCAGAGTAATGGAAATAATGGCCCCTGAAATTTCGTTCATGGCATCTATACTAGCTTTTCGGGCCGATTTATAACCTGAGTCCAGTTTGGCGTGTACGGCCTCTACCACCACAATGGCATCATCGACCACAATACCAATGGCAAGCATTAAGGCAAATAGGGTCAATAAGTTGATCGTAAAACCGAACAGGCTTAGGAAAAAGAAGGTACCCACCACGGCCACCGGTACAGAGATGGCTGGAATTAAAGTGGAACGCCAATCTTGTAAAAAGATGAAAACAACAAGGAACACCAGTAAAAAAGCCTCAATCAAAGTACTAATCACTTTAGAAATAGACGCATCTAAAAAGTCATTGGCATTTACCATTTCCGTATATTTTAGACCTTCAGGAAAGTTTTTAGAAGCTTCCTCTAAGGTTGCAATAGATTGCGCAACTACCTCTTGCGCATTCGACCCTGCAGATTGCGCTATGGCCACACCTGTCCCAGGTTTACCATTAATAGTAGTACTAGAACTGTACGATTGAGACCCTAACTCTACTCTAGCAACGTCTTTTAAACGTAGGATTCGTCCATCGTCAGTAGTTTTGATAATGATGTCTTCAAAATCGGTAGCATTTTGTAATTTACCTTTATACTTTAGGGTATATTGATAGGCTTGATTTCCTTGTAAACCTAGTTCTCCTGGTGCGGCTTCAAGGTTTTGGTCAGCAAGTGCAACGCTAATATCCGATGGTTCTAAACCATAATTTGCCATCACATTGGCTTTTAACCAAATACGCATACTATAATCTCTAGAACTAAATGCCGAGGCACTACCAACACCGTCTATCCTCTTTAATACAGGTATTAAATTAATTTCGGCATAATTCAGAATAAATTCCTCATCATAATTATCATTTTCACTGTACAGCCCAAAAATAAAGACATTACTACTTTGCTGTTTTTTGGTCGTTACACCCGCTTGTATAACCTCGGAGGGCAATAAGTTGGAAGCCGTTGATACACTGTTTTGCACGTTGACCGCAGCAATATCTGGGTCGGTACCTAATTCAAAATACACCGTGATACTAGCAGAACCACTAGTAGCTGTAGAGGTCATATACGTCATCCCTTCTACACCATTAATTGCCTCTTCTAAAGGAACAATCACACTATTTAATACAGCTTCTGCATTGGCACCGTCATAGGAAGCGGAAACTTGTACCGTTGGAGGTGCAATATCTGGATATTGAGAGATGGGTAATGTGGTGATTCCAATAATCCCTAAAATCAATATGATGATAGAAATTACAGCCGAAAGCACCGGACGTTTTATAAATTTATTAAACATAATTTCTATGATTTTATAGGTTGGTAGATGTTACTTTTTCGGTGATTTGCTGTAATGCGGTTATATCACTCTCTTTTACTTGAACCGGTTTTATTTCTTTACCACTTGATAAGCCTGAAATACCTTCAAGAACTACTTGGTCGCCATCTTTGAGTCCGTCGGTAACTATATAAGCTTGTCCCGAATTTGTACTAGTTACCGTAATTTTAGTTGATTGTACTTGGGATTGTTCGTTTACCAAATACACATAAACACCACCTTGAATTTCATAGGTTGCCGATTGAGGAATTAAATAAGCCCCTTCAATAGTTCTAGGCAATTGTATGGTAGCACTATTCCCTGTTCTCAATAAATTATCGGGGTTGTCAAAAATAGCACGTACATTAAACGAGCCAGTTTCTTCATCCACCTGACCGCTCACTGTTTGAATTTTCCCTTTTTGGTCAAAGGAGGTATAATCGGGAAGTAGCAGGGAGACCTCGTTCATGTTGCTCAATACGCCTTCTTTTGTGAACTCCAAATATGTTTTTTCGTTGATGGAAAAATAGGCGTACACCTGTTTGATATTCGACACCGTGGTCAAAGGTTCGCTAATATTGCTATTTACCAGACTCCCTAACTTATAGGGCAAAGAACCTATATAACCCGAAACCGGGGCCGTAATTTTGGTATAGCCAAAGTTGGTCTGTGCATTGGAGTAATTGGCCTGTGCCTGCTCCAAGGCCGCTTTTGCGGCGGTAAGTGCATTTTCGGCGGAAGTTAACTCGAACTTGCTGATAATTTCCCGCTCAACCAAAGGCTTTGCTTTTTCAACATTGACCTCTGCAGAGCTTACATCGGCCTTTGCACTGCTGATCGCGGCCTTGCTGCTCAAAAGCTCCTGTTCATATTCAGGGGCGTTCAATAAAAAAAGCGCTTGCCCTTTCTGCACATATTCTCCTTCGTCTACAAGCACTTTTTCTATAAAACCTTCAATTTTAGGATAAATTTCTATGTTCTCGGTACCTTCGATCGTTACCGGAAACTCCCTATAGAGGCCTATGGTCTTTGGTGCTACCGTTAACACCTTGTATTCGCCAATGCCCCCGTTGGGACGGGCTTCCTTGTTGTTGTTGCACGAGAGGGAAAGCAGGCCTACGACCAGTCCGAAGCACCATGCATAAAAATTGATTTTTTTAGTTTTCATTTCTGCTTTATTGTATTTGGAAAGTTTATGTTCAAAATATTTGGATAAAGGGCCAGTTGGGAAACTGCCTTATTCTGTTTTATTCAATGTCCCTGACCAATCTCACGTAATTGTTGATTCGTAACGAATCTGCTGCATTTACGGACTCCATTAAATAATCTTCAATTTTCCCCGATTTTGGGTCTGAACGTTGGGCTCCCGCACCATGCCAATCATAGTATTCGGTAGCACTACTGTTATCTTTACTATAGGCCTTGCCAAATGCTATGTAACAGGCTGTGTACTTAAAATCGCCCTGGGTCGTACTTGTCCAAAACCAACTATCCGGGTTGGTACATTCAAAGTATTCCTCATTTATTGCCGGTATTGTTTTTTTGTCGTAGTCGACGATACTTTGTAGCTCTTTGGTATTCGGCAACCTCCAATCGGTATAGTTGGCCAGACTGCTACTATCGGCATACTTTAATGCCTCTTTCCAGTTATAGGTATGGCCATCATCGATTTTCTGCCACATCAGTCCCGTCGCCTTATCCGTAACCGTACCATCGGTATTGTCGACAAAATCGTTTATCCCGTAAACGTTCTCGGTACCACGAACGGCACGTACATAATTACCAGGGTTTCTCACCCCGTCACTACCATCATAATACAGTCCGGTTTCGTAGGCTTTTATATGTCCATCGGCAAAATTGAAACCAAAAGCACCTTCAATTTGTATGTTTTGGATAGGCCCCTTTACATACTTTGTGCTCGACCAATATTGACCTGCAAATGGCATGTGTTGGTCGTATTCGAAATCGAAATATTCTGTATCTATATACGGCGTTGATTTGTCTAGATCCTTAGGGTTTAATTCTCCATTTGAATAAAGTAGCGAGTACAGTTCTTTTATCGTGGGTAAACGCCAATCGGTATACCCACCTATTTCTAAATTTTCTACATAGGTAAAGGCATCATAGAAATTGTGACGTTTAAAATCGGGTGTTTTTTGCCACATTAGGCCGGTATTCACATCGGTTATGGTACCGTCATTATTATCTACATATGAAGATGCCAAACCCGAAAACTGGGCATCTTGCCTGTAAAAATCCTCACCTTCTTTTGGTCTGGCAATTTCATCTCCATCATTGTTATAGAACTTGTCCTGACCTGTATCCGACAAAACAAAGCGCACTTCATTTTCTATGTTTGTTCTCTTTTTCTGTGCCGTGTTCTTACAAGCGGCAAAGATCAAGACCGCACAACAACAAAGTATATTTAGTTTTCTAGTTTTCATATCTGCTTTATTCTGTTTTTATTCAATGTCCCTGACCAATCTCACGTAATTGTTGATGCGGATCACGTCGCCTTGCGGTCCGTGACCTTCGGGGTAATCGTCGGCATTCCCGGTTTTGGGATCGCTTCGCTGCGCCCCGGCACCGTGCACGTCCATCAATACCTTGGCCTTTCTTGAGTGTGGAGGAGCAAAAAAGCCCAGGGCTTCGCCAAAGCACACGTATACGGCCGAGGAGACATTATAGATATTCTTATGGGTAGTGGAGGTCCAATAGGAAGCGTAACCCTCCGTTCCGTCCTCGATTTTTATCTTGGTCGATTCAAAAAGCGGGTCAATGGCCGGGGAATCGGTTTTCTGTGGAGATCGGTTATAATCCACGATACTTTGCAGTTCCTTGGCATTGGGAAGCCTCCAGTCCGAATGGCCCAAATAATTTTCTTTGTTTTTTTCTTGGGCATAGGCCAGGGCCTCTTCCCAGTTCATTCCCTTTTTACTGTCCTCTTTCTGCCACATTAGGCCCGTGGCCCAATCGGAAATACTACCGTCTTTATTGTCCTTAAAATTGTTTTTGCCGTAGTCTTGGTTTCCCCGAACAAATCGTACGGTAAAATCTTTGACCCTGCCATTGGGAAGACTTGTAGGGTAACCTTTGATGCGACCGTCCGCTGCGTTTACCCCAAAGACCACTTCATCGCTGTTCATTGCCATGCCCTTGTAAAAAGTGGAACTTAACATTTGTACATCGATAATACGTTCGCCGTTCGCCCCGTAGTCAAAATCGAAATAATCGGTATCTATAAACGGGACGGCACCATCGGGAACCACATACATATCGGGTCCGCTCACATCCGTACCACCAAAATTGATCAATGAATACGATTCTTTTATGGTGGGCAAGCGCCAATCGCTATAACCGGCCAACTTAAAGGACTTAAGTCTTTCCATGGCTTCCGCATAGGTCATCACCTCATATGATTTCTCCCACATTAAGCCCGTAACATTGTCTGTAACCGTACCGTCCCCATTGTTGGTGTAACTTGGAAGATTCCCCGTATACTGGGCATCTTGGCCATAAAAAGCCTCGCCTTTTTGGGGCTGTGCTATTTTTTTGGAATTGTTGAAAAATTCGGTTTGTCCCGTATCCACAAGGGGGTATTGGCCTATTTTCGAAGTAGAAGAACCCGTTTGGGTGTCTAATACTTCGGTCTGTGCGGTCGTTTTTTCGGAGGTTACACCGGTTACGGCATTTTTTATCTTGTTATTGCATGAAACCATGGTGATGACCAGTATGGTAGAGATACCTATTTTTTTCATTTTATCTTTTTTAAAACTGTTGGTCATTTAAATGCACACATTATTTTTCGGGTATCTATTGTACCCTAATATCGGGGGTAAAATTATAGGTAAGAAATATTATATTGTGTATTATTATTTTGGATAAAAAGATTATAATTTAGGTTTAATCGGTTATTTTTGAAAAGATTAAGAGAAATCGATGCGGATTTATAAAAACATTAAGAACTACTTTTTAAACAATGATGACGGAATCAACGATTATGGCGATCGTTTTTATATCCGATCTATAGAGGAGGACAGGAAAAGGAAGAATACCCCGGACATAATGTTCGCCTCTCCACATAAAAGGGATTTTTTTGAAATAGCTATTTTGGCACGGAATACGACGAGTATACGGATAGGTGAACATAGCTTTGGTCAGATGGACAAGGGGCTGGCAATCGTTTCTCCATTTCAGACCATACATTATGAGAAAAAAACTTATAATAACGAGGAGAGCAACGATATAGGATATGTGATCAATTTCAAGGCTTCCATTTTTGAGCACCTGAGCCAATCGTACGAGGTTCAGAACCAGTTTCCCTTTTTTAAGATCCATACCCTGCCCATATATCAATTGGGCGAGGAAGATTTTGATACGATCTTTCCGATTGCGGCAGAGATCTATGAGGAGGCCCGGAGCGATAGGATGCATAATCTGGAGGTGGTACAGTCGTTGCTGCAGCTTTTTTTGTATAAGATCAAACGGGTTACCTATAACGACGAGGGCATTGTGGCCCTGAACCGGTGGGACAAGATCACGTCGAAATTCGAGCATACCATCTTGTCGGGCGGCAATGAGATCCTGTCGGTAAGCGAATATGCCTCTAAAATGAATATCAGCCCCATTTACCTTACCGAATGTGTAAAAAAGGCCACGGGCAAAAGCGCCCAAAAAGTGCTTATCGACTACAAGACCCTGCAGGCCAAAACACTTCTCAGTCAGGAAGAAATGGCCATAGGCGATGTGGCGGAAGCCTTGGGCTTTAACGAGGTGGCCAATTTTAACCAGTTCTTTAAACGCACTACGGGCATGACGGCCAGCCAGTTCCGCAAAAAGGGAAAAGGGGCGCATTGATTGTCCCTTTGAGGACGCTATAAATCAGCAAACCGACCAAACCATTGTTCCTGACTGGAGAGCGGCCATTGCCAAACGAAACATAAGTAGGAATTTGATGTTTTTTCGGGCAGAGGGTATCCGCCTAATCAAGTAGCATTGGGATTTTATCAATGTAAAAGTAAAATATGACATAGGGCTTAAAAACAAATGCCGACTCTTTGTTGCAAGTCCTGAATAGTGACCGGAATATTTTGAAATTATGGATACAGCTCGCCGACAGTTTTCCCCCATTGGTCTATACCAAACTTTCTTTCGACCATCGATTGGATTTTAAAAGTGATTGAATATGTTATTTTGTTTATCCATAAATTCTGAAATATGTACATTTTATTTATAGAGGACGATGCCATAGAGACCATGAAGTTTCAACGAACTCTTGGCAAATTGGAATCCAAACATACCCTTATTGAAGCAAAAAATGGGGAGGAAGCGTTGGAGTACCTGGAATCTGGCAAACCATTGCCCGACATTATTTTATTGGATCTCAATATGCCCAGAATGAACGGGATTGAGTTTTTGGGGATTTTAAAGCAGCACGACAAAATAAAATACCTGCCCACCGTTGTACTCACAACATCCGAGAACAGGGACGATTTGCTGGAATGTTATAAGATCGGTATTGCAGGATATGTCATTAAACCCCTTAAATATGAGGATTACGAGGCAAAACTTAAAATTGTCTTGGAATATTGGAGCCTCAATGAACTGGTGAAGGCTTAGTTATAAAAACGGCGTTTCACAACAAAACTTACTTGCTGGGTAAATGTTTTCCTACTTTTGAAACTTATAAGCAGATTATGAAAGGAATAGTATTTACCGAGTTTTTGGAGATGGTCGAAGACCAATTTGGATTGGAGACCGTTGATGCCATTATTGAAGCCTCCGATTTACCGTCAGAGGGCATATATACCTCTGTAGGAACGTATGAGTTCAATGAAATGGTGGCATTGCTTCAAAGTTTAAGTCAAAAGACCAATATTTCCATAGATGATCTATTGTACGCTTTTGGTCATTATCTTTTTGTGAGTTTGGGAAAAGCACATCCCGAAGTGATCAAAAGTTATAATTCACCCATCGGTTTGCTATACTCCATAGAAGACCATATCCATGTTCACGTGCAGAAGCTTTATCCGGAAGCGGAACTGCCAACCTTTAACATCTTGGATAAAACAGATACATCAATTTCCATGGTGTACATCTCCTCAAGAGGACTTTATCGTTTGGCTCACGGACTTATTGAAAAATGTTTTGAACATTTCAATACCTCTTCCAAGGTTTCCTTTGAATTACTGAAAGAGGATGGAACCGAAGTCAAATTTGATGTTGTACAGAATGGGGAATGATGAAGTTGCTGTCTTAAAAAGAGCGTTGGAACGCCAAAAAAAGGCCAGGGCCCAAGCCGAAAAAATATTGGAGGAAAAATCCAAGGAACTATATGATACGGCACAGCATTTGAAAAGTGCAAATGCAAGGCTCGAAAACTTATTGGACGAGAAGTCGGATGAAGTCGATGCGGCTTTTATAAATATTATAGATCCATACGTAGTGATGGATTTGGAGTTCAATGTAATTCGCTGTAACGAGTCGGCAAAGGAGTTTTTACAGTTTGACTACAGGAATACGTTGGTCAACCTATCTGGTTTCGTGCACCCCGAATTTGCGCAGTACACCACCGAGTCATTGCAAACACTTTTGGATACCGGAATGTTAAAAAATTACCGTGCCAAAATCATTCTTCCCGATGGCAGTGAAAAATTTGTGCAGATCAATGCAAGTCTTATCTACGATCGAAAACGATCTCCCATTGCCGCTCAAGGTATTATCAGGGACATTACCCAAGAAAAGAATATTGAAAACCTGCTCGGAAAGCAACGTGGCAAATTAAAAGAGTCCGAAAATAGATTGGCCACCTTGATAAAGAACATGGAAATGGCCGTACTGCTCGAAGATGAAAACAGAAACATAGCGCTTACCAACAAGAAGTTCTGTGAAATGTACGGGTTGCCCGCCAAGCCAGAAGATATGGTTGGAATGGATTGTGGGTGTTCGGCGGAGAAAACCCAGGACTATTATAAAAACCCTGACCGTTTTGTGGAACGTATAGAAGAAATTCTGGAAAACCGCGAACCCGTGCTGTCCGATGAATTGGAAATGGTGGATGGCAGAATTTTGGAACGTGATTACATACCTGTCATCAGTGATGGGATCTACAAAGGCCATTTGTGGAGTTATCGGGATGTTACGCTCAACAGGACCTTTAAACGAAACCTTCAAGCAGAGAAAGATAAATACAGTGGAATTATTGCAAACATGAACCTTGGGCTGATAGAGGTGAGCCTCGATGGTCACATTCAGACCGTCAATCAAAGTTTTTGTACTATGAGTGGGTTTGAAATGGGAGAACTTTTGGGCCATACCGTTCAAGGTTTGAGAACTACCAACAATGTTCCGGTAGTGGCCAGTAAAGACCTTCTACAATTAAAAGAGGGACAAGATTCCCATGAAATGGTGGTCTTTGACAAAATGGGCGAAAATCGGCATTGGCTGGTAAGTTCGGCGCCTCGTTTTGATGAAGCCCAACGGATGATCGGTTCGATAGGAATCCATTTGGATATAACGGAACATAAAAAGTTACAGCTCGAAAAGGAAAAATTGTTGGTCAAACTGGAACAAAGTAATGAAGGCCTTAAGGAATATGCCTATGTAGTGTCACACGACCTGAAGTCTCCGTTGCGGAGCATTGAGGCGTTGGCCAGTTGGTTGAGGAACGACTACAGCGATAAATTGGATGATGCGGGCAAAGAGTATATCGGCATGATCCAGGACAAGATAGAATCCATGGAGAACCTTATCAGCGGGATACTGGAATACTCCACGGCAAATACCTCCGAATTGAACAATACCGAAATGAATTTACATGAGGTGGTTTCCGAAATAGTGGATAGTATTTATATACCGGAAAATGTAAAAGTAATAGTCCCGAAAAGATTGCCACAAATAATTGCGGACAGGACAAAGGTGCGACAATTGTTCCAAAACATTATTTCCAATGCGGTGGTCCATATAGAAAAAGAGAATGGTAAGGTAGAGGTCCTTTATCAAGAGGAACCCGATTATTGGGAGTTTTGTATAAAGGACAATGGAGTGGGCATCCCAAAAAAATATCACAAGAAAATTTTTGAAATTTTCCAATCAGCTTCAAACGTTAAAAAATCAACAGGAATTGGACTTTCCATAGTAAAAAAGATCATAGACCGATACAATGGTAGGGTATGGGTGGAAAGTGAAGAAGGAAAAGGAACCGATTTTTACTTTACTATTGAAAAACCAACCTTGAAAACCAATATCAATGAAAGAAACCCCTAATCTTGAATACGTGGACAAGCTTGCCGAAGGCGATGAAGCCTTTCGTCAAAAGTTTATTGCTATATTAAAAGAGGAACTTCCTAAGGAGAAAATTGAATATCATGATACCATAAAAAGTTCCTTGTTACAAGAAGCATCTGAGCATGTACACAAGATTAAGCACAAACTAAACGTTCTAGGTATGCATAATGCCTACACCATGGCAGTACAGCACGAAAATGAACTGCGAAACGGAGAACAATCGTTTAAAGAAGAATTTTTGTCGATACTCAACGATGTAGAGCATTACCTAAAAACCATTTGATAATGAATTGTATAATAGTTGATGACGAGGCCGCTGCAAGAGCAATTGTATCACAATTATGCTCAAAAGTACCTGAGATAAACATCATGGATGAGTTTGATAGCGCAATCGATGCCATCAAATTTCTAAATCAATATAAAGTAGATGTTATTTTCTTGGACATCCATATGCCCGGATTTACTGGAATTGATTTTATCCAGACCCTTAAGAATCCTCCCAAAATAGTAATGACCACCTCAGATACCGATTTTGCCATTGCATCATACGAATATGAGGCCATTGTAGATTATTTGGTAAAGCCAATTACGCATGAGCGATTTCAGAAATGTGTTCAAAAGGTGAAGAACAGCTCGGTTGCCAAACCACAAGCAGATGCTTCGGAAGAACAGGAAAATGCCTCGGGAGAAGACCTCTATATAAATATAGACCGTAGACTCATTAAACTTAAATACGCAGAAATACTGCTTATTGAGGCCAAAGGGGATTACATCAACATAAAAACGGAAACCAAAGATTATTTGGTGCATACCACATTAAAGAAAATCTTGGAAAAACTACCAGAAGATAGGTTTTTGCAGATTCACCGATCGTTCGTGATCAATTTCAATAAAATAATCGATATTGAGGATAACAGTGTCCTGATCGAGAAAAGTGTGGTTCCCATTAGTAGATCCAACCGCCCGGAGTTAATGAGACGATTGAATCTTCTCTGATTCCCTCCTTTTTTGCTAATTACCTTACTTATTTGTAGAAAATAACGGCTGCTTTTTAAGCAACCATTTGATTTGTATCCCCATCTCCGTAAATTGAAATCCAGCTGCCGTAGCAGAGGCAATATTACTGTACTTTCCATATAAGCCACCCATCAACCGTTTGGAGAACTGATGTTTTATATTCGCTTCTGCCCTAAATATAGAAGTTATGGCATCATCTTCAACTTGTTGTAGTCCTGTTGCCGCATTGATGCTATAAGTGGATTTGTTACCGAATTTTCCAGCTAGTTCCGCAAAAAACTCACCAACTTGGTACTTTTCTGGGCTAAAATAGATGGTGGGCACTTGCTCCGCAAAGGCCAAAAATTGGTAATTAAGCCCAAATTTCAATGTTGGTTTTCTTAAAGCAGTAAAGTACAATGAAGTAAACAACAGTTCACGCTGATTTTCATCACTCTGTTCCGTATGCATCAATTGTGTGTACCAACCTAATCCAAAGTTGGAGCCTATGTTGTAGTTCAAACCATAATGGTTCATCACGATTTCTCGTTCAATCAAATCGGTATTAAAATTTTGCACCTCCCGCTGATAACCCACTTCCAAATTTTGCAAACGGTATGGCTCAGTAACCAATTTGGCATGCAAAATGGGTTGCGTATAACCATTACCATCAAATTGAGCGTTGTTCAATCCAGCCACTCCAACTACTTTAAGCTTGGGTAACATGGCATAAGTGATTCCTGCCGTTGCCGTATGTGTATGTGCCTTGGCTGTGGTTTCAGAATTTTCGGTAAGGCGGTACTGATAATTAAAAGTGGACTGTAGTTTGGTTGAAAATGGCAGGTTTACTGTAGTATTGGAAGCATAGGCCAAATTATTTCCATTATCAAAACTATAAGATACTTGCTCCTGAATCGTTGGACTATAAATGCCATTCATTTTTTCGAGCAGACCTTTGGCATCTTTTTGATTTTCAAAAATATCCAAGGTTTTATAGGTGGCTACATAAGCCTCATCAATTTTTCCACGGGCAAAAAGAGCGTTGGCCTTGCCCAAATTCCCATCAAACGAAATACTGTCCGTCTCCAGAATTGTATCATAATGCTTTAAACTGCTTTTAATGTTGCCCGTATACATACCCAGGGTTGCTTTTAGAGCGGACATCCAGTTACCATCCCCATAGGAGTTGGATAAGCTATCGATATAATTTCTGGCCTGTACAAATTTTCTGTTCCAGATTAAGGCTTGGGCATAGCGCTCGTAAGTTCTTTCTCTTAGTTTAATATCATCAACAGTATTGACCTTGCTTTTTGCAGTTAATGCAACCTTAAGAGCTTCTTTGTCATCTTCCCCAATATGTTCGGCAAGGGCTATACCGTTCAATGCCACAATGGAATCCTTTTTGTTTACGGCCAATGTTCTATACGTTGCTTTGGCACTGTCCACCTCTTTAGTGATCAAATAAATATTGGCAAGATTGAGCAGGGTTTCCTTATCATTTGGGAAATCACTGAAAATAGATGTCAATTTACTTTTGGCGTTATCATAATTCTGGTTTTTCATTAAGGTATTGGCCAATCCCAAATTCATATACTTTTTAGAGGTAAGAGCACTTGGGTTTCCGGGTTCAATAGCCAATGCTTTATCAATCCAAACCAAAGCCGCATCATATTTTTGAAGATTACTGAGTGTGTTCGCATATCCTAGAACTGCGCCAAATTTGTTTGGATAATCTTCTACAAGTCCTGCGTACATCTTTTCAGCCTCCGTATAGCGTTTTCCCCATAAAAATGATTCATAATAATTGATACGTACCTCATAATCATCGGGGTTCTCTTCCATCATACCATTAAATAAGGTATTGGCTTTGTTCGGGTTACCGTTTAGTCCCACAGCACGACCGTAGCATATCTGGGCCGTTTTATTATTGGGGTTGTCTTTAAGGAAATCACCAAAGAAGTTTTCTGCTTTAGAAAAGTCTCCATTTTCCAAAAGTTGGAAACCAGCATCCATAGAGGACTGTGCAAAAATGCCATAAGAGGCGAGTATTAAAATGACGGTGTTGACAAAGCGTTTCATAGGTTAAGCTTTAAGGTTTTTTTGATGATGTAAAGTTAAAACGGGTGTAGCCACAGCGGAAGGGCGAACTATTCCATTCATCTACAGCAATATGCAATCCATCTACACCGACCATTTTAAGACGTCAAACAAGTGGATATTTGTCCTAACAAGTCGAATAATATTAACCTTATAATCTAAAAATCATGGCTTTACAAATCACAGAATCTAGAAGGGTTTTTTCTGTAAATGGTAACTTGAACAGTGCCAATATCAAAATATTTGAAAGACACATGAGGAATTTTATTAAGCGTGGTGCCATCGTTGTATTGGATTTGCAAAAGGTGACCCAAATAGATGATTTGGCCGGTAAGGCATTGATTCAAATGTTTGCGAACGCCCTTATTTTGGATTGTCAATTCACTATTAAAGGAGGAGTTCCAAAAAACCTTATGCATGAACTATGCTTGGAAGCTAAGCTTTAATCCACTACGTTATGACAGCATTAAACCTTGTAATAAAACGAGTTTCTCCCCAACAACTTTTTATGTTGAGTGCCTTATTGGTAAATGGAGGTAATTATATATATAACTTAATTCTTGGCCGTATTCTTGGCCCAGAAGCTTTTGCAGATGCAGCGCTACTTGTGACCCTATTATTGATTCTTTCCTTTTTGGGGATGACGTTCCAGTTGGTGACCGCAAAATTTATTGCCGCATTGCCAACACAACAATGGGAGCCATTTAGAAATAAAATTGGTGTTTTTGCGCTTTTAGTAGGATCCTTGTTGGGAGCTGTGGTGTTTTTTGCCGCACCTTTTCTTCAAAATATGTTGCATACTGAAAATGTTCTCATGTTCCGAATTTTTGGAATTGGGGTGCCATTTTACTTCGTGATGAGTGTAAATAGGGGGCAGTACCAAGGAGAAGAAGCCTTTGGAAAATTATCCATGTCATACCAATTGGAGATGTGGGGACGATTGGTGATTACGTTTTTGGCTTTTGTGTTGATTCGTGACCACTTTGGAGCCTTGGTGTCCCTTGGAATTGTAGCCTCGTTGGCATTGGGATTGTTTCCTTTCAAAAAGTTGCGTTTTAATGTAGTCAAGACCGAGTCCACAGGTTTGGAATGGAACAAAGTTCGAACTTTTATGTTGATCACTGCCTGTTACGAACTTACCCAAATCATTATCAACAATAGTGATATCATATTAGTGAAGCACTTTTTTAATGCTCAGGAAGCTGGTCTTTATGCTTCGTTGGCTTTGATAGGGCGTGTGGTCTACTTTGTAGCATGGATGTTTGTGATGTTGCTGTTGCCAACAGTGGTGCGTCTAAAGAGAGAAGGTAAACCAACCAAACATGTACTTTTTAAGTATGTGGGATATATCGGGTTGTTGTCCGCAATTATAGTTGGTGCCTGTGTACTTTTCCCCAAATTGATCATCACCATGCTTTTTGGAGAGGCCTATATTTCCATGTCATCATTGTTATGGCAATACGCTTTGGCAACCTCGATGTTTTCCATAGCCAACATTTTTACATATTACTTTTTATCCCTAGATCATTATAGGCCAATATGGTTTTCGGCCATTGCAGGGATATTACAAATTACTTTAATCGTTTTTCTCCATGGTAGTTTGGCCATTATTGTCCAAACACAGATTTTGGTTATGGCATCATTGCTCATATTTCAATTTCTTTATTTTTTCTCTAGGGAGAAGTGATACATTTTTGGGTTTTTTAGATAGGTGAAAAGGCTGGGTACACCCATGGTACCTGGCTTTTTTTGTTCCAATTTTATCTTGTCCCCAGAGGTTTTCCATTCATCTACACTTTAAGTCTGTCCATCCCGTAATGCATTTTTTTGCAAGGGTTTATGTGGATATTTGTATCAACAAAACAAGTAAACTTAACCTTATGAAACTAGCAATTGTCACGGCCTACCCACCAAGTAAAGTTACCCTTACCGAGTATGGATACCATCTTGTAAAACATTTTAGGCTTCAAGATAAAGTAAGCGAAATTGTTCTACTTGCCGATAAAACAGAAGCCCCCAAAGATTTGTCTTTTGAGGAAGAAGGTTGCCCCATCACCGTAAAGGAATGTTGGAACTTCAACGATATTAAAAATCTTTACAAAGTAGCAAAGGCCATTAAGCAAGAAAAACCGGATGCGGTATTGTTCAACCTTCAATTTTTGAAGTTTGGGGATAAAAAGATACCTGCCGCTCTTGGATTATTGTTGCCCTTTGTTTGTAGAATAATGGGTATCCCAACCATTTCTTTGTTGCACAATATTTTGGAACAAGTGGATTTGGAAAATGCTGGAATCACTCAAAATGGATTCCTTCAAAAAATATATAATTTTATTGGAACCACTTTGACCCGTTTTGTTCTAGCTTCCGATGTGTTAGCGGTCACCATCAGCAAGTATAAAACCATTTTGGAGAAAAAATACAAGGTAAAGAATGTAGCATTGGTACCCCACGGGGCTTTTGAAACTCCACCAGCACCAAACTATGCTTTACCAGAAGGTCCAATGCAGATTATGGCATTTGGTAAGTTCGGAACCTACAAAAAAGTGGAGCCTTTAATAGAGGCAGTGGAACTGTTGCGTAAAAAGACCGACCTGGATTTAGAAATTGTTATTGCCGGGACCGATAGCCCTAACACTCCAGGGTACTTGGAAAACGTAAAAAACACCTACAGCCAAGTTAAAAACATGAGATTTACTGGATATGTGGCCGAGGAAGATGTACCAAAAATATTTGGTGACAGTGCAGTAGTTGTTTTCCCATACACTTCGACAACAGGTAGCTCGGGCGTATTGCACCAAGCTGGAAGTTATGGAAAAGCAGTAGTTCTGCCGGATTTGGGCGATCTTGGAATCTTGGTTAGGGAAGAAGGTTATAGAGGCGAGTTCTTTGAAACCGAAAATGCTGAATCTTTAGCATCGGCCCTTGAAAATATTTTGACCAATGAGGCTTACCGTATCCAATTGGGACAACAAAATTATGAAGCAGCTTGTTCATTGCCAATGTCCAAGATTACGGAAATGTACTTGGATCTATTTAAAGCTATTCAGCTTAAAAAAGGATTGTTGCCATTTAACGAGCAAGAAGTGAAAAAAATTAAAGAGACTACTAACGTTTAGGTTTTTAGGTTGAGTGTGAAAAGGGGGGTGACTATTTTAGTTGTCCCCTTTTCTTTTTGTAGTAACCTCCCCGTATGCAGGTTTTCGGTTGCCATCGGAATCTATAAGGCCATAATGCTTTTGAGGAGCCCTTCGCCAAGGTTTTCGACCTACGACTTGCGTTGGTACAGTTCCAAAATCATGCAAGGTCCACATAAAATAAGGGAGCTGCTCTTTGGACAATACTTTCTGCATTTTATTATAATAGGCCGCTTGAGAATTTTCTGAATTGGTGAACAAATTCCATACACAGCTGTAGCTGGACTTTCCATATTCCCCTAAAACCAAAGGTTTATGCCCTACAGCATCCTTCAATACCAAAAAACGATCCATTAAATGTTCAGGAGCCTCATAATAGTGGAAAGAAACAAAATCCACGGTTTTTACCAAGTTAACAGCAGCTTCAGGCGTAGCCCAACCAATGGTTACGGGATGTAAACCATCAATCTTTTTAATCTGTGCTGCCATTTCGGACAACCAGTTCAATACATTGTTCTTGCCCCGAGATTCAAAATCCAAATCTGGTTCGTTTTTAATATCCCAACCTAGTAGAGCTTTATGAGTTTTTAAATGGGAAACAATAGTTTCGGCATGTCTATGGGTCAGTGTCCAGTCTAAAATGTCATAATTACCATAAAAATCAAAAAGGGTGACCAAAACTTTGAGCTCATGTTCCGCTGCTATATCCAATAATTTCGATAATTGTTGGAGGTATTCATCCTTAACGTTAGCTTTCCCAAAAGTTTCGTACGGTACAAAAACACGAACCGTATTTAATCCCATGTTATGTATCGTTTCAAAATCATCAGAGATCGGAGAAGCATCAAAATGGTTCCCGAACATATCCCATGGATGGTCTTTTGGGTAATAGTTGATTCCTTTCCAACTTTTGGCGTTGAATGTAATCTCTTCGGCTTGCTTTTCATGGATAGTGGTGGTGGGCAGTTTTACCATTTGACGGATTCTCCAAAACCCATCTTCCAACAATAGAATCACTTTATAGGAACTTATTGTTTTTTGTTGGTGCAACAGTTCTCCGGAAGCATATATTTTTTCAAACTGAGATACATTTTTATCCGTGAGCACGGCAAGTTTGCCATCCAAACTGTAAAATTCAAGCTTAGGCTCGTGCGATAGGGTAGTGGTCTCTATTGTAATAGCGTTGTCTTGGTTGTTTTTGATCAAGGCATGTATTTGGGACCGGGCATCCTGGGTGTAATAATCCTCAACGCCCAAATGATTGTAAGAGTTAAGGGCAATGCTCTTAACATACCAAGCGTTCACATAGTCTTTCTCTAGTTCGCCAAGTGCCTGATCGGAAATTTTTCTACCCCGTTGTTCTTTTAAATCCCAAGTAATCTTGGGTTGGTACGCTTTTTCAATGGCTCCGCCAATATGAAGAATGGTAGATTTATCGGCACCAGTGTTCAAAAAACTCCAAGCAGCAGCCAATCCATAAATAATCCCGGCATTTATGGCCAAAAAGCTCAAAAGGAGCAAAGCACGGTATGTGTTTTTCTTTACCATCATTTTGGAGTGCCCTGGATTGTTTTAGTGATACCGGCTACCGTTGTTGTTAAGATAATCTCATCTACGTTGATGCTGTTGGGTACAATAAAGGTCCCCATACCTTTTCTAGAGCTGGTGTTGAAGGTTCGTATGGTTTGTCCTTCGAATGTTTTGATATCCAACCTCATATTCATGCCATCTGGTACCCACTGGTTCATGTAGCTTAGAATGGGGCCAACAGTAATTGTTTTGCCATCCTTGGCCATATGGATAGCGTAATCCAAGACTGCAGCTTCAAAATCCAGTTCCAAAAGATTGCTTATGGATGTGCCGCTGATGTTCGCATTTACCTTCCAATGGCTCGGTACCTCTGGATGCAACATTTTCCCCTCGGCCATACCATTTAGGGTTTGTCCATAGGTTTGATATTGGTTTCCAGAGTTGTCTTTGATTATAAAATTGACCAAAGTGCCGTCCGCAACCATATTCCCGTGCACATCGTTTATGGTAGACGTTTTAAAGGAAACAATCTGGTTGCCATCCGCAAAACGGTGCTGTCTGTCCATTTGTATGATAAAATCATCCGCTCTTGTGGGTAGCACATTCACGGTAAATTCTTTGGAAACTTGTTTTTCTAAGGTGGTGGTGATAAAAATGTCACCAACTTTTTTTCTAGCTCCAACGTAATCGTGGGCAATCAAGTCTAGTAGTTCAATTGGACTGCTTTGTTGTTCTTCCTTGAATTTTTCGGTCAGATTTAGTTTTGTGCCTTCTGGTAATGGGTTCCCAAATTCATCTTGTGGTAATGTAACCACCATAGATCGGTCCTTGTTGTCCGCAAAAATGCTGGTAGGCCCAATGTACGTTTCCATCTCTTTTGATGAATTGTGGCTTGGAAGTATGTTGAGGTCCCCCTCAGACATTATGGAGCTATTAGATATCAATTTCCAATGGGCCTCCCCACTTTTTTGAGCAACGGATGTGGGCAGAGTAAAAGACAATTGTATTTCGGTAGTATCCGGTTGAAGGCCAAATGTCCCCCACGCATTTTGAATCAAGAGTATTTGATTGCTGGGTTTTCCATCAAACCGTAGGTTTATGGCTTCGCCAGCAACAAACTCCTTTTGTTTGGTCAATAGATCAATAGGCTTTGGTACTGAAGCGGTCTCTGTATCCACTGAATTGGAACAACCAGCAAGTGCCAAACAAAAAATCCATATGTAATAATATAGTTTCATTTATTTGGGGTTGCCTATATAATTGTTCAATTCAATTTGAAAATACGTATAGCCTTTGCCTGTATAAGGTTTCATCATTTCCCATTTTAAATCCTCGTTTCTTTCACCAAAATAGCTGTTTGAAATATCAGAGTTCGGCATGCCGTTCACATAACAATTGTCCAGTCCATCAGCTATAATCTCCAAGTTGGTCAAATCCCTCATGGTAATTTCGAAAGACTGTTTTCGCTGAATTCGAATACCATCCAGCGTAAAATGATGCTCCACCCATAAAAGTTCACCTTCTTCTGTGTAATATGAAGTCAAAACCTGTGGAATGGTTACTTCTTGGGCGCCATAGTTGAAAAGCGTTCCCTTTAAAAAATCTTGCTCCAGTGTCCATTCTTGCAGGGCGACCGATTTATATAAATCTGTAGTGGCCACATTTCCGGCACATTGTAGATCAAAGGTAACAGGTTGTTCATCGAGACTGATAGGGGTAAACTGGTCTGGATTAAAAGTTGGCGGCAAAGTATCTTTGGTGGATGACCATGCAATTCCTTCAAAATCTACTCGAAACGTAGTGGTTTCCTTGGGCATTAATTTATGCTTTGCATGAAATTTAGCATCGTATTGTGCCAATTGTGTATTGTTCTTATTGTACAGGGTGCCTTTTATGGAGACATCTGCAGGTACATTATCAATATTCTGAAGTTTTCCAATAATACTGTAGCTTCCTTGATACTTTACCAATTTGGCGGATAAAACCTCTAAAAGTGGTTGCCGCAGAATATCCTCATGATAGGTTTGCTGGGTGGTTATACGCCTACGTCCATGGTTGTAATACTGGGTTTTGTTGGAGGTTATCAACTGGTTGGGCGGAATATCGGCATCCACTTTTTTGGGTTTGATATACCATCTGCCTTTCTTTTTGACCAACGTGTGTTGATACGATCTGTCCACTTTTTCCAGTGGGGTAATCCATTTGGTGTCCACTTGCATCTCCACAGAACTCTCGGATTTTTTTTGGACAGTGATTCCCATGGAATCCAATTTGGCATAAGAACTCAATAATCCATCTGTTACCGAAACTTCCAACATATATTGGGAGAGGTCTACGTTTTCATCGGGGTCAAGATAGGAGTGTGCTCTTTCAAATTCTTTAAAATCCAAGGCGTCATAATAGGCTTTTACCACATTTTCGGCACTTATTTGGCTGGCATTGTCCAGATAGAAATGATAAATTCCGAAAATAAAAATCCCAATTACCGCTATGGCCCAAGCTCCATTGATCAAGGAAAGCCCTTTGGAGATTCCGTTAAACTTTGGGGCATGTAAAAAATAGTCATCCGTTTTTTGGGAATGTCCTTTTAATTTTTTGTACCACGGTACTTGAATATTGATAATGAATGCCAAAATCAAAGTTCCCACGGGAATCAATCCCCACATCAATTTTAAAAAATTAGGGACATCGTCTTTGGGAATTACTTTGGGCAACGGAGAAATATTGAGCCGCTCCCATACCATAATGCCATTTTCCAGTTGCTGTAGCCGTTGCCATCCGCAGAAATAGAGGATAGGGTCGTAAAACTTATCGTTGGAAAAAATATATTTTAAATTGTATTTCTCGGGAACGGTTAAAAACTGTTGTAGGGACCCAATTCCTTCAACCCCTCTAAATTTTGAATTTTCCAATCGTTCAATGGCTCTAGTGGTCAGTTCGGGAAGCCTCCTTGCCGAGTGGTAATTGCCATCAACGGTCATGGCATTGGTTTGTGCGGAAAGCCATGCCATTTGATCTCCAAAACCAAGCGGTAGATATCGCCATTTATCGTGCTGATCCTGGTTCAAAAAATTAACGATCGGCAGCATATTGATTTTCTGGGGTTGCGATGGCCTAAAATAATTTAAGCTCATGGTAAATATGGCGACCACAATAAAAGAAATTCCCAGACCACCGGCCAATACGTAGTGCAATGGTTTTTTAAAAGCTTTTAGCAATTGTTCACGTATATCGCCCTCTACCAAACGATAAACAAATTCCCCGAAAATGGGTAATGACATTATGGTGGCCCAAAGTGTGAACCGGTCCAAAGTGAGGATGTTAAAGGCAGTATCTCCAAGTAACATTTTTGGCAGGGGAGTGGTGCCTCCCGTTCCCAATAAGGTCAACATGGAAAACGAGAGTCCAAAAAATAATAGCCTTTTACTATAAAAACGATAGAAAAAATATGGTAAAATGAACAACAGTATTCCCCAAGGTATCAAGAAAAAGACCAGACCGGAGGAGGTGACTTCCAGAAAATTGTCCCTAGAGCCATGTGGAATAGGAACCTGTGTAATCGGGTTTTTCTTGGAGTTGATCCAATAGGGCAGAATACAGAACACAATGGCAACCAAAGATCCTCCGCCAAAAATGACAATGCGCCAGAACAATCTTTTGAATTGCTGAAAGAATACTTTAAAGGTAATCCGGGTGTTTATTTGTACCGCTTCTTTGGCGGCGTCCATGATCACCAGTCCGATAAGTGGAAAGATAAAGAAGATCATCCCAAAAATAGGGGTAACGTGGTGGGAGGCCACGGTGACCGCAATCATGGAAAGCGAAGAAAGTAATTTAAACTTTCTCCCTGTTTTTATCCAACTGTAAATTTCTGGTAGTGCATGCAGAAGAATGGAAATCCCCATTAAACTGGGCAGTTGGCCAAATATGTGCAAAGTCTCCAAGAACATGGATGAAAAAGCAGCGAGTAGCGCTGTATATCCAGCAATTTTAGTATTTGCCGTAATGACCAACGCAAAACGATATGCCCCGGTTATGAACAATGCTATAATAAGGAGTGCCATGGTGAACATCCCGAACTTTAATCCACCGATGTACGAAAGCAGGGCAATGCATTGATGCACCAGTGGGGGATAGCCCTGTACCGTAAATCCAGTGTACCAGCGGTAATCCCATGGTTCGAACCAACTGTTGGCATAGTGGTCGGCAAAGAAAAGGTGTATGAGCGCATCATAGGTGGATTCCAAAGTAAAAAAGATGGTTGCCCCATGAAAAATAAGCCCAAAAACCAGCGCAATTGCCAGTGTTATGTTGGTTTGTTTTTGCATTAACATCTGTCAGAAAATATAACAGAATAAAGGTCTGAATATTGTTATAAAACCAATGAACTATTCATCGCTTCGGTTTAACCATTCGTCTACACTTAATTGATTTCCAACTTTTTTGAGCTATTTGGGACAGCAATGTGGGGTAGATTTGCTTCAAATATTGTTCAAAAACGTAAACCTTAACCTATGAAAATTTTAGCAATTGATGATCAGCAGTTGATACTGCTTTCTGTACAAAGAAAACTTAAAGAGATTGGCTATTTGGTAAAAACGGCCGCCACAGGACAACAAGGCATCGAGATTTATAAAGAATTTACGCCAGATTTGGTAATCATGGACATGAACATGCCTGAGATGAATGGATTGGAGGTGATTAGCCAACTTAGAGATATTGACTTGAACACACCTATTATGGTGATGTCAGGTAACAACGATGAAAATGTGATTCTTAATGGATTTGAATTGGGCATTGTTGATTATATGAAAAAACCCATTGGCCTAGATGAAATGGTGGCCAGGGTGAAACGAACCATTGGACCTCCAATTTTGGAGAAACAATCAGTTAAAAAAGAAACCCAAATCATACAAAAGAACTGCGTTGGCGTTGTAATTCCGTGTTATAATGAAGAAGACCGATTGAGTGGCAAGGAGTTTCAGGATTTTGCGAGGCGTCATCCAGGGTACCACCTATGTTTTGTAAATGACGGCAGTACGGACAATACATTGCAGGTACTTGAAGAAATCAGAAAAGGAAACGAAGATAGCATCAGCGTGTACAATTGTGAGCAAAATGGAGGCAAGGCAGAAGCCGTACGACAAGGAATCCTTCACTTGGCAAAAGATGGACAGTTCGATTATATGGGGTATTTGGATGCGGACCTTTCTACCGATTTTACTGATTTTGATGAATTGGTACGAACCATTGAAGGTTCAAAGTTTGATATTGTCAGTGGTTCAAGAATTAGCAGAATGGGTGCTGATATTACTAAGGAATCAGCAAGAAAAATTATTAGTAAAACCATTAACTGGATCATTCAGAAAATTCTTGGAATGCCTTTCAAGGACACTCAATGTGGTGCCAAAGTAATGCGACCAAGTACTGTGGCATCCGTTTTCGAAACGCCTTTTAAAACGAGATGGTTGTTTGATGTGGAAATTTTTATCAGAATGCGAAAGATGTATGGGAAAGAAAAAGCGACCGCTTTAATTTGTGAGCAGCCTCTAAAAAGATGGATTCACGCCGATGGTTCAAAATTATCCATGAAAGATTCCATAAAAATTATTTGGCAATTGGGACAGTTGTCGATTATGTATAGGTAGATTGGACTATGCGACCATTTAACCCTTTAAAAGAAGAAAGAGGTCACCCCGACCCTGTCCCTGTTCCTGAAATGGGATGGTTGTTGGGGTAGAACTGGGCCAATGCCGTGTTGGTATTTTTATTGGGTGGGTTCACTTCAACGTTGTTCCTTTCTTTTTTTTCCGGTGGCGGATAGGTACCTCTTCAATTCCTCTATATCGATAAATTCGTCCGAATTGGTATCTAGGACATCAAAATCCTCGGCCAATTTTCCCCTAGGGGCTTTGGAGACCTCCTCCCTGACCAATTTTTTATCCTGATCAACATCCAATCGCTCCATTATTTTATCAGGGAAGGAAGCCTGTCTTTTGCCTGTTTTTTGAATATGCATACCGATGCCGGTGTACAAGGTTACTAGAAAAATTCCTAAGTATATGGTCTTTGATCTCATGGGTCGGTCGTTGATTTGATCGTTTGCTTTTGCCTTTTGGGTCAAAAGAAGGTTTACTTGTCAATCTTCTATGATTCCAACAACCTCATATGCCCTTGTACCGTCCACTTGGATTTTTTCGTAGAGGACATTGTTACTCTCATAGTACGTCAATCCGTCCACTTCGACCTTTTCGTAATCTTCGGGAAGCTCATAGATGATGGTCCCTAATTCAGGATAGACCACTTCATATTCATCACCGTCCTTTTCATAGTAGACCCCCTGAAACATATAATAATTTCTGTTACCGAAAACTACGTTTACATAACCTTGCGGTAGAAATGACAAACGCACTCCGATTTTTGGTGCAACGACAATATATCTGCCATTGTAGTAACGGTAATATCTGTTGTTGGCAAAATAGAGCTTGGTTCCTTTGTGCAAAATGACCCTCCTTGTATGGGGCAAGGTCCTTACGGCCACCACTTTGGTCCTGGGCCTTTTATAAACTACCTTTACTCTGGACACCCTTGCTGGCTTGACCGGTTTTCGGTGTTGTGCATGCCCTTCGTTGGTAGAAACCAATAACACAATGAGTCCCATTAGTATAATTCCAAGTCTTTTCATAATTGTAATTTTTAATAGGATTATAATTCCTTCCTAGGACTCCAATAAGGGGTTTTGGTTTATTTCATTTCGTTTTTTTAACATATGTGGCACGGACGAACACTCGATATAGAGGACATTGGTATACCGGAATTTTCATTTCCCCCACTTTTTTACGGTTCAAGAGGTATGGTATTGCCAATAGTTCAGGAACGATCTTAAAATTATTGGCCCGGGTGATTTTGAGGACTATACATCGCCCACAATAAGTACCGGAAGGGACAGGACAACTTTGGTCCCCTTGGCCATTCCAGTTGTTTCGTCCTTAAGGTCGATTATTTTTACATGGAAATCATCCTTGAACTTTTTTGAGAAAAATTCCAATCGATCCTTTATGATGGAAAGTCCCAATGATTTGCCCTTCAATGGATTTTGAAGGTTTCTTAATTGGGATGCCTCTCGGCCAATGCCATTATCCTCAATGGTAATCCGAAGCCGATTGGTGCTTTTTATGGTTTTGAACCCGATTTCCAATCTTTTTTCTCCTTCTTTGGTAGTTAGGCCATGCCAAATGGAGTTTTCCACGAAGGGTTGGAGCAGCAAGGAGGGAACCAATACCTGATCTGGTTTCAAGTTTTCTTCGATTCGGCATATATAGGTGATGTTGTTTTTGAAGCGATCTCCTTCTATTTCGACATACATGTCAATTGTATTGATTTCTTCTTCCAATGTAATCAGGTCCTTTCGGGAACTTTCCAATATGGCTCGGATGAGTTTGGAAAACCTGCCCAAATAATAAATGGCCTTTTCCTGGTTGTTTTCTATCAAGTAGGATTTGATGGAGTTCAGGGCGTTGAATATGAAATGGGGGTTCATTTGGCTCCGGAGGGCATCTAAACGAAGTTGGATAAACCTGTTCTCCATTTTCATGGTGAGCTTTTCCGTCCGTTCTTTTTGTGCCTCCGTACTCAACCCTTCCACCTCTGTTTTGACCTGTAGTAATTCGTCCGACAATGTACGGTTGATACTTTCTTTGATCACTTGGTTCTCCTCCAATTGATCAATGTATTTTTTCTGCACAATGGCCTTCTCCCTATAAGCCATTTTTTGCTCCAGACCAATGGCGAGCGCAAACAATAGGTTTTCGATCAAAACCCCTAGATAAAAAATAAAAATAACTTCTTTAATGCTTTTTCTCCCAAATGAAAAATAGGTGATGGTCAGATAAGAAACAAAAAGAAAGGACATGCCGCTTAGAATATACCATTTGATCATTCGCTCCTCTTTGCTCACGATATAAAAGACCAATGTGAACATGGCAAGGTTAAGGGGTAGAAAGATATATACATGGAAGTGATCGATCCAATGTGATTGATGGTTGCCCACTTGCATTGCCCATAGCAAAAGATAAATAGGGGAAATCCCGGTATAGGTCCAATATATCCATTTGACAACATTTGTGTGTTCTTTTTTTAGATGCATAATGTCCAGGATAAAAAAGCAGAACAACATGGATGCCAACAATTGTGAGGGGTAATGCGTCCAATACATAAATTCCCACCCTGCAGGCGAATAGAAGAAACTGGAGAAGAAAACCCCGTCGATATACTGGAGCAGATTGATTCCGTTGATCAATGCGTATAGGCTGTAGAACAGGTAAAATCTTTTTTTGTGCTGGAAGAACTGGATCAAAAAGAAGACAAAAAGATAGAACAGTACGGACACTACGAAAAAGCCAAATCCGTTTTGGTTGCTCTCCTTAAAAAACTCTATAATATCCTTTAACATAGCCTATTGGCTCATTCTTTCCAAAAACGCGTCTTTTTTGTTTCTGGAAATAGGTATTTTGATTCGATTGGACAAGACAAGGTATCCCTCAGAGCGCAGATACTCGTTTACCTTCATCAAATGTACAATGTAGGAATTGTGGACCCTGAAAAAAAGTCCGATGGGCAACAGTTCTTCCAAGTCCTTGAGCTTCTTGGATACCATCAGCTGTTCTCCCGATTCCAAAAACACTTTGGAGTAATTGCCGTCGGATTCACAATATACAATTTCTTCCACACGAAGGAACAATATCTTCCCACTTGCAGGAATCTTCACAACCTGAGGGGTGCTTGCTTTGGACAGTGCCTCAAAAGTCTCTTCAAATTGAAGTCGAAAGTGGTGTGTGCCATCCATTTTTTTCAATTTTTCAATAACGCTGGCTATATCATCCCCGTCCACAGGTTTCAGTAAATAATCAATGGCACTTTCCTTTATGGCTTTTAAGGCATATTGGTTGTAAGCCGTGGTGATGACAACCGCGAAATCCCGATATTCAAGCCTGTCCAGAAGGGAAAAACCGCTCATTTCCGGCATTTCGATATCCAAAAAAACGCAATCTGGCTTGAGGTAGTTGATTCCAGATATTGCTTCTTTGGGAGACGTAAAGGTTTCTATGATATCAATCACGTCCGGGTATTTTCGCAGTTCCCATGACAAACTGTTTATGGCGGCAATTTCATCGTCCACAATAATCGTTCTCATCCTAAGGGGTTATTTTTTCCAAAATTAAATATTGATGGCCTGCCACTCCATTACATCATGATACTTGGTATACATTGTTGTGTGTGCTGCATAGATATCGTATCGTTTGCAATTCCAGTCTAAAGATCACCCTCATACGCCGGTTATACAAAAAAAATGACCGTAGGCGAAACCGATGTAACCTACAATAACCAAGTCGGGTCACTTGTGTGGCACGGGCCATTATTTTCGCTCCTCAAAATTTAAAACAACAACAAAATGAAAACAAGTTTTTTCTCATTTAGAGTACTGTCCCACATGATATTTCAGGGGCGAAGATTTGATGGCCTTAATGTTAAGCTGTTAAAAAGTCAATTGCTCATGATGTCCATGTTGCTATTGGCAATAGGTTTTGTTTCCTGTTCTGGTGAAGACGGGGAAATGGGACCCCAAGGTCCCCAGGGAGTTGCCGGTGCCGATGGTGCAGATGGATTGGATGGTGCCGATGGTATAAACTGTTGGGACCTCAACGGAAATGGCATCGGGGATATTACCGAAGATGATTCCAATGAAGACATCAATCTGGATGGTGTTGTGGATGCGTTGGACTGTCAGGGCATGGATGGCCAAGATGGGGTGGATGGCAATGCCAATGTGAAATTGTACAAATACAACCTTGATGTGTTCTATGATTACACCCAACTCATCCTGGATATGACGGGCTATATCGATGATGACCTTGAAAACTATGCCTATCTTTTCTATATTGACCATAAATCCGGACTGAGATATTCCATCCCTGGAAATTTGTACAACAACAATTTCTATGCAAGGGTCTATACCAATCTTGAACTTGGAAATTTACATGTCAATTTTTATGATTTGAATGATGATGCCGCCCAGGTCCCCGGTGGAGAATATACCCATCTGGTCATGGTGGCCATAGAACTTAGCAATACGGCAAAAAACGGTGGAGATCCATTGGCAGAGTTAAAAGCTGCCGGGGTGGATACTTCAGACTATAATGCCGTGGCCGCCTACTTTGGTCTGGAGGAATAAATAAGTTGCATTTCGCGATAAAAGGCTATCGTCAATACATGGAAAAGAGCCGGGCAACAGCCCGGCTTTTGGATTTAAAATCAATGGATATCCATCGATATGGAAAAGATAGAAAAGGACCCTCGATTTGGGCTCTTTCCCATTTTGGAGACAATCCGATGTTCTCCCATTTTTCTGAAAGGATTGGATATAAACCCTTGCAGTGAATCTAGGATAATGTAACAATTGGTGACCGGAACCAAAAATCACAGTATTTTTACGGTATCCATTTTTTGGCCAAAACCAAAACCATGTTCGATTTCAGACTAAAAGTGTTCCAAACCGTTGCCCATCGGCTCAACTTTACCAAGGCAGCGAGGGAACTCTTTATTACCCAGCCCGCAGTGACCAAGCACATCAAGGAACTGGAGGCCTATTTTGGCCTTAAACTGTTTGATAGGAACGGAAGCCGTATCAGGCTTACAGCTGCAGGAAGGCGGTTGTTGGGCCATGCGGACCAAGTGTCCAAGCTCTACCGAACCATGGAAATGGACATGGCCGAACTCAAAAATGAACATTCCGGGGAACTTTACATTGGGGCAAGCACCACAGCTGCACAATATATATTGCCCCCTATAATGGCTGGGTTCCATCAGCGTTTCCCCAACGTTTCCATTAGCCTGAAAAGTGGGAATACCGAGGAAATTGAGCAATGTTTGCTCTCTGGGGAAATCGATGTTGGATTCATCGAAGGGCAGAGTAGGAAATCTGGGATTTCCTATACTACTTTTCTCAAGGATGAGATTGTTCTGGTCTGTAGCGCAAATTCCCCATTGGCCAGGGATTCAGTGGAGCTTTTGGAAATCAAGGACATTCCTCTGGTTCAGCGGGAACAGGGCTCCGGGACCTTGGAGGTGGTCAACCATGCCCTCAAAGACCACGGTATCGACCCCGGGGAGATCAAGGTGTCCATGGAACTGAACAGTACCGAGAGCATCAAGGGATATGTGCTCAATTCCCATTGTATGGCTTTTCTGTCCATCCATTCCATACTCAAGGAGCTCGCAGGAAATGAACTGTTGGTCGTGGATGTACAGGATCTCGATATTGAACGTTATTTCTATCGGATACAACTTCAGGGCGAGCCAAATACGTTATCAAAACTCTTCATCAATTTTGCCCATACCTATAACCTGAAGTAATCGTGGATTACCAAAGACAATTTCCCTAAGGGAACAGGGTTTCGGAATTTTGCGCAGTAATAATGGCAATGGGTTTGGGTATCCACAATTTGTGGAACCAATTCAAACGGAGAGGGATTCCATTTCTGTACCTATTGGACCTGACCATTCCTTGATGGTCGGTACTCTGCCATATTGATGCGGTCCAAACACCTAAAACCAAAAAATATGAACCTATATGTCAAAAAAGGCTACGAAGCCTTTCAGAGAACCTTGGAAAACCGAGTATCGTTCCGTGAGATCATCTTTGTACTTGCCATGTTGGCTTGCCTTTCCAGAACCCTGTCCCCATCATTGGCCTTGGTGTTGGGCATTATGGTTGCACAGTTCATAGGCCACCCGTATTTGCACCTCAACCATAGGGCCACCCATTTTTTGTTACAGGTATCGGTGGTCGGCCTTGGTTTCGGCATGAATGTTCACCGTGCGGCCGAGGCGGGAAAGGATGGGATACTGTTCACCATAGCCTCTATTTTGGGTACGTTGGTGTTGGGCTATCTCTTGGGTAAGTTGTTCAAATTGGAACGGACCACTTCGTTTTTGATCAGTATAGGTACTGCAATCTGTGGTGGAAGTGCCATAGCTGCCGTATCCCCGGTCATCAAGGCAAAGGAGGGGCACATCTCCGTTGCCTTGGGTACAGTGTTCATACTCAATTCGCTCGCCCTGTTCATTTTTCCCTTCATTGGCCATTTGTTGGATCTGTCACAGAATCAGTTCGGACTTTGGAGCGCTATTGCCATTCACGATACGAGTTCCGTGGTAGGGGCAGCCTCTAGATTTGGGGGCGATGCCCTTGAGATTGCCACTACCGTGAAGCTGACCCGGGCCCTGTGGATTATTCCCGTTGCGCTTGGTTCCGCTGTTATCTTTAAAACTGGAAAGGGTAAGATAAAGGTGCCCTATTTCATTGGTCTTTTTGTATTGGCCATGGTCCTGAACACCTATCTTCCAGGAATGGAGAGTTTCGGCCATCATATTGTGGACCTTTCAAAATCTGGATTGACGTTGACCCTATTTTTGATTGGAAGTGGACTTTCCGGGAGTGTGCTCAAATCGGTAGGGTACAGACCCTTATTGCAAGGGGTGGTCTTGTGGGTTGTCATTTCGACCACCGCCCTGTGGGCCATAGTGATGTTGGGTGGGTAATTGGAACCGTTCAAAACGCCAAATTTAAGTTATTCGGTATTTGCCATAGTGAAAAGTAGTAGTGTCAGGTATTATTTCTAGAATGGATTTTTAATCGCTATGTCAAGTGCCAGGTAATGGACGTCTGTTATGGATGATTTTCCCAGTAAGTTGTTCATATAGCCTAAATTAAGCGTAATTTTTTGTTTTGGGAATGCAACGGAATAATACAAACAAAGTCGAGTTTCTTGATATTCAAATTTACTCCAGTTATCTGTTTTTGTTGTGGAAAACAATAGCTCTGCCGTTGTTATGATCTTCTGGGTTTTTAATGGATTTAAATTAAAGGATGCTTTTCCTCGAAATCGAGAACGAAACTGTGTATTTTTTGTCGCAGTACTAAAATCGGGATTATAGAAAAATCGGATTTCCGGACGATAGCTAAAGGAATAATCAAATTTTCCAAGAGAGTTGAGATAAGAAAATCGACCGTAAATCCTTAATTCCTGTCGGGCATCTGGTGTGTCCAATTCATAGGGAGGTGTGTCCATGTATCTGTTCTGCCAACGATAACTTAATGCCACGGCATATTTCCAATTTTTATGAAACCTGTGTGAAACTTCTTCGTTTACAACATAAATGGATTGTTTTTTTACCAAGTTGTAATCATCGGGGTCGCTTACTCTTCCCAATCCAAAATATGTGGCAGAACTGATCATTTCATTTTTGTCGAGATTTTGCTCAAGACCGATGGCAAACCAAGAAGCTGTATTTGCCTTGCCCAATCCTGGTGGGGAGAACTGGGCGAGGCAATTTGAACTTATAAATATTCCCAAAAGGGTGATCATGGAGGTTCGTAACATAAGAGGAAGGATTTTAGTCCGCTATTTTGCTTAATATTTTACCCTTTGAATCCACAACAACGTCAAAATCTTGTAGTGTTAAAGCATCAAGTTCCATCTTGTAGACCACTTTTCCGTTGTCGCTTATGCGTTCCAAATCGTCTATTGAATAGCCTTTAAAATCTGTTTTTATCCTATCGATCACGGCTTTGGGCAATTCGCTTTTGGAAATGTCCTCTTTGTGTTTGACCACTTTTCCTTCGGCATTGTACCATACTTCGTGGTCAATGTTCCAACCTATTTCAAACTCTACATTGTACAAACTGCCATCCATCTCCCATTCCACATCCGTTGCTTTTGGAAATTGCTTGTTGAATTCGTTTACAATGACCGAAGGGACTTGACTTTGCGGAATGTCTTGTGCCTGTGTGGTAAGGGCGATCGCCAATGTTGTTCCGAACACTAATAATTGCTTCTTCATCTTGTATATTTTTTTTAGATTAAAATTTAATTACAAGACAAAGGAAAGACCCGAATTTGGAAAGATTTGGGAAAGGGTTTCAGGTATTGGGGAATTCGATTTGGAAACAATGCACAGCCTTGTCGAATGAATAGGAGATTTTAAGGTTGTACAGATCTGAAATTGCTTTTACAATGGCCAGGCCGAGCCCTGTGCCCTTTGAGTTATTGGGTTTGTAAAAGCGTGTGAAGATAAGGTCACCATCAAGTTCTTGGCTACTGCCCGTATTGCATATTCTAAAAGAATCGGCAATGATTTCTACGGATACTTTTCCGTTGGGAATATTATGAAAAACGGCATTTCTGATTAGGTTGGAAACAAGTACATTGGCAAGTGAGATATCCATTTGGACGGATAGTTCGGCCTTTTCATTTACACTGAATTCCACTTTTTTGAACCTTGCCATTTCTTCCAAATCATGTATGTTTTTTTGAACAACTTCGTTGAGAGAGACCGATCGATTGTCCAAAAAATGCTTGTTTTCTATTTTACTTATGAGCAACAGGGATTTGTTCAAGCGTACCAATCGATTGATAATCTCCATTACCTCTGCAATGTTCTCAGCTTGTTCGTGTTGCAGGTTACCATTTTCAATTAGTAGTTCCAGTTTGTTGATGGCAATGGCCAATGGGGTCTGTAGTTCGTGGGAGGCATTCCCGATGAACTGTTTTTGCCGATTGAAAGCCGTGATGTTTTCTTCCAGTAAAGTGTTCACAGCTACTTTTAGATCATTGAATTCCTTGATATTGGAATTTGCATCGGGAAGGTGTTGACTGTTTCCAAGTCTGAATTTTTTTAGCTGATCCAGAAAATCATAAAACGGTTTCCAAAGCTTTTTGAGGGCAACATTGTTGATCAATACAATACCTAAAATAAGAACAATATATAACCAAATCACATCCCATAGCAGTTCTTTTATCAAGTCGTCTTCCTCTACCATGGAGTTGGCCACTTTAAGCTCGTAATATTCGTCATTGAGCTCAAATGCGGTGACAAGCATGCGCACAGGTTCCGGTTCCGGCTTGTCATCATCGGCATCCTGCATGTACAGTACGGTGTCAAAGTACTTGTCCTTTATTGAAAGGGCTTTTTGTTTGTTGATTCGTTGAATGGCAAAAAAGCTTTCATCAAAATAGTTCTTGGTCAATAGGGTTGAATCTTGTTGTGCATTTTGAATGATCAATCGTTTGTAATTCTCAAGCCCTTCGTCAATGCTGCTTTTTATCTCATTGAGCATATTGAAATAAAATACCATTGCCCAAATGGTAACAATGGCCAATATGGAGATGGACAGATATTTTAAGGATTGGTTGAGCAGTTTCATATTTCAACCAATTTGTACCCAATGCCATAAATGGATTGGATTTCTATTTCTGCATTGGCCGATTGGAGTTTCTTTCGCAGGTTTTTTATTTGATAATATACAAAGTCAAAATTGTCTGCATTATCAGAATTGTCGCCCCACACATGTTCTGCCAAGGCAGATTTGGTGACCAATCGGTCTTTGTTGAGCATAAAATAGTTTAAAATGTCAAATTCCTTTCGGTTAAGGGCGATCAATTTATTGTTTGCCCAAAACTGCCTATTGTCAACGTCCAACTTCGTATTGCCCAATTCAATCGCATTGTTTCCGTTTAAGTCCTTTCTGCGTAACACGGCTTTGATCCTTGCATTGAGTTCCGCTAGGTGAAATGGTTTGGTAAGATAATCGTCGGCCCCAAGTTCCAGTCCATTGAGTTTGTCGTCAAGCGAATCCTTGGCCGAAATGATAATGACGTTTTCACTTTTACCTTCTTTTTTTAGTTGTGCAAGTATATCCAATCCGCTCCCACGGGGCAACATAATGTCCAATAGGACGCAGTCGTAGTCGTAAACAAATACTTTTTCAATGGCACTGTGGTAATCAGTGGCGGTCTCGACCAAAAAATTTTCCTTTTCCAGCGATGCTTTTATGTTACTGAGTAACTGGGTTTCGTCTTCAATCACTAAAATCTTCACGCTATAAATTTACTTTAAGATCTTGGAAAAAAATGGGAATTATAGCCGTTTTTATATTGGAACAGGGCTATGGACTGGCACTGGTGAATCTCTGTAATCGTATTTAACAGAATCATTGGTATTTGATAATTTATTGTGATAAAATAATTGTATTATTGAACTCTACTAAATTTTATAAAAACACTACTGATAAGATAGTTGTTCTTTTATCGAAACAATGATATTGGTTAAAAGCATTGATTCATTTTAAAGAATGGATTCGTTCATTGGTCTGGGATAAGAAATGGAAACCTGAAATAGTTATGTTCACTTACTGCCGAATTACGATTATATTGTTTGTCCTTTCTTTTCAGGTGTATGGACAAGATTTTGAAAGATTTTCCAACGCAGAGGGGTTTAATCAAAACACCATCAATTCCATTGTTCAGGATTGTTATGGTTTTATATGGTTGGGAACTCCCAATGGGCTTATTCGATATGATGGATATGAATTCAGGACCTTTACCACCCAGTCAAATATAGAAGGGGAAATCTTAAGCAACTTTATAACTCGTTTATATAATGATGCCCGAGGGGTGCTATGGATAGGAACGAATCTGGGCTTAAATTTCTATGTTCCATCCTTGGAAAGGTTTTATACCGTGCCATTATCCAAAAGGTTAAGGGTAAATACCATTGATACAGGTTCGGATAATACTATCTGGTTTGCGGCCGATGACGAACTCTATGTTGGTCAATTGGAGGACAAGGAAAAAGGTATATTCAATATTTCGGACAACCTCTTGGAATCCATACCGGATATTTCTACCATCAATGATATAGCCTTTAAAGATTCACTGTCGATGGTCTTGGCTACGGAAAAGGGATTGAAAAAATTGAACTTTACTAAAGCATCGGGGGACCGTTTATTTAAGGTGGAATCCGCAATATCCCTAAAAACTTTCGAAAATGATGAGGTCACCAATATCCTGGTACAGGACAATCTATTTTGGATAAGCACCGATAATGGGCTGTACAAGACAACTTTTGAAGGGGATATTATGCATGTTATTGATGTTTTTGATGATTTGGGTGATTCGGAAACATCCGATGGGGGAATAGCGGTTAGGACCATATATGAAGATCATTCGGGCTCCCTTTGGATAGGAACAAAGGAACACGGCCTTTTTAAATATGAAGAAAAAGGATTCAAGCACTTTGCACATGATCCAAAGAATGATCTGGGGTTGAGCAGTCCCCAGGTCAATGCCATATATCAAGATGATTTTGGTGTATTATGGATTGGTACCGCCCAAGCTGGGTTGAACAAACTGGATTTGTCCCAAAAACAATTTTATGGCTACTCTAATAATCCATATGAACCCAATTCCCTATCCGATAATCTATTGATGGCTGTTTTGGAAGACAACAAGGGGCGGTTATGGTTGTCCGGATATAATGAGGAACTGTATAGGAGTACAACCTCAGTGAACGATTCCACCGTAAGGTCGCTCCGGTTTGAGGTTTTGGAAGGAAAGTTGGAATTGAGTGATTCTGATGTTGTTAGGAGTATTTCTGAGGATAGGAACGGTTTTTTATGGTTTGGTACGGATTATAAAATTATTGTATATAATCCTGAAGACGGACGATACAAGGATATTTCGTTTGAAAAAGATGAAAAGCCATATCACATAGGGGAAATCAGGGAAGTTTATCAAATAGATGATAGCCATGTACTTATTGCAGGCTCTTCCATTGCCATTGTTTCCAATCCTTGGCCAATTATCAGGACAAGCACGAATCCACAATTGTCGGTGTTGTCCTGTGTGGGCTTTGAATCTGAAAGGGTACAGGCCTTGGTGGAAAACCAAAAAGGATCATTTTGGTTTGGAACCAACAAGGGATTATTGCACGGGAATTTTAACGGTAAGGAAATCAAGATAGACCATCGAATTTCAGAGGAGGTCACTGATGGATTAAAGTTGACTTACAGAAATGTATTCTCTTTGTTGAGCAGTGGAAACAATGTTATTTGGATCGGTACTTTTGGAGGTGGGTTAAATAAAATGACGTTGGATGAGCAGGGAGCCCCAAAGAAAATGGAGTATTTTAGAAAAAATGATTTTCTACCAGATGATGCTATTTACGGTCTGCTACAAGTGGAAGATGAACACATTTGGATGAGTACCGATATGGGGCTGGTTAGGATGGATGTAAGAAACCATGCAGTGGATGTGTTCGATGTTCGTGATGGTCTTCCCCAGAATAATTTTAGGCAAGGGGCATATTTTAAAGGAAATTCAGGCTACCTATATTTTGGGGGATTAAACGGATTGACAATTTTTAAGCCTGAAAATATAGTACTGAACGAGCAGCCTCCCAATGTATTGATAACGGACTTGCTTATCAACAATGAACGGGTGGAAATAGGCGAGAAGTTAAGGAAAAAGATTGTACTTGACAGGTCGATTTCGGAAACGGACAGCATAACGGTCAACAAGACACAACAACAAAGTATTGCATTCAATTTGGTGGTGGAACACACCACAAGCCCATCCAAAAACAAATTGGCGTACAAGCTTGAGAATTTTAACGATGAATGGATAGAGGAGGATACCGGTAAGGCCACGATAACCTATACCAATCTGGCTGCCGGTAGTTATACTTTCAAAGTGCGGGCAGCGAATGGGGACGGTTTTTGGGCAACCGAGGCAAAAACATTGCATTTGGAAATACTACCACCATGGTACCAAACATGGTGGAGCTATGTACTGTTCATTATTTTAATTGTTAGTGCGGGCATTGGTGTCGTGGTGTATTTTAGCCAACACGAGAAATTAAAACAACGACTAAAATTTGAAAAACTTGATAAGGAAAGGCAACAAACGATCAATCAAGGGAAGTTCCGTTATTTTACGAACCTTTCCCATGAGTTTAGAACACCGCTGACATTGATATCGGGTCCATTGGAGCATATCATGGCCCAGAACAAGGATCCTGAGAACAGAAAATATTTGGAGATAATCAGAAAAAACACAAAGAGACTCTTGAGTTTGGTGGATCAGCTGATTACCTTTCGACAAGCGGAACAAGGGCATTTGAATTTACAGCTCAGCAAGGATACTTTGGGAGGGTTTATGTATCCTACCACCGAAGCCTTTGAGAATTACGCTAAAGAGAAGGATATCAATTTTTATTATAAGGTCAGTTCCCCGGATGAGGAAATCATCATTGATGTAGAAAAAACAGAGCGTATTATCTTTAACTTACTATCCAATTCCTTTAAGAACACCCCTCCAAAGGGTAGCATCAGCGTAGAGGCAAAAATCACTGTCGATTCCGGAAAAAAAATGATACATATCGATGTAATCGATAATGGAAAAGGAATTCCTCCCGAGGATCTAGACAATATTTTTGAACGCTTTTATCAACTTGGAAACAAATTGGGTAAGGTCAGTGGTGGAGGAATAGGCTTATCTTTTTGTAAATCACTTGTCAACCTATTGGAAGGTGAAATTTCAGCAAAAAGCGATCCTGGTGTGGAGACTCGGTTTTCTGTGGTTATTCCATCAAAATCGATCTCGGAATATGGTGCTGATAATATAGGCCCTTCTGGCCAATCCTTTATCAAAGATTGGGTTCCTCTCGGAACTGAAATTACCAAAGATGTCGTGACAACCGATAAAACGGTAGGGGACAAGGATTTTAGTGTGCTTATTGTAGAGAATGAAGTGGATGTGCAGACATTTTTGACCAGTACACTATCCAAAAAATATAATTTAAGAGTAGCCAACAATGGGGTGGAGGGTTTAGCCAAAATCAAGGAAAAACATCCTGACTTGGTAATAAGTGATGTTATGATGCCCGAAATGGACGGTTTTGAATTATGTGAAAGAATAAAATCAGATGTGGAGTTGAGCCATATTTCTGTTTTATTGTTGACGGCATTGGGAGACCAGGAAGACATAATCAAGGGCTTGGAGTTTGGGGCCGATGAATATTTGAGCAAGCCTTTTTCCATCAGGCATTTGGAACTTCGTATTGAAAGGCTTATTCAAAATAAAACGAAGTTGCTGCAACATTTTTCCAAAAAAAGTGAATTGCCCAAGGAAGATATCCAAATTTCCAAACGGGACAAGGAATTTTTGAATAAGGTGATAGAGGCCATAGAAAACAATCTCTCTGATTCCAATTTCGGGGTAGAAGAACTGGCCTTACAAGTGGGATTGAGCACATCCCATTTTTATAGACGTCTAAAACAGCTGACAGGACAAGTGCCCAATGTGTACCTACGGAATTTTAGACTTCAACGGGCGGCTGAATTATTGGGTAACAATGAGGGCTACAATGTAACTGAGGTTATGTATCAAATAGGAATAGAATCAAATTCCTATTTCTCCACATCATTTAAAAAACTTCACGGAATGTCTCCTTCCGAATTTGTCAAACAAAAAAAGGCCTAAGGTTTCTCTAAAGTTGTAACCGTAAACCTTGATTATCTTCCTTCCGTTACTTTACCGATAAGGATTGATATCGAATCTTCTTTACTATCAAAATTTAAAACGAGCCACTTGTTTTATTCGAATAAATGGGGGTTTTGAGTGATAATAGCAAGGGAATGATCGAATCGAGAACGCTTTGAAAGCTCATCACAACTAGCTTTGTTCACAAATAGAATCAAACCTAAACCCATTCACCAGGGAAAGATGTAAACCTTGTTTCCTTGTCCATGGGGATAGACTAAGCTTAAGGTGGAACCCCTTAATTATGATGAACCCTGACCTAGGGTCATTTGCAAATGTTAAGGAGAGCCGCTTATCTCTTGATTTTTCGGTTTGCCATATCATTGGTTTGATCAGTGGGTTCAAGGCGCGTCGTATCGGCCTTTTGGACATAAATTTTAAATAATTGAAAATGCGAATTAAAGTTCTCTTAGTTGTATTGCTGTTTCATAGTGTGTTTCTGATGGCACAAGAAAAACAGGAAATGGATGAAATGTGGGGTAATCAAACTACAAAACAAAAGGATGTGCCATTGGAGCGTTCGGCCATGTTTGACCAAGGGAATTATTCAATGTTCATTCATTGGGGGCTATATTCCAATATTGGCAATAAATGGAAGGATAGTACCTACTACGGCATTAGTGAATGGATCATGCACCCTAAGAGGGCGGGGATACCTGTAGCCGAATATAAGGCAGAAGCAAAGAAGTTTAATCCTGTAAATTTTGATGCGAGGGCTATTGCAAAATTGGCCAAGGATGCTGGAATGAAATATATTGTCATTACCAGCAAACACCATGATGGTTTTGCGATGTACGATTCCAAGGTCAACGACTTTAATATCGTTAAGGCAAGCCCTTACGGAATAGATCCCATGAAAGAATTGGCAAAAGCCTGTAAAGAATTGGGTCTAGGTTTTGGTTTTTATTATTCACACAATCAAGATTGGACTTTTCCAGGTGGTAATGGCGGGCCAACGGTCAATGATCAGGGTAAAGAAGTTGGTTTTGATCATTATTTTAAAGAAAAATGTTTGCCACAGGTAAAGGAAATCGTGACCAAATATGGCGATATAGACTTGGTTTGGTTCGATACACCCGGAGATATGAAAAAAGAGTACGTGGAAAAATTGGTCAATGTGGTCAGAAAGCATCAGCCCAATGCCATGATTTCAGGAAGAGCTGGGCATGGACTCGGAGATTACGAGTCATTGGGAGATATGAACATTCCCGTAAAAAACTTGCCAGGTCTTTGGGAGACAGTGGATGTAACCAATGATTCTTGGGGCTATGCTTGGTATGATGAAAATTGGAAAAGCCCTGAACAGATATTAAGAAATCTTATTTCAACGGTAGCTAGGGGAGGTACATATATGCTTAATGTGGGTCCTACCCCTGACGGGAGCGTACCTGTACAGGCACAAAAGGCATTGGAGGCCTCTGGTAAATGGATAGCCAAGTATCCACAAGTTATCTATGGAGCAGGTTCATCACCATGGGGGAGAGCACTTCCTTGGGGGGATGTCACGGTTGCTTCTGACGGAAAAATGAACATTGCCGTGTACAAATGGCCCTTGGATGGTACACTGTGGCTTCCGGGATTGAAGAACAAGATTACTTCAGCCGTTCTTTGGGTTGATGGAAAAGGTAAGGCCCTCGAATATGGAAGGAAGGGAGATTGGGTCAATCTGGCTCTTCCGGCAAAACGTCCCGAAAAATTGGTTTCTGTCATTGAACTTCAAGTAGAGGGAACCCCGAAAATCACTACCAAAAACAGTATCGATCCCGTTTATATAACTGAAATTCCTGTAGATTTTGCGACTGCATCAGGATGTACCATCACCGAAAAAAGATGGATGGAAAAATTTGGGGAATGGAAACATATTACCCAAGCTCAAGATTGGAATAAGTCTGGTACTGTGACTTGGGAAATAGAAATTTTGGAAGCAGGTACTTATCAAACAAAACTTAATTATGCGGGAGAAGGTCGTTTGGTCTGGAAAATTCTGTCCGATGAGGGATATACGGTTCAGAACCAACAGAATTCTTCGAGTATATACGAATATCACGAAATGGGGGTGATGAAGTTTGATAAACCGGGTAAACATACCATAACAGTTTCATTGGTCAATGGGGACAGGGACAAGGTAAGTTTGAACGCTATAAGCTTCACTCCTTGGTAAACCCGGTTACATTAGGTTGCGATAATACCTGAAAATAATTAACAAAACCGATTTTGTGTCCTTTGTGCCTATTTGATGAAAAAAAGCAAAAGAATGATGGAACAGAGAAATTGGATTTTGCTTTTAACAACTAGGTTTGTTTATGGTTCTATGAATATATAATCGTATTCCCGTCATATGGTTCTGTACGGATTTTTGGCCGGAATCATGAAAATAAGGGATTCCCGATGGGACTCGGACTAGTCCGAAACCTATGATTACTTGATGGGAACAGGGAATTGAAATTTGAGCCATGAACAATGCTATTTGATACATGATAAAACAAATTTTTATATCCATACCTATTTTGTTGTGCACCATAGTTGGTCTGGGACAGAAATCACCGAATGTCCCTCCTGACCTCGTGGCACCCGATTGGGAATCGATCGCAGATCATTACAAGGTGCCAGATTGGTTGCAGGATGCCAAATATGGGGTTTGGTTCCATTGGGGCATTCCATCGGCGACGGACGAAAATAGACCGAACGATGGATCATGGTATGGAAGAAATATGTATGGGGGAGCTAAAAAACAGGCCAAGGTATTGTCTGCTTGGCATACCGAGCACTATGGCCCTCCAGAAGAATTCGGTTATGAAAAATTAATCCCTCTGTTCAAGGGTGAAAATTGGGATCCAGATGCCTTGACTGCATTTGTAAAGGAAAATGGTGCCCGTTTTATTATGCCCGTTGCCACCCATCACGATAATTTTGATATGTACGATTCCTTCCATCCTTGGAATTCCGTAGATATGGGACCAAAACGGGATGTACTCGGGGAATGGAAGTCCGCTGCTACAAAGTATGGGCTTAAGTTCGGGGTTTCTACCCATCTCTATTGGTCACCCGGATGGTGGAGACCGGCCCGTAAATACCAAACAGAGGGGACCTTGGAGTGGAAGCTGTTCAATATGGACTACGACCCGGAAAATTATGCCCACCAAGACAGCTGGAACAAACATTGGTATGCCCGCAGTTGGGAAATTGTTGAAAAGTATGACCCGGATATTTTCAATCACGATAGCGGCTCTTACCCAGAAAAGGAATTCCCTTTGTTCATTTCGGAATATCTCAATCGGGATTTGAAGGAAAACAACGGAGAACAAACGGTGGTTTTCTCTACCAAGAACCCTTCCCTGAACCGTAAGGCCTTTACCTATAATTTGGAACGTGGTGGTGCAGATGAAATTAAAGAAGAGATTTGGTTGTGGGCAACGGATCTCTCCGGAAATTGGTTTTATCGAAAAAATGCGGTCAACAAAATGAGTATCCCCGTAATGGTGTCAAATGCTGTGGATGCGATAAGTAAGAATGGTATTGTGATGCTCAATATAGCGCTTCGTGGAGACGGTACAATTCCTGAAAAACAAATTGAATACTTGACCGCTTTTGGAGACTTCCTAAAAATCAATGGGGAAGGAATTTACGGTTCCCGTCCTTGGAAAACCTTTGGGGAAGGAACTTTGCAAATTAAGGATGGCAGGCAAGGGGAGAACCACAATAAGTACTCCCAAGCAGATATCCGATTTACCACCAAAGATGGGGTATTATATGCTTTTGTACTTGCTCCGCCAACCGATGACATTGTTATAAATACGTTGGCCAAAAATGGATTGCTGGACCAAAAAATAACCCATATAGCATTAATGGGCAGTGATGAAAAAATAAAATGGAAACGGAACAAAAAAAACTTGACCATCCAACTGCCCGAACAGTTGCCTGGCAAAATTGTCAATGGATTTAAGATAACTGTGAAATAAAAACTACCTCCGACCAAATGATATTGAAACCAAAAAAAAGTATAATCCTATTGTTTGTTGGGTTTTTGAGCCTTCTAGGAAGATCTCAGACCCATTCGTCCTCGGATAATGCCCCGAACATTATCTATATTTTGGCGGATGACCTTGGAATTGGGGATTTGAGCATCTATAACGAAAATAGCAAGATCAAAACTCCAAATCTCGACCAAATGGGGGGCCAGGGAATGATGTTCACGGACGCCCATACCTCTTCGTCGGTCTGTACCCCTACGCGATATGGAATTTTGACTGGCAGATATAATTGGAGAACACCTTTGAAACAATTTGTGACCTGGGGCAATTCCCCCATGCTGATCAAGGATGACCGTCTAACCGTTGCGGATATGTTGAAACAACATGGTTACAAAACAGCGGTCGTTGGGAAATGGCATCTAGGTCTTAACTGGAGCATGAAGGAAGGGGGGAAGGAATATGAGAACTATACGGGTATTGAAGATCGTTTTGATCCAAGTCTGATCAATTATGAAAAACCGCTGAAAAAAGGAGCGTTGGATCTGGGGTTTGATTACTCTTACTTAATATCCGCATCCCTTAACATGCCTCCCTATGTTTACATTGAAAATGACCAGGTGGTAAGACAGCCCTATCAGGTTTCAGAAAGAAAAAAGGATGAATACCCTTATGCAAATTGGATAAAAGGGGATATATCCCCTGATTTTAAACATGAGGAGGTCTTGCCGGTTTTTGTGGATAAAGCTGTTTCTTATATACAGGAGAATGGAAGAAAACAGAAACCTTTTTTCCTTTATATACCGCTTCCCGCACCCCATAATCCCATCTTGCCTATAGCACCGTGGAAAGGGAAAAGTAAAATCAATCCCTATGCCGATTTTGTTTTGATGATAGATGATTTGGTAGGTAAAATATTTGAAGCAATCGAAAAAAGTGGCATAGCGGAAAATACTATGGTGATTTTTACCAGTGATAATGGCTGCGCTAAAAATGCCAACTTTTCGGTTTTAAAGGCGAAAGGACATAACCCAAGTTATATCTATAGGGGCAGCAAAGGTAGCTATTATGAAGGGGGGCACCGCGTGCCCTTTTTGGTAAAGTGGCCCGAAAAGATTAAACCTGGCAGCATATCCGATACGGCTGTGTGCACCACGGATTTCATGGCAACTTGTGCAGAAATTGTAGGCTATCGGCTTCAAGATGACGAGGGAGAGGATAGCTATAGCATGATGCCATTGTTTCAGCAAAGAGAAGGATACCAAAGAACTTCTATAGTCCATCACAGTCTGCGAGGTATTTTCGCCATCCGTAAGGGGAATTGGAAATTGATCCTATCTCCGAATTCAGGTATTTTACCAAACGGGAAGCCTGAAAAATTACCTGAAAAGTTACCCGAATACATGTTATATAATCTAGAAGAGGATATTGGCGAAACAAAGAATGTTGCCGCGCAATACCCTGATAAAGTTCGGGAACTGAAAGAGTTGCTCATTCGGCAAATTCATGACGGTAGGAGCACTCCTGGAAAAAAACAAGCCAACGATTCGATAAGTTTTCCTTGGGTACAGGCCCAATTTGCCTTTCAAGGGGTATCGGATAAATGATAGGTTAAAACAAACTAGGTTCAAAAATTAATGCCCTATAAATATATGAAACCATACACATTATTGTTTTTTGCCGTAGTCACTTTGTTGTTTTATTCAGCAAAACCGGATAAGAGAATAAAGGAATCTTCTTTCGCGAAGTCACTGGTTCCTGGAGAATATATACTTCCTGCGGAGGAAGGATGGTGGAATTGGGGCATGGCGCCCATTTATGACGAAAAGGGAAAGTTGCATGTGTTTATGTCCACAATCCCTAATGAGGGTAGTTGGATACGCGATAGTAAGATAGTCCATTTTATGGCGGATGGTCCAGAGGGACCCTATACATTTGTGGATACCACATTTGCAAGTCCCAAATTCACCTATCACAACCCACAAGTATCCAAAGTGGGAGATACCTATGTAATGGTCTATTTGCGCAAGGATAGGACAACGCCAAGAATTCGGCAGGAAATCGGCATTGCTACCACGGAATCCTTGGACAAACCCTGGGTGGAAAGTCCCCATAACCCCATCATTAAAGCTACGGGAAGTATGGGTGGGGCTAATATCATTCATGCATCAAACCCTACCTTTTTAGTGGATGAGAATGGAAAATTCAGAATCTATTATAAATCCATCACCGATAAACATAAACCTAAGCTATACAGGGAGATCTCTATGGCCATGAGCGATAAGATAGAAGGGCCTTATGAAAATTACAAGGAAAATCCCCTGATATCCTATGCGGATATGGGATTGGACATTGAAGATCCTTACGCATTTTACTATAAGGGAATGTACTATATGATCGTAGAGGACCGAATGGATGTAAAAAGTGCCTTGGAAGGGAATCCAACACCGAAAAATGAAATTAAGTTGGGAGGAAACCGGCCAGGGTTGATCTATAAATCTAAAGATGGGATAGACTGGGGAAGACCGGAAATCGGGTACAATACCAATGCATATTACTTCAAACAAGAATTGGCAAGAACCGAGAGGCCTAATATTCTATGGAAGGACGGAAAGCCCGAATGTCTTTTCCTTGCGTGTCATGACAAAGACCCTACCGCTGGATTTTTCTTGAAAATTGAAGGATGGGAAGAACTGGAATAAATGGGATACATGAAGATGTCAATATAAAAAAATGGATTGTCAATATATCTACTCAAAATAACCACCTATGAAGATTTTTATTTATTTATTTGTTTGTTTCACGATTTTCACCTCCTGCAAAGATTCAAAACAGGAGAAAGATGCCATTCTCGGGGATGGTGAGAGACCCAATATACTTTGGATTAGAAGTGAGGACAATGGCACTTACATTGGTCCTTACGGGGACAAAATAGCTCAAACCCCCAATTTGGACAAATTAGCGGAACAAGGGGTGCGCTATTCCAATGCTTTTGCCAATGCACCGGTCTGTGCAGTGAACAGGAGCTCCATAATCCTTGGCGTTCCGGCCATTACGACGGGGACCCATCACATGCGGAGCAGATATCGGGTTCCAGATTCACTTGTACCATACCCAACACTTTTAAAAGAAGCAGGGTACTACCTCACCAGCTATGGTAGGACAGATTATAATAATTCCAGTTTCGATAGCGAAATTTATGATGAATATGGTAAGAAGGCACATTATAGAAACCGACCAGAAGGAAAACCGTTCTTTCACGTATTTAACATATTGTCCACCCATGAAGGACAGATATTCGAACGACATTATCCTGAAAAATATCCAGAGGCCCAGACACCCGCAGAGGGTATCGTAGTACCTCCCTACCAAGTCAATACCCCTGAGAACATTAAAGACTGGCAGCGGGTTTATGACAGGGTTGCCGATATGGATAAGAAAGTAGGGGAATTCCTTGCCGACCTTGAGGAATCTGGTGAAGCCGAAAATACGATAGTAATCTATTCCCCGGACCATGCCGGAATCACACTTCGCTCCAAACGTTATATTTATGACAGTGGGACACGGGTGCCCCTGATTATTTATTTTCCGGAGAAATGGAAGCATCTGGCCCCTGGTAAACCGGGGTCTGTCATTGAACGTCTTGTTCAAATGACCGATATACCACCAACATTGCTTTCGCTTGCCGGTGCAAAAGTGCCCGACTATATGACCGGACATATTTTTTTGGGTCCGTCAGTTGAACCAGCACCGGAAACCGTATTGCTTTTCTCCGATCGTTTTGTCTCTGCACCGGAAATGAGGAGAGGTCTTACCGATGGGCGTTGGAAATACATCCGAAACTATGAGCCAGACCGTCCAAGATTTCAAATGATCACCTACCCCTTGTACCACCCAGGGCAACTTTCCCAGGTAAGGGAATATCAGGCGGGAAGAACGACTCCTGCCCAATCGGCATTTTTCCTTCCCCAACCTCCCGAAGAACTTTATGACACCCAGGCAGATCCACATGAAATTGAAAATCTTGCAGGTCTTCCAGAATATGCGGACAAACTTGAGGACATGGGCCAGAAACTGAACAAACAATTGTTGGCAGCCCGTGATGCAGGGTTTATTCCCGAGCCAATGATGGAAGCTATTGATAAGGATAGTTCCACAACGATCTATGATTTTGGCCAATCGACAAAACAATATCATCTCGATGAAATTTTTGCTGTTGCCAACAAGGCCCAGAAGAAGGATCCGAGCCTGATTCCGGATTTGGTTGAGAACGTGAAAGCGGATGATCCCATAATTCGGTACTGGTCTATCCTGGGACTTCGAGCATTGGGTAAGGAAGCCAAACCAGCCCTTAAAGAGATAGAAACGGCATTGGAAGATCCAGAAATAAGTGTTCGTATAACGGCTATGATCGCCTTGGGAAATATAGGCCAACGTAGTAGGGCTTTGGAATTACTTGTCAAAGAGGCAAAAGATGCAACCACGGATGTCCAGGCTAACTGGGCACTGCATGCTATAAAATATCTTGATGCCCCCGAGGCAATTGAGGGTTTTGATGAAAAAGAGCTTGTCAAAGGTTCTGATTCCCGAAGAACCTTCCTGGACCTTGCACATGGGGGTACCATGTATCAACCCGCTGTTTATGACGAGCTTCAATATTAATAATTAAGAAGAAATTATACTGTGAAAAAGTCAATCTTAGCATCAATCTTGTTTGTGTTTATTTTATATGCAAGCATCCAAATGGCTGATCAGGAACAGAGTTCTTCTGGTGAGAAAGATTATGCTTTGCTAGAGCTCGGTTTGATTGATTCCAGTATAAAAAGCGAGATAAAATCAATAAATAAAGCATCACATATTGATCGATCAGAGGGAGGTGAATACGATTTGGGGGATTATCCGGATACCCTAACCGCATATTTGGGCGCAACCCCTACCCTTGATGGTTTCATCGGAGAAGGTGAATATGATGATGCTGAAAAAATATTGGGTGTCTCAGGTTGGCACAGCGACACTCCCCCAGCTTCTGAAAACACCAAGGACCTCTCCGTTGTTGGTTGGGTAAAACACGACGGCAATAGCTTGTATTTGGCATTCGATGTCACGGATGACGTTATTTATGGTTTTGATACGGAGCGTTGGTTGCCTTCAGGTAATCCCGATGCAAATAAATTGAACTATGATAAAGGATGGCCATTTTGGGGAGATGGCATTGAGCTTATGATGAATTCGACCTATAAATGGGATGATGGTAGTAGATGTGTGGGAGATGGTAGAAGCTGGCAATTCTGTTGTAGTACCAATAAATCTGTTCTTGGTGGTTTGGGGGTTGGAGGACTGTCTTCAGGACTGCCACTTAATGAGGAAGTTTGGAATCGTTATGAGAGTTGGATAAGAAATGGAGATATGGAAGCCGCTGTCCGTTTAAAGGATAAGGAGGAGGGGCGAGGCTATGTTTTTGAGTGGCGGATTAACCCAAATCCATGTATGATGATTGATGATACAACCTATGTGGATTTGTCCAAGGAAACTAAAGTAGGGTTCAATATTGAACTTCAGGATCTTGATGAGAAAGAAAAAGGCAAAGGTAATTTCTCCAATATGCATCACATTGATTATTGGGCCAAGGTTGCGTCTAACAGAAAAACCGATCTCAAATCATTCGGTACATTAATAATAAAACCAGAAAAGAAAGAACATTGAATTTAGCGAAGCCCAAAATAGGGTGGAGAATATGATAATAAAAAACCATACCAACAGAGTCATATAAAAAATGAAAACACCTTTAAAATTTATCAAAAACACCCAGGTCATTGCTCTGGGCATGTTGATTTTATTTACCATTTCAGCATGCCATACAGATCGATCTACAGAGTTGTATGTTTCTGTTGAGGGAAGTGAAAACGCGGACGGCAGTCTGGAAGATCCGTTTGCCAGTATACACCAAGCGGTGGCTGCCGTCCGTGAGATGCGCAAAAACGGTATCACCGAGCCGGTCACCATTTACTTAAGGGAGGGGCGACACCAAATTACGGAAACCTTGGTCCTGGGCATGGAGGATGGGGCGGATGGTCCGGTGGAAGCAGTGCCCTTTGAGGAGTACGGTGCTGGGGAACTGGCCCCTGCCCATCTGACCTTCGCCGCCTACGCGGATGAAAAACCGGTATTGAGCGCGGGAGTTCCCGTGGACGGATGGACATTGATGGATTCCGAGGCCACGGACCTGCCCAAAACCTCGGAAGGAAAGGTCTGGGTGGCCGATATTCCGGAAGGGCTCAATAAATTTTATACACTATACAATCAGGAAGGGCGCTTGAAGCGTGCCAGGGCAGAGGGCTTTGTCCCCACAAAGCCCGGGGACAAAAAAACGGTGTACTTTCCTAAAGGAAAAATCAAGAACTGGGACAACCTCGCCGATGTGGAGCTGAACATCCGACCTGGCAGGGCCTGGATGATCAACATGTTGCCATTGGGGTCGGTGGATGAAGAAAACGGTGTGGCCACCACCAGCGTTTCCGCAACTTATAAAATTGGCAAATTGGCCGATTGGGTGCACACCAAGGACGGCAACTCCGCATGGATCGAAAATACTTTGGAAGCCTTGGATGAGCCCGGGGAATGGGTCATCGATTCCAAAAAGAGGAAAATTTACCTGTGGCCCAAGAATCCTGCGGCCGATGGATCCCCTGAAGGCATCCTTGCGCCTGCCATTGTCGAGTTGGTCCGTGTGGAAGGGAATATAGATTATGAAGGTTCCGTTGATCGGCCGGTCAGGGGAATCTCTTTCTCGGGAATAACCTTTTCACATGCGGATAGAAGACCATGGGTCAATGATGACGATCAATTGGGATGGGGCATGCAGCACGATTGGGATATGTTCGACAGGCCTACGGCCATGCTACGGTTCAGAGGGGCCGAAAACTGTGTGGTGAGCAACTGTACTTTTACTAATTCTGGGGGGACCGGGGTCCGTTTTGACCTGTACGCACAGCGCAACAAGGTAGAAAACTCCGAGTTTGCCCATTTGGGCGAGGCCGGGATTCTCTTGGCCGGCTATGGACCGGGCACCAAGGACGTGAACCATCACAATGAGGTCATAAACAATCACATCCACCATTTCAGTGAGATCACCTGGCATTCCCCAGGGGTATGGGCCTGGCAGAGCGGGCACAATCGCATCGCCAACAATTACATCCACCACAGTGGATACTCCGCCGTACTCATCACCAATCGGATAAGTCCTGACAGAAGTTTAAATGGTGAAGGAGGAAGAACGGTAAGAAGACATGAGATAGACACCACTGTTATGAAACCGTCCAATGAACACTATGCCGATTGGAAAATGAGGGAAAAGTACAATCACTCGCGTCACAATCTTTTGGAATACAATGAAATAACCCATTCGGTGCAATTGCTTTCCGATGGTAACTGTATTTATGTTTCAGGTGCGGGGACAGGGAATATTGTGAGGTACAATTACCTACACGATAATTTGGAGCATTCCATGCCAGCTCCCATCCGTTGTGATGACGATCAACATGAGACCTTGATCTATGGAAATATCATTTATAACAATTACGCTTTTTCGGCAGGTATTGCATCAAAAGGGGTCAATGATATTGTTAACAACGTTATTGCAGCACCACGGGTAGCTCCTCGTTGGGGATATATCAGTTTTGAATGGGTTCCCGTAACGGGTTCCAAGGTATTTAAAAATATTATCATATCTCATCCTGATGGAGGGAATGCGTATGCGGAAAGAGCGCGAAGGGGACAAACCACTGGCCTTCCTGATCTCATACAAACAGAAATGGACTCCAATTTATATTATCACCCGACCGATCCAAATTGGATGGAAGCACATTTTACCAGAATGCGGGCTGCCGGTAAGGAAGAAGCCAGTCTATTTGCCGATCCTATGTTCAAAGATCCGGCAAACGGGGATTTTGGGTTTAAAGAGGGAAGTCCAGCCCTAAAATTGGGAATAGAACCCTTGAATGTTTCTAAAATGGGCATTCAATCTGAAAACTAAATGCCATGAAGAAGACGGTTCTATTATTAACTATAATCGGGATGTTTTTATCACAAGATAATTGCAAGGCCCAAAATATTGATTTTGATAAATATCCCCATGTTATTCTCTCTAATAAAGACGTGAGTATGAAGGTGTATCTTCCGGATCCGGAAAAGGGATTTTATCGTGCAACCAGGTACGATTGGACAACTGCAATAGGAAGTCTTCAATATAAAGGACATGAATATTTCAAGTTTGAAAGTGAAACCTATGACCCAACTGCCACTCATAGAATGGTAGGTCCTGCAAGTACGTTCAAAAAGCCTGGATTAGGATACGATGAAGCAAAAGTTGGAGATGAATTTATCAGGATCGGAGTCGGTTTTATAAAAAAAATAGAGGAGCCGGTTTATGATTACCATACGCACTACAAGCTTTCTAGGCCGGGGGAATGGTCAACCGAGCAGGGTAAGGATTGGATTTCGTTCAAGCACATTATCAATAGTGATTTTGGCTATGGCTATGTTTATGAGAAAACCATTCGTCTGAAAGATGATGGATTTACCATGGAGAGTAAATTGCAAAACACAGGGGAAAAGCTTATTGAAACCGATCAGTATAACCATAACTTTTTTGAGATCGATGGTAAAAGATGTAATCCTTCCATACAAATCAGCTATCCATTTCCAATCACCACCGACAGTGATTTGGACGGTAAGGTAGTGTTGAAGGATAATACCATTCACTTTACTAGGGAATTGGAACCCGGTCAAGTTTTTATGAGTCTAAAGGGCTTTGGCAAAAAATCGCAAGACAATCAATTTACAATTGAAGACACGGACTCGGGTGCCGGGGTTACCGTGCGGGTCGATCAGCCCCTTACTAAAATGGAATTCTATTCAAACGGCAAGATGATATGTCCTGAGCATAATATGCGGATATATGTAAAGCCAGGAGAGGAACAAATGTGGACTTCCAGTTATTCTTTTTTTGTTAAATAGGTAAATCATTAAAAATGAACATAAAAACATTACTTTATTCAATCTTTCAAATAGGCCTTATCTTATTGGTTGCGGTATTTATTTTCGGATTTGAGGATAAAAAACCTGAACCGCAAAGGCCGAATGTAATTGTGATTATGCCCGATGATGCAGGGTATGGTGATTACGCAAGTCTTGGTAATCCCATTATACGTACCCCCTCGGTAGATGCATTCAAAAAAGAGAGCTTACTTTTTACACAATTTCATGTTAGTCCAAAGTGTTCCCCGACCCGAGCAGCCTTGTTGGGTGGTCGTCATGAGTTCAAAAGTGGTGTAACCCACACTGTATTTGAACGTGAGCGCTTGAGTCTGCAAACGGTTACGATTGCGGATATGCTCAAAGGAGCGGGCTATGCTACGGGTATTTTTGGAAAATGGCACCTTGGGGACGAAAAGGCCTATCGCCCCGAGAATCGAGGGTTTGATGAAGTCTATTCCCATGGTGGCGGTGGCATAGGACAAACCTTTCCTGGATCTTGTGGAGATGCCCCTGGTAACAGTAATATAGATCCTGTTCTTTGGCACAACGGAAAATGGGTGAAGACCACGGGTTATAGCACCGACTTATTTTTTGATCAAGCGATCAAGTGGATGGACACCAAACGTAAGGAGAAGAAACCTTTCTTTGCTTACATTCCGCTCAATGCAGCTCACGGTCCCTATGTAGTACCGGAAAAATACTATAAACAATACCTTGGAAAACCCGGTGTGGACGAGCAAACGGCGAAGTTTTTTGGGATGATTGAAAATATCGATACAAACTTTGGCAAAATGCTCGGGAAACTTGAAGAGATGGGTATCGATGATAACACACTCGTCATTTTTCTCGGTTCTGACAATGGAGGTACTAAAGGAGTGAAAATATTCAATGCCGGTATGAAAGGTGGCAAAGGGTCTCCTTATCAGGGTGGTACCAGGGTGCCGTGTTTTGTTCGTTGGCCCGCTGGCGGTATTCAGGGAGGTGTAGAGACGGATGCTTTAACCGCTCACCTAGATATTTTCCCAACCCTTGCTGAATTGGCAGGAGTCAAACTTTCTGGGAAAATACAGAGCCAGATTGATGGAATCAATTTGGTACCCCTATTTAAAAATCCTAACGGACAATGGCCAGATCGTACACTTGTACATCACTTTGGTAATTGGGCCCAGGGCGATGCGGCCAAATCAAAATATCGAAGATCGGCAATTCAAAACTCCCGTTTCTCACTTGTTAACAATACTGAGCTTTATGATATTAAAGCAGATCCGGGAGAAACCAAAAATATTATAGACCACCATCCCCTAGTGGTCAAGAAACTACGTGCCTTATATGATCAATGGTGGGAAGATGTGCAACCACTTCTTGTGAATGAAAATTTGGTCGGCCCCAAAGTAAACCCCATGAAGGAAACATATTGGGAACAATTTGGAGGTGGCCCCGATGAGCAGATGTTAAGACGGATGGACCCGGCCAATGCGGTTAAAATGAGTAGGGAAATTGCGGCACGTAACGAGAGCAACTGGAAAAAAAGATAACACAAATAGGAAGCAGCTAAACATTGGTGTTTCATCGGTTATCCTATTCAATAAAGAGATGTAAACATAAAAAATGGACAAAAAACTAAAAATATTGGCACTATCGTTACTTCTGGGAATCATCAGTGGATTTTCCCAAAGTTCATCCATGGCTGGCAGTAGGCCCAACATCATTTTGGTTTTGACCGATGATCAAGGGATGGGGGATTTGTCATGTATGGGAAATGAAATTTTGAGAACTCCCCATATTGATGAGTTTTATGAAAAATCCACTCGATTTACCGATTTTCATGTAAGTCCTACCTGTGCGCCTACCCGTGCGGCCTTGATGAGCGGACGGGTTCCTTTTAAAAATGGTGTAACCCATACTATTTTACAAAGGGAAAGGATGGCCTTGGATGTTTTTACGCTACCGCAAGCTTTGAAAACCTCGGGGTATACAACCGGACTTTTTGGAAAATGGCATTTAGGGGACGAACTGGCCTACTTGCCCGTAAATCGTGGTTTTGATGAGGTGCTTATGCACGGTGCGGGCGGCATTGGGCAGTTGAAATATGGTGATTTTCCTCCTAATGCGGGAGAAAACAGTTACTTCGACAATGTTTTATTGCACAATGATACGATTGTTCAGACGAAAGGGTTTTGTACAGATTTGTTCTTTAATGCATCACTGGCATGGATCAAGAAACAACATCAGGCCAATAAACCCTATTTTGCCTATGTATCCCTAAATGCACCTCACGGCCCCTTTAACAATAATGCCCCGGAAGAATATCAAAAGCGTTTTTTGGATGCTGGTTATGACAAAAAGACGGCCGTACGTTATGGGATGATTGAGAACATTGATGATAATTTTGGGGAGATGATGGCAAAGCTTGAAGCTTGGGGAGCCCTTGACAATACCATAGTCATATTTATGACGGACAATGGTATGTCCATGCCTCCCATTACCCATAATGGAGAAAAAGAATACCCCTTTAATGCGGGATTGAAAGGAAGAAAAAACACTCCTCATGAGGGTGGAACCCATGTTCCTTTTTTTGTGCAATGGAAAGGTGTCCTAGGTCAAGGGGTAGATATAGATGGCCTAGCGTCCCATATAGACTTGTACCAAACCTTCTGTGAACTGGCGGGAGTGAATCTCCCCAAAAGCATACAGAAAATGGATGGCCGTTCCTTTGTGCCCCTATTGGAAAACCCCAATGCTCCATGGGAAGACCGAAACTTATTTTTTCATTGTGGCCGTTGGGCAGCAGGTGAAAGGGAACAGGCAAAATATATCAAGTGTGCCGTACGTACAGAACAATGGAGGTTTGTGAACAATTCCCAATTGTACGATATATCGAAAGATCCATTTGAGGAACAAGATGTCTCCGCAAACAACCCAAAGGTTATTGAACAATTTAGGGAGGTATATGATCGCTGGTGGGCATCGACCCTGCCCTTTATGGTGAATGAGGATCTACCTTCGGTAGAACCGGAAGACCAACCCCTTGTCAAGCGTTATTATGAACAATTGGAGAAATACGGTATTCCAGATTGGGCGCCAGAATCAATAAAATAAACAAAGATGTTAATCTCAGGTACTTTTAAGAGTTGTGCGAAGTATATTTTAAGTGGATTATTGACTGCTACTTGTTTTTCACTGATAGCACAGAACAATCAAAAATCATTGGTTGATATATTGGAGCCTAAGGTGTTCCGTGCACCCAAGATTTTTTGGGAACCAACCAAAGACCAAGGGAAGGTTAAAGCCTTGTTTTATGAAACCCTCGATTATAAAGGAAAACCAACCAGGGCTTTTGCCTATCTGGGGATTCCCGACGGGGATACTCCTGTCCCCGCAATGGTACTGGTGCATGGCGGTGGAGGCAAGGCATTTTACGAATGGGTGAAAATATGGAACGATAGAGGTTATGCGGCAATTTCAATGAGCTTGGAAGGGCACCGGCCAGATGAAGAGGGCAATGGCAAACATCGTCATGAATTTAGTGGCCCTACTCGGGTTGGACGTTTCGAAGATGTCGAAAAACCAATAAAGGAGCAATGGATGTACCATGCTGTTTCAGACATTTTATTGGCACATTCATTATTGGCTTCATTACCCGAAGTTGATGCCGATCGCATAGGAATTACCGGCATCTCATGGGGTGGAATTTTGAGCAGTCTCGTATCGGGGGTGGACAGTAGATTAAAATGTGCGATTCCTGTTTATGGTGCGGGATTCTTGAATGAATCAAAAGGTCATTTCGGAGACCATGGGGATGCCACCGCCGAATATATTGAAAAGAAGAAATTTTGGGACCCAGCGAACCAGTTTGCGAATGGTAATGTACCGACACTATGGGTAAATGGAGATTCCGACGGACATTTTTCCCTTAATATTACCTCTCGTTCTTTTCAGGTAACTGCAGACCATGCCTATATGAGTATCCATCCAGGTATGCGACATGGACATCCACCAGGGTGGAACCCTGAGGAAGTACCGGAAATTTATGCGTTTGCAGATTATGAGTTGAAAAAATCAGGATATCCCTTGGCTCGGATTGTAAAACAACCATCCGGTAAAAAGCTTAGATTAAAGTATAGGTCGGAATTACCAATAATAGAGGCCAAAGTATATTACCTCAATGAAGAATTGACCTATAGAAAAGAATCTGAATCAGATAAGCACGCAAGACCAAGTACATGGCAAAGTATTACGGCAGATATCGATGAATCAAAACAAATGGTCAAGGCAAAACTGCCCAAAAGTGCCCGAACATATTATGTGAATCTAAAAGATTCAAGAGGGTTGATAATTTCATCCATTTTAGTGCAATTAAAAGATAATCAAAGAAACTAAAGTATGGGAACAAGAAGAATCGGAACAAGAATAGCATCTGTAATAACATTGGTATTGATGTTTTCATCAGGTTTGGCAAGGGCTCAGAACAAAAGTGAAGCCAAACTGTGCAATGATGAATCTATGGACTGGTTTCGGGAAGCAAAATTTGGGATGTTCATCCATTTTGGGGCGGAAACCCCAGAGCGATTAGAGCACAGTGATTTGACCCGAACGGAAAAATATGAAATTGCGGTAAAAGAATTTAACCCTGTTGATTTTGATGCAAAAGAATGGGTTAAAATAGCCAAAGATGCGGGAATGAAGTACATCGTATTTACTACCAAACATCATGATGGGTTCTGTAAATGGGATTCAAAATTAACGGATTGGGATGTAATGGATCAAACCTCCTTCAAACGGGATATTGTGGGAGAATTGGCCGAAGCCTGCAAAGAAGCGGGAATTGAACTTGGATTCTACTATTCCATAGCAGATTGGCATCACCCCGAATACGACCCGGTTTACAGCAATCGCAACGGATTCCATTTTAACCCCAATCCCGATGCGGATATTACCAAGTATATGGATTATATGTATGGCCAAATAAGGGAATTGTGCGAAAATTATCAACCCCGTCTATTTTGGTTCGATGGCTCTGGTGGTTTTAGAAATCCGAACAAGAAGCGCATATTGGGACAACAAGAGATGATGGATTTGTTGAGTTCTTATGGGGCGATAAGCAATAGTCGCTATGGGGATGACGATTCCTTAAAATATGTCAATTACCTATCAATGGGTGATAATATGTCTCCATCAGGAAATATAGGAGTGCCTTTTGAGACAGCCCAAACCATGAACAACTCTTGGCATTTTGAAGCAAGTGACGAGGATTGGAAATCGGCAGATACCTTGTTGGAATATCTGGTCAAAATTGTTGGGAACGGAGGAAATTATTTGTTGAATGTAGGTCCGGATCGCAATGGGGTAATTCCCGAAGCGTCCCAAAACAGGCTTAAAATAATGGGAGATTGGCTTAAAACAAATGGAGAAGCCATATACGGGACCAAGGCGGGCCCTTATCCCTACGAATTAAATTGGGGGTCAATGACCCAACGAAAGAAGGGAGATAGAACAATACTTTATTTGAATGTGGTAGACTGGCCACAGGATGGAACCTTTAAATTATATGGCCTTATGAACAAGGTCTTAAAGGCAAGCCTTTTAGCTGACCGAACCGAGCTTTCTACATCAAATGAATTCAATGCTTCGGCAGGGTTGAATGTTGTATCGATACAAGTTCCTAAAACGGCACCTGACCCCTATGTTTCGGTTATTTCTTTGGAAATAGAAGGGGAGCCGGTGATTGATGGACATTTTTTGCAGCAAAATGACGACACGGTCTTATTGGATGCATTCTATTCCACGATTCATGATGAAAAACTCGTGCCGAACAAGCCACTACGACCAGTAGACCAAAAAATATTCACTGTAATGCAAAAAGGGGAGGGAATTATGCCCACAAGGGGGATGACCGTAGGTTTGAATAAAACGGGACAGGCCTTGACATGGGATTTTAGAATGGTTAACCCTGGAACTTATGAAGTCGCAGTAGTTTGTAATGCAGGAGAAAACCAAAAATGGGAAGCGGATGGAAAAATGAAAGTGACCGTGGCAGGTCAATCGGTTGAAAACAAACTTAGGGAAGATGAAAGAAAAGAGAACCGATGGATGGCACACAATATGAAAAGTGTGGTCTCCAAAATAGGAAAAATAACGATTAACACGGCTGGGATGAAAACCCTGACCTTGGAAGTTACATCTGATTTTAATGATTTAAAACCCAATGTTCGATACGTTCAACTTGTACCGATCAAATAAACCTACAAATTTATATAAGCAAATGAAAAAATACAGTTTACAAAGTGCTATCATCGCCCTGACCTTACTATTGGGTAGTTGTGGAGACAGGGCACAAAAGGCAACGGAAAAAGTGGAAGAGCCAGGGAGGGCCCCCAATGTGCTGATCGTGGTCACCGATGACCAGGGGTATGGGGATTTTGGTTTTACGGGAAACCCCGCGATCAAGACCCCCACGATAGACAAACTCAGTAAGGAGGGAACGCTGTTGAACAATTTCCATGTGGATCCCACATGCGCGCCAACCCGTGCGGCCCTGATGACGGGGCGTTATTCTGACCGGGTCGGTGTTTGGCACACCGTTCAAGGACGTAACATGTTGCGCAGGCGCGAAACCACTATGGCAGATGTATTCGGCGCCAATGGTTATGCCACAGGGCTATTTGGTAAATGGCACCTTGGGGATTGTTACCCCTACCGACCTGAAGACCGAGGTTTCCAGTACAGTGTTTACCATAAGGCCGGGGGCGTGGGCCAGGCCCCGGATTATTGGGGGAACGATTATTTTGATGACACGTACATCGTCAATGGCAAGCACCAGCGTTTTGAAGGTTATTGCACCGATATTTGGTTCAACGAAGGGATGAAGTTTATCAAGAAAAACAAGGATAATCCATTTTTTGCCTATATCTCGCTCAATGCTCCGCATAAACCCCTTTACTGCCCCGAAGAATATGTCAAGCCCTATGTGAATGACCCCAGGGTATCTTTTCCGGAATTTTATGGTATGATAACCAATATCGATGATAATATGGCACGTCTGTTGAAAATGTTGGATGACGAGGGCATTGCGGACAACACTATACTCATCTTTATGACGGACAATGGTACCGCAAGCGGGATCGTTGACGGTAGGGGCTACGATGGTGGCATGCGCGGGATGAAAAATTCGGAATATGAGGGAGGACACCGTGTGCCCTTCATTATCCGTTGGCCAAATGGAAAAATAGCGGAGGGAAAATCGATTGAGGAGCTCACCGCACATATTGATATTCTCCCTACGCTCATTGATCTATGTGGGCTCGATGCACCTGAAATCGAATACGATGGCACCAGCATTAGGGAACTTCTATATTCAGAAAACCCAGATTGGCCCAAGCGTTCCTTGGTGGTAGAGTCGCAAAGGGTGGTAGACCCCATCAAATGGCGTAAAAGTGCAGTGATGTACGATCGCTGGCGTTTGGTCAATGGGAAAGAACTGTACCAACTGGACCAAGACCCCAAACAGACTACGGACGTTGCAGAGGTAAATCCAGAGGTGTTTAAACAGTTACAAGGGGAATACAATACATTTTGGGACGATGTCTCACAAGAACACGACCTGACCAGCTATATGGTCATCGGGTCCGATCGTTCGCCTATTGTCTCTCTTTCCTCACATGATTGGTTGATCGATAGACTTCCACCATGGAACCAAGGACATATCATCAACGGAGAGGTGGCCGAAGAATCCTTTTGGGCCATTGAAGTGGAGCATGACGGCGAATATGAAATTTCACTTAGGCGCTGGCCGGTTGAAGCGGACAAGGGAATCAATGACGGTACTTATGGCAAGGCTTTCAATTACCAGCAGGCCCGTATGCGAATCGGGGATTTTGATGAAACCGTTGACATTCCCGAAGGAGCCAAGGAGGTTACCTTTAGGGTGAACCTGAAAAAGGGCGTCACCAAACTGGCCCCTTTGTTCATCGGTCCGGATTTGACCGCCACCCCTTATTATGCCTATGTTACACATAAACCCAAACCGGGTTGGCAAACACCCGAGGGAATGGGGATTCCAGTGTACGATCCATCTTATGGAAGAGTGCCGCCCCAGAAAAAACAAATAAATATTTCCGAGTAATTAAGAACGGATGCAAGACATTTTGACAAAAATTGTAATCGCTGTGGTTGCTGCGATTGGATTACTCCATTCCTGTGAACCCCATTCGAACTTGGTTGTCCAGGACGCTAGCTTTTGGGTGGTTCTTGAAGCTGAAGAGGCAAAAGAAACAGGGAATGAATTGTTTTGGGAGTTTCAACTAAACAGACCAGGGATCTATAACATCCAAATTTTAAGGGATGGGGAGCAGGTTGCTCCTTTGCCCAAGGTTTCCCTGTCCAGTGCTGGCGTTAGCATGGAAGAAGAACCTCCAAACATTTTTGTAATTCAAGAAGCAGGGGAACAAAAAACGGTTTCACAGTTTAACAAAACCATACAATATGATACTGCCGGATTGCACAACTTGGTTCTAAAAGTGGATGTTCCAATTGATAAGGTTCGCATTACTCCTCTCTATAGCAAGAATCTTGGTTTTGGGACTGATACGTATTATGGGGAATGGTTGCAAATGCACCAATCCCCGGAGAAACAAGCAGCCTTGGAATGGTTTAAAGATGCTAAATATGGCATGTTCATCCATTGGGGGCTGTATTCCCAAGCCGGGGGCATTTGGAAGGGGGAGCGAATGGAAGATTCGAAAAACCCCGGCCCCAACGTTTCGGAATGGTTGATGCATAAATTTCAGATACCTAGAAAGGAGTATGCCGAAATGGCCAAAACCTTTGACCCGGATAACACTTTTGCCAAAAATATCGCCAAACTGGCGAAAGATGCCGGGATGAAATATGTGGTCATTACCACGAAGCACCATGACGGATTTGCTTTGTTTGATTCAAAATGTTCGGAGTATGATATGGTGGATGCCACGCCGTATAAGGCAGATGCCGTAAAGGAATTATATGAAGCCTGTTTGGCGGAAGGTTTGGCTTTTGGGGTATATTACTCACATGGTAATGATTGGTACGACGGTACAGATGGCAATTACGCAAATGTTAAAAAGCGCAATGATTCTCTGGGGATTCTGACCCATGCCAGTGGGAAAAACCTTTGGGATCCCAGTCCGAACACACACGCTGGGTACATAGAGAACAAAGCATTGCCACAAGTTCAAGAGCTCCTGGATTTGCTCCCAAAGTTGCGCTTGTTCTGGTTTGATGGAGATGGTTTTATAACCGAAGCCCAAGCTTTTAAGTTCTATAAGCTCGTCTACGAAAACAATCCAAGTATTTTGGTAAATCGTAGGGTTGGTTTTGATTTTGGGGATTATTTGGACGCAGGAGACAATAAAATCCCAGCTGTATCCGATCAATTGACCAAGTATTTCGAAACATGTGGGACAACCAACAATTCTTGGGCATACAAATCTTATGACAATGATTGGAAAAGCACCAAAGAACTCCTTTATTACCTTGTTGACATAGCTTCCAAAGGGGGTAATTACTTGTTGAATATTGGACCGGATGGTAAAGGAAATGTGCCGGAACAAAGTCAAATACGACTTAGGGCAATTGGAGAATGGTTGGATGTATATGGTGATGCGATCTATGGGACTACCCGATGGAAGATCACAAAAGAAGGTGGGGATGAAACCTTACTGGGAGGAACGGAGCATAGGGCCAAGAAAGGCTTCTCCCGTACTTTTTCATCGAATGATTTTTGGTTTACTACGAAAGGAAACAAGGTATATGTCATTTCCTTGGTAAATCCGGATAAATCCATCAATATAAAATCTTTAAACGTTGACCAGGGGGAAGTTCAGGATGTGAGGTTGCTTGGCAATACCGTTGATCTTCAATGGGCGCAAAGTAACACTGGGTTAACGGTGGATTTGACAGGAATTTCTGTGAACGATAACGGATATGCCCTTGAAATAACTTTAAAAAAATAACATGAAAAACTCACTTATTTACTTCTTGATTTTTATGTCCGTTTTTGCCCATGCGCAAGAAGGGCAAAAGGGAAACAAGCCAGAAAAGAAGAAAAGGGATATAAGTTTCGAGTATCGTTTTCCTGAAGACTTAAAACAGACTCCAGATTCGGAACGGCGATTGGATCAATGGTTCCGAGATGCCAAATTTGGCGCCTTTATCCATTTCGGGGTTTATTCCACCTTGGAAGGGGAGTACAAAGGACGTGGGTCTGACTTTCGCTATAGTGAATGGATTCAAGTTTCTGCAAAGATTCCTGCCAATGAATATCATGGGATAGCCGCACAATTTAACCCCGTTGATTTTGATGCCGAAGCTTGGGTCAAAGTTTTTAAGGATGCAGGGATGCGTTATGTGGTCATCACTTCTAAACACCATGATGGATTTGCCTTGTTTAAGTCTGAGGTAAGTAATTACAATATAGTTGATTATACCCCTTTTAAGCGTGATATCATTAAAGAATTGAGTGAAGCCTGTCATAAAAATGGATTGAAGTTTGGGGTCTATTATTCCCAGGCCCAGGATTGGGATGAGCCCAATGCTCCCTTTTTGAACAAAAAAGCATCCGCGTTTGACCTTCACCCAGAGTTGCCCGAGGACTTTGAACCGGATATGGATAGTTATATTATGGGGAAATCCCTTCCTCAGGTAGAGGAACTGGTTAAAAATTATGAAATTGATTTGTTGTGGTTTGATACTCCGGTTGGAATGACCTATGAACGGGCCAAATTGTTTTCGGACATGGTTCGGAAATACCGCCCCAATTGCGTAATCAATTCACGAATCATCCATAATGGAAAATCAAGAATCGAAGCTAAAAATTTACCTTTATTTGACTATGTGTCCATTGGAGATAAGGAAGTGCCCACAAAAAAGCTTCCCCTTTATGTTGAATCCCCTGATTGTGTTAGCTCATCCTTTGGCTACAAAACACATGGCAAGGTATATTATCACGATGTTAAAGAGTTGATCCATCGTATGGTGAGTACAGTATGTGTTGGTGGAAATTATTTGTTGAACAACGGACCAATGGGTAACGGAAGATTGGATCCGGAAGCCGTTCGTTTGTATGGGGAAATCGGCCAGTGGATGAAATTGAACAGTGAATCTATTCTGGATACACGTCCCAATCCTTTTCCATATAAACCCGAATGGGGAGGCATTAGTATGAACAAGGATGGATCAATATTATACCTTCATGTTCTTAATATGCCAGAATCAGGGACTATTTCGCTAAAGGGATTACCTGTGACCGTGACTTCGGCAAAATATCTTTCCAATGATAGTATGGTAAACTTTGTGCAAGACGGGGATCATGTTCGTTTCACAGAACTTCAACATACAATTGATCCCATTGATGTTGTGGTCAAGGTTGTGTTGAAGACCCCCTGGTTTAAAGATTAAAAGACATAGGTAATCCTATTCAAAATAAATCGGGAAACAATTGTATTATTTATTGGGCCTGTAGTGGTAAAACAAAGAACCATTGGTGGATAATAAATAACTTCTTTCTTAATTCGGAGTACAACGGTTCCTGTCCCTTAGATTCAAAAAACGTATTCTTTGCACTTTTCCGGTCTATTTGTTCGCCGACCATTAAGGAAAACAAAAAACATAAGCTTCATCTTAGGGACAGGCACTCGATTGTAGTCAGGAAATATCTACACCAAAAACCATACTGGAAGGAGTAATGGGAACCATTCATAAGTAGATAATTTTAATTGGAAATAAACGGCACTTGCTGTTATAGTGACACAGGATGGAGGCGTAGTTGTTGCTCCAGGGTTTAATGCATTTGTAATTGGGTGATTAATCTAAAATGAAAGAAAAACAACCTTTTAGGAACAACTTTTTTTCACCTTACTGTTTTCAATTCAATAGCGTCAATTCCGTATGGACTCTGTTTAAAAAATGCGGCGAAATATAAATTGTACAAATATTGACGCCCATTTTTGTTGCTTTATCGTTTATTCGGTCATGTTTTTGGCATTTTGATGGAAATAAGCAAAAGAAAGATGGATGAGAGAAATATGAACGAATATCAGGTGGGTAGGTTTGTTCAACGCTGCAATGATGGCCGTAACGATTGTTGTGCTCATTGGCAAGATAATTCAATAATCAATTTCAAAATAGTTCATATGATAAAATGAAAAAGTATAAAAATCAACAATAAAAATGACTGACAACTTATGTGCACTAAACTAAATACTAATGCAAACTAAAATTATGAAACAAATATTAAGTGTTTTTTTGATGTTTTTATCGGTTTCGGTCCTTGCCCAACAGAGGAATGTAACAGGTACCGTAACAGATGAAATGGGCGTTCCTTTGGCAGGAGCGACCTTAGTGGTCAAGGGGACCACGAATGGGACTATGACCGATTTTGACGGTAATTATTCTTTAACAGCCAATATTGGTGATGTTATTTCCTTTTCATTCGTTGGAATGGAATCCAAGGAAGTTGTGGTTGAATCGGACATCTTGAATGTAACCTTGAATACCTCGCAACAGCAACTGGATGAAGTTGTGGTAATTGGTTACGGAACGGCCAAAAAAAGTGATTTGACAGGTGCGGTGGCTACCGTGGATGCCCAAGAGGCCTATGTAGCACCAACTGCAAGTTTGGATAATGGCCTTCAAGGAAGGGCATCAGGAGTTCAGGTAACTACCGCGAATGGCGAACCTGGCAGTTCTGCAACCATTAGAATACGTGGAGGAAACTCCATAACCGCAGGAAACGAACCTCTTTATGTAATAGATGGATTTGTGGGCGCTGGGGATCTTTCTACATTGAATCCCAATGATATAGAATCCATTCAGATTTTGAAGGACGCGTCCTCAACTGCTATCTATGGTGCCAGGGGTACTAATGGTGTTGTATTGATTACCACCAAAAAAGGTCGGGTCGGTAAGATGCAAGTGAATTTTAAAGCTTCTTCCGGGATGCAGAAATTACCAAGTAAGATAGACGTGCAAACAGGACGCGAATTTGCTGAATTTATTAATAATGCAGATCCCGATCCAAGTGATGGTTTACCCTTTGACTTGAACAACCTTCCAGGAGAAGAAACAGATTGGCAGGATGAAATGATTCAGACGGCCCCAATGTCCGATTATCAATTATCGGTGCGTGGAGGTTCGGAAGCGGCTACCTATTTTGCTTCAATGGGATACCTTGATCAGGAAGGTATTGTAAAAGGAACAGGTTTTGAACGAATCAGTTTGCGTACAAACGTGGATTTTCAGATTTCGAAAGTTTTTAAAGCAGGAGTGAACCTATCACTTTCAAAAACGAAAAGCGACAACAACAGTGTGGATTTTATCGATTTGATACGACAAGATCCCAGAAAGCCGGTTTATGATAGTGAAGGGAACTATACTTTGGACAATGTTCCTTTTCTGACAACCAATTCAGCAACGCACCCATTGGCACAGAATACCTTGAACGAGAACCAAACCCGTAGACATAGAGCATTGATAAATACTTATGTACAGGCCCAGTTTGGTGGTTTTACCGTGAAATCAACTTTTGGAGGTGATTTCCTTTTTAGTAAACAACATCAGTTTTCACCTTCTTCTTACCCAACCAACATTGTAAACGGGCGACTCGCATCTGCTAATATCAATCGTTTTGATGATGTTGATTTGCTCAATGAAAATACCATTAACTATACCAACACATTTGGGGACCATACAATTAGCGCTTTGGGAGGTGTTACGATACAGTCCCAGAATCGAGAAACCTTAATTGTCAATGCAAATGAAATACCGAGTGACGGGGTAGGGGTCAATGCCGTGGAATTGGCTCCGTTGGAGGAAACTTCCATGAACTCTGACTACTCAGAGTTTTCCTTGTTCTCTTTGTTGGGAAGGGTTGATTACTCCTATAAGGATAAATATTTGATTACTGGTACAATAAGAAGGGACGGATCTTCAAGGTTGGGTGAAAACAATAGATTTGCGATTTTTCCATCTGCGGCGGTGGCATGGAAAATATCGGAAGAGCCGTTTCTTCAAAATGTGGAGGCCATAAACCAGTTAAAGTTAAGAGCTAGTTATGGGGTGACAGGTAATCAGGGCATAGACCCGTTTAGTACACTGTCTACCTTCAATACGTTGAATACGGCCGTCATTTTAAATGGAGTACCGGTATCTGGCGTACAGCAGGGAAGTCTTTCAAACCCCAATTTGAAATGGGAAACCACGACCCAATATGATGTGGCACTGGAATTTTCACTGTTCAACAATAGACTTTCTGGTGAAGTGGACTTCTACTCCAAGAAAACGGAAGACCTATTATTGGCCGCGGAAGTGCCATTCTTTACAGGTTTCACCACTACGATTCAGAATGTAGGGTCACTTGAAAACAAGGGTTTCGATGTAAACCTAAAGGGTGTTCTTGTCAACTCGGAAGATTTTGGTTTGACCACTTCGCTTAACATTTCAACCTATAAGAACAAGGTTCTGGATTTAGGGGACAAAACATTCATAGAGACCAATAGGCTGGCAGCACCCGCCAATGATGTGAACAGTCAATTAATGGTTGGTGAACCCGTGGGTATTTTTTGGGGGGCCGTATATGAGGGAATAGACCCAGCGACGGGAGATGCTATTTTTGCCGATATCAGCGGACCAGATGGTGTGCCAGATGGTGTATATAGTCCTGAGTACGACAAAACCGTCATTGGTGATTCCAATCCTGATTTTTATGGAGGATTTCAAACTGATATTAGGTATAAGAACTTTGATTTGGAGGCATTTTTCCCATTCAGTGTGGGCAACGACAATTATAATTCAGAAGTGTTCCTTACAGGTGAGACCCAGATTAACTCGTTTGCCTCTATACGTGAAAATATTTGGTCGCGTGTCAATACCGAAAATGCAAGTTATCCACGTGTGGGAAGTACTTCTTTCAATGTTTCCAATAGCTATTTTGTTCAGGATGCCAGCTTTTTTAGATTGGCAACCTTGCAGTTGGGATATACGCTTCCACAAGACCTGATCAAAGGAATCAGTAATTTCCGCATCTATTGCACAGGAACCAATCTTTTCTTGATAAAGAACAAGGATTATTGGGGTTATGATCCAGATGTTAATGGTTACGCAAACACCACAAATGAAAATAAGGAAGTATTGCGGGGATTTGATAACATTAATTATCCTCGTAACAGTTCAATCCTTTTGGGAATCGACGTTACATTTTAATTCGAGGTCTAACTAATAAAAACAATAAGATGAAAAATAAATATATAATCAACGTATTTGCAATCCTGTTTTTGGTCATGACCACGGGTTGCGAAGATTTTTTGGAAGAGGATGCAGCTGGCTTGCTTACTCCGGATACTTTCTTCCAAAATGAAGATGAAGCTAATTTGGCTCTTAATGGACTGCATACCAGTATTGGGCAAGCAGGACTGGCCGAGCATATGGGGACCGACGCAGGAGTCTGCGGTAGGTTTGCCATCGCGGGTGGTTGGGCACATGCTGTGTATGACTATGACCCGAGTAATGCTGCTGTAAGAAATACCTGGTCAGGGGCTTATTCAACTATTAAGGACGCCAATTTGGTGTTGGCAAAGATAGAAGACTCACCATTGCCGGAAGATGTAAAAGGAAGTACAAAAGCCCAAGCACTTTTTTATAGGGCCTATAATTATTTGGGGCTTACTACCACTTTTGGAGATGTACCCTATTGGAGAGACGAGATTGATATGGAAGAAGTGGCATTGTTAGGCAAAACTGATGCGAACATTATCCAGACAGAAATGATCGAAGATTTGGAATGGGCCATTTCATCAGGGTATTTGTCCACTGCCAAATGGAACGAAAACAATAGTAGGCCTACGGTGTGGGCGGTACGTATGTTAAAGGCGTATTATCATATTTGGCGAGAAGAATGGCCCCAAGCCAAAGCTGAACTGATTGAAATCACCGCCAATAGCCCTCATAAATTGAGTCCGGATTATGCGGATATGTATAGAGAAGGCAATGAGTTGCATGATGAGATTATCTTTGGTAGGGAAGCCCTTATAGGAATCCAAACTAATGGTGCGCTTTCACAAGCACATTACAATGCAAATGCAGAAAATGAAGATGCAAAAGCAGCAATGGAAGAAACAGGGATTTTTGCCAGGTCCGCCGCCATTACCATGAGAAAGAGCTTTGCTGACACATATGACGACAACGATGTCAGAAAACTGTACAATGTATGGGAAGAGCATACCCTTGAGAATGGTACGGTAGCCAAATTCAATTATATCTATATTCCCAAGCTTATGAGGGCTGCCGTCCCTGTTGAAGATCCCTTGATGCAAAACCCGGATCCAAGAGACCAGTCAAGTGAGCCAAGACGTACATTCACCTTGGCCGATGCCTTTTTATTGCTGGCCGAAGCAGAGTTTAATATAAATGGATCTTCAACTTTGGCAGTGGACGCTCTAAATGCTATAAGGGAGAGGACTTCCTTACCCTTATATACCACAATTACAATGGAGGATATTCGTAATGAACGTGGTTGGGAGTTAGCTGCGGTTGGTTATTGGGGACGTAAAAAAGACCTTATTCGATGGGGTATTTTGGAGTCGACCATAACCGCTTTGCCAGCGGTGGAAGAGGCAGCAGGAGCCTATCAGGTTGCCATAGACCGTGCCCAAGAGGAGGCAGACAGAATTTCCAGTGCCCCTGTTGGTAAATTTCAAGTTTATCCCATACCATTGGATGATATTTTAAAGAGCCAGGATGTTGGTGGTGCTTTAGAGCAAAATCCACTTTGGGTAAATTGAATTATCAGTGACAAAGCAATGGCCTTATAAAGTGCCGAGTGCTATTGCCTTTGGTATTAATTTTAAGATGGGACTCGATTGAGTTAGTTGTGCATTTTGACGCTCTTCTGTCAAAATGCACATCGAGTTCTATATAGGTAACAATCGTATTGTTTGAAAAGGATATGAAGAATTTATCATTTTTATTGCTAGTACTGTTCGCACTTCACTTTTTTGAGGGCCATGGACAAAAGCAAAAGCCCAATATAATTTATCTCATGGCAGATGATCAAAATCTTGGGTCTGTAGGGTGCTATGGCAATGATGAGGTGTCAACTCCCAATATGGATAAAATTGGTCGGCAAGGAGTTATTTTTAATAAGCATTATAACACTACGTCAATTTGCATGGCCAGCAGGGCCAATGTCCTCACAGGAATGTACGAATATAAGACAGGAACAAACTTTGATCATGGCGACATGAAACCTGAAGTTTGGAAAAAGTCCTATCCTGTTCTATTGCGAGAGGCAGGTTATTTTACGGCTTTTGCGGGCAAGTTTGGATTTGAGGTAGAAGGAAGGGGGCTATGTGAAGAAGATTTTGATATGTGGGGCGGAGGTCCGGGGCAGACCTATTACCAAACGGCCAAAAACCCTTCGATGAAAAAGTATGCTGAGGAGTACCCACATGCTACCTTATCCTATGGTGCATTTGGACGTGATGCCATTCGCGAAGCAATTAAACAAGAAAAACCCTTTTGTTTATCTATCAGTTTTAAGGCACCACATCGTCCTGTTGAACCCGACCCCAAGTTTGACCATGTTTATGCAGGGAAAACATTCACGAAACCCGCAAATTTCGGCCGGCAAGCAGGTCAACATATGTCGGAACAAAGTAAGCAGGGACGGCAGTACAAAAGATTTTACGAATGGAATTATGCGGATAACTATGACGGGGTTATGGCCAAATATTATCAACTCATATATGCTATTGATGTATCTGTGGGTATGATATTACAGGAACTGGAAGATCAAGGGATAGCCGATAATACGGTAGTCATTTATACAAGTGATAATGGTTATATCTGTGGGGCACATGGCTATGGTTCAAAGGTATTGCCAATGGAAGAATCTTCACGGGCTCCCTTAATGATCTATGACCCGCGAAGTGCTACGGCAGGCAAAAATCTCCAAAGCAATGCCTTGACAGGGAATATAGACTTTGCACCGACCATATTGGATTTGGCAGGCTTGCCCATTCCAGAGAATATGGATGGAAAAAGTCTTGTACCCTTATTGGAAAACCCAGATGCAAAGATTCATGACCAATTGGCCTTTATAAATGCATGGGGGGTTGTACCCACACAAAGCCTTACATGTATTACCAAGGATTGGAAGTACACCTATTGGTGGTATGGTGATACTGAAATGAAGCCTACGGAAGAACTGTACCATTTGACAACCGATCCCCTCGAAATGAAAAATCTTGCTGAAGATCCCAATTCCAAGGAGATATTAAACGACATGAGGAGAAGATATGATGAGGAATTGTTGAAGTGGAAAAGGGAAACGGTGAATTACAATAATTATGAGCAATATGGAACTTTATTTGACCGAAATGTTCCATGGGAGCAAAAGAAATTCAAGAAAGGTAAAAATATCAATGAAGCGAATCACTAAAGGGGTATTGTACTTCTTTGTGTCGTTGTTCACTTTATGTTTGGCAGCCCAACAGAGTGGTTCGCCACCCAATATTATTTTCATTTTCGGGGACGATTGGGGTTATGGTGATCTCAGTTGCCATGGTAGCAGTTTTGTAAAGACTCCACACATAGACCAAATGGCCAAGGAAGGTATGGATTTTGCCAATTTTACGGTCAACAGTCCGGTCTGTTCCCCAAGTCGGGTGGCTGTTATGACCGGTCAATTCCCGGCTCGGCAATGTATACATCAGCATTTTCAAGGCTGGAAAGCACATCAAAAAAGGGGGATGCCTGATTGGATGGATGTTGAAGGGATGTCTCTGCCGAGGGAGCTACAAAAGGCTGGGTATGTTACGGCCCATTTTGGAAAATGGCATTTGGGGACTGGCCCCGATGTTCCAACAGAAGATCAATATGGGTATGATGAATACGCCACTTTTAACGGATCAAAAAACATAGACATTCCCAAGGCCGGTTCCGTCGGGGTGGATTTTGCCGAAGATTTCATCAAAAGGAATAAAGACAAGCCTTTCTTTGTCAACTTATGGCTGCACGAGGCCCATACGGCCCATTATCCGCAGGATAAATTTATGGACAAGTTCAGTTATTTGGACGAGCAAAAACAGGTCTATGCTTCGGTTATTGCAGAAGGGGATGAGGCTGTAGGACGGATTCTTAAACTGCTGGAGCAATTGAATGTCGATGAAAATACAATGGTCGTTTTTTCTACGGACAACGGACCGGAATGGGAAGGTTCGGCGAGTGAAAAAATCCACAGACCCAATGATCCAAAAGGTCTTGGGAAATACTATTCCGTTGGGGAAACAGGTGGCTTAAAAGGACAAAAGAGATCTTTGTTCGCAGGCGGTGTCAGGGTACCTTTTGTAGTACGCTGGCCAGCGGTGGTACCTGCAGGGAAAGTAGATAAGACTTCAATTCTTACTGCCGTGGATTTGTTGCCTACTTTTTTTGAAGCGGCAGGGGTTCATATACCAGAGGATTTTCAACCGGATGGTGAAAGTATAATGCCCGCACTGAAAGGTAAAGGTTTTGAGCGAACCCAACCTATTTTTTGGGAATGGAGAGGTGGAGAAAAGAACCCATATACTTGGCCTTCCATGGGTGTAAGGAAGGGCGATTGGAAACTTCTTGTAGATGTCGGTAGAGGAAAAAGGGAACTTTACAACCTAGCTGATGATTGGAAGGAAACCAATGATTTGGCGGAACAATATCCAGAAAAGGTAGTGGAACTCTCCAAACTGTTGGAGAATTGGAAGAAATCCTTGCCCAACGAACCCAGGGCGAATTGTTTATCCAGTGCTCGATCAAAACAATAAAAACGTATAGAATGATGCCTCAAAAGTTAAAGTTAGGGATGCTCGTAATGCTTGTAGTGCTACAAGCCTGTAAAACCGAGGTGAAACCAAAAACGGAAATAACCTGGGAAGAGATGAATGCTTCAAAGGCAGAAGCCAAAGAAGCATTTAATGACGCCAAATACGGGATGTTCATTCATTGGGGTTTATATGCCATTCCTGGTGGAATTTGGAAAGGCAAAAAGATGGAAGAATTGAAAGGACCCAAGGTAGCCGAATGGATTCAATTTGGAGCTGAAATTCCACGGGACGAGTACGCACAATTGGCCAAGGAGTTTAATCCTACAGCCTTTGATGCGGATGCAATTGCCAAACTGGCCAAGGATGCCGGAATGAAATATGTCGTCATCACCTCAAAACACCATGACGGGTTTGCCATGTACGATTCCGAAGTCAGTACTTACGATATCATAGATGCAAGCCCTTACCCTAAAGATATTGTTCAGGAATTGTATGATGCCTGTAAAAAACACGGACTTGATTTTGGCCTGTATTATTCCCATAACATCGATTGGATGGATGGTAACGATTGCGGCTATTCCGAATTGTTGGCTACGGGTCTTCCCATGAATGAAAAAGCAAAACGTAAAGCGGGTGCCAACACGTGGGACCCTAGCCCAAATACATTCTCAGAGTATCTGGAGGAGAAAGCCTATCCACAGGTAAGGGAGATTTTGACCAAATTCCCGGACATGACCACTTTGTGGTATGATATGGGGCATTATGTCACTCCCGGGCAAAGTGAAAAATTCTATAAAATAGCCTATGATCTACAGCCCAATTTGTTGGTGAATTCAAGGGTTGGCAATGGGTTGGGAGATTTTGATATTCCAGGGGACAATAAGATTCCGGATGATCATTTATCCATAACCAAACCTTGGCAAACGGTGGGTACCACCAATAACTCATGGGGATATAAATCCTATGATAATGATTGGAAATCGGTGAAAGAATTGATTTTCTGGCTCACGGAAATTGTGAGCAAGGGAGGAAATTATATGCTCAACATTGGTCCTAAAGCAACAGGGGAAGTGCCAGAGGAGTCTGTCAATAATTTACTGGAAGTAGGGAAATGGTTGGATGTAAACGGGGAGGCGATTTATGGCACCCGAAAATGGAAGGTGAACCACGAAGGACCCACAAAAATCGACATGAGTGGAACCCAAGCCCGCGAGAAACAAGGATTTAAGGTAGAATTTACGGCTCAGGATTTTTGGTTCACCCAAAAAGAAGGCGAAGACAAGATATATGTGATCGCTATGGAATATCCCAATGACAAAATTCTGATCCAAAGTTTGAATACTGGAAATGTAGGGGATGTGAAATCGGTAGTAATGCTTGGTCAAGAAAAAGAGTTGGTTTGGAAGCAAACAGACCAAGGGTTGGAGGTCATAATCGGGGACCAACGTACTAATCCCAATGGTTATGCATTACGGATAGATTTTTAAGAACATTGATAATAGGCAATTGGCAAATTATGCATACGGTTTCAAGAAGAAAAATAATAGCTAAGACAATTGGGGTTGAACCGGGTAAGGGTCCTTCAGTCTCGATTATTGAGGAGAAAATTAAAAAATATGAGCAAAAAGAATAAAAATACAATTCAATCGGTAATGCTAAAATCAATCTTTGCAATTGTTTTCCTAATAGCTGGGATTTCTTTTTCCCATGGTCAAATAACTCAGGCCGACCAAACCAAAAAGGCTGATTTTTATGTATCTCCAACGGGCTCCGATAATTGGTCGGGTACCCTCTCGGAACCTAATGCTTTGGGAACGGATGGCCCTTTTGCTACCTTGGAAGCAGCTCGGGATGCCGTGCGGGAGTTAAAAAAGAGTGCTGACAAAGATATCTTGGTCCTTGTTCGTAATGGGATCTATATTTTAAGGGAAACTATTGTATTTGGTTTGGAAGATTCGGGTACAGAAAATGCTAGTATCACTTATGCAGCTTATCCTGGGGAGCAACCTATTTTTAGTTCAGGACAGGAAATTACAGGATGGACAAAAGTGACACAAGATTTACCGGGCTTGCCTAGTAGGGCCAAAGGGCAGGTGTATGTTGCCAATGTTTCCAATACATTCAAGACCCTTTATGATGATGAGGGATTGCTTCCCCGTGCCCAGTCGAAGGCATTTTTTCCAGAAGAGGGAAACAATGGAAAAAATCGACTTCATTTTCCTAAGGGAAAATTGAAAAACTGGTCCAATGTTACTGATGTAGAGATTATTGCACGCCCCCATCATGCATGGATAGTCAATATACTTCCATTGAAATCCGTAGATGAAAATACTGGTATCGCCACAACTTCCTTAGATGCCACTTATGCCATGAACCGACTCCATTTTTTACAGGAAACCCCAAATATTTGGGTGGAGAATGTATTGGAAGAACTGGATGAACAAGGGGAATGGGTTTTAAACAGCAAGACAAACAAAGTATATCTCTGGCCGAGGAATGAATCTCCGGTATTGGCACCAACCCTTTTAGAGTTGATTCGCGTAGAAGGAAAAATTGATAAAAAGGGACCTAAGGACATTCCGGTGCGCAATCTGCATTTTGTGGGACTGACTTTCAAGCACGGTGAGCGATATACTTTGGACCCTGACGATGCGGGCTTACAGCATGATTGGGATATGTTTGACAAAGATAATGCCTTGGTGCGTTTTAGGGGTACGGAGAACTGTTCCATAAAAGACAGCCATTTTTTACACAGCGGAAGTGGGGCCATTCGGGTTGACCTGCATGGGATAAACAACGAAATTTCCGGAAACCATATAGAACATATGGGAGGTGGGGGTATTTTGCTTTGTGGTTATGGACCTGGCACCAAGGACGTAAACAAAAATAACCTTGTATTTAACAATCACATCCATCATGTAGGTGAAATTTATTGGCATTCCCCAGGAATCTTTCTATGGCAAAGTGGAGAAAACCGTGTAGCCAATAACCTGATCCATCATACAGATTATACGGGTTTGATCTTATCTGGATGCATGTCCCATTTTTTTATGAGAAAGGGACGTGAATTGACCCGGACCATTCGTTGGAATGAACTTGGTCACCTTCCAAAGGAAGTAACAAGACAAGATGTACTGCCTTACTTGCACACCCATGATAATATCGTGGAATATAACGACATACATCACGGTATGCTCAGAATGGGAGACGGCAATGCTATTTATATACGTGCTTCCGGTGAGGGGAATATCATACGTAGAAATTATATCCACGATATGGTCGGGGAGACCCTGATGCAGGCGGCCATTCGTACTGATGGGGGACAGACTGGAACTCTGATTGCTGAGAACCTGATCTATAAATGTACTTCCCAAGGCATTCTGTTGAAACTCAACAATAAAGCGGAGAACAATATTGTGGCCGAGGTCATTGCCCCCCCACGAGGCTACTACCTATCTGTTCGGGAGGGCCCCATGACCGGGGCTTCTATCCAGAGGAACATTTTTTACTCGACCAATGAGGTAACAGAGTTTATTAATGAGCTGCCCCCCGGAAAAGAGGGAAGTACCGAAGATCGAAGAGGTCGTGTTTTGGCACGGGTGATGGATGCGGATACCGATCACAATATTTATTTCAACAAGGCAATCCCGGAAATGGGTAAAGAGCTCTTGAAAAAGAACCGGAGCAATGGAGTAGACATAAACAGTATGGCGGTGGACCCTCTTTTTGTTGATCCAGAGAATGGAGATTTTAGATTAAGAGCGGAATCTCCGGCGTTAAAAATGGGATTTGTTCCTTTTGATATGTCCAAAGTAGGTTTGATAAAAAAATGAAAACCGAAACAGAACCAAAATGATACAAAACTTAATGGGAGCCTTTGCCTGTGTCTTAAATATCAGCTTCGTCGGCTTCATAGGCTCAAAAAAAGTCGAATGCCATCATCGTTATTACCAATGATCAAGGCAAATACGATATGGGAACACAATTAATGGATAACGATGATCAGGGGGGGTCCGCTTATTATGTTTATGTGGAAAAGTTGTAAGGGATTATCAGGAATACAAATAAAAGAAATTATGAAACTACATCAGATTTTGGTTATTATGCTATTTGGTTTTGGTGTCCTAAATGGGTGCAAGGAAACCGAAAAACCGAAACAGGAAGCCGAAACTGCTAAAACCAATATCCTGTTTATTTTTGCCGATGACTGGGGCTGGGGCGATCTGAGTGCTCACGGCCATCCCTATATTAAAACTCCTAATATAGACCGACTGGTGGCAGAGGGAACGGACTTCCAAAGGTTTACCGTGGCAAGTGGAGTTTGTTCGCCCAGTAGGGTAGCGGTGATGACAGGGCAGTTTCCCGCGAGGTACAACATTGATGGTCATTTTGCCTGGGTACCGGACAACGCGAGGAGAAATATGCCCGATTGGTTGAGTTATGAAACTACACTTTTACCCAGGCTTCTTCAAGAAAATGGTTATGCAACGGCCCATTTTGGCAAGTGGCACCTGTCCAACAATATGGTTGTTGACTCACCAACCCCTGACAAATATGGATATGACACTTATGGAGCCTTCAATTGTTCAGGGGAGCAGATGCCGTATTATGAAGATGCCGATAGGACAGTGGCCTTTATAGAAAAGGCTCAAGAGGAAAATAAACCGTTTTTTATCAATATGTGGGTTCATGAGCCGCATACACCACACCACGTAGTTCCAAAATATCAATGGCCCTTTAGGGATCTAGAGGAGAAGGACAACATTTATGCTTCGGTAATCGCACACGCCGATGAGCGAATCGGTAGGGTATTGGACGCCCTTGACCGTATGGGGCTGACCGAGAACACGCTGGTTATTTTCAGTTCGGATAACGGACCGGCAAGGGCAGTGGGAGACCTTCAATTGAAAACCTATTTGGATACGGCCACGGGTGTTGGATATAACACGGCGGCCTCCAAAGGAATCACAGGAGGAAGAAAAGGATATAAGGCAGCACTCTTTGAAGGGGGAATAGGAGTGCCATTTATTGCGAGATGGCCAGGTAAGATTAAGGCCGGGGCTATAGACACGGTTTCTTTGATGTCAGCCGTCGATTTACTTCCAACCTTTTGTGAAATAGCAGGTGTATCCCTTCCACAATCCTATGAACCGGATGGCATTAGCCAGGTTGCCACGCTTAAAGGCAAGCCATATCCATCTCGGACCAAGCCCTTGTTCTGGAAAATGGGAGGACAATGGCCTATCAATGAAAGAAAACCGGATCATTGGGTTTCCTATGCCATGGTTGACCAAAATTGGAAACTGGTCGCCAACCATGATTTGAGCTATGTGGAACTATATGATATTGCTAAGGATGTATACGAGAAAAATGATTTGAAAGAGGAAATGCCGGACCAGGTGAGTCTTATGGTGGAGCAAATCAGGAATTGGAAAAGTACACTTCCAAAAGAGCCGAGCGAGAAACTGTTTTCCAAAGAAAGATTGGCCTTAAACACTACTTCAAATAAAAAATAAACTAAGGTTTAATGTAATGACTGGAATGAATTTAAATTTTTTAAAAGGAAATAAAACGAATTTACTGATACTGGCGGTACTCTGTCTATTTCAACTGGCCTGTAAAAATAAGAAGGTAGATGAGACCTCGGTCGATTTTATCACGGATACTTCGGGTCAAGTGGATTTTGGAAAAACGGACGAATCTGCCTACACCCCGGCGATCAGGGAAAACATGAAAAAATTGTACGAAGATAAATTCGGTATGTTCGTGCACTGGGGCCCTTATGCCCAGCTGGAAGGTATGTGGAAAGGTAAACGGGTAAGTGCGGAATGGATTATGAAAAGAGGCCCGATCCCTATAGCGGATTATGAACGGGAAGCCGCTGGGAAGTTTAAACCTGAAAAATTCAATCCCCATGAGTGGATCGATATTGCCGAGAATGCAGGTATGCGTTTTATAGTACTTACCGCCAAGCATCATGATGGCTTTGCCATGTACGATTCGCAACACCCATATAATATTGTGGATTTTGCGGATTTTGGTCGAGATGTTTTTAAGGAGTTGTCCGAAGCTTGTGCCGAACGTGATATGAACCTTGGGTTTTATTATTCCCAAAGTCAGGATTGGCACGAGAAAGGAGGGGTAGGGAATGATTGGGATTTTGAGGGGGTTCTTAAACCACAGGAAGATTTTGATGATTATTTCAAGAATAAAGTGGCTGTACAAGTAGATGAACTGACCAAAAATTATGGCGATATTTTTATGGTCTGGTTTGATACCCCCATTCAAATGGATGATGAAAAATGTCAATGGATGATGGATATTGTCAAGGAAAATCAACCTGGGGCCTTGGTGAATTCCAGATTAGGAAATGGATACGGGCATTTTGACGTTTCCATCGATAATGGGCAAACCCCTAGTGTAAGCAAAGCCACTTGGCTGCCCGATTTGAAAGTGCCTTGGCAAACACATGAATCCGTAACCAAGGGCGGATGGGGATACACCGCTTATGGCGGAGATCTTGACCGTTCCGAAGATTATGTCGATTTTATCTATAGCCTTTGCCGAATTGTAGGTAATGGCGGGGTATATTTATTAAATGTCGCCCCAAGACCTGATGGGACCATTCCCCAATCCCAGGCCAACAGTTTAAGGGCCATAGGTGAATGGTTGGAAGTAAATGGCGAATCTATTTATGGAGCAGATCCAAGCCCTTTAAAGTTTCCGCCATATCCCATTACCAGCAAACCGGGGAAAATCTATTTGCACTTACAGGACATAGATGAAAATGAAGTTGCGCTCGATGGTATTTTGTCAAAAGTAAACAAAGTCTATTGTTTGGCAGACCCATCCAAAAAGGCATTGACCTTCCAACAAGACGATGAAAAACTAAGGATTGCCGTTCCAAATGAACTGCACCAACCTAGAGTGACCGTAATTGTACTGGAAATAGAAGATCAAGAGGCCAAGGTTTTTGATGAAACTTTGCAACAGCAAGCGGATGGAAGCATTCAGTTGCCGGTTTCAAAATGTGAATTTGCCATTAGAAGGATCAGTTATGATTACGATACGCAACTGACCCATCGTTGGGGTGAAAATACGAAACAAGGCCTGATATGGACCGTAGATGTGCAAAAGCCGGGAGTTTTTAAGGTCATTAGCGAGGATACCGGAAATGCTGGCTTCGAATATGCCCTGAACGCTCCAACAGATACTTTGACCTTACACGCGAAGGGGAATATTGGTGAGTTGACCAAAAAAGAGCAGGGAAGCATAACGATAGAAAAGGCAGGTGTACAAACCCTTACGGTTTACCCAACGATTCCAACATCCAAGGCTACCAAATTGAGTTATAAATTTAAAGGTTTGGAGTTGGTTCCCGTAGAATAACGTTGTTTGATTCCATAGCATTTGGAGGGCATAATAAGCAAAGACCTTGTTGTGCCCTTACTTTTTTAATACATGTATTTGGATAAGATAATAGGACCAAATTGTATAATGTTGCCAAGGGAAGCAATGGTTTCTATTTTAGGGTATTATGAACAGATGAGACTATTTTTTGGTGTAAAACACACTTTGTTTATATGAAAGGGCAATAAAAAGCAAAAAAAGTATCATATCCTGTTGATTTTTTGGTTGATTTCCAGAATAAATTGAAAGACTTTTGTTCTCAAGTATAAATTATTGGCTGGTCACGAAAACGTTTTCGTGATTTGTACTTCTACAACTAAAAATGATATGAAAAAAGAAAGGATTTTTGTCCAAAACTTAAAGGAAATAGGTATTGGTGATTTGCCCAAGGTGGGTGGTAAAAATGCCTCTTTGGGAGAAATGATTCAAAATTTAACTGCTCAAAAAATTAAGGTTCCCAATGGCTTTGCCGTGACTGTTGATGCTTTTGATGCATTTGTGGATGAGAATCAACTAAAAGATAAAATCGAAAATGCCTTGGACGGATTGGATACAACGGATATTATCCAATTGAGAAAAACCGGATCGCACATCAGAAAACTTATATCCAACGGGAAGTTTCCTGTTTCCGTGGAGAAGGCAATTTTAAATTCATATTATAAATTATCGGAGGATTATGACCAGGAAGCAACGGATATTGCGGTTCGTTCGTCGGCCACTGCCGAGGATTTGCCAGATGCTTCTTTTGCGGGTCAGCAATCCACATATCTTAATATCAGGGGGGGAGAAATGCTGTTGACCGCCATAAGGAGTTGTTTTGCTTCACTTTATACGGATCGGGCGATTTCATATAGGTCTTCACGAGGCTTCGATCATTTTAAGGTCAAATTATCTGTATGTGTTCAAAAGATGGTTCGTTCGGATTTAGGAGCTTCTGGAGTGGCATTTTCTCTGGATACCGAGAGTGGATTTAAAGATGTGGTGTTGATCAATGGTGCTTATGGACTCGGGGAATTAGTTGTGGGAGGTGAAATTTCCCCAGATGAGTTTATTGTGTTCAAACCTGCACTAAAAAAAGGTTTTAACGCCATCATTGATAAGAAACTGGGGCATAAAACACATAAAATGGTCTATGGTAACAAACCTTTTGAGACTATTAAAACGGTAAGTGTTGAACCGAAAATGCAATCTGAATTTTGTCTGGAGGACCCTCAAATTATTCAATTGGCCCAGTGGGTTCAAAAAATTGAGGATTATTACAGTAAAATTAAGGGGCATTGGTGTCCTATGGATATCGAGTGGGCCATTGATGGTCTGACCAATGAATTGTTCATTGTTCAGGCTCGACCGGAAACAATCCATTCACAGGAGTATACCGAATGTATCAAGGAATATGAAATTGAAAATGCCGATTCGTTAAAAGATAATCTTTTACTTGAGGGTGTTGCCGTTGGGGATAAGATCGGAAGTGGTAAAGTTCATAAGATTTTAACCTTGGATGGCAGGGATGGAAGTACTGATGAGACTGATTTTAAAGAAGGGAATGTCCTTGTAACGGAAATGACGGATCCTGATTGGGAACCATTAATGAAAAAGGCCTCTGCCATCATCACTGAAAAGGGAGGGAGAACATGTCATGCAGCCATTGTTGCTAGGGAAATAGGTGTTCCTGCCATCGTGGGCGCTGCCAACGCTACAACTATATTGAACAATAAACAGGAAATTTCAGTTTCTTGTGCTGAAGGGAGTGTTGGAAAAATCTATAATGGTAAGATAAATTATAAGCTTACTGAGACGGCTTATTCAGAGTTTCCACAGACCAAGACCCCTATAATGATGAATATTGGTTCTCCTGAATTGGCATTTCAATACCGAAAAGTACCCAACGCGGGTGTGGGGCTGGCAAGAGAAGAGTTCATCATTAACAATTATATCAAAGTGCACCCATTGGCACTGCTCCATCACAGGGAACTAAATGATAAATCATTGACGGAATCCATAGAGGAACTCATTAAAGGCTACAAAAGCGAAGAGGAGTTTTTTATAAATAAATTGGCTCAAGGAGTGGCTAAAATATCGGCCGCCTTTTACCCGAACAGGGTCATAACCCGATTGTCCGATTTTAAATCAAATGAATATTTCAACCTTTTGGGAGGTAAATATTATGAGCCACAAGAAGAAAACCCTATGATAGGTTGGAGAGGGGCATCAAGGTATTATTCAGAAAATTTCAAAGAAGCATTTGTAATGGAATGTAAGGCCTTGAAAAAAGTTAGGGATGAATATGGCTTGAGGAACACTACCATAATGATTCCATTTTGCAGAACACCGGAAGAGCTTAAAAAAGTTTTGGACATTATGGAGGAAAATGGTCTTAAACGAGGTGAAGAAGGTTTGGAAATTTATTTAATGGCCGAGTTACCTTCCAATATTTTGCTTGCAGATGATTTTGCTCCCATGGTGGATGGTTTTTCTATTGGATCTAATGACCTGACCCAGTTATGTCTTGGTTTGGATAGGGACTCTAGCCTTGTGGCACATTTGTACGATGAGCGGAACAAAGCGGTTAAATCCATGATTAAAATGTTGATAAAAACAGCTAAAAAACATAAGACAAAAGTGGGTGTCTGCGGTCAGGGACCTTCAGATTTTCCTGATTTTTCAGAGTTTTTGGTAAAAGAAGGAATTGATACCATTTCAGTAACCCCGGATTCAGTCTTAAAAACATTGAAGGTAATTAATGAAATAGAGAAATAGTGAGTTCATAAAGGTAGCTATGGGCCTCGCTATATCCAAGGACGTGGTTGTATCATCGACGTGATTATTGATAACGTTATGGACAAAATGAATCATTGTTTTGCCATCTATGGAACATAGATCATTATAGTTAGTTTTGTTTAGTTTTATAATGGACCGGTAGTTATATATGACCGGTCCATTTTTTATACCCAAACTATTTTATTCCTATTGTTTAAACGGATTGAACTTATAACAAAATTCTGAATGATTAAATTAGTGTGAAGCCACTGATTTATGTTTTTCAAATTTTCAGGAAACATTGATGGCAGGGACATTTGTCTTTACGTCCTGCAGAAAAAAATGTGCAAGGGCATTGTCCTAGATTGTCTCATTGGACAATCGTTATCCATTGAATTTCGATAAATAGAGAAATATATGACAGGTATGTTGTGGATGAATATTTAAGGGCTTGTTGCTTATAGACATCTACAGCATTACATGATTCTTAATGTCCGGTCAAAATTTACCTGGAAATAGGTGCATAATAAGGAGTGAAGGGACACAGAATGTAAACACCATGATTAATCCACATCCCTGGAACGTACGGTCCTAAACCCCAAGTGCTCCATTCCCGAGTCCATGCTGGTAGCCATTCTTGAAGAAATCCGGTAACTGGCGCAATAAGATGCACTACATAAAAAAGAACCTCCTTTAATAACCTTTTCTTGGATATAGGGATTGTTTGGGTTATAAGCATTGGATGCACCTTTCGGGTTATCGGTCACTTTACCGGTTGCGGCAAGTTCTTTATAATAATTGGCATTGTACCAATCGTTGGTCCATTCCCATACATTACCTGCCATATCGTACAGACCGAAATCATTTTTGGGATAGCTCATAACCGGTGCGGTTCTTTCGTATCCATCTTGAAGGGAATTAAAAACTGGGAATTCTCCTTCCCATGTATTGGCATGAGAACTTAACAGGGCAATGTCATCCCCCCAGAAGAACTTGCTGTCCTTCCTATTTGCACGTGCGGCATATTCCCATTCGGCTTCCGTGGGCAATCGGCGTCCCGCCCATTCGCAATAGGCCAAGGCATCCTCGTAAGCAATATGCACAACCGGATGGTTCTCTTTACCCTTGATACTGCTTCCGGGGCCACTTGGATGCCGCCAATTGGCACCGATCTTCCATTCCCACCATTGGGAAAAGTCATAGAGATTGGATACGGATGAGTCCGTCTTCTTAAAGATCAAGGATCCGGGTTGAAGTATTGAATCTGGGGGTTTGGGTGTGCCTTCAGGCAATTGTTTTTTCATTTCCTCCCAGTCAATCTCCCGTTCGGCAACGGTAACATAACCAGTGGCCTCAACAAATTTGGAAAACTGTTCGTTCGTTACTTCATGGATGTCCATAAAAAAACCGTTGACCCGTACTTCATGTCTTGGTTTTTCATGTTGCATGGCCATCTTGTCCTGGAGGACCGCCCCTTGGAAGAACATCCCCCCCGGAATCCAGACCATGCCTTCCGGTACTTCCGAGGGAGGAAGAGGTACTGAACTTCTGTCGATTGATTCCTTGACAGTTTTGTTTTGAATGGGTTCGGCTGATTTTTTAGGCTCAGTTTTACATCCAAAAAGAAGGACAAAAAACAAAATGGACAATAGCGTTTTATTCGGCATTTCTCTAGGTTTAATTTTCTTAGATTAAATGATTTGGGAAATCCGAGACGTTCTCACAGCAGATCTGCTCCATGACCTGTTGCAGTTCGGTTTTCAGCAGTGAGATGGTGTGGTCGCCCCCTTGGGACCCCAAGGCCGCGACACCGTACATGAACGACCTGCCCAAAAAGGTGAATTCTGCTCCCG
>NZ_PABT01000041.1 GCF_002699205.1 Allomuricauda sp.
ATCCCCTTCGTGCTCAGCACGGTGTCCACCAGCAGCATCGAACGCATTGCCGAGCTCACCGAGGGCCGTGCCTGGTTCCAGCTCTACCATCCCACCGAGGACAGGTTGAGGGACGATATCATCCAAAGGGCGGACGCGGCGGGCTGTCCGGTATTGGTGATCCTCTGCGACGTTCCCACTTTCGGGTTTCGGCCCAGGGATATAAGGAACGGCCTTGCCATGCCCCCAAAAATGTCGGTCAAGAACATCCTGCAGATATTGGGCAGACCGGAATGGGCCCTGAAGACCCTGGTGCACGGACAGCCAAATTTTGAGACCCTAAGGCCCTACATGCCGAAGGGACTTGACCTTAAGCAATTGGGAAAGTTCATGGACCAGACCTTTTCCGGCAGGTTGAACGAGGAGAAGATCAAGCCCATACGGGATATGTGGAAGGGCAAACTGGTACTGAAGGGCGTGGCCAACGAAGCGGATGCGGAAAAGGCCGTAAGATTGGGTCTGGACGGGATCATTGTGTCCAACCACGGGGGAAGGCAACTGGACGCCGGGGAATCGACCATAAGGCCACTGGCACGGATAGCCAAGCAATATGGCGACCAGATAAAGGTAATGATGGACAGTGGCATCCGATCGGGCCCGGACATAGCCAGGACATTGGCATCGGGAGCAGAATTCACCTTTTTGGGCAGGTCGTTCATGTACGGTGTCGCGGCCTTGGGGTCCCAAGGGGGCAACCACACCATCTCACTGCTAAAAACCGAACTGCAACAGGTCATGGAGCAGATCTGCTGTGAGAACGTATCGGACTTCCCGAAGCATTTGATAAAGGAAATATAGGGGACCACAGATCTGGCCAAAGGCAAGGTGGCCCACATAAAAAAATGATCGACCAAAAATCAGACAAACAACTATAACGATTTCGTAAACAACCAAACAAGTATTGACCGCTATGAAAAACAGTAAAAAGTATATCCAAAGATTGAGTGAGATCGGGATGGACGACCTGCCAAGGGTGGGAGGGAAGAACGCCTCGCTCGGTGAAATGATCCAGAACCTGACGGCCCAGGACATCAAGGTCCCGGACGGCTTTGCGGTAACGGTGGATGCCTATGATGCCTTTATTGCCGAGAACAATCTAAAGGAGAAGATAAACAAGGCCCTGGAAGGTCTGGACACGACCGATATCATCCAGCTCAGGAAAGCGGGGTCCAATATCCGAAAATTGATCTCCAACGGTAAATTCCCGGTTTCGGTGGAAAAATCGATCTTGGAGTCCTATTACGTACTGTCCGCGGATTATGGCCAGGAGGCGACCGATATTGCGGTCCGGTCCTCGGCCACCGCGGAGGACCTGCCTGACGCTTCCTTTGCAGGGCAACAATCCACCTACTTGAACATCCGTGGGGGGGAAATGCTGTTGACCGCGATCAGGAGCTGCTTTGCCTCGCTGTACACGGACAGGGCCATTTCCTATCGGTCCTCCCGTGGCTTTGACCACTTTGTGATCAAACTGTCGGTCTGCGTACAGAAAATGGTGCGTTCGGATCTCGGGGCATCGGGCGTTGCCTTTTCACTGGATACCGAGAGCGGTTTTAAGGATGTGATATTGATCAACGGTGCCTATGGTCTGGGGGAGCTTGTGGTAGGGGGCGAGATATCCCCGGACGAGTTCATCGTGTTCAAGCCGACGATGGAAAAGGGCTTTAACGCCATTATTGACAAAAAGTTGGGCAAGAAGACCCACAAAATGATCTATGGGAACAAACCCTTTGAAACGGTCCGACAGGTGCCCGTAGATCAAAGCATCCAGGACACCTTTTGTTTAAAGGACGCCCAGGTGATGCAATTGGCCCGATGGGTCCAGAAGATAGAGGAGCACTACAGTTCCCGCAGGGGATCATGGTGCCCGATGGACATTGAATGGGCCGTGGACGGGCTCACCAACGAGCTCTTCATTGTACAGGCACGGCCGGAGACCATCCACTCCCAGGAACAGTCGGACAGTATCAAGGAATACGAGATCGAGGACGAGGAAGGACTGCAGGACAGGCTCATTATGGAAGGTGTCGCCGTGGGAGATAAGATCGGGACTGGAAAAGTGCACCGGATCTTTACCTTGGACGGAAGGGACGGCAGTTCGGACGAAACGGATTTCAAGGAAGGCAACGTGTTGGTGACCGAGATGACCGATCCCGATTGGGAGCCATTGATGAAAAAGGCCTCGGCCATCATCACCGAGAAAGGCGGAAGGACCTGCCATGCGGCGATCGTGGCGCGGGAGATAGGTGTGCCGGCGATCGTGGGCGCTTCCAATGCGACGAGTTTGCTGAAGAACGGCCAGAACATAACCGTATCGTGTGCGGAAGGAAACGTTGGGAAGGTGTACCAAGGAAAGATCAACTATAAGCTCCACGAAACTGCCTATACGGAATTTCCGAGGACCAAGACCCCTGTCCTGATGAACATCGGTTCACCGGAGCTGGCCTTCCAGTACAGGAAAATACCCAATGGGGGCGTAGGTCTGGCCCGTGAGGAATTCATCATCAACAACTATATAAAAGTGCACCCCTTGGCACTGTTGAAGCACAAAGGGCTCAACGATGCCCAGCTTTCCGCATCGATAGCGGAGCTTATGAAGGGCTATGGATCGGAGGAAGCCTTTTTTATAAACAAACTGGCACAGGGGATAGCAAAGATAGGTGCGGCCTTTTATCCGAACAGGGTGATCACGAGGCTGTCGGATTTCAAGACCAATGAATATTACAACCTGTTGGGGGGCAGTTACTTTGAGCCCAAGGAAGAAAACCCGATGATCGGGTGGCGCGGGGCCTCACGATATTATTCCGAGGCCTTCAAAGAGGCCTTCGTACTGGAATGCAAGGCCCTTAAAATGGTAAGGGATGATTTTGGGCTGGAAAATATCACCGTTATGGTCCCCTTTTGCAGGACCCCCCAGGAACTGACCAAGGTATTGGAGATCATGGAAGGGAACGGCCTCAAGCGGGGAGATCGGGGGCTGGAGGTCTACATCATGGCGGAATTGCCCTCAAATGTCATCTTGGCGGACCAGTTTGCCCCGATGATCGATGGGTTTTCCATTGGTTCCAACGACCTGACCCAGTTGGTCCTGGGGCTTGACCGTGACTCCAGTTTGGTGGCCCATTTGTACGATGAGCGCAATCCCGCGGTCAAGGACATGATCAAGATGCTGATCGCCACGGCCAAGAAGCACGGGACCAAAGTGGGCATATGTGGCCAGGGCCCCTCGGATTTCCCTGATTTTTCCAAATTCCTCATAGAAGAGGGGATAGATACCATTTCGGTAACGCCGGATTCCATGTTGAAGACCCTGAAGGTGGTAAAGGAAATAGAGGATAAGCTATGAATGGAAACCGTGGATATATGAAATTGTTCACCAAGATATCGACCTTATTTCAAAATGGGGGCCGGGGAACTTTTTTACGGTCCGGTCCACCACAAAAGGTATGCGGTCCCATATATCTTTTGTTCCTGGTGCTGTTCCTGGATGATGGACTATATGCACAGGGTAAATCCAGCGAGCTGGACAGTTATAGGCTTCGCATCTCCAGGGCGATGGATCCCATCCGAATAGATGGGGTCTTGGAAGAGGCCTCGTGGGGGAATGCCGATCAAGCATCTGATTTTTGGATGCAGTTTCCCACGGACAATACCAGGGCGGACGCTCGAACCGTGGTGAGGATGACCTACGATGAGAGAAACGTATATATCGGTGTGATCTGCTATGATGTTGAGGATTATGTGGTCCAGACCCTTAGGCGCGATATGGATTTCTTCAAGGGGGATGCCATTGCCGTGGTCATTGATCCGGTCAACAGCCAATCCAATGGATTTCTTTTTGGCGTCAGTCCGTTCAACGTGCAGTCCGAGGAACTATTGGGGGCAAATGCACAGCAACGGAACGACATGACCTTTAGTTGGGACAACCGATGGTATTCGGAGGTCGCCCGGTACGAGGACCATTATGTGGTTGAAATGGCCATTCCCTTTAAGACGTTGCGCTTTGAGAGCAATGCAAAGGAATGGGGGATAAACTTTTTCCGAAATGACGTGGCCAGGAACCAGTACCATAGTTGGACCCCTTTGCCCGTAAATTTTGAATTGTACGATCTGGGCTACACGGGCAACTTGGTATGGGACCGGAGCCCGGCCAAGACGGGCACCAATATTTCCGTGATCCCCTATACGGCGGTCAACTCCTTTACGGACAAGGAACAACCAGAAGTACTTCGTGAGACCGACTTTGAGGCAGGGGCTGACGCCAAGATCGCCATTACCTCCTCATTGAACCTAGATCTCACATTGAATCCCGATTTTTCGCAGGTAGGGGTCGATGAACAACAGACCAACCTAACCCGGTTTGACCTGAATTATCCTGAACGGAGGGCGTTCTTTTTGGAGAACAATGATCTCTTCGCCGAATTTGGGTACAACCCCACAAGACCGATCTTTACCAGGAGGATCGGACTGGATGAGGACAATATGCCGGTCCCGATAAACTTTGGAGCCAGGCTCGGGGGCAATCTGAACCCAAATTTCAGGATCGGTCTGTTGCACATGCAGACCAAGGCGGAAGGAGAAAATTTGGGACAGAACTATTCCATAGCCGTATTCAACCATAGGATCTTTGAGCGATCGGGAATCAGGGGGTACGCCACCAATAGGCAGGCCTATTCCAGGTCGGACGGCCCGATAAAAAATGATTATGGGAGAAATGCCGGCATGGAGTTCAATTTAATGAACCCTGTAGGGACATGGAGTGCCCGGGCCGCGATGCATATCTCGGAAAAACACGGGACTGGCATTGGGGCTTTTAGCAACCTGGGTCTGGAGCACGCGGGAAGACAATGGGAACTACGGGTCAACTATTGGAAGATATCCAAAGAATATCATGCCGATATCGGCTTTATACCAAACCTTGACCACTATGATGCGGAGAATGACCGTGAGGTTCACCTGGGCTGGGAACACCTGCACACTAGGGTAGGGTACATCATAAGGCCGGAAGGTGGTGCCCGCATTGTTTCGCACAGGATCAACCTAAGGAACGATTTACATTTCTACCAAGAAGGAATACTTGGCGATAGGGAGACAAGGGCAGAGTACGAGATAAGGTTCCAGAACACGGGCAGACTGGAGTTTAGGCCGAAGAACCAATATACCCATCTATCTTTTGCGACCGAATTTACCGAAGGGGAGCCGTTGCCCTCAGGGGAATATGATTATTCCCGAGTGGACCTGAACTACGAATCCGATAACAGGAACGCTTTTTCATGGAGGGCGGAGACAGGTCTGGGCAGCTACTATAATGGTTCGCTCAACAAGTACATGTTGGAGCTGAGATACCGTAAACAACCCTGGGGCCAGTTTTCGTTCGCATGGGAGCAGAACTATCTAAAGCTTCCGGAGCCGTACGGGGAAGCGGATGTCACGCTGATCACGGCAAAGTCCGACGTGAGCTTTAACACCAAGGTTTTTTGGACAACCATATTACAGTACAATACCCAAGAGGACAATTTTAACGTAAACAGTCGATTACAGTGGAGGTACAGGACGATGTCCGATATTTTCCTGGTATACACGGACAATTATTCCATATCCCCATTTCTGGAGACGAATAGGAACAGGGCCATATTGCTCAAAATCAACTATATGTTCAATCTTTGATGGAATATGGGAATGACGGCCAATAGGAACAAGGAAACCATTATTGGTCCATTTGAAAAACTAACTGGAAATTAACCAAACATAAACAATAAACACATGGAAGCATCAAGTATCGAATCAAAAAAAGCAAGACTACTGTTATTTTATGCGAGTTGTTTTGCTGTAATCACCAATGCCTTCTCGTTTAGTATAAGAGCGGGCATTTTACCCCAATTGGGCGAGGAGTTGAATCTTTCCGGGGAAGAATTGGGATATATCAATTCCATGTGGTTTTTAGGATTTCCGATTTCCATGATCATTGGTGGGCTGGTATATAATAAGATAGGCGGAAAATTGATCATGCAGTTTGCCTTTTTCGCACATACGATTGGAATTATCATGACAATATATTCCGGAAGTTATGTAGGATTGTTGATTTCTACCCTATTGATCGGCTTTGGAAACGGGTGTACGGAGGCGGCATGTAACCCGATGATCGCCGATTCATATGAAGGAAACACGATAATTAAAATGATGAATCGTTTCCATATGTGGTTCCCGGGCGGAATTGTCATTGGGGCCTTGATTTCCAAATTTATGACAGACGGTGGGTTTGGTTGGCAATCCCAAATATGGGTGCTATTGGTTCCCACATTGATTTATGCCTATTTGTTCTATGGAAAACCTTGGCCACAGGCAAAATCCAAAGAGGAAGCTTCATTGTCCAGCAACTTTAAAGCAATGGGAACCCCATTGTTCATTTTTATGTTGGTATGCATGTCATTGACGGCGGCTTCAGAATTTGGACCTCAACAATGGGTTGGATTGATACTTGCAAGAAGTGGTGCAGAACCTATGCTGATCTTGGCTCTGGTCACTGGATTGATGGCCGTTGTGAGATACTTTGGTGGGGCTGTGGTCAAAAAGTTGGACCAAACGGGCGTTTTCTTGGCAGCTAGTGTTTTGACGCTTCTCGGTATATTTTTGTTCAGTACACAGACCGGTAGCATGGCCTACGTGGCAGCTGTCGTCTATGCTTTTGGAATTGCCTACTTTTGGCCGAACATGCTCGGATTTGTCGCGGAGAAAATCCCCAACAGTGGGGCCATAGGTTTGTCGGTAATCGGTGCAGTTGGAATGGTGGCAGGTTCATTCTTTCAACCTATTATAGGAGCTTGGATCGATTCGAACAGGGTCAAAGCTGAGGCAACGGGCTTGACCGGGGATGAGTTGGAGTTGGTCGCCGGTCAGGCCACCATGCAAAATATGACCATATTCCCTGCCATTTTAATTGTATTGTTCATTATACTCTTTGTGTGGGTGAAAAAAATAAAACAACAACAGTAGCGGTTTACCTTAAAAAAACAATCCCATTTAGCAAAAACGTACTTGATGGGATTTTTTTATGGGCCAATTCAATCGCTTTTCCGCTCCAAGTTGAACCAACTCCCAAGATTGTATTATAAACAGGTTCTTGTGTGGGCAATCGATTGGATGCTTGACACTGTTATCGGCTTTTGTTTCTTTTCCATTCCTCAAATTCTTTTTGGATAGCATCAAGGGTCATGGGGTATAAACCAATAATGGGAGATCCATTGGCAACTTTTTCCACCACAAATTTTTCGTATTGCTCCATTTTTTGGCATTCTTCGATGACATCTTGGACCAAATCCTGTGGAATGACCATGACACCATCGTTGTCCCCGACAATATAGTCCCCGGGAAAGACTGCAACATCTCCACACCCGATGGGTTCATTAATGCTTATGGCTTGGTGCAAGGTTAGGTTGGTCGGAGCGCTTGGCCTCTGATGGTATGCTGGTATGGAAAGATTCGAAATTTCCTCTGAATCCCGGAAACCTCCATCCGTAACAATGCCCGCAGCTCCCCTTTTCATAAGGCGGGTGGCCAGTATGGCACCGGCGGAGGCAGCTCTGGGGTCTTTTCTGCTATCAATGACAAGAACGTGATTTTTTGGACATTCTTCCACGGCCACTCGTTGCAAATGCTTTGGGTCTTTGAATACCTCTATGGGGTTTAAGTCCTCTCTTGCAGGGATATATCGCAAGGTATAGGCCCTACCTACCATATTGGAGGTCATTTTTTTCAAGGGCCTTACCTGTTGGATGTATTGGTTCCTCAATCCTTTTTTGAACAGGCAGGTAGCTATGCTTGCGGTACTGATGGTTTTTAGTTGTAAAATAATGTATTCGGAATCTGTTTTCATAATATGGTATATCTATAGGTGTTTAAATAGGGTTTTGATATTTTATTGGTAAATTTTTTGCACACCTCGTAAATATACATATATTTGGTAAACCAAATTGGTAAACCAATTATATTATGCACCTAAACAAACTATCCATTTTATTATTATCCGCAATCGTTATAGTCGGTTGTGGACCAAAATCAACTGAACAAGAAAACCTGGTACATACCGTGGAGGAATTCAACGCGGTGGTTCCCAATCTTAAACCAGGGGATGTCGTGACACTCGCCAATGGCGTTTGGAAAAATGCCGAACTTTTGTTCGAAGGCATTGGTACGGCAGAGAAACCTATCAAACTAACTGTTGAGGAAAAGGGAAAAGTAACCTTGGAAGGACAGTCCAATCTAAGAATGGCCGGCGAACATTTGATTGTAGAGGGCCTTGTCTTTAAAAATGGGTTTACCCCGACCACCGAGGTTATTTCCTTTAAAAAGGATAAAAACACCTTGGCCAACAACAGTAGATTGACCGAATGTGTAATCGATAATTTTAATAACCCAGAAAGGCACGAACCAGATACTTGGGTGGCCATATATGGCAAAAATAACCGTGTAGACCATAATCATCTGGTAGGAAAGCGTAATCGGGGCGTCACCATGATCGTGCGTTTAAACTCCGAAGCCAGTCAAGAAAACCATAATCGGATCGACCACAATTACTTTGGTCCTCGCCAAAACCTGGGTTCCAATGGGGGAGAAACCTTAAGGATCGGTACAAGTCATTATTCAAGGACCAATTCAAATACCGTAGTGGAATCCAACTACTTTGATCGATGTAATGGCGAGCATGAGATTATATCCAATAAGTCGGGGATGAATACCTATAAGGGCAATGTGTTTTACGAATGCACGGGAACCTTGACCATGCGACATGGGGAAAACACCCTTGTGGACGGTAATATTTTCATTGGAAACAACAAACCGAGCACTGGTGGCATTCGTGTGATCAACGGTAAGCAGACCGTTACCAATAATTATGGGGTAGGTTTGACGGGATATCGTTTTCGTGGTGCTTTTGTAATCATGAACGGTATTTATAACTCTCCCATAAATAGGTACGATCAGGCCAAAGATGCCATCGTCCGCAACAACACCTTTATCAATTGCGACCATATACAACTTTGTGCCGGGGCCGATGCCGAGCGTAACGCCCCACCCGTGGATTCTTTTATGGAGAACAATATTTTCTACAATGAGAACCGTGACAATCTTTTTACGGTTTACGATGATATTAGCGGGATTACCTTCAACAACAATCTTGTGAGCAAAAATGTAATCCTGATCGACGAGGATGGATTTTTCAAACAAGATCTGGAATTGGCCGAGAATGAATCCGGGTTGTTGGTACCGGTGAACGCACCGGAGGGAGTTGGTGCCGAGCTTCCAGAAACCATTTTATCAAAAAATGAAACGGGTGTTTCTTGGTATCCCAAGGATGATACCGATGTAGCATTGTCTTCTGGTAACACCATTGAAGTGGCCGCTGGACTTAACGCTCTTTTTGATGCCGTCAAAGGGGCAAATGCAGGTGATGTTTTGGTTTTGGAAGGAGGAGCATCCTATCCGAACACAAAAACCATAGAAGTGGACAAGCCCATAAGCATTACCTCCAAAGGAGCGGAGAAGGCAAAAGTGTTCTTTGAAAAAAAATCCTTGTTTCAAATAAACAATGGCGGAAGTCTTTCCTTGTCGCATTTGGTGTTTGATGGGGAAGATGCCCCGGATAGAACGGGTAATTCTGTCATTACTACCAGCAAATACTCCATGAACAAAAATTATAAGCTGTTTATAGATGATTGCGATTTTGTGAACTTGGACGTAAACCATTCCTACGATGCCATCCGTGTGTACAAAAACACATTCGCGGACACCTTAAGCATCACAAATTCCAGGTTCAAGACCATTACCGGTAACGTGGTCGCCTTGGACAAGGAAACCGACGATATCGGAATCTATAATGCGGAATACGTCATCTTTAAAAACAATAGTTTCACCGATATAGGGGGAGCGGCCCTACGATTGTACAGAGGTGGAAAGGATGAGAGTACCTTTGGGCCATTCTTGGAAATGGAACATAACGTGTTCGACAATGTGGGTTTTGATGGGCGCAATAAATACAATGCCGCCGTATCGCTCTACGGAGTCCAGGTAATAGGAATCGAGAACAATATCTTCAATAGGACCAAAGGCATCAATATGCACTTGGTAGTAGGTGAGCCTATTGTAAATGTACTCAACAACAACTTTTACCAATCCGATAAGCTCACGGTTACCGGTGATCAAAAATACCGTACCGAAAATCTTTGGGAAATGGATCCGGAGTTTGTCGAAGAGGGATATGAATTACGGGCCGGTTCCCCTTTAAAAGGAAAAGGAACCGATGGGAAGGATGTTGGATTATTGTTTGATCAGTAAGATGGGTTACGTAAAATATTTGACAATCCTCTTGGTGGTTGCAACATGTTCGGTCGGTTTGATGGCCCAGGACCATCCAAAACTGATTTTGACCCAAGAAGGTGTAAGGGAAATAAGGGCCAATCTGGGCAATCTGCCCATTTTGGACAAAACACTGGCCACTATAAAAGAAGAGGTCGATGCAGCAATACGGAAAGGTATAGATGTGCCCGTGCCCAAAGATTATTCTGGTGGTTATACGCACGAAACCCACAAACGCAATTATAGGCTCATGCAAAAGGCGGGAATTCTGTACCAACTTTTGGATGACTATAGGTATGCGGTATATGTCCACGAGATGCTCAAGGCCTACGCCGAACTCTATCCCACCTTGCCCGTACACCCCAAAGAACGGTCGTATGCCAGGGGCAAATTGTTCTGGCAATGTTTGAACGATTCCAATTGGTTGGTGTATGCAAGCCAGGCCTACGATTGTATCTATGATTACCTGAGCAAGAAAGAACGTAGGTATTTGGAAAAGGATTTGTTCAAACCCTTTGCAGATTTTATATCGATCAAGAACCCTCAATTTTTCAACAGGATCCATAATCATAGTACTTGGGGCAATGTGGCCGTGGGAATGATTGCCCTGGTCATGGAGGACGATGCCTTGTTGGAGCGGGCCTTATATGGGATAAAAGATGTGAACCTACCCAAGGGGCAAAAAGATAACGATGGGGGTTTTATACTGCAAGAAGGGAAAGAAGCTGGTTTTTACGCCAATTTGGACGAACCTTTCTCTCCCGATGGGTATTACACCGAAGGTCCTTATTATCAAAGGTATGCGATGTATCCGTTCTTGATTTTTGCCCAGGCTTTGCAGAACGTAAAACCGGAACTTAAGATCTTTGAGTACAACGACAATGTATTGATCAAAAGTGTCTATGCTTTATTGGACCTATCGGACCTAGATGGGGATTTTTTTCCAATAAATGACGGGCAGAAAGGAATGTCGTATTACAATACTTCGTTGGTCAATGCTGTGGATGTTGCCTATTATTATGGCAATAAAGACCCAAGGCTATTGGATATTGCACAAAAACAAGGGACCGTTGTTTTGAACGATGCCGGATTGGCGGTGGCAAAAGGACTGAAAAATGGGGAACAGCAACCTTATATTAAAAAAAGTATTCATTTGCGCGATGGTGCCAACGGAGAACAGGGGGGAATCTCGGTGCTGAGGAAAGATAGGTTGGAACTTGTTTTTAAGTACACGGCACAGGGCTTGAGCCACGGACATTATGATAAATTATCCTATTCTTTTTATGAGAACGGAGATGAAGTTGTACAGGATTATGGGTTGGCCCGTTTTGTCAACATAGAGCAAAAGGGTGGGGGCAATTATTTAAAGGAAAATAAAACTTGGGCCAAACAGACCGTGGCCCACAATACTTTGGTACAAGACCAATACTCCCATTTTGGTGGCAAGTACGAGATTGGAAGTAAAAATCACTCTGAGCACTACCTGTTCAATGTTGAAAACCCTAAATTACAGGTGGTCAGTGCTATCGAAAAAAATGCATATCCCGGCACCAAAATGCACCGAACCATGGCAATGATTCAAGATGAGGGCTGGCAAAAACCTATTGTATTGGATGTGTTGCAGGTGGAATCCGATAGGGCCCACCAGTATGATCTGCCTTTTTATTACTTGGGCCAGTTAATGACCTTGAACGTGCCATATAAGGCCGAGGATACGTTGCGGCCTTTGGGAGGGGATTTTGGTTACCAACATATATATAAGGAAGGTAGCGCCAAGTTGATCGATGATAATCTTAAGTTTTCTTGGATGGCCAACAACAAATTTTACACCTTGACATCCCTTGCCACGGCAAAGGATAGTTTGATTTTGGGTAGAGTTGGGGCTACCGATCCTGAATTCAATTTGCGGAGAGACCCCGTCCTTATCCATAGAAAGGGTGATGAGTCAAATACCATGTTCGTTTCCGTATTGGAATCGCATGGGAACTATAGTCCGGTAACGGAATTGGCGGTAAACGCTACTTCAAATATTAAGAACCTGGACAAGATTTATGAGAAGAACGGCTATTGGGCCATTGGTATTGAAACCGTGGATGGCCGTAAAAATGTTTTTGTGTTTTCAGCGACGAACAAATCAACGAACCAAAATCATAGGATCAACATAGAAGGTCGGGAATTACAGTGGAAAGGACCTTTTGCATTAATCAATTTAAATCAAAACAAAAAATAAGATGAAATCATTTGGATCAAGTAAGGAATTTATTTTTGGAGATGAGATGGAGTGGGAAACCGTAGGTGAGGGAGTAAGAAGAAAAATAATGGCCTACGACGACAAAATTATGCTGGTCAAAGTACAATTTGATGAGGGAGGTATCGGACCTATGCATGACCATTACCACTCACAGACCACCTATGTGGTGAGCGGTGAATTTGAACTTACCATAGGTAAGGAGACCAAATTAATGAAGGCCGGTGATGCCTTTTATATTCCGCCCCATGTAAGCCATGGTGCGATATGTAAAAAAGCGGGTGTCCTTATCGATGTGTTCAGTCCCATCCGGGAGGATTTTATGGAGAATAGTTAAAAACAGGGCCTTATAATGATATTCTGTCATTTTCCAAGGTGTTAAAATTCGATTTTGATAAAAACTTTAACATTTTTTTCGGACGATAACTTTTATTTAACATTTTAATCACATATATTTGGTAAACCAAACTGGTTAACCAGCTGGAAACAAATAAGAAAGAATATGAAAACATAGCGCAAAAAAAAGGATAGGTGCACGCCTATCCTTTCAAAATATCACTTCTTAGGAGGGAAGTAATATATTACAGATACACTTTCAATGTAAATGTAGAATACAAAATTACTAAAATTCATTTGATTTTGGCTTTACATGAAATTGAAAGTGGGATTAGACAAGAATCATAGCTGCACACTATGAGTGAACAATTTTAAAAACACATAAATTCTAACTAGCTAAACAAATGAATTTTAAACTAAAACTATTGCTGGTGGTTGTAGGGCTTATGAACCTGCAACTATTTGCCCAAGATGTCTACACCATTACGGGTGTGGTTACCGATGCTGACAATGTTCCCATACCGGGGGCCAATATTATCGTCCCGAACACAACCAGGGGAACACAGACTGATTTTGATGGAAACTTTTCCATAGAGGTTTCAGAAGGCGAATCCCTTCGTTTTTCCTATGTAGGATATACTACCCAGACCATTCCGATTACGGGTCAGAGCACATTGAACGTTGTCATGGTAGAGGACCTCAATCAATTGGACGAAGTGGTTATTGTGGGGTATGGTACACGAAAAAAAGTACACATGACCGGAGCAGTCTCTCAGGTGGTGAATGAAGACCTTGACCAGATTGCCGTAGCAAGGGTAGATGATGCGCTTGTTGGCCAAATAGCAGGTGTGAACATCCAGGCAACTGAAGGGGAGGCCGGTTCCGCACCCACGATCAGGATTCGTGGTGTTGGGTCGCTGAACGGAGACTCTTCCCCATTGATCGTTGTTGATGGACTCCCTGTTGACAGTGACTTTTTGGGTAACCTTGACATGAACGAGGTGGAGAGTTTTGATATATTGAAAGATGCAGCCTCATCCGCCATTTATGGATCAAGAGGGTCCAACGGGGTGATTTTGATAACGACAAAGCAGGGTAAGACAGGTAAAACCAAGTTCAGCTATAACAGCTATGTAGGTTTCAAGGAGGCCAGACAGAGTGATGACTATTACTTTTCCGTAGCGGAAACCGCAGAAGCCGAACTGGCAGCGACAGGTACACTTTCAGATAGGACAAAGTACAAACAGTTGATCGGTATCGACAAAGACTGGCAAGATATCATTTTTGACGGAGGTAAGATAGAGAGCCACTCACTTAGTGCACGTGGAGGTAGTGAGAACACAAAGTTCAGTGTTTCCATGGGATATTTGCACGATGAAGGCGTTTTGTTGACAGATGACTACAAGCGTTATAATGCGCGTTTGAAAATTGACACCAAGGTTGGCAAAAACTTCAGTTTTGGTGGTAATTTGGCACCATCCTATACCCGTAGACGCCGTTTTGACGGATCTACCCATGATATTTTGAGGCAACCTCCTTGGTTACCAGTGTACCACGATGCCAATACCATCCAGTATGTGGATAGAACGGTTTATCCCGATGTCCAAATAGGTGACTATGCACTACAGAGACATTTTGACAACTACGACCTTTATGGTGACGGCAGTACATTGGTGGATATTTCCAATACATCAAATACGAACCCTGCCGCAAAAGTCTTGGAGCGGGACAGGAACGATTATAAATTCAAACTGGCCGGTAATTTTTATGTCCAGTACAAAATAATGGATGGTCTAAACTTCAGGACTGTTCTTTCCGGGGATTATCAAAACACTTTTCGGGACAGATGGCAAGGAGTGCTTTCCAGTAGAAATGGCGCATCAGGTGCCAGTTATGAGGTATCCAATGAAAATAGGTTTCACTTTGTTTCCGAAAACTACTTTACTTATGACAAAGTATTTGGAAAACATGATTTGGCGATTATCGCTGGTGTATCTGCCGAAAAATGGGATTGGCAGGGAGATAGTTCATCAGGGACAGGTTACACATCGGATTTGTTGAAAACCTTAAGTGCCGCAACACAATTGACCTCCATTGGCTCTTTTAAATTGGAGGAAAGATTTCAATCCTACTTTGGAAGGGTAAACTATGCCTATGACAATAAATATTTGGCCTCGGTCAGTTATCGTAGGGACGGTAGCTCCATTTTTGGGGTGGACAAAAAATTCGGTGATTTCCCTGCTGCTTCCTTGGGTTGGAGGGTATCCGAAGAAAGCTTCTTAAATGACAGCAGCTTTTTGAGCGACCTTAAATTGAGGGTCAGTTATGGGTTCACGGGTAATAAGGACATTGATACCGGTAGCGATGTAGTGGACCTATATCCGTCCATACCATTATTGGGAACAGAGGTCTATAATTCCCAAGCGGCCTTTGTTGCTTTGAACATAGAAAACCCTGCTTTGCAATGGGAACGATTGGAAGAATTTAACCCAGGGGTCGACTTTGGTTTCTTCAACGGTATACTGACAGGATCCTTTGATTATTACGAGCGGACAAGTGACAACCTATTGTTGTACAATCCCGTTTCGTCAACTACAGGTTTTGATAGTGCCCTTGTTAATTTGGGGGAGGTCAAGAACAGTGGTTTTGAAATAGAACTGAAAACACGGAACGTCACCACCGAGAAATTCAGATGGTCAACAACCTTTTTGGCATCGATGAACGAGAACGAACTGACTGATTTTGCAGATGCCAATGGCCAAATCCAAAATGTGGACGACAAGCGTGCCGCGGAATGGATCAATCTTGAGGGACACCCCATTTCATCCTACTATGGATGGGTGGTTGACAGGGACATCCCATTGGAATACCTGAACAATCCCTATCATCCGGTCGGAGGTGAAGCGCAAGATGTGTATGTCAAAGACCTGAACGGTGATGGCCTTATAGACGATGACGACAAGACCATTCTTGGGGATCCGTACCCAGAACTGATATGGAGCGTTACCAACGACTTTAAAATAGGTAACCTGGATATAAGTTTCTTGTTCCAAGGTAGCCACGGGGCCGAGGTGCGTAACATGGGGGACCAATATCTGTTCAACCACTTTAACAGTTCCCAGGATTTTAACGTGGAAACCACACCTGATCAAGGGTTTATCAAAGAGAAGATATTTACGGACGACATTATTCAGGATGCTTCATACATAGCACTGAGAAACGTGAACATAGGTTTCAATTTTCCGAAGGATATTACGGATAAATTAGGATTATCCCGTTTTAGACTTTACGTGGCCGGTCAGAATTTAATGTACATAACGGCAGATGATTACACTGGTTTCAACCCAGAATCGATCTATGAGACCAGTCCTACCACTTATGGTTACCAAAGAGCCGGTTCACCGGTGTTCAGAACAATTTCTCTAGGAACCAACATTGAATTTTAAGGTGAAAATTTTTAAGGAAAATATTATGAAAAAAATTAAATATATAGGACTGTTCATTCTTATGGGAATGATAGTTTCCTGCGAAAGTGATTTTTTGGAGCCAGTACCGGAATCTGCCATAAGCAGTGCGGGCTATTTTCAAGATGACGACGAGATAGAAACCGGTGTGATCGCGATGTATGATGCCATACAAGGTGTCAATTCAACATCATTGGACGATAACCGGGGGGTTCAAATAGAGTATTACGTAACAGAAATGCGTAGTGACAACACCCGTACCAAAAGTCAAGAAGGGGAGGCCGCCCAATTTGAGGAATATACGATTTCCACGGCCAACGGATTGGTAGCGAATTACTATAGAAGTTTCTACAATGTGATCTATCGTGCCAATTTGGTGTTGGAAAATTTGGACAATGCTTCCGCCGCCAAGGCTGCCCAATTTGAAGGGGAAGCGAAATTTGTGCGAGCCTATGCATACTTTAACCTGGTAAGATTGTATGGGGATATCCCATTGGTCGACAGGCTCATTGGTCCCTTGGATGATGAAACCGCCTATACCAGGGTAAGCACATCGACTGTGTACGAATTGATCGTGAGTGATTTGGAGTTTGCGGCCGCCAATTTGGACGATGGAGAAAAATTCAGGGCATCCAAATCCGCCGCAGAGGCATTGTTGGCCAAGGTTCATTTGACCCTTGGAAATTATTCCGAGGCACAAGTATTGTGTGAAAATGTAATGGGCAGGGGATTGTTTGAGCTAGAGCCTAATTTCAACGATGTCTTCTACTCCGAAGGGAATGATGAGATCATCTTTGCCATTGCCTATAACCCTGGGGTGGAATCCGATAGTCAGGATTTTTCCGCCGAATGGATGAACGGTGTGGGCAGGACAGCGGGCGTAAATTATGTTACGGACGATGCGGTGGCCGCATTTGAAGCATATGGGGGAGATAGGTCACAATATTCTTATCGAATAGATCCTTCACAAACGACACAGACCCAGGTAACCAAATATTTGCCAAATGGCGAAGATGGTGGCGCGGATGGTAAAACATTCTCCACAGATGCTACCTTGTCCGGTAACGATTGGATTGTTTTGCGTTATGCCGATGTGTTGTTGATGCACGTAGAGGCCATTATGGCCGGTGGACAGGAAACCAGTGCCACTGCAGCCATCTCATCTTTCCAAAAAGTAAGGGACAGAGCAGGCTTGACGGACCCTGTTACTTCCATTACCAAAACGGATCTACTGAACGAAAGAAGGGTTGAGCTGGCTTTTGAGAACCATAGGTTGTTCGATTTGATACGATTTGGTGTTGCCCAGGAAACCCTTTCCGCTTTCTCGGCCGCCAATGGGTACAGCTTTACCGCAACAGATCTATTGTTGCCCATTCCACAGAGTGAAATTAACCTGAGCAAAGGTTTAATGAGTCAAAATCCTGGATACTAAAAAATAAACGCAATGAAGATATTTCACAAAAACATAACAAAACATATCCTTGCAGGATTGGCCATTGTGGGTCTCGCTGCTTGTGATTTCGAATATGATATTGCGGAAGCAGGTTCCATTGAAGACCTTACCCCGCCGACGGCAAGTTTTTCCGCCTCACAAAGTGACAGCAATTTCTTGCTATATAACTTCGCCAATGAATCTGTCAGTGCCACCACTTACTCATGGGATTTTGGGGATGGCAATACCTCGACGGAAACGGATCCTTCAAATACGTATCCCGCGGAAGGCACCTATACGGTAAGCTTGACAGCTTCGGATGCATTGGGGGCAAGCAGCACTTATACCATGGATATTACGGTGGTTGAGCCCGAAGAGCCCGAAGCGATCACCCCTGTTTTGGGAGCACCCGATTTTGAAGATGGTGTAGATGCAAATTGTCTGGACAGTAGGGATTGCTGGAGAATAGATGGCGCGACCATTCATCAGACCACATCCGATGGACAAGATGATTCAAGAGGGGCCAAGTATCCTTCCGGTAGTGATAATAACAGGGTAAGTTATCAAGCATTTACCGTTTCGCCCAATACGAAATATAGGTTGATTGCCAATTATGCGCTACAGTCCGATGGGGATAGTGTACGTGCAAGTGTCATCAATGGACAGCTTAGCCATTTTGATGAATTCGCCGACGCCGAATTGTTGGGGCAAGCTTCCGGTACCGTTAACGATGGCAAAGGAAACTTCAATGAGTTGATCATCGAATTCGAAACCGGGGCCAATGGCGATATCTCCATCTTGTTCGATCATGATGGTAATGCCAGTGATGCCTATTTGGACAATGTTTCCGTGGTACCTGTAGAAGAATAGACACAATTATACTTAACACTGACTATTGACACAATGAGATTTTTGGCAGCATTTCTTATCCTTTTTATTACAGTTCTAACAAACTGTCAATCACAAGAGGATATGGCTTTATTGGATGGTGACCATACGGATACCGAAGATTTGTACAAGAAAAGGTACAAGCTGCCAAAAATTGACTTGAGTCATTGGAAAGTGACCATTCCCGAAGGCCAGGGAAAAGGAGGGGCCATAAGTGTGGAGCCGCCAGAAATCCTGGACTATGCCACCAATGAGACCTTAAAGCCATATATGTATAACGATTCCACTAGCGGTGCTTTGGTATTTTATGCATATCCCACAACGGCAACAACTGCAAATACCAAATATTCAAGATCTGAACTAAGGGAGCAGATGGAGCCGGGGAACGACAATGTGAATTGGACCTTTGCACAAGGAGGGACCCTAAAGGCCAAGTTGGCCATGGACGAGGTAACCAAAGATGATGAAGGGAAATACCATAAGGTCATAATTCTTCAAATTCATGGAAGGCTTACCAACGAGCAGCGCGATTTGATCGGGCAGAAGGACAATAATGCCCCACCCATTTTAAAGGTGTATTGGCACAATGGAAAAATAAGGGTGAAAACCAAGGTGCTGCGATATCTGGGAATCTCCGAAGAAGGTATCCTGCATGAGGAGGCCTGGACGGATGACGATGGGTATACTTTTGAAGAGGAAGTAGGTTTCAGGAAATTTAACATCGAGATCAAAGCAAGCGACGGAAAATTGGTCGTTGTGCTAAACAATAATGAGTATGCCGTTTACGAGGATGTCAACATCAAACGTTGGGGCATTTTCGAGAATTATTTTAAAGCAGGGAACTATTTTCAATCAAGGGATGAGGGTTCCTATGCCAAGGTTAAATTTTATGAATTGACCGTTGAACATTGAAATGAAGTATTTGAGTTAGTTTAGTTAATCACGAAAGTTTGTTGGCCGATACCAAGGCCAATAGGCTTTCTTTTTAACCAAGATGCTGTATCAATTTTCACTCGGTAAAAAAAGGATGGGTAGGTTAAGTTTTTTTTTATACATTTAACAAACCAATCTGGTTAACCAATTTTGTAAATAGATTAAGATGAAGTTTGAAGTGCTCACCAAGGGTGAAAATGGAGATGTTCAACAAGGCATCATAGCCAGTTTAAGAGATTTTATTGCATTTAAAAACCTTGAGCCTGGAGACAAGTTGCCATCGGAGCGGATGTTGTCCGAAAAATTTGGTGTAAGCCGAAGCAATATACGGGAAGCGATACAAAAGCTCGAATTTTATGGAATCTTGAAATCCAGACCGCAAAGTGGGACTTTTATCGCAGATATTGGCAGAGTGGCCATGAAAGGAATGATCGATGATATTCTACGGTTGGAGGAACCGGATTTTAAATCACTGGTAGAGACCAGGATTTTATTGGAGCTCAAAACCGTAAAATTGGCTTCATTGAGAAGAACTGAAAAGGACCTGGTAAAAATGAGGGAGGCATTGGATGCTTACAAAGAAAAAGTGGTCAATGGCAAAGATGCGGTCGAAGAGGATCTTTTGTTCCATCTGGCCATAGCCAAAGCCAGTAAGAACAGTACAATGAACACCTTTATGTTGATCATAACGCCGGAAATCATAACCAACTTTGAAAAGTATCACGTTTGTGATTCCAATCAATCATTGATGGCCATAGAGGAGCACGAAGATATTTATGAGGCGATAAGGGATCAGGACCCTCAACGGGCCAAGGAAAAAATGAAAGTACATTTTAAGATTTTGTATCAATATTGTTATAATACAAAGGATTGAAATAATTAATTGATTGTTGAGGACAGAAAGTGCACGATTTTGTCCTTGAAACAAGATAAATAGGAGGGAAGCTAATTGAACAGAACACTTATATCCGATTCTTGCCATTCACCTTTTGGGTGTATACCGCGGTAAGCAGTCCATAAGTGTTTGATGTTTGGATTGGTGTCCATGGAAACCTTCAAGGTTTCCATGGGTGACCGTTCACATGCTTCCCAAAACATACTAAACAATACGAAAATGAAAGTAAAAGGCTTACGGTGGTGGGTAATTTCCCTGATATGTATTGCAACGGTCATAAACTATATCGACCGTACCGCTTTTGGTGTAATGTGGCCGGAAATGGGCAAAGACCTTGGGATGGATGAGCAAGACTATGCAGTGATGCTCAATGTATTCATGGTGACCTATGCCTTGGGAAAATTTATATCAGGAAAACTCTATGACAAAATCGGAACCCGATGGGGTTTTGTGTTTTCCATAGGGTTATGGTCGAGTGCGGCAATTTTGCATGCTTTGGCCAGAGGTTTGGTTTCCCTTTCCATTGTTCGTGGTATGTTGGGGATTGGAGAAGCAGGGAACTGGCCGGGAGCCGTAAAAAGCAATGGAGAATGGTTTCCGGTTAAAGAAAGGGCAATAGCCCAAGGTATCTTTAATGCAGGGGCATCTTTGGGCAGTGTAATTGCCCCCGCCCTGATCGCTTTTTTGTATGGTCATTTTGGGTGGAGGTCCACTTTTATCATTTTGGGAGTCATTGGATTTGTCTGGATAATCCCATGGTTGGTCATCAATAAATCAAAACCGGAGAACCATACTTGGTTGACGGAAAAGGAAAGGGCATTGATTTTCTCCGATAGGATGGAACCCGAAACGGATAAAGAAGATAAAGGGATGTCACTTTTACAGATTCTTTCCTTTAAGGAATCTTGGGGCGTGCTTGTCGCTAGGTTTTTTATAGAACCCATCTGGTGGCTCTTCGTGGGGTGGATGCCCCTGTACCTACATTCAAAATTTGGTTTCAGTATTGAGGAAATAGGCCAGACCATTTGGATATCCTATTTGGGGGGAATGGCAGGAAGCATCCTTGGTGGGTGGTTCTGTGGAAAGCTCATGGAGACCAAATCAGTGGATTATGCCAGAAAAACATCCATTTTAATAGGAATCAGCCTTATTTTCTTGGGATTGTTGGGCATTATTTTCTTGGTCACCGGTGAGAACCCCATGACCTTCATATACATAGTGGGTGTCGTGTTGTTCGGTTTTCAATTTGCCATTGGGAACATCCAGACACTTTCCAGCGATTTGTTGAAAGGCCCCTCCGTGGGGACCCTGGCAGGTCTGGCGGGAACTGTGGCAGCCATATCCGTGATCATTGTAAACTGGTTGATTCCACAGATCACGACCGTTTCGTACACCCCTGCTTTTATCATAATTGCGGTTTTGGCCCCTATGGCCATGGTGTCCATATATGTATTGATACGAAAGATTAAACAAGTTGAAGTAAATAAGATTTAATAAATATAACTACGAAGTAATGAGCAATTCAAAAGAAAAAATAGCCTTGATCACCGGAGCAACCGGAGGTATTGGTTTTGCAGTGGCCAAAAGACTTGGAAAGGATGGTTTTACGGTCATTTTGAACGGTATCGAAGATGAAGCCGGAGCACAAAGGGTAAAAGAACTCGAAGCTGAAGGTATAACTGCCGAATATTACGGTTTTGATGTCACTGATGAAAATGCCGTAAACTCCAATATCAAAAAAATTGGAGAGAAATACGGTAAGATTGACGCCCTGATCAACAATGCAGGAGGTCTTGGAGGAAGGTCTAGGTTCGAGGAAATGACCACGGAGTTTTACAGATCGGTAATGGCGTTGAACCTGGATTCTACCTTTTTTGCATCCAGGGCAGCAATCCCTTTCCTTAAAAAAGGGGATAGCCCAACCATCATCAATTATACTTCTATCGCGGCTTGGAACGCGGGTGGCCCGGGTGCCGGAATATATGGAACGTCCAAAGCTGGCGTACATGCCATCACAAGGGCGTTGGCAAAAGACCTTGCTGAATATGGGATACGGGTAAACGCGGTATCACCGGGAACTATAGATACGCCTTTCCATACCCAGATCAAATCCACTAAACCGGAAGTTTTCGCTTCATGGAAAAACAATATTCTGTTGGGGCGATTGGGTCAGCCCGAAGATGTGGCATCAGTAGTGTCCTTCTTGGTAAGTGATGACGCAGCTTTTCTTACCGCGGAGACCATTCAAGTTGGTGGTGGACAGGGACTTGGAATCTAAGGATATAACAAATAAACAATAATCAAATATGCTGAAAGGAAAAATAGCCGTAGTAACAGGAGGATCCAGGGACATTGGAAGGGCAATAGCCGTAAAACTGGCAAAAGAAGGGGCCAAGGTAGTTGTAAATTACCATAACTCCGAAGCCGGTGCCAACAAGACCGTGGCCGAAATAAAATCTTTGGGACAAGAAGCTATTGCGGTCAAAGCCGATGTTTCCAAAATGGAGGACATTGCGTTGCTAAAGGAAAAAACTGTTGGGGCCTTTGGTGGTAAGGTGGATATTTTGGTGAACAACGCAGGTGGCCTATTCGAAAGAAGATCGCTCCAAGAGTTTGATGGGGATTTTTACGATTTGGTCATGGGGGTAAATTTCAAATCCACCGTGTTCGTTACCCAAGCTTTCGAATCCTTGATGGGAGAAGGAGCGTCAATCATCAACCTGTCGTCCCAAGCCGCTAGGGATGGAGGGGGAGCTGGATCTACCTTGTACGCCTCCTCCAAAGGTGCTGTAAGTACTTTCACCAGGGCAATGGCCAAGGAGCTGGGCCCAAAAGGAATCCGTGTCAATGCGATATGCCCAGGTTTGATCGGGACCAAGTTCCATGACGATTTTACCAAGGATGAGGTAAGGGCAAAAGTGGCGGCAAGTACTCCCTTGAGAAGGGAAGGTAGAGCTGAAGAGGTAGCTGATTTGGTTGCCTATCTGGCGTCCAGTGAATCATCTTTTATCAACGGAAATAATATTGATATAAACGGTGGTTTGGCATTTAGCTGAACCAAAAAACAAGAAATGACCTAAAAAATGAAAAAAGTAGTAACATTCGGAGAGATCATGTTGAGGTTGTCACCTCCCGGGTTTTTAAGGTTTTCACAGGCCAATTCCTTTGACGTGGTATATGGAGGGGGAGAGTCCAATGTGGCGGTTTCCCTTGCCAATTACGGTGTCCCAGTGGATTTCGTGACGCGGCTTCCCAAGAACGACATTGGGGAGTGCGCACTGATGGAGATGCGCAAAAGGGGCGTCGGCACGGACAAGATAATATATGGTGGTGACCGTTTAGGGATCTATTTCCTGGAGACCGGGGCGGTGACCCGTGGCAGTAAAGTGGTCTATGACCGGGCCCATTCGGCCATGGCCGAGATTGAAAAGGGCATGGTGGACTGGAAATCCGTTTTTGAGGGGGTGGAATGGTTCCATTGGACGGGGATCACACCGGCCATTTCCCAAGGGGCGGCAGATGCCTGTCTGGAGGCCGTAAAGGTGGCCAGTGACATGGGCGTTACCATATCCACGGACCTTAACTACCGCGCCAAACTCTGGAAATACTGTGATGACGCCAAACGTGAGGAGATCATGTCCGAGCTCACCTCGTACTGTGACATCGTCCTTGGGAACGAGGAAGATGCGGAGAAGCACTTCGGGATCAAGCCCGAAGGGCTGGACATCACCACCCAGGGGGAGCATGTAAAGGCGGAGGCATTCCTATCGGTATGTGAACAGATGATGAAACGTTTCCCACGGGCCAAGAAGGTGATCACCACCCTGAGGGGCTCCCTGTCGGCCTCGCACAACACATGGGCGGGCGTACTTTATGACGGGAAGACCATGTACAAGTCGCCACAATACCAGATCACCCACATTGTGGACCGTGTGGGGGGAGGGGACTCCTTTATGGGCGGATTGATCTACGGACTGCTCAAGTACCCTGAAGATGACCAAAATGCCCTGGATTTTGCCGTTGCCGCATCATGCCTGAAGCATACCATCAAGGGCGATGCCAACCTGGCAACAGTGGCGGAAGTGGAGAAGTTAATGGGCGGAGATGCATCCGGAAGGGTGGCCCGCTAAAAAAAGCATACAAAATGGCACAATTTTCAAGAATTGACGTAGTGAACACGATGAGGGACACAGGAATGGTCCCTCTTTTTTACCACCCCGATATAGCATTGGGCAAAAAGGTGCTCAAGGCCTGTTACGATGGCGGGGCACGTTTGATGGAGTTTACCGCGAGGGGGGATTTTGCCTTCGAGGTGTTTTCCGAGCTGAACAAATATGCGATAAAAGAACTTCCGGGCATGATCATGGGGGTTGGCTCCATTACCGATGCCGCCGCCGCATCGATGTTCATGCAGATGGGGGCAAACTTTATCGTTACCCCAGCATTGCGGGAGGATATCGCCCTGGCCTGCAACCGCCGCAAGGTACTCTGGTCACCGGGCTGTGGCTCGTTGGCGGAGATCAACCGGGCGGAGGAACTCGGTTGTGAGGTAATCAAACTGTTCCCAGGCTCCACGTATGGACCCGGTTTTGTAAAAGCTATCCGGGGGCCACAACCCTGGACGAGTATCATGCCCACTGGGGGCGTGAGCACCGATGAGGAGAATCTCAAAGGATGGTTCGATGCCGGTGTCA
>NZ_PABT01000042.1 GCF_002699205.1 Allomuricauda sp.
ATAAAATGAAGCTCGACAGTTATGAGTGGGCCATGATGAAGTTGATTGAAGACCGCGATTACATCTATAAATCGCTCACCAAAGACCTGTATTACCTCGGCGTGGTCTTGGAACGCAAGTACCGCTTGCTACGGCGGACCTACACCGTTTTTATTATCGGAATGACACCTTCGGTGATTGCCTTTGGCGTTGCCCTAAAATTCTATGGCCCAGAAAGGGTTCTTGAGGTACCTGAACTGCCTTCGTAGGTTGATTACCTGAACGAGCATTTTTAAAAGAAAGAGCATCGGCCAATAGCCGATGCTCTTGTTGTCAATATTTCATGGTTATTTACAACCCCTTCAGTTTAAATATTTCTTCCCCGTTTTTCTTGATGATACTGGTAAGCCAAACCCTTTTTTCCGAGGTAGGCTCCACACAATCAAAAGTTAGTTCGTCAATATTTAAATTTCTAACACCGTCGGTTACCTTGGCCGTCATCCACATAATATTGTCTGATAAAGGCTCATCATAGGTGTAGTACTCAAAATCATAAAAAGGATCATCGGTGACCAATGTATAGGTGCCACGTAGATAGATGAACAAAAACCCTTGAAATTTATCCATGCAGAGGTTGGAGTAGACCAGCTCAAAGCTTGGCACTTCATATATTTCAACCGCAAAGTTTCTAGACCTAGCTATGAACTGTGCCTGACCGTTCGGAAAGATCCGCACATCTATGGGAGATCTATAAAAACCGTCCTCTATTTCATAAACGCATGCCACATAATCACCACTTACACTGCAAGCCACGGGGTCACCTCCATTTTTTATAAAAATAATTCTGTTTTTTCTATGTTTACTGGCAGGATCTGATACGAATAGATTTTCAAGTGCCTTTTTTCCTCCTTCGTCCATTAACATTTTTGCTATTGGGCTAATGGTGTTAAAGTTTTGATCTTCAAGTTCGGTTGCCTCGGTTTGATTTTCAAATTCGGCCACGCTGTCTTCTTCCGGTTTTGAGCATGAGAATACCAAAAACACGCAGAATAGTGTAATGATGGTTGTTTTTTTCATAATTATAGTTTTAGAGATTATCATATCACCATTAAGTTCAAAATCTTGTCCAAAACCGGTATTAAACTATGTGGCCATTCCTTTAAAAAAATTATTGTTATCTTAAACTATGTTCCAAAAATGCGCGTTAAGTCAGGCTTGTTTCAATAAAAGCCTGTGCTGTAGTTCAACAAAGAGCCCGTAACTCTTGTAAATTGTATTCTTACTTCACATACCGACAGGTTTTTGATAGAACCGCCCATTAGGCCTCTTTTTGATGAATTCTGATGACCTTATCCACAATGCGAAGCAAGTGGTTTTGAACAACCTTCAAAACACACAATTTGGGGTGTCGGTTCTGGCCAGAGAACTGAACATGAGTAGATCGGAGCTATATCGAAGGATCAAAACCTCGCACAATAGTTCTGTCAGTCAATTTATCCGTGAGATTAGACTGGAAAAAGCGGCCGAACTATTACGTGCCGGTAAATATTCTGTGGCAGAAATTGCATATATGGTCGGCTTCAACAGCCCTACCTACTTTTCAACTTGTTTTAAGGAATATTATGGTTACTCCCCCAGCGAGCCTCAAACACAACAGGCAAAGGCCAAAGTTGGAATAATTGGAAAATTTAAGAAACGGGGGGGGGGGCTGGCCTTGTTAACCGTAATAATAATCATTTTTTCGGTGGCGGTTGGCATCAAGAACGGCCAAGGCAGCCATGTGCAAAAATCTCTCGCCGTCCTTAAATTCGAATATATAGCAAGCGACTCCACTGAATCTTTTTTGGCCCATGCCGTAGCAGATGAAATCATCAATAATTTGAGCAACCTGACCAGCTTACAAGTGATTTCGGCATCGTCTTCCTTTAAAGTGGACAAGAAAGACAATATTAAAAAAATTGGAAGAACCCTAGGGGTAAACTATGTTGTGGACGGTTCTCTATGGAGAAATAAGAACCAACTCAAAACAACTGTAAAATTAATTGATGTTAGAACAGGATACCAATTATGGTCTGAAACATTCGAAGAACAATTTGAAGATTTCTTTGATATGCAAGAGCATATTGCTGATAAGGTTGCACAAGAATTACAGATATCCTTGGACGATGGTATAAATCCTTCTGCAAATCAAAAGAGAACAACCAGCTTTAAGGCTTATCAGCTTTATATCAGAGCCATGAAACTGGGTGAAATGCGATTTGGCGAACCAATTGATGAGGCTATCTCACTTCTTGAAAAAGCGGTGGAGCTAGACCCCAATTTTGCCGAGGCGCATGCTGAATTGTCATTTTTATATGGCCAGAAACATTATTATGCCTCCTTGGACATAGAGGAAAGGAACAAAAAGATGAAAAGCAGCATCGAACAGGCTTTAGCGCTAGATCCTGAAAGCGCTGAGGTGCTTTTTGCAGTGGCAGACTTCGACTATAGAACCGGAGGTATGGAAAGGGACTCCTCTAAAGTGGTATCCAATTTTAAAAAGGTCTTTGAGCTACGCCCCAACAATGCCAGATACAGCTATAGGCTATTTCAGGTTTTCAGGGATATTAACCAACATGATGTGGCGCATGAATACCTTGAAAAGACGCTAAAACTGGACCCTTTGAACCACTTCTATAAAATAATATTGGCCAGGGATTATTTCTGGAAGAAAAATAATCGCGAGAAAGGGCTGAGCTTATTGGAAGAAGTATTAGCAGAAGATCCACAGCGCGATGGGGCTATATATTTTAAGGCGCTTATGCTGGCTGATGGGCCCAATGGCGATCTTTACTCTTCGTTTAAAATTTTATACAACGCACTACAACAACAACCCTACCGATATGGGTTCCTATATTGGGGCTCGCTTATTTCATCAGACATAGACCTGTTGCCACTTGCGAAGAAATATACTCAATTGATTCAGATAAAATTTCCCGATAATCCCATTTACACCTATGGGCCAGCCTTGAACATCTGTCTTATGGAAAAACGATATGACGATGCTTTGGATCTCACCAAAATTTGGGCAGAAGATAAAAGACTCGATCAAGATGTGGCCTTCTCTAAAATTGCGAGAATAAATTATTTGAAGGGAGATGTTATAAAGGCAAAGAAGTTATTGCTCAACCAATTCGCCGATTTGTTTGAAAAGGTTGAAAATGGTCAGTTAAAAGTAACGGAATTGCAACCAATAGATATCCCGCCCATTCGAACATATATTGAAATCCTAAGAAAAGAAGGAAAACAAGGCCAAGCACTCATTTATGCCGACTTTTTATGTGCCAACCTAAGAGCACAATCCTATCGCCAATCTCCTTTACGCCTGAAATTTGTAAACATTGAATGTCATTATCTACAGAACGATTTAGAGGGTTTTTTAGAAGAAGTCGATAAGTCTTTCTTTGACACCAAAAATCGTCTTGCGTTATTCAGCAGCTTAAAGAGTTCGAATTATAAGGCGTTTGAAGCAAATATTGAATATCAAAAGCTTTATGAAAGAATAGAACAAGAAACGCATGAGATTCGTTCGAAAGTAATAGCATTTTTAACGGATCAGGGAGATTGGAATACCTCAAGGAGCGACGAGCTGAACCTGAGTGTTCAATAAACAATTCTGGTCTGAGCCCTTAAAAGCAAGGCACAATGTGGGCTTCTTATTCTTTGCAACAAAAGATTGGCACAATACAAGGTTACACTAAAAAAAATAACCCCTCACATTCTGTGTGAAGGGTTTATTTTTGCGGTCTGGACGGGACTCGAACCCGCGACCCCCTGCGTGACAGGCAGGGGAATTTATCTTTCATTTGGTTACTTTTGATTTCTTATGTATTGATAATCAGTACTTTATGTTAAAATTCTTTTCTTCTAATTTGATTTATTTTATCTTTAAGTAGGTTGATGTTTAACCTATGTTTAACCCACAAAAGATAATTTCTAAGATGGCCAGTATCAAATTAACGCTTAAGAAAAAGGCACTTACAGACGGTTCTTTTCCAATTTTCTTGCGTATTACCAAAGATAGAAAACATAAGCATTATAAAACCCTATATAATGCCAGTATTGAGGAGTGGGATGATAAGCTTGGCCAATTTAAAAACAACACCAAGTTCATTCAAGAAAATAGGTTTTTGCAACAATTGAAAGCCAAAGCTTTTACAGTATGTAGCCAATTGGAAATTGAAAAAGAAAACTATACTCTATACGACTTTGACAAGGCCTTTACTACAAAGTCGCAAAAGAAAAATACCTCTAAAAACTTCTTCTATTTTTGGGATGAGATAATAGAAGAACTAACTAAGTCAGGGAGAACGGGTGATACGACCATACATGATGAAAGTTTTAAGGCACTCAAAAAATTTCATGGGAGTACTCAACTTGAATTCCAACAAATCAATTTTACTTTTCTTTCCAAATATGAGGTTCATTTGCGTTCAAGAGGGGGAACCAACGGCGGTATCAGTATTCGTATGCGCTCCATAAGAATCATTTTCAATATTGCCATTGACCGTGGCATTACAACTGCTGATTATTACCCTTTTAAAAAATACAAAATATCTAAACTAAAGAGCGATCCCAATAAGATAGCACTGGACTATTTTGACGTAATGAAAATTATTCAGTGGGATTCATCTGAATATCCTCATTTGGTAGATAGCCACAATTATTTCGTTTTTAGCTTTTATACCCGTGGCATGAATTTTACCGATCAGATGCTACTTGAATGGACCCAAATTGGACGTAACAAGATTTTCTACACCCGTTCAAAGTCAAAAGGGAATTTTAGCATTACCATTTTGCCCCCTGTTCAGAAAATATTGGACTACTACAAAGAAAATGCTTTAGATACCAGGTACGTATTTCCTATTCTTTTAAGGGATGGCATGACTCCTATTCAAATTGAAAATCGGAAAAAGAAAACGCGCAAAAAGTACAACAAAGATTTAAAGGAGATTGCCTTTCATTGTGAGATCGACGCCAAAGTTACAAGCTATGTAGCCAGACACAGTTTTGCGAATTCTTTAAAACAAATGGGGGTAGCAACCGACGTAATCAGCGAAGCCCTGGGGCATCGCGACATCAAGGTAACCCAAGGCTATTTGAACAGTTTGGAAAATTCAGAATTGGATAAGGCAAGTGCTTCTTTACTATTATAATATTAAACTAAAACATGTTGCAAAGAAAATCAACTAAACTCGAAATGAGTATTTATAATTGTAAAGATTTCTAATGGCCTCTTCCTCTAGCAGGGTTTCATAGGCAATGTCATTTTCCATGGAATATTTTTCTATTTCCTGTCCAAATTGGCTTAGAATATCTTTTTTGGACTCGCACAGTAATTGCTCTTGTGTCTCTTTGCTAAGGTGGCTATAATTCAATTTTATAGTCATACCAATTTTTATTTAAAAAGTATGCCACTATCAGAAAAACTATAATACTCTCCGTCCGGTGCAAGTATAACATGGTCTAAAACTTTTACGTCGAACAGCTTAGCAGCTTTCTGAATCTTTTTTGTTACTGCGCGATCTGCAGGCCCTGCCACCAGATTCCCGCTTGGGTGATTATGAGCCAAAATAACCGATACTGATAAGGTTTTTAAAATTACCGCAAATAGAATACGAATATCTACTAAAGTCCCTGTTATACCACCTTTTGAAATCTCATAGATTCCTTTGACTTTATTGCTGTTATTCAACAATAAAACCTTAAAAGATTCGTGCAAGCCTATGGTATCTTTATCCCAATGGTCAAACAATATTTTGGCTGCATCTTCTGAAGTGTCTATTTTTTTCCAAAACGGAGCCGGTATGTCATGGTGATAGCTTACTTCGATTTCGTTAATAGTCAACATACGCTCATTGTATTGTTTTCAATTTCTTGACTTACCCCAAGATACGCCCAAGCCTTTGGAAATCCACGCCAAATTAGGCTAAATACCACCCTTTTCTTCTTTCTCCCTATCCACAAAAAAAGCGCCCGATAGGGCGCTAAATTCCACATCCGAAACAACAATCAAAACGCGTATTCTGCGTTTGCATTTCGTAGTTCTTTTTCACTCAGAAATTGCATCGGAGTTTTTATTTGTCCATTAATAAGTAATTTTACATTATGTTTTATCGAAGAAAATTGGTTTTTGCTTTGTTGGAAAAGTTTGAAAATGGATTGGAAAGCACCCGTCTTCAAAAACTTATGTTTTTGCTGACTCAAATGCAGAAAGAACCGAACTATGATTTCGTTCCCTACAGGTATGGGTGCTATTCCTATTCTCTGAAAGCGGATTTGGCAGCAATGGTAAAACATGATTGGCTACTTGAATCAGAAAAGACTTATAGTATCAATCTAAAAAAGAAATTCTATAAAGAACTTACTTTAACGGACAAACAGCTTGTAAAGGAAACTTTCGAACTTTACGGAAACATGAAAACGGATGTCATTACAAAACATACCTATATCAATTTCCCATATTATGCTACCAATAGCATTATAGCAGAGAGAATTCTTCCAGAAAAATTTTTTAAAAAAGTTGAAAGTGCACGCCCGAATGATGAATCCACAGTTTTATTTACTATCGGGTATGAGGGTATTTCGTTAGAAGAATACTTAAATAGACTACTAAAAAACAATGTACACCTCCTTGTGGACGTCAGACGAAACCCTTTGAGTCAGAAATTCGGCTTTAGCAAAAAGACTTTAAGCAGTTTTTGTAGTCGATTGGCTATTGAGTATATACATATTCCTGATGTGGGTATTGATTCCAGTAAAAGAAGAGAATTGAATACACAAGAAGACTATGATTTACTTTTCGATGAGTACAAGGCAACCGTACTTAAAGAAACCGTCGAAAGTCAAAATTTTATACTTGGTTTACTGGAAAAATATAAGCGAATTGCACTCACATGTTTTGAAGCTGAGACCTGTCAATGTCATAGACTGCACCTAGCCGAAAAATTAAATCAATCCCCCAATTTTAAATACAATTTGAAGCATATTTAAAAATGCCGCTTACAAAAGTTCTTATCACTGTAAAGACTTACCCTTCCCTTTCAGCGAAATATGGAGAACTTGTCTGCACGGCAGGTTTTCTAGAAGATGGATCTTGGATAAGACTATATCCAATACCGTTCAGGAAGCTTAAAAAGGATGTAAAGTACACAAAATATCAATGGATTGAATTAGATATAGTAAATAATGATAAGGATTTTAGACCTGAAAGTTTTCGACCGGTAGCTCTTGACACACCGATTACATTAATGAATACAATTGACACCAAAGGCAATTGGTACAAACGCAAACAAATAGTTCTTGGAAAAGTATATACCGATATAAAGGCTCTCATTGCGGAAGCGCATGATAAGGACATCTGCACATCCTTAGCTGTATTTAAACCTACTAAGGTTACTGATTTTAAGGTCGAGAAAGTTTCGGCCGAATGGGACAAGAAAAAATTAGACGAATAAAAAGCATTGCAAGAACAAGGAAACTTATTTGAAATGGAAGAAGAACCCTTTGAGGTTGTAGCTAAACTTCCTTATAAATTTTCTTACGTTATTGAAGATGAGAATGGGGTTTCAAGTACGATGATGATTGAAGATTGGGAAATTGGAGCCCTATATAGAAATACACTTGCCGCAGCAGAAGGAAATGAAGCGGTTGCCGTAGAGAAAGTGAGGCAGAAATACTTCGACTATTTTGTTTTAAAAAAAGATTTGCATTTGTATTTGGGTACGACCAAGGCATTTCATTATCGCTCTAAAAATCCGTTTATGATAATTGGTACTTTCACCCCAGATATTGAAATACAAACTAGCTTATTTTAATTTTTTGAAATATGCGTTGTATTTTTTGCAAAAAGCCATCCGACAGGTCTTCAAGTGTTCAGCATATTATCCCTGAATCGTTGGGCAACAAAGAATTAATTCTTCGACCCGGTGTAGTATGTGACGAATGCAACCAATATTTTGCCATTAAAATTGAGAAACCATTATTGGAGATGAAATATTTCCAAAACGTGAGATTCAGAAATAATATCAAATCCAAAAAAGGGCGAAGCATTCCATACAAAACATTATTTCCACACAAGGATGGTGGCTGGTTCGACATGTATATGGATGGCAATAGTTTAGGCTTTCGCGGCGATGACAGCAAAGTAATTAACCTAATACGTAATAAAAAGGTCAATAGATTGATGTTTGAAATTGTGGATCTGCCCGAAAGTAAAAACTACTATATGTCCCGTTTCCTTGCCAAGACGGCTCTGGAATTATTTGCATTAAAAGCGGGGCGTAGGCAATCAAATCTAAATGAGGTTATCGATATGCCCGAACTGGACCCATTGCGTGAATATGCCCGTTTAGGAAAGGGGGAACAATGGATTTATAGTCAGCGTAGAATTTATTCCGAGGAAGCACGGTTTGTAGATCCTATATTCAACCCTAAACCTTATGAGGTACTGCACGAATTGGATTTCCTATTTATTGAACCGGGCATATACTATTTCGTTCTTGTAATCATGGGTGTTGAATATGTGATTAACTGCGGAGCCTCTGAATTGGAATTATTTTATGATTGGTTAGAACGAAATGAACAAAAATCGCCTATAAGACGCTTTACTGAGAGAATGGTTATGAAGTAATTAAAGCGTTAGGGATAGCAGCGGCATTGACCGCTGCGGGCCGTTAGGGTTCGTTGGCTTGAAAAGCGACGGTAGGAGCTCTTTCAAGGCTTACGAAACCTTAGGGCACGTGAGGGCGATATAGCGGATAGCCCGGCCAACGCCAAAAAAACAACAATGCGCTGTTCAATTGAACCTTGATTTTTTCTTTAACTGTTCCTGAAATTTCTGCTCCAGATATTCATCGCTCACATTGGGGTTGCCCAGCAACCACTTATCAATGCTCTTTTTATCAAAGAACTTTTGGCGAATGTGTTTGTTATTGCCCGTAGGTATCAATTTAAGATGTGTGAGTTTATAGATTTTACTTTTTGAAAGACCAGTATATCTGGCTAAATCATCAACGTTTAAAACATCTTTCTGCTGCCCCATCAATGCTTTGATGTCCTGAAGTAATTCTATGATATGCTCGTTATTTTCCATCGCTCTTATTTTATGATTTGCTTCTGCTTTTATGCTCTATTTTTTGGTTTTTCCTTAAAATCAAAACCCTATCAAGTCGTGAGTTTCGTTGTGCTTAAGATTCAAGAGACCTAAACTATTTTCAATAATGTTGACGTAATTTTCGGTAATCTCTTCTATCGTTGTGGTATTGTGAAAAGCGAACGGCATATCGTCCCCGTGGGGATTCATTGAGAATTTAGATTTTAAAATCTCTGTGTGACTACCCTCGGCAATAATTCCATAGAATTCTCCAGGGTCAAGGTTCATAATATCGGTGGTCTTTACCCTGTCGCGCTCTTGTACCGATTCGCCAGTGGTACTATTCGAAGAATTTACATGCTTGCCCCATATGGAAGATTGGTAGTAATTATCTCCCTTGCTAGTGGTTCTGAAGACCTTATCGGTCTTGCCAAACAGTCGACCAATCATTTCGGCGGACTCTTTATTGACGGTTCTGCCGAAGAATTGATTACCCATATTCGACAGTATTACTTGGGCCTTTTCTCTACCATAACGGTCAACCAACTGCGAGAAATCTTGACATGCCAGAACAGTAGCAATCTTGTTGCTTCTTGCGGTGGCTGGGGTTTGTTCCAGTTTATTGATATACAATGTGGGTAACTCGTCAATTAGCACTACGGACTTATGTTTTTCGGGTTGATTCATCATCTTGAGCGCAACGGAAATAATCAACGAAACTACAGGGGCGTAGGTTTGGGATAAGGTACTTTCGTTACCGATGCACAGGAATTTTGGGTCGGTCGGGTCATTGATGTCCAAACTGATGTCATTGCCCGAAAGAATCCAAAATATATCTGGGGTATTCAGTTTTGAGAGATTGGTCTGCAACGTACTCATCACTCCTGAAACTTGGCGGGTAGATTCATTTTTGATGGCCTGTTTCAGACTCGCCACAAAACCTGCTGCCTCAAAATCTTCGGATATTTTTTCAATCAATAATGGAATATTGGCGTGCAATAACAAACTGATGACATGGGGTAGGCTACAGTATCGTGGATGGTTCTTTTTTAAGTACCATATTAGGCCTGTAAGCACACTTTTTGCTTCCATCATCCAATAGTCCTCTTTTTTGATATTTGATGGAGAAAGATTGTACATAAGGGTCTGAGCATGTTCACTAGCATAAGCAGTTTTATGCATAAAATTTGGGTCTAGCGGATTTACCCTAATACTCCTTTTGGGATTTTTAAAGTCAACTAAGTATGGCGCAATTTTACTTTTCTGGGCCTGTTGAAAAAGAAAACTGGCAAGCTCTGGCGACTTAAAGTCATAGCAGATTCCGGCATAATTTTTAATCAAGGCCTGTTTTAAGATGGGATATACCAATGATGCGGATTTTCCACTTCCGGCACCACCTTGAACGTAGATGCCCCGATACGGATTTGTAAGGTTGACGGGTTTTCCGTCCACCACGAAATCAAAGGAATCCTCAGTCTTTAATGATATTGACTTTGGCTTTACCTTTTCTGAGGGCTTTATGAGTATTTTCAATATTCCTGAAAGCATCCATACACATAAAGCTATGGGAAACGCGATTGTCAATGGCAATACCATCGATATAAAGATTGCTATGATGCCCCCGATCATAAAGGGAATTTTAAGTACACGCCTGAGTACTATGGTGTAAAGTAGGATTCCCGAAAACAGTAATAAAACTCTGAAATATGGGTTGCTGCCTCCGAAAATATATTCGATTATTGTTGTGGTATCCATTATTACAATGATTTCTGATTCTTTTTTTCTTGCGCCAACGACCTTTTACGTTCTTCTTCTAATTGGTTTTGAAGTCGTCGCTTTTCGTCTAGCGACCCTAATTTTAAAGTTCTGTGCGTCTCATATTTTTCATCCAACCCACGTTTGTAATCAAATAGAGTGTCGAATGAATTTTCATTAAGCTGCTTCCAGTTCGATCGGTCAAAACCGCCTAAAACCTTTCTCCCATTTAATACTAGATTCTTACCCGTACGTGCATTCGTCAATGGGCTCAGGTTTATACGCCAGTTTCTATGCATACGTGATACTGTAACATGAACATGGCTTTGCAACCCATCCTTAAGCTGACCACTTATTGCCTTTCCTTTTACGACCTCTTCATCGTTTCCTTTATAGTGCCGACGATGCTCTATTTTGGCGAACCAGGCGATTTGGTTTTCGGTAATGCCTTTGTTGAAATTGTTCGCATAGTTCTTCATCGCTTGCTTGGTATAATCTGATAGTAATTCGTTGAACTTCTCGAACTCTTGACCATTCAGTTCTTTAACGTTTTCGATGTTTCGCTTGGCCACTTTTTTAGCTAAATGGGCCAATTCTTTCTGGCTGAAATTCAAGGTCAATGTGAAATACCTGTCTTGATTACTTCGAAGACCTTTCCCTTTGCCGTTTTCATCTATTAATGCTATCGCTTCCATAGTTGTTAATCTCTTATTCCTCAGGTTGAAAAAAGGTTGTAAATCTTGTAGCCTTCCTTCTTTGATGCATTCCTTGTTTTCCTTGTTCAGATAAAACCCATATTTTGAACAACTTCCTTTATTGTCATTGGTTGTCTTGTGCACAATACTCACAGGCATCAATTGTTCTGTTTGATTTTGGAGAAAATTCTTTTGAGTTCTACTATCAGTTGATTTAATAGTTGCTCGGTTTTGACTCCGTTTTCGTGAATTTTGTTTTGCATCGGATAAAGAATGTCCGCTTCTTGGGTTTTGAAAAAAGAGACGATTCTACGGTCTATGGCCTTAATCATTTCCGTAGCGCTTTTTCCGTTTATGACCTGTGGGTCGGTACCGGTTTTTCTGAAATAGACAATCATTTCTATCGTGAATTGACCAATACCTCTGTTATGTTCTTTTGCCAATTTCTTAAGGTCTTTGTGACTTTTGTAATCTATAAGAATGCTCTTGCTCTTCATTGGGATTGCTTTATTTCAAATGTCTTATTTAAAGAGGCTGAAAACTTTGCACTTGGGAGTTTGGTGCAGAACAATGGGTCGAAACGATAGTGGTACAAGGTATTTTGACAATCGAGTAATTTAAGAGTAGTGCAGAGTATTTATAGAAAATACCATTGAAAATCAGACAGTTGAACACTCTGTTATAATAATTCTATAATCTATTATAAATGCTCAATTCTATGTCGGAGCAGGCGTAGCCTGCGGTTGCCCGCCGCAGGCGCAAGCGGGAACCATTGCGCAGCATGGTTCCCGCTTGCTATCCGAAGGATACCCTGTCACTTTTAAACGAATTAAGGATTTATCAACTTCCAGTAGGAAAAATAATACGCATAGTGTTATTTTGAAATATGATTGTAAAAAGAAAAAAATGCCAGATAGACCTCTAAAAAACAGAATTATCGATTGGTTGAAAACCTTAGATTATTGGTTTCAATATGCTGCCAACAAACTGTTGGAAAATGAGCCATTAAGTGATGACTTAATATCAATGACCTATGCCTTATTTAAAGAAGAATATGGGCTTGAAGAGGAACTTTATGGGCAGGCAGAAATTGAGTACAATGAGATTGCCGAGAGTGAAGAAGTCGACGAGACTATCCAACTTAAAGAAATTAAGCACATTGAGAACGTTAACGCACTTGCTCCAGAGCAGACGATTTCTGTACACCCCAATTTGACCTTGATTTACGGCCACAATGGTACAGGAAAGTCGGGATATATAAGATTGCTGAACAATGCATTTCGATCCAGAGGTGACAAAGAAATACTTCCCAACGTTTTTGAAGACAAAGATTTTGGTGATCCGACTTGTAAATTTTTGTTTGTGACAGAAGAAGGAGAACATGAATTGGAATACCCGCAAGACAAGAACAATATTGAATTCACAAGGTTTTCTGTTTTTGATAGCCATAGTGTTAAAGTACATCTTGAAGAAGACAATAAACTAAACTTTACTCCAAAAGGATTTGAGTTTTTTGATAAGGCACTGATACTATATCATTCACTCACATTAAAGCTAAAAGGTGAAATACAATTGAATAGGCCAGAAAACGACTATGAAAAACATTTTGTGAATGAAAATGCCATCCAAACTGAAATTAAAAATCTTGGATTAACAACCGATGAAGACAAATTAAGGGAATTAGGCAACTACACAAAAGAAGATGCCCAAAAGGTCGATGAGCTTTCAAAAAAATGGAAAGAGCTCAAAGCTTTGGATATACCTAAAAAAATTGCAGAATTGCAAAAGCTTTTAGGCTTTTTAAAAGACTTTATACTTAAACAACAAGCGATACTGGATGAACTTAAGAAAGAGAAAATAGAGGGTTATGCCCTATTGATTGCAACTTATGCTAACCTTGTTGAGCTGACCAAGCAGGAGGGTATTGATGGACTGAAAGAGTATAATATAGAATCACTAGGCAGTAACGAATGGAAAACATTCATCAAAGCGTCCAAATCTTATGCTGATGTTATAGGGTCCAACCGCGGCGAATCATATCCAGAAGTTGAAGATACTTGTTTGTTTTGCTTACAACCAATTGGCGAAAAAGAAAATGAATTAATAAATGCATATTGGAAGCCTCTGAAAAGTGAAGCCGAAGCCGAATTGGAAAAAGTCTTTCTGAAGATTAAAGAATCCATAAACCACTTGAAAAGCTTGAGTCTTGTGAGCTTTGACGAGACCAGCTTAACGTATGATTATATTATGGCAATTGACGAGGGGTTTGCAGGCAACTGGAAAGTGTTAGTGACCAATTCTACTAGTGCCCTTAAAAATCTAATATCAAATTTATCAGAGTTGAAATGGGCAAATTCTGTGGAATCTTTTAAAGAGAGTACCGAAGAATTTAACCCTTTTAAGGAATCAATTTCTAATGAAATTGAAGCCCTTATCAAAAAGAATCCTGATGAGGAGCTAAAAAAGCTTGAAGCTGAAATAAACTATTTGAAAGACAAGCATTTATTGAGCAAATTGTTGAGCAATATTCTGGCTTTTGTACAGGCCCATAAATGGGCAGCTCGCGCAGAAAAACACCTGTCTATTTTTAACACTCGCTCCATAACCACTAAACAAGGAGAGCTTTTCAACGAGACAATCACTGAAAAATACACGGATACTTTTAACAAAGAATGTGAACAGCTTGATGCACCAAAGGTTGTAAACATCATTCAAAAAAATATCAAAGCATCTACACTAAGAAAATTGAAGATTGCTGGGCAGGATGCCAATACCGTATTGAGTGAAGGGGAACAAAGAGCAATTTCTCTAGCAGACTTTCTTACTGAATTTCAACTCGACCCCAATAATAGGGGTATATTTTTTGATGACCCTGTCAGCTCGCAAGACCACCATCGCCGCGAAAAAATTGCATCAAGATTGGTCGAACTGGCAAAGGATAAACAGGTTGTTATTCTGACACATGACATTGCATTTTTCATCAGAATGAAAATATTAGCTGAAACTACCGATTTAAATTATCAGTACACCACCATCAGAAAAGCAGGGGATATTTCCGGGGTTATCAATCCCGATTTGCCTTGGATAGCCCAACCGGTTAAAAGGCGAATAGGTACTTTGAAAGACAGGCTGGTGCGTCTAAAAAAGATTGAAAAAGAAGGTGATGAAGACGAATATTTATTTGCGGCGAAATCTTGGTATGGCTTACTTCGGGAAGCTTGGGAAAGAGGGGTTGAAGAACGTCTTTTTAAAGGTGTTGTCGAGCGTTTTTCTATTGGAGTACAAACTTTGAGGTTAAAGAAAATTGTGGTGACCCCAGAGTTGATCGCAGAGATTGAACACGGTATGACAGAAAGCTCAAATTGGTTACATGATGCCGCTGCTGACCTTAATCCTCAACCACCTGACACCAATAAAGCAGAAGCGGATTTAAATGACTTTGAAGAGTTTGCCAAAAAATGTGTGGCGGCCTAGCTGAGTTAATGAGTTTTTCAATCATCAATCCTTAAAATCGACCGTACTCGTCTACGTATTTCATTATCAGGAAAAAGATGGTGCTCTTTGTTGGGAATACGAATCAAAGAACTGTAACTAAAGCCATCTCTTTTTGAACCAGACCCATGTATTTCTTCATCAAGGGTCTTAATGATGTTGGTCTTATTACTCAGCAAATATTCCTTATCGGACAAGTACAAAAGAAGCTTCGTGAAATCTTTGGCATGCTTGGGCGGGATGAAATCAATGGGCTTAAATCCATAGTTTGAGACCGTTCGTTTGGTAAAGTCAGTATCGTCATCGGGTTCAAACGCAAAGTTTCGATAGATAAAACTTTCCAAGGCTCGCTCTTGGTCATTATCGATTTTAAGCTTCAAATGTTCAAAAAAATCGGTCATCGCATCCAACAACTTCCTTTGAGATCCTTGCCTTGAAATGATGATTTGATTATTTGGTTCCTTTTCCAAAGATTTCTCTAAAGCTGGTTTGACAATGTTGGTTTTGTCCAATTTTTCTAGCCAACTTAAGTATTCAGAGTAATGAATTTTTGGAGGGGAATATGTTTTTAGAAAGGGGATTTCACTTTCTTCCCTTCTTACAAGATAACTTCTTCTTTCAACGGTTATATTACTAAAGAATTCTTCTCGCAAAAGTTTAGTCAATTCATTGATATATAAATGGATTTTGGTTTTTGCAATATGAAAAATGGATTTATTCTGTAAAAGGTCCAAGACTAATCGCTTCCATACCTCAAAATCGAATAGGATAGGCAAGAGAATTATGGAATTGTCCATAAAGAGGTGTCCTAATTCTTTACTACCTTTTTTCGCGAATAAATTTTTGATATTCCTTGCTTCTCGGCGTATTTCATGCGTCATTTCTTTATAAAGATGATGGGGTTCATATTCGTAACCCGAAAAAGAATCTAGCGCAAGTCCATAAAAAGGTACTCTTTCTAATTTAGGGAATGTAGGTATGGTAAAGTTGAGACGGTCATCCTTTGAAAATAGGTCAAATAAACGTTTTAAATCAATCCGAGGTTCGGAAATCGAATCTCGGCCCGTATAAAGTTTGATTACTCGATCAATAACGTTCATCGAACTCAAATCATCTAAAACAAATTTTATTGTTCCGTCATGATGTTTTCGGAAAAAGGAACGACAATCATCATTGAACCTATCGGGTAAAATGGTATGATCTATGGGTTCATTTGAAGCTGGAACCGACCATTCATCTTGATCGGGATAATTCTTTGAATCGAGTTCAGAATAGTCAAAAATCACATCCAGATTATAAAGCAGCATTTCGTCATTGATGTTATCCAAAAGCCAGGCAATAAGATGATAATATTGGTAGGGGGTTAAATCAGCTATCTTTTCAGCGATAAAATCTTTTAGCTTGGGCAAGGTAGGGTTATCGTTCAGAAAATAAATTTTGATGGCATCAAGAGACTGGTCAAGGTCTAATGCTTGAATCTCATTAAGATTTTTTTTCTGGCGGCTTTTCATAAAGAATTATGAAGCTAGATGTTCAGAAAGGTAGTAAAAACTGATACTGTTGATGTAAATTTTTCGTTCAGGCCACTAAACTGAAAGATAAAGAGTCATTTTCTGTGAGCCGATTTATGAACCCAATATGAACACATTGCATTGTCTTTGCATGGCCATTTCATTTAATTTTAGGGGCTGGAAGATAAAGACAAGCGGGCGATTTTGTTCGTCCGCTTGTGTTTATGCGCGGTACCGAGGGGGTTGGAAAACTGGAGCCGGAAAGACAACCGAGTGCGGGCCAGCTTGCGTGCCCGCTAGGGAAGTCTTGTAGGTGAAAGCTTTCTAACTTCCGCAGGAACAGAGGGAAATATTTCTAAAATCAAATCACCTCGTTGGCAACAGAAGCTGTTAGGAGCATTTAAGTTGATTAATGTTTTTATAGATTTTATATATTGATATTTCATTTAATGATAAACCCTATTTTTTAGGGTTTATGACTTAATAATTAATCATGGCAACGGGAAGCTATATATCCAAAAACCTTACACAATTGCAATTAAATCTTATGCTGCTCTTGGACCAATATGAAATGGATGTTTTTTCTTTGGAGGATGTGAAAGGGCTTGTTCCGGACCAAGAGGAAGATATCAACGAAATCATCGAGAACCTGGTCCATAAAAAAGTGTTCTCCCGCATCGAAAGGGGCAAATATTGCCGTGCCAATTTTAGGGACGAAAAAGTAATCGGTTCTTTTTTGGTGCCCGATGGTGCCATTGCCTATTGGTCGGCCTTAAACCTGCATGGGCTTACCGAACAGTTTCCCAACACCGTTTTCGTGCAGACCACAAAAATAAAAAAGGACAAAAAAATCTTCGGTGTAGCCTATAAGTTCGTGACCATAGCCGAGCGGAAAAGGGATGGTGTCAAAAAAGAAGGGTATGGCAACCATAGGTACGCCATTACGGACGTGGAGAAAACCTTAGTCGATTGTTTCGATCTCCCCAAATACTCCGGTGGGTATGCGGAATTGATCCGGGCATTTGCAGAGGCAAAGTTGTCTTCCAAGAAGATGATCCGTTACTGCCGGGCCATTAATAATATTGCGGCCACCAAAAGAATGGGTTTCCTGGCCCAGCTTTTCGATAAACCGGGAATGAAAACATTTGTTGGCTATGCCCTTCAGCAAGTCAAAGAGGCCTATAATCCCTTTGATCCCAAAGGACCAGATTCGGGGGAGTATGCACGTGACTGGCGATTACGCTTGAACATCAGTAAGGAAAATTTATTTGTCATTGCTAATAAAATGTACTAATGATTCTAAGGACTTAGAGCAGAACTCATAATTTTTTAGATGCATCGGAATTGAGATAGCTAAAAAGTCATTCAGGTTCAATAACGTATTTCTCCAAATATTCATAGATAGAATTTCTATCGTAGAGAATAACCCGTTTAGAAGGTTGCGAAAATCTAATCTCCTGGTTGTCTCTCATTTTTTGTAAAGTGGTAGTCGATTTTATCCGAAGTATTTCCATGACCTCTTGAGCGTCTATCCAGGGGTTGGCTTTATGCTCTTCCAATTTAGTTTCTAAATGTTTAAACA
>NZ_PABT01000043.1 GCF_002699205.1 Allomuricauda sp.
AAATGCCAATGTCATCAAAGACGAGATCTTGCGGCTTAAAGAACAGGGTGCTTCCATCATTTTTTCGACCCATCGTATGGAGTCGGTCGAAGAACTGTGCGAGCATATTGCCCTGCTGCACCAATCAGAAAAGATTTTGGACGGCCGGCTTGCTGATATCAAAAAGGCCTACAAGAAAAACATTTTTAAGGTAGGGCTGAAGACTACTGATGATTACCAAAGCAAACTGGCCCAACTCAACGGCCTGTTCGAACTCAAAGAGCAGCACTATGACAGTGCTGAAAAACAGCTCGATATGGTCTTGCAGCTTCCGACAGACGATACCTCGGCATTGTTGCAACAATTGGCGCGTTGCGGCAATGTTGTGCATTTCGAGGAGACCATACCCACGGCAAACGATATTTTCATCCAAACGGTCAAATCAAAAAGTACATGGGCAAATTAGGATTGATCATAAAGCGTGAATACCTGGCCAAGGTCAGAAACCGGTCGTTTATTGTCATGACCTTTTTGAGCCCCTTGCTGTTGGTGGCTATGGTATTGCTCATAGTCTATTTGACCGAAATCAATGACAGTGAAAAGCGGGTGATTTCCGTGTTGGATGAAAGCGGATTTTTTGTGGAACACTTCACCTCTTCCGATAACACATCCTATCTGCAAATGAGTGATATCGATTTGCAGACGGCCAAAGATTCTACCCTGTCGTTGGGCTACTACGGCCTGTTGCACATTCCCCAAGCGGCGAATGTCGAAGCCGCCGCAAAAGAGGCGTTCTTGTTCACAAAAGACAATCCATCCACCTATATGTTGGATGAGATAGAGGATATCATACAAAATGAGCTTCGAAAAGAGCGTTTGGCCTCGTTGGGCATCAGCTCAGGGCAGTTTGAAGAAGTTGAAAGAAATTTTGATCTGGGAACCTCGACCTTTGATGGGCGGCAGAACCTCAAGGGCATCAACGAGTTCAAGGCCTTTTTGGGGGGTGGTTTCGGCTATTTGATCATGATGTTCATCATTATTTACGGTGGATTTGTGATGCGCAGTGTGATAGAGGAAAAAACGAGCCGTATCATCGAGGTCATCATCTCATCGGTAAAACCTTTTCAATTGATGTTGGGCAAGATAATCGGCACCTCGTTGGCTGGGGTTACGCAATTTGCCATTTGGATATTTTCGGCCACTTTATTGCTGGTAGTGGCGGCCCTTTTTTTTGATATTGATCTGGCGACGCTGAACGCTGCCCCGAATCTTTCGCCCAACGGCATGCCAGATGTCGGCTCGCTTGCCACGAGTAGCGAAAATGAAATACAGCGCTATGCCCAAGAGCTTTTCGATTTGCCGTGGGTAACCATGCTGGTCTCGTTCATTGTATATTTCGTGCTGGGCTATCTGATATATAGCTCGATCTATGCGGCCATTGGGGCTGCCGTTGACAACGAGACCGATACCCAACAATTCATATTCCCGATAATATTGCCACTGATGCTGGCCATTTATGTCGGTTTCTTTTCGGTGTTTAGCAATCCACATGGGCCCATAGCCGTGGCCTTTTCCATATTTCCATTGACCTCGCCCATTGTCATGCTGATGCGTCTGCCCAGTGGAATAGGCGAGGGCGGGGTGCCCTTATGGCAATTGATCACCTCAATTCTGTTGTTAATCGTTACTTTTATAGGCATCGTATGGTTGGCGGCCAAGATTTATCGTGTGGGCATTCTCATGTATGGTAAAAAACCGACCTATCGCGAACTGTTCAAATGGCTTAAATACTAGCGGATGGCACAAGATCAAAACGAAGGCCTGAAAGAGGTCATCAAAGAAGATATTTGGGGCTCCATTAAAGAATTTCTTTCATGGGGTTTTCATTATGGCGAAGGTGATAGATCGGTTCATATTACGGTAGGGCTTTTGCTTTTGCTCATAACGGCCTTTATTGTGACTAGTTTTCTACTGAAAACCATTCGCCAGATTTTGACCAGAAAAATGGAGGCAGATGACAAATTGAAGTTCATTAGTGTCTTCAAGTTCATCAAATATGTGGTGTATGTGGCCGTGATTCTGCTTACCATGAGTGCTGCGGGTATCGACATCACCATTTTGATCACCGCCTCGGCCGCACTTTTTGTGGGGCTTGGCCTGGCCTTACAAGAATTGTTTCAAGATGTTATTGCGGGCATTTTTATAATTATCGATAAATCACTTCAAGTGGGTGATATTGTTGATGTGAACGGTAAAGTGGGCAAGGTCTTCGAAATCAAATTGCGGACCACTAGAGCCATCACTAGAGATGATAAGGTAATCATTATACCCAACCACAAGTTCATCAGCGATATCATATACAACTACACACAAAACCATAAGATGACCCGCGAAAGGGTGGCAGTGGGTGTGGCCTATGGAAGTGATGTGCAACTGGTGACCAAGTTATTGGAAGAAGTGGCCCACGAGCAGAAAGGGGTACTCAAAAACCCAAAGCCCTTTGTGCTCTTTGAAGATTTTGGCGATTCGGCACTTTTGTTCTCCATCAATTTCTTCACAAACGACAGTTTTGGCGATCCCAAGGTCAAAAGCTCGATTCGATATGCGATTGATGCAAAGTTTAGACAGCACAATGTTACCATTCCCTTTCCACAACGGGATGTTCACTTTTACCAGCACGAGCCCATCGATATTGCCTCAGCAGCAAAAAAACCATGATGCAAAACCGCCTTGTTCCAGTGTTGTTTTGCTGCATTTTGTTCGGTGTTTTGGGGCGGGCCCAGAGCACCGACCTGTTGCGTATCGATTATTTGCGAATACCCGAAAACAATTCAGGCATCGGCACGTCGCGGTACAAGGTATTGCTCAATGTGCCCATCAAATTGGGCAACGACGATTATTTTGTGATCGGTGGTGAGTACAATCGTTTTGAAATTGACTTCTCGCGGCCCCAACCCTTTGATGCAGAGCAGATAGATGTTCTTCATGTGATGGACATGAACTTGGGCTATATCACCAGATGGAACGACAATTGGCGCCTTATTACCATTGCCACGCCCAGATTGGCCTCGAACCTTCTTGATGGCGTGGTCACCAAAGACTTCTTTATCAATGCCACGGCCACCCTATGGAAAGAGCGTATGGATGCCGAAATACCATTCAGGTTGGTGCTGGGGCTTTCTTACAATAGTACCACGGGCCTTCCTTTTCCACTGCCCCTGATCAGCTATTACCGGCGGTTCCACCCAAAATGGTCTTACACCCTGGGCATTCCCCGTTCAAACTTCAAATATCATATTACAGACCGCCACACTTTGCAATTGGCACTATTATTGGATGGATACTTTATCAACCTACAAGATGACATATTGTTGCCCGACGGCCGTATAGGCACCCGGATCTCGTTATCGACCCTGGTGGGCGCTGTGGGCTACCAGTTCAATCTCTCAAAGATGATGTCTTTCTATACTTTGCTGGGCGGCTCCATTGAACAAGAGGGCAAATTGAGGGATAACAAACGTGTCGATGTTTTCTTGTTGAATAGAGAGGCGAATCTTTATCTTAGGGGAGGATTCAAAATATCAATTTTTTAAAAGGATACTATGTCTAAAATTCTGGTAATCGAAGATGAGTCTGCCATTAGAAGGGTGTTGGTCAAGATACTGACCGAAGAAAGCGATTCGTACGAGGTGCAAGAGGCCGAAGATGGCCTGAAAGGGATGGAAATCATCAAAAAAGAGGACTTTGACCTGGTGCTCTGCGATATAAAAATGCCCAAGATGGACGGGGTCGAAGTATTGGAGGCTGCCCGTAAGGTAAAGCCTGAGATTCCCTTTATCATGATATCTGGGCATGGTGATCTTGATACGGCAGTGAATACCATGCGTCTGGGTGCCTTTGACTACATCTCAAAACCCCCGGATTTAAATCGCCTGCTCACCACGGTTCGCAATGCCCTTGACCGCAAAGAATTGGTGGTCGAGAACAAGATCTTGAAGAAAAAGGTCAGTAAGAACTATGAGATGGTAGGCGAGAGCAAGGCCATTACCGCCATCAAAGATATGATTGAAAAAGTGGCCCCCACAGATGCCCGCGTACTGATCACCGGGTCAAATGGTACGGGTAAAGAATTGGTGGCCCATTGGATCCACCAGAAAAGTGCGCGGTCTTCGGCGCCGTTTATCGAGGTGAACTGTGCCGCCATTCCCTCTGAACTGATAGAGAGCGAGCTGTTCGGCCATGTAAAAGGTGCCTTTACATCGGCTGTCAAAGATAGGGCGGGCAAGTTCGAGACGGCCAATAAGGGAACCATTTTTTTGGATGAGATCGGTGATATGAGCCTTTCGGCCCAAGCGAAGGTCTTACGCGCCCTTCAAGAGAACAAAATCTCACGGGTGGGCTCCGACAAGGATATCAAAGTAGATGTGCGAGTGGTCGCTGCCACCAACAAGGATTTAAGGAAAGAAATTGAGGAAGGCCGCTTTAGGGAAGATCTTTACCACCGTTTGGCGGTCATATTGATCCAGGTGCCCTCGTTGAACGAAAGACGTGACGATATACCCTTGCTGATAGAACATTTTGCACAAAAAATAGCGGAAGAGCAGGGCATAGCGCCTAAGAAGTTTTCAAAAGGGGCCATCGAAATGTTGAAGGGATATGATTGGACCGGTAACATCAGAGAGCTGCGCAATGTGGTGGAACGCTTGATCATCTTGGGCGGCAAGGAAGTAAGTGAAGAAGATGTGAAGCTGTTTGCCAGCAAGTAGACTTATTGGCAATCAACCAATTGCTTCAGGGCCCTATCGGTTATTTCAAACACCCGGTTGTGGTAGTATTGTTTTTTCTCCGTAAGGCTCGGATTGGCCAATTTGCCAATGGTTTCGTTCTGCATCCGTTCAATAAAGGGTCTTGCCTTTTCGCATTCTACATTTTCAACAATACGTATCACCGAGTTTTCAAATTTGGTCAGGTGCTCTTCAATGCGCTGCATCGAAACCAATTGTCCCTCTTCGGCAGACAATACACTGGTCGGCAACCCGAGTTCATGCGTGTTCATGGTAAGATATTTGTCGCCATATTTACTATTTTTGTCCACGCCATAGGTTCTAAGGGCATTGATACCACTAAGGGTGTTCTGCATGGCAATCTGTAGAAAGACCTGTAAATCTTCAACGGTATTGGCCTTTGTGGCCTCCTTTAGATTTTCTGAAGCCAGATTGATATTGATAATGGCATCTTTACAACCACATTCTGAAAAGCTCTTTTTTGACTTATAGATGCTGTTCAACGCCCGGTAGGCGTAGTATTTCGATAATTTTAGGTCGGGTGCCTGTAGGGCCTCTTCGGTTTGCTCCTTGACGAACTGGATGTTCGAGTTGGCAAACTCACAAGCACTATAGGAACGGAAGGAAACCATGAGCCATAAGTCCAATAAGGACACCACAATAAGTATGATCCGTTTCTGTTTCATAACGCAAGATTTGGGACAATGCGCAATAAATGAACCCTAAAATTAAGCCGATGGCAAGCTTCCCAAAAAAAATATCGCCAAAAAGCCCAATTACGCTGTAAGCTGCAAAAAAGTGTCAAAAAATTCGACCAAATGCCGGTAGTGAAGCCAAAGGCGATACAGTGAAAATGTTTATATTTCCAAAATGGATAAAGTCGACATTACCGCATATCAAGTGACCGAGCCGGTCAAACTCTCACAACGCAATACCCACGAAGATTTTAATAAATCTGGTGACGAACTGAAAAAAGAGCTGAACGACATTAGAAAAGAACTGGCCGATTTTCAAGATACGTTATATGCCCATGGCAAATATGGTATATTGGTGTGCCTTCAGGGGATGGACACGGCGGGTAAGGACAGCCTTATACGCGAGGTGTTCAAAGACCTGAATGCCCGGGGCGTTGAGGTCCACAGCTTTAAGGTGCCCACAGAACTGGAACTGAGCCACGACTACCTTTGGCGACACTATATCGCCTTGCCCGAACGGGGCAAGTTCAGTGTGTTCAACCGAACCCATTACGAAAATGTACTGGTGACCAAGGTGCACCCACAGTACATACTTTCTGAGAATATTCCTGGTGTCGAAGCATTGGAGGATATCAATGATGGGTTTTGGGAAAAGCGCTACCGGCAAATAAACGACTTTGAAAGGCACATTGCCGAAAATGGCACAGTGGTGTTCAAGTTTTTTCTTCACCTGTCAAAGGAAGAGCAAAGACAGCGGTTGTTGAGGCGACTGAGGCTGAAGCGAAAGCATTGGAAATTTTCTCCGGGAGATTTAAAAGAACGAAAGCTATGGGAAAAGTACATGGAATGCTATGAGGAAGCCATCAACAAAACCTCGAAAGTACATGCCCCGTGGTTTGTAGTGCCCGCCGACGATAAAAAAGCGGCCCGCGTAATCGTGGCCTCCATTTTGCTACAGACGTTAAAAAAATACAAAGATGTCAAAGCCCCTGAGCTAGATGATGAAATAAAAGCTAATTTAGAATTGTATCGCGAACAGTTGGAAAAAGAAAAGGAATGAAAAAAACACTGTTGTTATTGCTCTTTTTAGGTTTCGGACTTCAAGCACAAACAGAAGACGAACAACAGATCAGGGCCATTTATGATGCCGCATTGACTGAGGGCAAGGCCTATTACTGGTTGAACCATCTTTCCAACCAAATCGGTGGCAGGCTTTCGGGCTCGGTACAGGCGCAGCAGGCCGTTGAATACACCAAAGAACAATTGGATTCTTTGGGCCTTGACCGGGTGTGGCTACAGCCCGTAATGGTGCCCAAATGGGTTCGGGGGGCACCTGAGTTTGCGTACGTAGAGACAAAACCGGGGCTTACCACCAACGTGCCCATCTGTGCGCTTGGTGGATCGGTGGCCACCCCAGAGGGCGGACTCAAGGCCCAAGTGGTTGAAGTACAGGGCATCGAAGACCTTTCGAAACTTGGACGGGAAAACATTGAGGGCAAAATAGTCTTTTACAACCGCCCGATGGATCCTACCTTGATCAATACATTCCAATCCTATTCCGGTTGCGTTGACCAGCGGTATTCAGGGGCGGCAGAAGCCGCAAAGTATGGGGCGGTGGGCGTTATCGTGCGCTCGATGACCCTTCGCCTAGATGACTATCCGCATACGGGCTCCATGAGCTATGGTGATACCCCTGTCGAAAAACGGATACCAGCCGCGGCTATCAGCACCAAGGGGGCCGAGCTTTTGAGCACTACCCTGAAGTTGGACCCAAATATCAATTTTTATTTTAGGCAGAATTGTCGGCAATTTCCTGATGTGCAATCGTATAATGTTATCGGCGAAATCAGCGGGAGCGAGCGTCCCGAAGAAATCATGGTGGTCGGCGGTCATCTCGATTCTTGGGATCTGGGCGATGGCTCCCACGACGATGGGGCAGGCTGCGTGCAGAGTATGGAGGTGCTGCACCTTTTCAAAAAAATAGGTTACAGCCCCAAGCGTACTCTTCGTGTGGTACTCTTTATGAATGAAGAAAATGGTCTGCGAGGGGGCAACAAATATGCCGAGGTGGCCAAGAGCAAAAATGAGCAACACGTCTTCGCCTTGGAAAGCGATGCGGGCGGGTTTACCCCAAGGGGCTTCTCTTTTGATTGCGATGATGCCAATTTTGAACGGATACAGGGCTGGAAAAAGCTATTTGAACCGTATTTGATACATATGTTTGTTCGTGGGGGAAGTGGGGCCGATATTGGCCCTTTGAAAGACGAAGGACTTGTACTGGCGGGCCTACGGCCCGATTCGCAGCGCTATTTTGATCACCACCATGCCGAAAACGATACTTTTGAACATGTGAACAAACGTGAATTGGAACTCGGTGCGGCCACCATGGCTAGCTTGGTCTATTTGGTCGATAAATATGGCACCGTGCCACCTCGAAAGATAAAAGGATAGAAATCTAGATTTGTAGCTTACGTAAGTGATATTGCGGTCTATGCTTATACTTTTGAGCATTTCCAGCCCTTCTATCAGAAGATTTTCGATTCAAAAGAAGCCTTGTTTTAATCATTCTGTCAGTTTTATCACGAGGTGATTTGGTTATAAAGCGAGTTCTCGAATTACTTAAGTCCAAAGCATGTTTTCGTCTAGGTCCCTTTCTTTATTTATAAGAAAGAGAGACTATCTTACCCTGTGCGCTCCAATTTCCTTTTCCCTATAAATTTTCTTGCACAGGCCTACCTTTTCAATCTTAAAAATTTAGAATTATGGAACCATCCATAAGTGTTCAAGTATTCCAAGAATCCATAAAAATACAAGATGATATTCTGTAAGATTTGGAATACTGTATGAAGGATTTAGGTAAGATCAATCTATTTTCAAAATGCCAAAATGCTATTCAAGAAATACTCCCATCAGTCATTTTTGTAAAGGGTGAGGCACTCTGGCTCTTTTGTAAAAAAGACATATCATGGAGTATCAAATAAATTTATAGGGTCTCAAAACAGTACTTGTTTAAAATTAGTAAGAAGCGATGTACAAGCATGGTTTTAATAACAGTATCCAGCAATTTTAGCGTGTATTGCATAGTTGATTCATCCAGACATGCTTTAGAAAAACTTTAAAACAAGCCTTAAAAAGTCATGGGTCTTGAGTAATAGCTAAGATTGGTTGCTCAGGGTGTTTTTTCTAGATAAAATATGGGGGTGCTTTATTCATTGAATGTATTTTTTCAAATGCCTATATGCGATTGTTTCACTAAATTGTGTGCTCAATAGTAGATATTCATTCAATTTCCATTGCGTGATTTTTGGGCAAATTCTGTAGAACCACCTTAAGTTTTTATTAATTATATGATTATAGATATAAAATTCAGTAGGCTACCTGCCTTGATTCTGATGGCAATTGTCTTAACGCTTGGCTATCTAGTCTTAAGGATTATATTCAATGGTTCTTCGCCCAACATCACTTTTGAACTGTTCGCAGCAATTTTGGGTTTTACACTGACTGCTTTGGTTACCTTTTTATTGCTTAACAAGCAAACAGAAGCAGAATTAAAAAAGGAAGAAAGTGTACTGTTTCTTAATCTTAAAATGAGCGTTTACCAAGAATTGTTACAGCAGCTTCAAGATGTCATCACCAAAAAAAAGATAAATAAAGAGGACATCATAGAGCTTAGACTCTTGAATCAGCGCATTTCGTTCGTAGCAAGTGCCGAGGTTTTGCAAGCCTTCAATGACTTTGTCAAATTCTTTGCACACCAGACAACAAAAGAAAATTTGGATGAAACGATTATAGACTCATTATTGGACGAAATGTCAAAATTAACCGTGTATATTCGGCGAGACCTATTTCAAGCTGATAAAAAAGAGTTGAAAGTTAGTGAGTTGCGACGGTTAATTTTGAGTAGTAATGATTTATTGGATTCATGAAGATGGAACATTTGACCTTTCTAAAAAATCAATATGCCCTAATAAGCTTAGCAATTTTTGTGGGCTTTCTGTTCGGGCAATTGGTTTTACGGCCCCTTTTAAAAAAAATGAGTCAGGTTTCTGACCGAAAAAGTTTGAGTTATTCTGGTGTTTTCTTTATGTCCCTTAGTAAAATTTCATTTCTGCTGGGCATTTTCTTGGCAGTTAACTTGCTTCAAATTCTCCCATCAGATATCAGTTTTGACAACTGGTTCAAAAAGTTGAAGATAAGCCTTAATGTATTCATATTAACCTATCTCATTGCCGAGCTGTTAGTCTATTTCTACGATAGCTACACAAAATCAAAATCTGGAAGGGCCACATCACTTTACCATATTATTATACGAATACTGACCTACATTTCTGGTTTGGTGGTTTTCACGAATCTGATTGGTTTCGAATTGGCACCAGTGCTCACCGCGTTGGGGGTTGGGGGGCTTGCCGTTGCCCTAGCCCTACAGGATACCTTGAGCAACCTATTTGCTGGGCTGCACATTTTAGCGGCAAGACAATTAAAGCCTGGGGATTATATAAAATTGGATTCCGGTGAAGAGGGTTATGTCGTCGATATCAATTGGCGTAATACCGAAGTCAAGACCCTATTGGAAAATGTAATAATCATTCCCAACTCAAAAATCTCGAGCTCCATAAGTACTAACTATTTCACATTACAAAAGAACATGTACTTTCAGGTCACCGTTGGGGTACATTACGATTCCAATCTGGAACATGTTGAAAAAGTGACTCTGGAAACCGCCAAAGAACTTATGGCGAAATATGCCCCCAATCTAAAGAATTTTGAGCCCAGGGTACGGTTTTTTGAATTCGGTGACAGCAGTATCAATATGAAGGTATGGCTGGCCACTGATTTGTATGAAAATCAGTTTCAGATGCGTCACGAATTTGTCAAAATGTTGCACAAACGATTCAACAAAGAAGGCATAGTCATTCCTTTTCCCATACGTACCTTGCACCTACCTGAAAGTTTAAGAATAGAATCGAATTCATAATTAAAATACAGTAAACCATGAAAAGAAGGCAAATTTATTTTATTCTGGTATTAATAGCCTGTAACTTTACATTGGGTTACGCGCAAAACCCATTCGAAGTTATAGAAGAGCCCCTACCTTATAGTAAAAAGGCGAGCAGTTTTACTATTAACATCATTGGGTACAACGAAGACTTCGTGATAAACGAGTGGCAGAAATACATCACTGATTTTTCAGGCTTAACCTATGTGACCGCAGTAAATAAGGGGGTGGTCGAAATGGAATCAAGTGGGGTGGTTTTTCCATTGCTGAACGATAATAAGGTAAACCTATACACCCGTTTTGCACCAAATAAGACTCTTACAGGCGTTCTGCTGACCGTATGGGTCCAAAAGTCAGATGGTACTTTCTTTTCGTCTGAATCTAGCAAAAAAGAAGCTGAACGTATTAAAGACTGGCTGTTTGAATTTCAGGATAAGATTAGACTACTCAATACGAGAATTAAATACCAGCAACGGTTTTGAGATGGTATTTCTTTAATCCAGATTTTCCAGAACTTATTTCATGTTTTTAAGAAAGAAAGATTAAGCATAAAGGAGTAGTTTACCCCTGCAACTCCACGATGTAAATGCATATTTTGACCTAGCAACTTGAGCGATTTTTAATTGAAAAGAAATCCCCGATGCCCTGCGTCGGGATTCCCATGTTTAAATCATTCTCAAGTGTCACCCTGAACGCAGTCGAAGGGAAGATACAAATCTTAGCAATAGAATTTCGGTTTTGGCCTTTGGGTCAAAATTAAACCAGCAAAATACCTCCAAGGCGCTGACTCGATAATTGTTGATTTAAGAAATTCTTTATTGCCCCCAATCGGAATTATAAGCGGGCTTTTTTTTCAAATTTTAACACTTCCATTTGATTCAAATCAAGTAACAAAATCTGCATGGATTTTACCTTTAAGGCAGTAACCTTAAAATGAAGTGCCATGTCACTATTACGATCAAATTTTCCGGCTTTTTCGGTCTTTAACGACCTATTCGACAGCGATGTTTACCGTTCAAATGTGGCACGACAAAATTGGGTGCCCGCGGTAAACGTTGTCGAAAACGACACAGATTTTGAAATTCAGGTCGCGGCACCGGGCATGCAAAAAGATCAATTCGATGTTTCGGTTGAAAATGGTGTTTTGACCATTACGGGCAACGTAACCGAAGAAGAGGAACAAAAAGAAAAGAAGTTCACCAGAAAAGAGTTTGCGGCAAAATCATTTACACGCTCGTTCACGTTGCCCGAAAACATAGATGATGAGGGCATAGCCGCCAAATATCAAAATGGAATTCTGCTCCTCACACTGAAGAAAAAAGAAAAAGAAGAACCCAAGAAAAAACAGATCAGTGTAAGTTAATGGATTTTGGGCGCTGTTAAATTGAGATTGTTGGACAAAGACTAAAATCAAGGCCATGAAAACCTATAAGGAAAATCATAAGCATACCAATGATTTTGACTGGGAGGTCATGTATGTCCAAACAGAACACTGGAAAGATGAATCCAGTTTCTTTGACGAAGAATTCCAATTTCTTCATAATCTTATCGGCGGCTTTTTGGTTTGGCTGAGTAGCGAAGAAGACCTACACCAAGCAAAGAGTTTGGTAGAACGACTCAATACTTTGAGTAACCAGAACAGGGCCCTTGCCCGTAGAATAACAGGTCAGATGATTGCCTTGGAAGAACTGCAGAACGGCTCCTTTACAGGTGATGAGCTAAAGGTCAAAAATGACGCGGTCGCAATAAGGGCAACATTGGATGAATTTATCACGGATTTTAGAAGCCTAAAAAAAGAGATACACTATCTGACAAAAATTTTATCTAAAACAGAAAAATTGAACCGATTAAAAAAAACATAGCATTATGAAACTATTTAAATGGACAAAGAACCTTAAGCCCAAATTTCCCAATATTGTTGAGAACTTTTTTGGAAAGAAAATCGACGATGAGGTGGGGCATGACGAATTGGTGGCCACTGTGCCTTCTGTCAACATCAAGGACAAGAAAAAATCGTTCGAAGTCTCCTTGGCATTGCCAGGGGTAGACAAAGGAGATGTCAACGTTGAGGTCGTCGATGACCGCCTCGTTATATCATCTCAAAAACAGTACGAGAAAGAAGAAAGCGATGGCGATTGGATGCGCAAGGAATTTGGTTATGCCTCGTTTCAAAGGGTCTTTCAGTTGCCCGAAAACAGTAACCCAGATGACATTAATGCTACAATGAAGAACGGGATATTGAAAATATCTATTGGAAAACTCAAAGAGGGCAACCCGACAAAAAGAAAAATTCAGCTAAGCTGATAATAATCTTGACAATAAACAATAAATAATAGACATTAACCCTAAAAACACGAAAAATGAAAACAATCTTAAGAAACAGCGTCTATATGCTAATGGCATTGATTACGTTGACCTCATGTGCCCAAGACAAATCAAATGACAAAGGTAGCAATGAAACAAATGCCAGTGTTGATAATGACGAAGTGCGTATGGAAAAGCCCGAAACCCTTGATATGTCAAAAGAAGATTTGGACAGCGGGGTCCAAGGCAAGGCAGTGGAAGAAGTGGACGAGGCCTCTTCAGCGATTATTGAAGAGGCGGCAATGGCGGTACAGCATACCTACGAAGCCATAAAGGCCATTAACGATAAAGACAAAAAGGCAGCCTTGGAGGCCCTGGAAAAAGCGACCGGTAAACTTGAGCTTTTAGTGGCAAGGGAACCCAGTATGGCATTGCTTCCAGTGGAAGTCGCCACCGAGACCCGAGATTTCATCGCGGACTTAAAGGTTATCAAAAAACAAAAGAAAATGGCAGAAAAGGCCATCGAAGACGACTACCTACAGGTGGCGCGGCGGGCCTTAGCCGATATGGCCAGTGAGGTCGAGATTTCTACCGTATCGGTTCCCCTCGCTACCTTTCCCGATGCTATGAAGGTGGCCGCCGTCCTCCTTGATGAAGACAAGATGGAAGAGGCCAAGATTGCCCTATACACTGCCTTGAACACCTTGGTCATCGAAAAGGAAATCATACCATTGCCCATCTTAAGGGCAGAGGTCATGATCGCCGCTGCCCAAAGTGAAGATGCCAAAGACGAGGACAAGAAAAAAGAGGTGCTGAACCTGCTTGAAAATGCAGAGTACCAATTGATCATGGCAGAGGAATTGGGTTACGGAAAAAGGGACAAGGAGTACAAAGAGTTGAACAGCTCCATCAAAGAACTCATGAAATCAGTGGAAGCTGACGGTGATTCGCAAGGACTTTTCGACAAGTTGAAAAACAAATTAAGAAATTTTAAGAACCGTACCTCCCAAAAGTCCAAAAGCAGCGGTAGCCACTAGTGGTCCCTGACTCTAGTAAGGTAGTGGGGCGGGTGTTCGACAGAATCTTCTAATATTCTTTGGAATTTCCGTCCCACATTTTATGGGGTAGAATGGTTTTTTTGTAACTTTAGGCGGGTTGGGTATTCAATTGAACGGATACTTTGTAATTGATTTTACTATTGAAAATTGGCGTATTGCATAGATCGGCCAAAGACACCACTGATATTTATTTTTGAATGAACCAACTCTTGTGACGCGCCTCTTTTTACCAAGCACAACCAAAGACGTTGGGCCCATTTAGGGACAAATGTTGTACTCCCCATCAAAAAAAAAGCTAAGATGGAACTCATACGGTACCGTACCAAAGATCTTAACATGATCAATACAGAAAAAGCCATGGACGATATGTTGTACCGGAAGCCTGAACATCCGTTGGGCGGAATGGGCCTTGAAAATGCCGGGAAGATCGATGGACCTAAGGATGTGTTCCAACTCGACCTTTCGACCCACCACAAAAGATGTCAGACCGAATTTCATTAGATTTTGAAACCACCTAACCAACTACTTGAAGAATGGAGCAACTAAAGAATAAGGATATTTTAAGGGAACTTTTTGAAAGGCTTACGGCCTCCTATGCCGAGTTGGCCAACAGTGGCCCCTTGACCGCAAAAAAATACAGAAAGGGGCAAACCATTTTTATGCAAGGGGACATACCCAAGGGAGTACACTACATCAAATCGGGTTGGGTAAAAATATCAAAGGTGGACGGGAACGGTAATGAGAAAGTACTTCGATTGGTGACAAAGAACCAGTTCATAGGCCATCTCTCGTTGATAAAAAAATGGGATTATCTCACTATTGCCTTGGCCGTTACGGATTGTGAGGTCTTCTTTATTGCTAAGCAGGTGTTTTTCGAACTTTTGGAAAAGGACAACTCTTTTGCTTCCTTGGTGATAGAAATGTTGGCCGATGAACTGGCGGAAACCGAAACCCATGTCGATACCCTTTTATCAAAGAATGTGCAGGAGCGCATCTCAAATCTACTTCTGGGCCTTGAACAGTCGTCAGATAGAAACCCGACTTTCAACGATAGCCTCATTAGACTGCCCAAAAAGGATTTGGCCGCCATTATCAATATCACCCCTGAGACCCTTAGCCGACATCTCAAGGTGTTGGATGATGAGGGACTGATCGGTAACAACAAGGACCATATTGAGTTGTTGAACAGAAAAGGATTGTTCAAGAAAAGTAACCTGGTCGATTAACAAACCAACAAAAGTACCCTAAACGTATGCAATTTGACAAATTCACGATAAAGACCCAAGAGGCCGTACAACAGGCACAACAAATTGCCATGGAGAATGGCCAACAATCCATCGAGTGCGGTCATTTGCTCCAGGGCATGTTCAATGTTGATGAAAACGTGCTGCCCTTTCTTTTCAAGAAATTGGGTGTCAATCAAGAAAATGTAAAGGCGGCTGTCCGTAGGATTGTCAATGCCTACCCAAAGGTAAGTGGGGGTAAGCTTTACTTAAGCAATAATGCCAACGAGGCCCTATTGAGTGCGCAGAAGATCTCCAAAGAGCATGGTGACGAATTTGTATCCCTGGAGCATCTGTTGATCGCCCTGCTCAAGGGTAAGGATAATGTGTCCCAACTTCTTAAAGATAGCGGCCTAAACGAAAATGAACTTAGAAAAGCCATCAAGGAATTGAGAAAAGGAGATAAAGTGACCAGTCAGAACGCGGAGGAGACCTATAACGCCCTGGACAAATATGCCGTTAACCTTATCGATAAGGCACAGGGTGGGAAATTGGACCCCGTAATCGGCCGGGACGATGAAATTCGAAGGGTCTTGCAGATTTTGGCAAGAAGAAGCAAAAACAACCCCATTTTGGTGGGCGAACCCGGTGTGGGCAAGACCGCAATAGCGGAAGGCCTGGCATTCAGGGTAGTGAACGGTGATGTGCCCGACGACCTGCTCGAAAAGGAAATCTATTCCCTTGACATGGGGGCCCTTATAGCGGGAGCAAAGTATAAGGGCGAATTTGAGGAACGGCTAAAGGCCGTGGTCAAGGAAGTCACCGGTTCAGAAGGTCGCATTATTCTCTTTATAGATGAGATCCATACCCTGGTAGGCGCCGGCGCGGGCGAAGGTGCCATGGATGCCGCCAACATTCTCAAACCAGCCCTGGCGCGTGGGGAACTTCGGGCCATAGGGGCGACCACCCTTTCGGAATTCCAGAAATATTTTGAGAAGGACAAGGCGCTGGAAAGACGTTTTCAAAAAGTCTTCATTGATGAACCAAGCGAGGCGGACGCCATTTCCATACTCCGTGGTATCAAGGAGCGCTATGAAAATTACCATAAAATACGCATCAAGGATGAGGCCATCGTTGCAGCGGTTCAACTGTCCATTCGCTACATTACCGATAGGTACCTGCCCGACAAGGCAATCGATTTGATTGATGAAGCGGCCGCACGTTTACGGCTCGAGATGAACTCCAAACCCGAAGAGCTGGATGTGCTGGACCGCAAAATTCAGCAGTTGGAGATAGAACGTGAGGCCTTTAAGCGGGAAAAGGACAAGGAAAAATTGAAATTGATTGCAAAACAACTCGCAGATCTGGAAGAGGAGCGCAAAGAGGTATTGGCCATTTGGAAGGAAGAAAAAGAAGTTGTCGGCACCATCCAAAATGCCAAACAGGAAATAGAGGAACTAAAGTATTCGGCGGAAAGGGCCGAACGTGATGGGAATTTGGGCAAGGTTGCCGAAATCAGGTACGGAGAGATTCCGAAAAAGGAAGAAGCCCTAAAGGAGGCCATAGCCAAGCTCCAGGAATATGAGAAGAACGGAAAGCGATTGGTACGCGAAGAGATTACCGCAGAAGACATAGCCGAGGTCGTCTCCAGATGGACGGGTATTGCGGTGAGCAAGATGCTGCAGAGCGAAAAGGAAAAACTGCTGCAGATAGAAGAGAACCTTCATAGGAGGGTCGTGGGGCAGGACGAGGCGATCAATGCCATTGCCAGGGCCATCCGCCGAAGCAGGACCGGGCTTTCTGATGAAAACCGACCCATTGGCTCGTTCTTGTTTCTTGGAACCACAGGTGTGGGCAAGACCGAATTGGCCAAGGCCTTGGCAGAGTACCTTTTCGATGACGAAAAACTGATGACGCGCATCGATATGAGCGAGTACCAAGAAAAACATGCGGTTTCCCGATTGGTCGGTGCCCCACCTGGATACGTGGGCTATGATGAAGGCGGGCAATTGACCGAGGCTGTTAGGAGAAAGCCCTATTCCGTGGTGCTCTTGGATGAAATAGAAAAAGCCCACCCCGATACTTTTAACATCCTGCTTCAAGTTCTGGAAGATGGCAGATTGACCGACAACAAGGGTCGGATGGCCAATTTTAAGAACACGATCGTGATCATGACCTCAAATATGGGCTCCGATATTATTAGAGATAATTTTGAAGGGGCCACGGAAAAGAATATCGATGAAATCGATGAGAAGACCAGGATCCAGGTGTTCGATCGGCTAAAGTCAAGTATAAGGCCCGAGTTTTTGAATCGAATTGACGAGGTCATCATGTTCCGACCCCTGACCAGGGAAAATTTGGAAGGTATTATCAAAATACAGTTTAGGAACTTTGCAAAAATATTGGCCAAACAGAACATTACATTTTACCTTACCAAAAGCTGTCTGAGCTATCTTAAGGAAGAGGGCTTTGATATGCAATTTGGTGCCAGGCCGCTTAAAAGAGTGATACAGCGTAAGATACTGGATGAAATGTCAGTAGCGATGCTCGAGAATAGAATTGCACCTGACATGCACATTGTAATTGACGTCAAAGATAAAAAAGTGGTTTTTAGGGAGCCAAAAAACCCCAATGAGGAAGTACCATTTTATGATCTGAACGCATAACCTTTTTCTATTGATTTTCAAATACTTATTTGTATTGGACGAACAAGAGTTATTGAATACTTTTCCCTATTGGTGCCAAGATGTTGGAGGACGTTTTAAAAAGGTATTGGAACAGGATCCGTGTCCAAATTGAAGTGAAAGTAAACAAAGTAAGCCTGAATGGAAAAAATCAGAATTAGTGGACATAGGCTTTTAGTGCCCGATCAGCCAATCGTTCCCTTTATAGAAGGAGATGGTATTGGTCCAGATATTTGGTGGGCTGCCAAAAGAGTCATCGACCATGCGGTGGAAGTGGCCTACAACGGTGAGAAAGCCATTCATTGGAAGGAAATTTATGCCGGAGAAAAATCAAAAAAGGCGACAGGGGAATGGTTGCCACAAGGCACTATTGATGAAATAAAAAATCATCTGGTAGCTATTAAAGGCCCTCTTGGTACCCCAGTAGGGGGAGGAATTCGTTCCTTGAATGTAGCGCTTCGTCAGCAACTGGATCTATTTGCCTGTATACGGCCTGTAAGGTGGTATACGGGTGTACCTACACCCGTCAAATTTCCAGAACGGGTAAATATGACCATATTTAGGGAGAATACAGAGGATATCTATGCTGGTATTGAATGGAATCATGGGACCGATGAGGTAGAAAAACTGAAGGTTTTTTTGATTGAGGAAATGGGCGTTACACAGATTCGGTTTCCCAATACAGTCTCGTTGGGGGTAAAGCCGGTTTCAAAAGAAGGATCGGAACGGTTAATCCGGTCCGCGATACAGTATGCCATTGACAATCACAAAGAATCGGTAACATTGGTCCATAAGGGAAATATAATGAAATATACTGAAGGGCAGTTCATGAATTGGGGCTATCAATTGGCAACAAAGGAATTCAATGCCAAAGTATATAATGGCGGGCCATGGATGTTTATGGAAGACAAAGGACATCAGATCATTATTAAAGATGTCATTGCAGACGCATTTTTTCAGCAAATTTTATTAAGACCGGATGAGTATGATGTTATCGCCACATTGAACCTTAATGGAGATTATATTTCAGATGTCCTGGCTGCTATGGTGGGCGGCATAGGCATTGCGCCGGGTGCCAACATTAATTATGAAACTGGAGTAGCCCTATTTGAAGCCACGCACGGTACGGCACCAAAGTACGCAGGGCAGGACAAGGCCAACCCTTCATCAATAATATTGTCCGGAGCAATGCTGTTGGACCATATCGGTTGGAACGAAGCAGCCGAACTTATCACAAACGGCCTGGAATCAGCTATCAAAAAGAAAAAAGTCACCTATGATTTTGCACGATCAATGCCCGGATCCACAACCGTGAAATGTTCTGAATTTGCTGACCAAGTTATACACTATCTTAGAATGTAATATCATTTTTAAAAATGTACAATATGAATAAAACAAAGACCATGAATGCAATAGGATTGGACACAAAAAAAAGTGAGGAATTAGCAAACAAATTAGGAGACTTATTAGCCAACTATTCAGTATTCTATCAAAACGTAAGAGGTTATCACTGGAATTTACAAGGGGATAAATTCTTTGAGCTTCACGCCAAATTTGAAGAGCTTTATACCGATTTGGTCCTAAAGATGGATGTCATCGCCGAAAGAATAAGAACCCTTGGTTTTGCCTCTGAATATCGGTTTACCGAATATTTAAAGCTTTCGGAAATTAAAGAATCTTCGCAAGCAACCGATGGCAGAAACTCGGTAAAAGAAATCTTGGAAGCATTCAAAATCCTTTTGATTAAGCAACGAGAAATTCTGGACTTGTCCGACAAAATCAATGATGAAGGCACCAATAGCCTAATGTCAGACTATATAAGAGAACAAGAAATATTGGTTTGGATGTATTCTGCTTTTTTGAATTAACTATTAAAAAGTCAAATAATAGAATTTATTGATATGAGTGTTTTATCTAAAGAAAAAAGAAATGAGCTTTCGCCAAGAGAGGCTTTAGAAATTTTAAAAGAAGGAAATAAGCGGTTTATTAAAAATATTAAAATGAACCGTGATTTACTGGAGCAGGTCAATGAGACCGCAGAAGGGCAATATCCTTTTGCTACCATTTTAAGCTGTATGGATAGTAGAACTACTGCTGAATTAATTTTTGACCAAGGATTAGGGGATATATTCTCTATCCGGATTGCAGGGAACATCATCAACGATGATATTTTAGGTAGTATGGAGTATGCTTGCCAAGTAGTTGAGTCAAAACTTATTGTTGTGATGGGACACACAAACTGTGGTGCAGTAAAAGGTGCTTGTGATGCTTTTGAACTAGGTCATTTGACACCATTGTTAACCAAAATACGACCAGCGATTTATAAAGAACAAAGTGTAGCTGAAAACAGAAATTCGTCTAATAAGACGTTTGTTGAAAATGTTTCGGCTCTAAATGTAAAAAACTCAATGGAGGCGATTATGACAAGGAGCATTGTGCTTAACAATTTAATCCAACAAAAAAAAGTGGGTTTGGTTGGTGCCATTTATGATGTCGCAACGGCTAGTGTAAAGTTTATTGAAGATTCTTATGGGTTTTAGTTTCTTTCATTTTACAAGTAGAAAATTATTGATTATTAATGAAAAATAAGAGATAAGTATGGGGAATTTCGACCTTGATAATTATATTACAATTCACTCATATACATTTAGATTAGCCTTGAGTGTTCTTGTTTTGATGTTGATGCTTTTATTACGTTCTGTTGTACGTAAAAGAATTAAAAATCTTTCCATCCTTCATTCCTATGAGGCTCATCGACTCTTACTTATTCGCAAAATTACAGCAATATTGTTCTGGATAGTTTTAGGTGTTGTTATTTTAACCATTTGGGGTGTGAATCTAGAGAATATTTGGGTATATATAGGTAGCTTCATAACATTAGTTGCAGTTGCTTTCTTTGCCATATGGAGCATACTAAGTAATATAGTTGCTGGCATGTTGATTTATATAATAAATCCTTTTAAGGTGGATTCAAAGTTAAAAATGTTTGACCCTGAGATAGTGGCTACCGTGAAAAACATTAATCTAATATTTACCGAATTAGAAGATGAAGAAGGTGTGTTTAGTGTTCCAAATAACCTATTCTTTCAGAAACCTGTTAAAATTTTAAAAATAAAATAGCATGCTTTTAAAGAAAAGAATCCCTCTAGCCTATATTGCCAAGAACATCAAATACGAATTGCTTGTCGTTTTGGTGTTCAATTGTATCATGATTTCCTTAAAATATTATCTTGATTTAAGTTTTAAAATACCGATAAATATTGTTGCTTTTCTAGGAACGGCCATATCGCTTGTATTGTCATTTAAGTTAAGCCAATCATATGATAGATGGTGGGAGGCAAGAAAGATTTGGGGAGCTATAGTTAACGATTCTCGTAGCTTTACACTTCAGCTTAAAACGTTCTGTAAGGATATGAGATTAGTTCGTAAGGTTTCTTTAAGACAGGCTGGATGGAATTTTGCACTCGCCAACCACCTAAGAAAATTAAAACTTCCAGAGCGCGACCTTGAGCGTTTAATAGCTTCAGAAGAATTAATAAACTTGAGGCAACAGGCTCACCCACCACTGGAACTTTTAAATAAAAATGAAGAAGAGTTAAAGAAGATGCACCTTAGTGGTCTTATAAACGATTTTCAACAAATCCAACTCGATAGCACCTTAGTTAGACTTTGTGCATCAATGGGAAAGGCCGAAAGAATAAAAAACACCGTATTTCCCACTACTTATATTCTTTATCTCAGGTTATTTATTTTTATTTTCCTTGCAATTTTGGTTGTGGCTCTTGATGAAATAAATCCATTTGTAGAGATTGGTATCGTTATGGGGGTTGCCATACCTTTTCTTCTTTTACAGAAAACAGCCATATACTTACAAGACCCTTTTGAAAATAGGCCAACGGATACACCTATGACCACAATAAGTCACGCCATAGAAGCCAATATTAGAATGCTGTTGGGTGAAAAAGTACAGCCCGCTAAGGCAACTGATGACTTTTACATAATGTAAGTTAAAAACTAATGTATAATAAATTAATAATTGAGCAGCTGAAATGGCTTCGGTAATATCCTTTTTAATCATAATTGCTATTTCCTTGCTCATAACCCGAATAGCAGCAGTAGCGTTTTCCTTAACCGGACTTTCTCGCGATATTGCCAACTTTCAAGCCCTTTCTGCGTTTACAGGCGTTGGGTTTACCACTTCTGAAGCAGAGAGTATACTAAGACATCCAATACGGAGAAAGATTGCAATGCTTCTTATGTTATTGGGAAATGCCGGTATAGTATCCGCAGTGGCTTCACTTGTAATTACATTCACAAATGAGAGTAAAACTTGGTACAGTGATTATGTGACTTCAGGTATCATTATTTTATCTATCCTACTTATATGGCTTATCTACAGAAGCAAGTATGTTAAAAAAGGGCTAGATAAAATAATCTCTTTTATGCTAAGGAAATACACAGACCTTAAAGTAATTGATTATGAGCACTTTTTAAATAGAGATTTAGAATATGATCTTGACCTAATAAGTATTGGCGAGAATCATTGGCTCGCCAATAAAACAATGAAAGAAGTACGCTTAAAAGAAGAGGGTATTGTGGTTTTAGGAATTGAACGTAATGGTAGCGGCTATATAGGAGTTCCAAATGGTGATTTCAAAATTAAAACAGATGATGTTTTAAAAGTGTATGGCAGAAAAGAAGCTATACAAGATTTAAGTGACAGAAAGCTAGTGGATGGAGATAAAAAACACAAAGAGGCAGTACTTGAAGAAAAAAATATAAAAGATTTTGAGCGGGAGTTTGAATTGAAAAATCGGCACTAAAACTCTTCCTGGGATAGGATCCACAAGTACTCATTAAAATGCTCAAAAACTGTAAAAGGATATTCAGAAGTAAGTCCCTTCTTTAAGTAAGGTTTTGAGATGGTGTCGTTCGGCCCGATGGGGGCCGTTCGGAATTTTTTGTGTCCGTTCGCATTTTTCTGGTGGTTCCCGAACCGTCGGAGCATAGGTCTCCCCGGCCCTCCGGAAACGTGGACCTTTTCATGCCGCCCGTTCCGCCCGAGAGGCAGCCATACGCCTGCCCATCTCCAGGGCACTAGCGGCATTTATGCCCAAGAAGAACTGCCAATTCAGGTTGCCGTTGAGCCCCTCCATGAGCTTTCTGTCGGAGCAGCAGACATAACCCTTAAGGAACATCAGGGTGACCTTGCCCCTGGGGGAGTATATGGACATGGACCCCCTTTTCGCCTCTACCAGCCCGAAGGACGCCGCGATGTCGCCCCAGGCGACCGCCCGATAGATCTTGCCGAAATCGGACCCGAGGAAACGGTCGTGAAAATGTCGAACTGTTCCTCCTGGGAGGAAAACGAGAAAGTGTGCTGGAAATCGCGGATTACACCTATCATGGACATTGATTATTTAGATAAAACGCCGGAGATAACAAATGCGAACAGAGCCATACCTATACTCAAAATAAGTACGGTGGTTCGCTTTCTAATGTTCTCTTAAATAGCTATTTACCACATTATTTTTATTTTGAGAAATCTTAGTGAAAATCCAGTCGATATTCGTGTGTGAAAATACCTTTTTGTTTTCAATTGAAAGAGCTAAAATTTCTCTAAATCCTTCTTGGAATACGGCCATATCACTTGTTAGGATCCCTCCAAAACCTGCGCCTCGACTTGGTTAATTTTTGTTTTTGGACACCTATACGATTTAATAATGATGATGTTCCATTATGTTTTCCACAACTTACTTAAAAATTTGCTAGGTAACATTGATATTTAACCCATCCATGGGTTCGTATTCATCCCCCCCCTTGCGATGTTCGAACTAATGGTTACCACTGATATAATAAACTTCCAGCTGTGCAAAAAAATAAAACGCCTGTTCATTCAATTGTTTCCCAATCGAGGGGGCTTGGCTATGTTCATCTTCATTTTTCCTATATCACATCCTCCAGGGGGCATGCCGATTTCGTATATCGCCAGGGGTGCTAAATAGTTTCTTGATCACTAATAATGATTTTGTGAATTGTATTGATCCAGGGCTTTTTTAGCCCCTAAATAACCTATATTAAAGATAGTGTCAATCTTGCGCATGTTGAAGGTGCCATAGTTGTTGAGCTGGCTTGGCCCGACTACAAAATTGCATCGATCGAATTTCGCAATGGAATCGGCCGCCAGCTTAATTTTATATGCCCTTTCCGCTACGCCGAGAGAAGTCCTTAAGTCGGAGGCCCTTATTTTACGCAACGGATTTACGTAAACGCCAATCAGCTTATCACATTGAGCGACCAAGGGCTCAATGGGAAAATTGTTCAGTACACCACCGTCTATATAATGGGAATCTTCAATTCTAATGGGTGTAAAAATACCTGGAAATGAGGCTGAGGCCAAAATGGGCCCAATTAATTCACCGGACTGAAAGATTTTCAAAGTTCCCTTGACAATATCGGTTGCCGTAACATAAAGCGGCTTTTTCAGTGCGCCGAAATCGTTTTCCGGCAATAATTTTAAAAAATCGGGGTAAAACTTCTCTGAATCTATGATCCCCGGTTTTCCGATGGCAATTTTTTGGATGTGGAAAATGGGAACAGCCTTAAAAAAGTTTAACATTTCCTCCCATCCAATACCCGCGGAATAAAATGCACCGACCACTGCTCCGGCGCTGGTTCCGGCGATATGGGTAGGGAAAATTCCGCTTTCTTCCAGCGCTTTTATGGCCCCAATATGAGCCACTCCTCGAATTCCACCCCCGGATAGTGCTAAGCCGATGTTCACGATAACTAGGTAATTTTGATCAACAAGTTATAAAATTGGACTGAACAACTTGGCCGTGCCTTCTTTCAAACGTGAAATATTTCCCCTTTTTCTGAATTCTTGATAGTCTAGTTGCACACAGTTTTTGCAATTGTCCAGAAAATCGACTTTAAGCAATTCGGCAAATTCACTTTCGTAGACCAAGGTATTTACCTCATAATTTTGTTCAAAACTTCTAATATCAAGGTTGGCCGTGCCCACAGAGGACAGGGCATCATCACTGACAATGACTTTGCTGTGTATAAAACCGTCCTGAAACAGAAAAATTTTGACCCCGGCTTCTAGTAAATCCTCAAAATAGGAACGTACACTCCATTTGACCAGAAAACTGTCTGATTTCTCTGGTAACATCAGTCTAACATCAATTCCTCCTAGGGCACTTACCTGTAAGGCCTCCAACAGCGCATCACTTGGTACAACGTAGGGATTGGTAATATACACGTATTCCTTCGCTGAGTTGATCATTTCGAAATAGAGCTGATGTATGGAAGCAAAATCCGAGTCGGGCCCACTCGATATAATTTGGGCCACAGTTTCCCCCTGACCAGCTCTGTTCAGGAAAAAATGCCTGTTCAAAAGTTCATCGTTGCCGCTGACAAAGCTCCAATCAACGGCAAAAACAGCTTGTAGGCCATTTACAATCGGTCCTCTTAACTCCAAATGCATATCGTGCCAGGTCCCCAATACCGGATCTCCCTTTATATATTTATCAGATACATTGATCCCACCAGTAAAACCAATGCGGCCGTCGATGATTACAATTTTCCTGTGATTTCTATGATTTATAGTGGAAAGAATGCGTCCAAAGCGCATGGGCAAGAAACTATGGACTTCGATACCTGCGCTCCTGAAAGCCGCTAGGTACTTTTTAGACAGCGTTCCACTTCCGATTCCATCGTACATCAATCTAACCTTGACCCCCTCACTTACCTTGCGTTCAAGTATGGTTAGAAACTTTTCGGCCAATTCGCCTTCTTCAAATATATAATATTGTATGTGGATAAAGTGCTCGGCCTTATCCAAGGCATCAAAAATAGCCCTGAAAGTGGCAGGTCCATTTTTGAGGGGTATCAATTCGTTACCCGACATGGGCAATGATTTTGCGCTCTTCGTTACCAATTTGGCCAGTTTTATGTGTTCTGTAACAGGTTTGGGGATTTCGGTATCGACATCCCTTCCCAATTTTTCATAGAACTGCTCTACCAATTCTAAATATGCTGTAATCGCATGGTTTTTTTTGAGTTTAAAAAACTTGGTGTTTCTCCTATTTCGTCCAAAAGCAAAGTAAAGTAGAATCCCCCCTATCGGAATGGTGAAGATAGCCAAGAGCCAAGCCAGCATTTTGGCGGGCCTGATGCCATAGAGCAAGAGTTTTATCAGAACTGCCAACGCCACTATAATATATATCAGGATGGCGGTTATCATCGATAAGGATATTCAGGGAATTTTTTCATAGGTCAGCTTCATTTGGTCAGGTCAATCCCTTACAATCAGTTCAAAATCAACTGGACCACCATCGCCCCGTACTTTTTTTAAGACCCCAATTTAATAATAATATATATTCTCCCTTCCTTTTGAATTTACTTTTTTATAGGTTCCATCTCCTAAATAATATATGTTGTTGAAATTGCCGTCCTGCTCCGAGAAACAGCGGTCTGTATGAAGGGGTTCCTTAAAATAGAGCAAAATAGTTGTATAGTCTATTGAATCACGTAGGGTTTGGAAATGCTTGCCATTTTTTTCAACATGGTACCTATTGTATTCCCAATTGATATTGGTTTCAGTATGAAGTTTTTCATTAAAGTAAATAGTGACATCCGCCTTTTTCAAAATACTATTTTCGAAAATTACGTCATAATCAAAGTCCACCTTGATTTCCCTGATCAGCCGGGTCTGTATTAAAGTCGAGCTATGATAATAGGTTTTGGAACCCTGGCTAAATCGTGTCGCCTGTAAACTACCAACAATGTTATCATTGTGGACGATATTAAAATCCAAGGAAGTACTGTTTGAACCGGTAAGAAAGCACAGGCTTAAAATAAAAGGATAGGGAGGAGTTAGGTTGAATACCATGTAAAGGTCGTTGAAGGGTACCGTATTGTAGTTTTTTTCTAACATCAATAAACACCCTCTTTTTTGGGATACCAAAAAAAAGCGTATTAATCATCAAAAAAATAAGGGACAAATCCAAGTTATTCCAATACAATGGGGTTCCTCAACGAAAGTGCCCTTTCTTGGAATAAGAGCAACGCAATCCCATTCAGTATTAGGACTTATTGTATTGCCTTATTTTAAATCCAAAATAAATGGCCATGGCACCATAGATCATCAAAGGAATGGCAGTCAAATAGATAAGGCTGAAAACGGCAATCAATGGGTTGAGAAGCATTAGAAAACTAAAAATGAAAATCAAGATACCCGATACCAAGGGCAGCCACCACATTGAGGTTTTCATTTTTTTTAGTAGAAAGGCACTGCTTATTCTCGAAACTGCCAAAAAAATCATCCAAAATCCAGCAAAAAGAATCAATGCATTGACCGACATCTGTGGTCGAAGCAAAAGTGCGGTACCAAGTAGGGTTTCAATGATACCCAATAAAAGATACCAAATCCAATCGTCAAATACCTTTCTGTTCTGAACCGAAAAAATGATGTTCATGATACCACTAAAAAGAATGAACCAACCCATAATCAGGGCCAAGCCCAAAAAGGCTTCCGTGGGTCTGGTTACTATAATAATTGAAGCTATAAATATGACTGTCCCCAATAATACGGGCATCCACCATTTATTGATAATTGATTTTTCCATATCCCTTTGTTTTCTTTGAATCAAATTTAGTTTTCAAGCGCAACACTTTACTTGATTTAAATCAAATTCCCGATAATTTAAATGGAGTGCCAATGCTGTCCCTTAGCGCTTCATTCTCCATGGGAGCACAACCCTTAGGGTTTTGGTCTGTATAGCTACTCTGATCTTTTTAAGTTTGCCCATCGATTGCCCATCCACCTGAAAGTACTGGGGCCGATCAACCTTGATTTCGGCCTTGTCCGTTTTTATAATCTCTACATAAGGCGAATCCTCAATACTGCCCAAAAAGGCTGACAACGTAAGGTTGGCCAAGGCCACCAGTGGAATAGGTTTAAAAACCACTATTTCAAACGTGCCATCATCAAGTCGGCTATTTGGACTGACAACGGCACCCGTTCCATATCGGGCTGCATTGGCAATGACCACCATATCTGCTTCATAAACCGATGTGCTGTTGTTGGCCTTTACGGTATATTGTGAGGTTACGGTTTCTTTCTCTTTTAACGATTTAAAAAAAGCACCTGCGTAGGCCATCATTCCCCTGGTTGAATTTTCCTCAAAGGTTTTTATCATTTTGGCGTTAAAGCCAAAATCACCCATATGGAAGATGTAATTCGATGCATTGATTTTAAGCGCATCAATGGGAAAAGACTCTCCATTAAAACAGAGCTCCAGAGCCGCTTCAGAATCCTCGGGCAAATCAAGGGCAGTCGATAGCCCGTTGGCGGAACCTACGGGAACTATGCCCAGGGGTACTTTCGAGCCAAGAAGGAGTTTTGCCACCAGGTTTATGGTACCATCGCCCCCACAGGCCACTATTCTGCTAGGGCATAGTGCCGCTATCTTGGAACCTATAATACGTTCGTCTTTTTTGCCCTTTGTATAAAGTAATGTAAATTCAGTTTTGTATTTGTGGTTCAGCCGGGCAATTTGAGCAACAAGGGCACTTTTGTCCCTATCTCCGGAGATGGGGTTTACAACAAATAAAAAATGGTCCATCGGCAAAGAAATTCTGTAATCAATGTGGCGTTTAAAGTTCACCAATAATTTGAAAAATCGCAAAGAAATTCTACCCTATTTGGGGTATGGCAAGGAGAATACGATAAAAATCATGGGGTCGGCTTTTTATGAAAGAAGACTCAATGATTCCCGGATAAATGATTCAAATTGGACAAATGCCAAGAGAATGATCCGATTGTTCCATCAAAGACCAGTTGCCCATGAAGAGGTACTCATAAGCTTTAATGGGCACTCAAAGAAGGTGATCACCGATGACCGTGGCTATTTTGAAACGGAATTAAATTTTGATACGGCCATCGGAGTAGGATACCATCATGTGCAATATTCCCTACTTGGCCAACTGCCCAACCCTGTGACCGCACATGGCAAATGTCTTGTGGTCGATAGTAATTCTACACTTGGAATTATATCGGATATTGACGACACTATTGTCACCTCACATGCCTATGGCTTTTCCAAAAAGATACGAACCGCACTCTTCAATAATGCCCATACACGGGAAACCAATACCGGAATTGTTTCATTCTACAAAGAACTGCATACGCATGGTGGGCCATTTTTTTATGTGAGTAGCAGCGAACGGAATATGTACGGTTATTGGATGAATTTTTTAAAAACGAACGGTTTTCCCATCGGTCCTTTACTATTAAAAGAATTGAAATACGGCATCAAAGACCTGATTTTAACCGGTAAAGGAAAACACAATCACAAATATGAAAAAATAACCCATATTTTAAATTTCTATCCCTTTCTATCTTTTATTCTTGTAGGTGACAATGGCCAAGAGGATGTAGAAATCTATCATAGCGTCGTACTGGATTTTCCCCATAGGATAAAGGGTATAATTATTGTTCCGACCTTACAGAAAAGTTTAGATAGGGATATTGTGGCCGATTGCAAAAAATACAATGTGGACATCCTCACTATTGATGATGGCAAGGAATCATTAAATACTGCCCTAAAAGAGCTGTGTTTGTGATATCCGGATGGAAAACGAATTAATTTAAAAGCTATCGACTAATGAAATGGTCACCCCACATCTTGCTATTTTTGTGAGGTATTAAAAAATGCACGGAAAAACTGACCTTGCCACCTTTAGCGATATAATAGGACAATCAATGAAGTTTCACCAAACAATCGTATACATCCTTTTCAATTTCCTTGCTTTTACCGTTCAGGCGCAACTTGTAAATATTGAAGCGAAGAGAATGCAGACAGATTCCACACGCTTTGTACTCAAGGCAGATTTACATGCCAATTACAGTGATAACAATGGTGAATACGTTTTACGCATCGCTTCCAATGTTTCAACACAACTAAAGTCAAAAAATTTAAAAAACATCTATTTCCTTGTGTTGAACCATAATCTGGTCCGCACAAAAGATGAAGATTTTCAAAACGCCTGGTTTGCCCATATTAGATACAATCATAAAATAACAGACGTTTTCCGTTTGGAAGCTTTTGTGCAAGACCAAAGCAATACACAACTTACCATCTCAAAAAGAAAACTCGTCGGCGCAGGAGTGCGTATTAAATTATTGGACACAAAAAAGACCATATCCTACTTCGGAAATACGTATATGTATGAAATAGAGAACCTTAACAATAGTGGGCAACGTTTTTTTAATCACAGAAATAGCAGCTATCTCTCCCTTAATCGGTCGTTCGAAAAAGTAAATTTATTACTTACGGGAACCATTTATTTTCAACCACTTTATCGGGCCATTAAAAATCAGAGAATATTATCCCAATTTAAAGCCGAGCTGCCTTTAACCAAGGTCATTGGTATTTCTGCACTCTATAACTACGCGTTTACCAAGTTTTCCTCAAATCTGGAAGATGACCGTTCGTCCAATATTAATTTGGGTATTACTTTAAGCCTGTAAATGTGTACTGAGTACAAACTGTTTGAGTCTGGGACGGATTCGCGGTAAACAAAAATGTTCCCAAATCGTTTGATAATGTGCAATTTCTTAACCGTTAATCGAAATATTACAATGAATATACCGAGGAAGAGTTGGGTGAATTCCTGAAAGAGGCCCTGGAATCCTTTACAGCGGAAAAGGAGGCATGGGACAAGGCCGAGGACCTTGGATATGAAAAGGGTATCCTGCTGGAAAGGCAAGGCAGTAAGCGCCTGGAGCTTTCGGTCAAATAAGGATTTGTGAAGGCCATCGATGGGGAGAGTATGTCAAAGTTATTTGCCACGATCAACTCTCCGGATTAACTTTCTCCATAAGTTTTTTTGGTTTTAATTCCTTGTAGTTGTATGCTTTAACATAAAAATATAATATTGGCCCGGAAGGGAACCCCAATTACAATAATCTTATCCAATTAAGGGTTGATTTTACTAAAATGCCAATTCAACATTTTTTTAGTACTTTAATCAAATCATTGGGGGTCAAATTTTATCCTCCAGAGCTCTTTTTTGTGTATGTTGTGCAAAAAGGTGTGCAAGCTTCAAAAAGTGTTGTAAGTTATTAGTATACAGTGCGTTGGCTTTCCTGTATTAGGTCTGCCACCCCGACGAACCACTTTTAAGTGGTATTAAAGCACTGTCAACTGACTGATTGACAGTGCTTTTTGTTTTTCATGCATTCATTTGAATTCATTTAAATACATATAAATGGTGTAGAGTTCGGTGAATGGTCCGGTACGTTCCTTGTGCATAATTTAGCAACAGTTTGACACTGTTTATAGGTGTTTTGCAAATCTGTTTTGTTAACCTTAAAAATTATGTATCATGCGGAATACCAACACTTTAAAGGTTCTTCTCTTTACTAGGGACACTTCCAACAACCCTGAAAAATTGACCATTTATGCCCGTATCACCGTGAACGGAAAACGGGCCGAGATCAGCCTGAAACGTTATGTTTCGGTGAATGAATGGGATGAAACCAGGGGCAGGCTCCATGGACTGACCTATAGGGCCCGTCTGTTGAACAGCTATCTGGACGAGGTGTATGGTGCGATCATGGACGCCCACAGACAGTTGTTGCGTGAGGACAAGCCTATCTCGGCCCAGGCAATCAAGGCCCGTTACCTGGGGCAGGACGAGCGGCACAGGACCCTCATGGAGCTTATCAGGTACCATTACGAATCACAAAAGGGCATGCTTCGCCCGGGAACCATGAAAAACTATTATGCCACGGAAAAGTATCTCAAGCGGTTCTTACAAGAGACCCGTGGACAGGAGGATATCAACTTGAAACAGTTGAACTACAAGTTCATTACCGATTTTGAATGTTATTTGATCAATGGTCCCGAACTACAAAAGGGAAATAGGTGCAACAATAACGGGGCCATGAAACATTTGGAGCGGTTGAGGAAAATGGTGAATCTTGCCGTGAGATTGGAATGGTTGGACAAAGACCCTTTTGCCAATTACAAGAAGCGATATAGGAAGACTGAACGTACCTTTTTGACCGAACGTGAGCTAAGGCTCATTGAGGAAACAACATTTTCGGGAAGGGGCCATGAACGGGTGAAGGACACATTTCTTTTTTCATGTTATACGGGGTTGGCCTATGGGGATGTAAAGGCGCTGGATGTGGATCATTTGCGCTTCGGGATAGATGGGAACCTTTGGATACACACGAAAAGAGAAAAGACCGATGAAACGGTCAAGGTTCCACTGCTTCCCAGAGCAAAACAAATTTTGGAAAAATATAAGGACTGTGATGAAAGGCTGGTACACGGAAAGTTATTGCCCGTATTGAGCAACCAAAAGACCAATGTATATTTAAAGGAAATAACCAAGGCATGCGGCATCCATAAAAACATATCCTTCCACACGGCCAGGCACACATTTGCCACAACGGTGACCCTGTCCAATGGGGTCCCGATAGAAACCGTCTCCAAAATGCTCGGCCATACCAAACTGTCCACGACCCAGATCTATGCCAGGGTACTGGAGCATAAGATAGGGGAGGACATGCAGCAGCTCATAGACCAAATGGAAAAAAGAGCGGGCAAACATACAATTGGGGGATGATGGGTGTAAATAAATGCCCCCAATAAACAGGGTGGGACCCTATATGGAAATAAAAATCCTTGTTAATCCCTGTTTACTCTTGCAACGTTTTGACATTGCCTTAGTTTATAAGAGATCAAGGACCTTTGGCCATTCCTCTTCATCAGGTGTATCTAAATTGATATTGCGAATAGACTTGGGTGACTTCCTATAGTCTTCGTCGGTCATTAAACCAGGAATAACATCATCGTATCCAAATTCATATGGGTATTCTTCAAGAAGCCCTGATTTATAATCCGCAATATGCCCGCCATAATATTGGATGATGGTTTTATGGTTGCTGATAATGTCAAAAATAGAATGGGAAAGCAACTTTGCATACCGCTCTTCAGACCTTGATTGTTTGGTGTGCATTATTTCATTTCTGAGATTTTCAAGTTCTGTAAAGGACATCCACCGGTTTTCTCGACTAGGGTCAGGAGTATTTAAAATGGAACGTATTATTTTTTCAAACTTTTGGCGAAGAAGAAATTTTCGTTCCATGGCTTCTTTAATATATGCGGTCTTCACCGCATTTGCTTCTGTTTGATATTCCCATCCATTTGGCAAACATATGTTTGCAAAGGCCTCTAGGGCAGTATAGGCAAAGATGACAGCTTGAATGGTGGTCTCAAAATAGTCTTAGTATTCTTTTTGTTTTTCTAAGGAAGGGAAACATCCGCGCCATTGCTTATGACGTGTTCCATATAATTCTCGGTCTTGTTGCGGACATTTGTTTACCATGCACCATTAGGTGGAATCAACATTGTTTCTAAATGGTCAAAAACAAGTACCCAATTGGAGTCAACGATAAAGCGGTGTGTAAAGTTGTCCTGATTGAGTATTATGTGTGGTTTCTTTACTCGCCAATCCCTATCTTTCCAGTGTTCCTTGGTAATTTCCTTTCCAACCGTCATCTAAAAAAGTTAAATGTTTTTTATTGTTTCTTATTGAATGGGAATTTTTCAATCGCACTTTTCAACTGACCTTCTTTTTCTCGGTAAAGGTCAGTGATGGTATCGAGTGCAGATGCAAACATCGACACATGGTCAATACCATCAGGCATATTGTGAAACAAAAACTTTAAAACATACGTGTTTTCAAGGTTATAATAGAGTGGGAATGGTGCCAATTCTATACCTCCGATCTGGGACATACTTTTGAAAACATCCAAAAATGAATCGAATTTCTTAAGAAAATCCGGGTATGCTTTCGAGTCTGGCGATACTTGATTATCCATTGAAGTATCCGCGATGTACATCTCAAAAAGTGTGGAATTATACATCCAGCCTCTGTCGTCCATATCTCCTTTGTCCGATGGAACCCCTTCTATAGATACCCTATAAAATGTCGCTAATTAACAACAAAATGAAATCAAGAAAAGCAGTGGTGTTGCCAAAGTATCAAAAGATTTTTGACCAAATTGGTGAGAACATCAAGCTGGCACGAAAGCGAAGAAAGCTCACGACAGGGCAGGTATCGGAACGTGCGGGCATCCACAGGGCCACCCTTTATCGCATAGAAAAAGGGGACCCGACCGTGGCCATTGGGCTCTATTTTAATGTGCTTAGGGTAATGAATCTTCAGGATGATTTTTTGAAGTTGGCCAATAATGATGTATTCGGCAGAAAATTACAAGATTTGGATTTGCTGTAATAAGGATGGCAGAAGGAAAATTTGACATATACGTTTTTGCGGACTGGGACGGCTTGGAAGGTCCGACCCTTATAGGTACGCTATCCGCACATTTTGCCAAAGGAAAGAAAGCTTTTGGTTTTGAATATGACAAAGATTGGTTAAGAACGGATGCACAACCCTTATTGGACCCAGATATTGACCAGATATTGAATTCTATTCCGCCCCCCAGTTTCCTACCAACAAAGAGAATTTTGGAATATTCTTGGACAGCATGCCGGACACTTGGGGCAAGACCTTGATGAAGCCTAGGGCGGCACAAGATGCAAGGGCGAACAACGAAAGACCGAAGACCCTTTATGAGCTGGATTATTTGCTTGGTGTATTTGATGAAAGCCGCATGGGTGCCTTGCGCTTTAAAACGGATTTGAGCGGTCCTTTTCTGGACAATGATGCCCATACCCCGACACCGCCCTGGTCTTCGCTGGGAGATTTGCAGGAAGCCGCTAAACAACTGGAAGGTGATGATCAAAGTGAAGCCATCAGAAAATGGATTTCGGTTTTAATCGCACCCGGGTCTTCGTTGGGCGGTGCCAGACCCAAAGCCAATGTTTTCGATGTGCAAAAAAATCTATGGATTGCCAAGTTTCCATCAAAAAGGGACACCATTGACAAAGCGCTATGGGAGTTTTTGGCCTATCGATTGGCCATAGCTTCGGGTATAGAAATGGCAGTATCCAAGGTTGAGAGGATCAGTGGCCAATACCATGCCTTCCTGACCAAACGATTTGATAGGAAACATAATAAACGGATACATTTTGTCTCGGCAATGACGATGACCGGGAACACCGAAGGTTCGATAAAAGATACCTTGCCAAGTTATCTTGAAATTGTCGAGTTTATGGAGAATCACGGTGTGGATGTGGAAGCCAACCTACACCAGCTTTGGCGGCGCATTGTATTCAATATTGCGATTTCCAATACGGACGACCACCTGCGCAATCACGGGTTTATACTGACGGCCAAGGGCTGGGTATTATCCCCGGCCTACGATCTAAACCCATCCATCGAAAAGGATGGGCTTTCCCTGAATATCGATATGGACGATAATGCCCTGGACTTTGATTTGGCGAGAAGCGTGGGCGAATATTTTCGCCTGAGCGAAGAAGAGATGAATACTATTTTGGACGAAGTCCTGTCGGTAGTTAAGGACTGGGAAACCGTAGCTAAAGAAATAGGAATAAAAAATGCGGAGATAGAGCTGATGGCCGGAGCTTTTAGGTGGTAAGGAGGTCAATGCCCCGCTTGGCCCTTTTGCCACATTACGTTATGGACAGGTGCTGTCATTGATTTACCGTTATGGGGGAGGTGGTGTTCCGAAAACCGCAAACAGATCTATGGCTCCTTCCAAAATTGGGTTTATATAAACGGAAGGCCGGTTAGGTATATCCGGTTTTATCGGCCTGTTGTACATGGAATCCCACAAGGGTGATCGATCTTGTCCAAATGGACCGCCCTTTTAAATGTTTGAACATATAAACATAATGTCGTTTGGGTGATGATGGCAAGCGATTTCCGGACCTTTTCCATGGATATCTAGTAATATTGTTTTTTGTTGGATTTAAGCTATCGACAATCAGAATCCATTAGAATGGTAAAACAATAAAAAATTTACAGATTAATTTGGGGATATGCAATTTATGGCTATATTTGACCATATGTATGAACATATGAACATATTATAGGGCCCGGCCTTATCGCCCTTTGGAATTGGAAGGGCGTTTCAATGGGAGTGTGTTTAATTAGTATTATTTGAATTGTTGATTTTAATTCTAAAATGGAATATGGTGGGATGAGGGTGCAAAGCTGTGCCCTCTCTCCCGCCGTTTTCCATTTGCGGTCGTGGCCATGGCCATGGACCGTTGTCCAAACCATCTATCAAACTGTGTATTTATGAAACGCTTACGATTGATTTTGATTTTGTCCGTCCTGGCCCTGTCGGGATGTGATGACGACCCGGAACAGAACCCGGATGGGTTTACCGAGTTCGTTGCCGATATTGAAGGTGACTGGACCATTGACCAGGTCCTGCAGAACGGAAACGATATTACGAACCTGCTGGATTTTCAATCTTTCTCCTTGCGGTTGGCCTATGAGAACGGGCTGCCCTCGTCCTACACCTTGTCCGGCCCGACCGTGCCCTTTGTGTTGGGTGAGGACAATGGGAGCTGGTCCTTTGACGATCCTGTCTATCCCACGAAGATCAATTTTTCCGATGGTTCGAGCCTCTCTTTTCAAGGGGCCGTGCTTTCAGGTGGTGATCAGCTGACGGTAATCGTGCCCATGGGGTGCGCATCAAATACCTATACCTATATATTAAGTAAATAACCGGTAACCAACACGCACTGAGATGAAAAATAAACTAAACAAACTAAAGCGTATCCTGTTCCGGCCCAAAGCACTTTTCCTGTTGTTTTTGTTGCTGAGCATGTGTATTACCATCACCAATGTGAACCAACCTTCCTCCATCGGAGTGGGGGAACGCATGGATGTGACCATAGATGTGGATGTGGCGCCCTCCGAGGATGCGTCCTATAATATTGTATTTGGTGTATTGGTCCCTGAAGCTTGGGACATCGCTTCCAATGCCGTGGTATCGTATACCTCCGACAATGGGAATGGTACCATGCGCCTGGCCAACGAAAGTGATCCGGATTATGCCCCCGCAATCTACGACCTCGCCGGAATCGGTGAAAATTACGGTTTGGTGGAGTGGGTGGTGTTCATTTCCGACGAAACCGTTTCCGGGACCAATGGGGTGAACTTCTCCGGGCAGATCCAACTCTCGATGGATGTCGGTACGGAGAACATGAAGACCCAATTGGGGTATATCGTGGGGACCTCCGGATACGGTATTACCCAAGGGGAAACGGATATCTGGTTCACCCCTTGCATGGAAGTGACGGGCGGTACCGGATCGGTGATCGATCTGTGCGGGCCACTTCCCTTCCCGGTGACCTTCCAGCCTACGGAGTATACCTACGAAGATATCATCCATATCGGCTTTGATGCCACCAAAGGCCCTGAAGGGGAGTCGACCTCCCTTGCCGGTGCTACCGACGTCTACCTGTGTGCCAAGGCCGTCGTTGACGGGGAACAGGTCGTGGTCTGTGATGCTTCCGACCGTACTAAAATGCGCGTTGTGGGCGATGACCAATGGGAAATATCCATTTGGCCGAGACAGCTGTTCGAGGTCGGGCCGAATCAGGAGATCACGGACATTACCTTCAGTTTTATCAATGAAAATGGGGATGTCGAGGTCAAGGATCCCGATACGGGGGAGGACTTTCAATTAATTGCCAACTGTACGAATTAAAACATGACGATTATGAAAAACAGAACAAAAGGCCTTGTTGTCATTTTATTGGTGCTTGGCAATCTCGTGGCCTTTGCACAAAATATTACGGTCCAAGGTGTAATTACCGCTGAAGACGATGGTCTTCCGTTGCCCGGTGCCAATGTGGTGGTAAAGGGAAGGGCCATAGGGGCCTCGGCCAACTTTGATGGGGAGTATGTCCTTGAGGTCCCGAACGAGGAGGTGACCCTGGTCTTCAGTTATCAAGGTTTTGCTTCCCGGGAAGTTTTGGTGGGCGATCAGCGCACCATCAATGTGGCCTTGAGGACGGATGTCAATGAATTGGACGAAGTCGTCATCATTGGTTACGGGAGCACGACCAAGAAGGACCTTACGGGGTCCATTGCCTCCATAAAATCAGAAGATTTGGAAGCGGTACGTTCCACTACGGCCGATGATTTTGTGCAAGGGAGGGTCTCCGGTCTGTTGTTGACCCAGACCTCCGGTCAACCGGGAGGGGCCACCTCGGTGAGGATCCGGGGAAGTAGCTCCATCAATGCAAGCAATGAACCTTTGTATGTCATTGACGGTTTCCCTGTGGACAACAACAGTGACAACCTGTCTGCGGGTGTGACCGAGGGACCTTCGATCAATGCCCTTGCCACTTTAAGTGCCAACGATATTGCATCCATTGATGTGTTGAAGGATGCCTCGGCCACGGCGATCTATGGATCCCGGGGTGCCAACGGGGTGATCATCATTACCACCAAGCGGGGGCTGAACGGGGATGCACAAATCAATTATGATACCTATGTAGGGGTCAGTAAGGTCACTAAAAAACTTGATCTCCTGGATGCCTCACAGTTTGCGTTCTATGTCAATGAATCCAGATACAATGGTTCCGGGGAACCAAGGCTCTATACAGATCCATCCGTTTTTGGCGCAGGTACGGATTGGCAAGATGAAATTTTCAGGACCGCCATTACCAAAAGCCATGACCTTTCCATAAAGGGAGGGAACCAGGACATAAAGTACGCTATTTCCGGTTCCTACCTGGATCAGGAAGGGATCGTGATCAAAACGGATTTTAAAAGGTACAACTTCAGGGTAAACCTCGATTTTAAAGCCACGGAAAAATTGTCCATAGAAAACTCCCTGAGTTTGAACAGGACCGATTTCAATACGGCCAGGACCGAGACCTCAGGGGGGTCCGAGGTGGCCAGCAGTATCATAACCGGGGCGTACCAGTTCAACCCTATGCTTCCTGTTTTTGATCCCGATGGAAATTATACCAAGGGCAATTTCATTGTCCAGGACGATGGGACCTTTGTCAACGATGTGGACAACATCCAGGAACAGATCGCGAACTACCCTAGCCCGGTCGCCTATCAGATGTTGACCGAAAACAAGGGAAAGGCCTCCAGGATATTGGACAACTTGGCCATTAAATGGGACCTGGCCAAAAACCTACAGTTGAAGACCACCCTGGGTGTGGATGTAAACATCAATGAACAGTCCTATTTTAGGACGGAGGAAATAGATTTCGGGAATACCCCGGGGGCCTTTGCCGCACAAGGGAAGAACACGGCCACCAGTTATTTGGCGGAGTCGACCTTGAACTATACCAATACGTTCAACCATAGGCATCGACTGAACGCGTTGATAGGTGCCTCGTGGCAGGATTTTTCCATTGAATCGCTTTCAGGGAACGCATTGGGTTTCCCCACGGAAAATTTTGGTTCCAACAATTTGGGGCTTGGCTTGAATCCCGGGGTTTCCTCAAATATCATAGAATCGAGATTGATCTCCTACTTTGGACGGGCCAATTATATATTGGACAACAAATACATTTTTACGGCCACTTCCCGTATTGATGGTTCATCCAAGTTTGGGGATGGCAATAAATTTGGTTTTTTCCCGTCCGGAGCTTTTGCATGGAACGTCTCCGAGGAGGATTTTCTCAGGGATTCCGGACTTTATCTCAAGCTGCGATTGGGCTATGGGATCATAGGGAACGAGTCCATCGCACCGTATTCTGCACAGTCCACCTTTAAAGCTACCTATCATTCCTTCAATGATAACGAGGTGGTCGGACAATTGCCCAGTACACCGGCCAACAGTGCGTTGAAATGGGAAAAAACGGAGCAATATAACATTGGATTGGACCTTGGTTTCTTTGATGACCGTTTGGGCCTCACCATTGATGCGTACCAAAAGAACACGGATGACCTGTTGTTGGAGTTGCAAGTGCCCTCGCAAACCGGTTATATCCAAAGCATGGTCAATGCCGGGAGTGTGCGCAACCAAGGTGTTGAACTGGGCATCAATGCACAATTGTTCAAAGGGGAGTTCAATTGGGACATGAACATTACCGGGGCCTACAACAAGAACAAGATCCTGGATTTGGCCGGCCTGGACAATATTCCGACAGGTTATGGGATCTTGGGCATCACCAATTGGCAATTGCTCGTGGAAGGTGGTGAGATAGGGGCATTTTATGGTTATGTCTCGGATGGGATCATCCAATTGGACGATGACCCTGAAACCACGCCATTGTTCGCAACGGACACATTTACGCCAGGGGAACGGAAGTATAAGGACCTGAACGGGGATGGGGTCATCGATGCCGATAACGATAGGACCTTTATAGGCAATCCCATTCCGGAATATACCTTCGGGCTCAACAATACGCTGACATGGAAGAATTGGGACCTGAATATCTTCATGCAAGGGGTGTATGGCAACGAAATCGCCAACTTTAACAGGATAAACCTTGAAAACCTGAACGGCCAGGGCAATGTCCTACTGGAGGCATTCTCCAATCGATGGACCCCGGAAAACCCAAGCAACACCTATACCAGGGCGGCAGATGGTTCCAGGAACATCGTCTTTTCCGACCATTACGTTGAGGACGGCTCCTATCTGAGACTGAAATCGGTCACCTTGGGCTACTCCCTGCCGACCGAGTTCCTGTCCAGGATGAAGATCAACAAGCTCAGGTTGTACCTCACGGGAAAGAACCTGTTCACCATAACGGATTATAGCGGGGTGGACCCCGAGGTGAGTTTTGGCGGACAGAACAATAACCTCAGTGCCGGGGCGGATTTTGGGGGGTACCCGACCTCTAGAACCTTTATCCTGGGTCTTAACGTGAACTTTTAAAAAATCAAGATCATGAAACCATTCAAAAAATATAGAATTTACTTCGCCGCCCTGGTTTTGATGCTGGGCTGTGAGAGTGCCTTGGATGAGGAAGCGAAGACCTTTTATACCGAGGACACCTTTTACCAGACGGAACAGGATGTCAGATTGGCCATCAATGGCATCTATGGACACCTAGGGGCCACTTACGACGAGACATTGAACTCCAATGGGCTGTACTTTGCCAATTATTGGACGGTCAATGCCCTGTTGTCCGATGAAGGTGAGACCAGTTTTAATCGGGGGGATGGCTACAACCAACTTTCAGCAATGGTCCATACCCCGGAGAACACCGTGGTATTGGAGATTTGGTCCAATATTTATTTGGGGATCAATGCGGCCAATATGGCCATTGCCAATATTCCTGATGTGGATATGGATGGGCAGACCAAGGAGGCTCTGTTGGGAGAGGCTTATTTCTTGAGGGGACTCCTCTATTTTGAATTGGTCCGTTTCTTTGGCGAAGTGCCATTGCAACTGGAGCCACAGACAGTGTTCACCTCAAGTGCCTACCTGGCAAGGTCCCCGATCGATGAGGTCTATGCCCAGATCTTTTCGGACCTGTCGGTGGCCGAAAACAGTCTCCCTTCCGAACAGACCGGAGTGGACAACGGAAGGCCCACCCTTTGGTCGGCGAAAGCATACATGGCGAAGGCCGCCCTTCAGCAGGGGGAAGACCTCCAATTGGCCAAGACCAAGTTGGAGGAGATCATCAAAAGCGGTCGGTTCGGCCTTTGGGAAGATTATGCCGATGTCTTCAAAATAGAAAACAACAATGGGAAAGAGGTCCTGTTCGCCATCAGCTTTTTGGAAGGGACGGACCTGTTCTCCACGCTTTGGGAAGGGGGGCACCTGGTGTTCCGGACACTTCCCGGGGGCGTTTATGACGGTTTGCCCAATGGAGGGGGGCTGGAGATCCCTACCACGGCCCTGTACAATTCCTTTGAAGACGGGGACAGAAGAAAGGAGGTCACCTTTATGACCGAAGATGTCATCGACGGGGAGCTGGTGGAGTTTGATACCCCTTACATCGTAAAGTATTGGGACAGGGAAGCGGAGCCCTTGGTGAACAACACGGACAATGACCTTCAGCTTATCCGTTACGCGGATGTCCTCCTTATGTACGCTGAGGTCCTTAACGAGATGAACAGTGGGAGCACCCCTGAGGCACTGGATGCCATCAACCAGGTAAGGAGAAGGGCCAGGTTTGCTGACGGGGAGGAGCGTGAGGTGCTTCCGGACCTGACCGCCATGGGGTACGAGGATTTTAGGGAGGCCATCCTGGAAGAGCGTAAAAAGGAACTTACCTGGGAGGGCCATAGATGGTTCGACCTTGTCCGGTTCGGCAAGTTGGAGGAAAAGGTTTCGCAGGCCAAGCCTGAGGTACCCGTGGCGCCCAGACATTATTTGCTCCCCGTTCCACAACGTGAAAGGGACATCAACCCAAAACTGACACAGAACCCCGGTTATTGATATGAAAAAAAATCTTATGGACGGTCTAAAAGCCATCTTTGCCCTTATCGCTGTCCTGGGCTGCACAACGACCATTTTTGCTTCGGAAAATATTGCAGGCCAAGCCCGTTTAAGGGTGTCCTCCCAGTTGGAGGGTAACGAGGCCTCCAAGCTGGCCGATGGAATAATCCGGTTGGATGGGAAGGGCGAGTGGGCCTGTGTGGGTGAGCGAAAGGCGTGGGGCGCCAATAGGTTGCCCTGGGTCTCAATGGAATGGGACAGGCCCAGGAGCATCCATGCCATTGTGATCTATGACCGCCCCAGTCTGGAAGAGCACACCGCGGGAGGGGTGCTCATATTCAGTGATGGTTCGGAGATACGTGTGAACGCCATTCCCAATAATGGCGATGCCAAGAGGGTGGAATTCCCTTCCAAAACGGTGCAATGGGTCCGCTTTGAGGTCACTGACGGTGAGGGGCTCGACCTGGGGCTTTCCGAAATGGAGGTATTGGCGTCACCGGAGGATAGCCAGAACCCGGTACATTGGGTAAACCCGTTTGTGGAGTCCGCCAAGGGAAGGTACTTCTTCTTCACTCCGGGCGCATATCCCATGGGAATGGTGGCCGCTGCCCCGATCACCCGTAACAAGAACCAATATGGCGGCGGGTACAATTACAATTCCACGGAGGTACTGGGCTTTGGACAGATCCATGGCTGGTGCCTTTCGGGGATCCAGATCATGCCCACGAAGGGAAACATCGATCCCACCTTGGGGGATGGGGGCTGGAAATCCGGTTTTAGCCATGATGATGAGATCGCCATGCCGGGCTATCAGCGCCTGTACCTGAAAAAACACCGCGTATGGACCGAACTGACCAGTACCAAGCGCACCACCATCTATCGCTTTACCTATACCCAAGCGGACAAGGCGGCGATATTGGCCAACCTGGGCGGGTATCTGGGGAACTCTACCATGATCAATGCGGATGTGCGCAAGGTGGGCCAAAATGAGCTGGAAGGCTCCTTTGACTCGGCCGGCAGGTTCTGGGGAGGTCCGGAAAGGGTCAAGGTATTTTTCGTCATCCAGTTCGACCAACCTTTTGAGAGCCTGGACGGATGGAAGGATAAGGAGAAATACGACCATATTGCCTCCATCAAAGGGTCGGATACCATGACCCGGAGGGATTCGCTGGTATTTGCGGGGATCACGCAAAGTTATTGGAACGCACCGACCACGGGGGTCATGGCCAATTATCGTGTCAATGCCGGGGACGAGATCCAAATGAAGGTCGCGATCTCGTATACCTCGGTGGAAAACGCGCGCAAGAACCTTCAGGTCGAGGCCCCGCACTGGGATTTTGACCGATATAGGGAAGATGCCTTCCGTGTTTGGGAGGAAAAGTTGGGAAGGATAAAGGTAAAGGGCGGAACGGAACGACAACGTGTCAAGTTCTATACAGATCTGTGGCACGTACTGTTGGGTCGGAGGATACTGAACGATGTGAGCGGGGACTACCCGGACTATACCCAAGGAGAGCGACAGGGGAACTTTACGAAGGCCCGTTTGAAGGTCAGAACGCTGCCGAAGGACGGGGAGGGTAGGCCAAGGTTCAACATGTACAATTTTGATGCCCTTTGGCTCACCCAATGGAACTTGAACATACTATGGGGGTTGGCCTGGCCAGAGATATTGGATGATTTTTCGGCCTCGTTGGTCCAGTATGCCGACAATGGCGGCCTATTGCCCAGGGGGGGCATAGCGGGGGGATATTCCTTTATCATGACGGGCAATCCCGCCACCAATATGCTGGTGAGCACTTACATGAAGGGCTTGATGACAAAGACCGATCCCGAGCACGCCTTTGAGACAATGAAACGAAACCATATGCCGGGGGGCATGATGAGCGACTCCGTGGAGGACCTTGAATTTTATATCCAGAACGGTTATTGCCCCGATAATGCCGGAAAGACCTTGGAATGGGCTTTTCAGGATTGGTCACTTTCCCAGATGGCAAAGAGGCTGGGCAAGGCAAAGGAGCATGCCTATTTCTCAAAAAGGGCAGGGGGCTGGACCAAATTGTTCCATCCCGACCTAAAATTGCTGTTGCCCAAGGACAGATCGGGGAACTGGCTCCATACCGATCCGCTCTCCGGGCAGGGTTGGGTGGAATCCAATGCCTGGCAGGGTACCTGGTCGGTGTCCCATGGCATCCCCGAACTGGCAAGGCTCATGGGGGGCAACGAGGTCTTGGCCGACAAGCTCAACTTTGCCTTTGAGCAAGCTGCCCCCGAGGATTTCGTGTTCGGATATTCCGATGGTTATGTGAGCTATGCCAATCAACCGGGATGTTCCAATGCCCATGTTTTTAGCCATGTGGCCAAACCATGGCTCACCCAATATTGGGTGAGAAGGGTGAACGAACAGGCCTATGGGGCCACGACGGTTGACCAGGGCTATGGTGGGCACGATGAGGACCAGGGACAGATGGGCGGGGTAAGCGCACTGATGTCCATGGGGCTGTTCAGTGTGACGGGAAACAATTCGACCACGCCCAGATACGAAATTACCAGCCCTGTCTTTGATGAGGTCGCCATCAAGTTGAATAGGGACTATTACCAAGGAAGGGAGTTCACCATCAGAACCCTGGGCAACAGCAAGGGGAACATGTACATCCAGCGTGCCACGCTGAACCAAAAGGAACTTGGGACCTTTTGGTTCACCCATGGTGATTTTCAGAAGGGGGGAGAGCTCATACTGGAACTTGGGCCCGAACCCAATACCCTTTGGGGAATCCAAAATTGAACGGATCTAGATATGCAACAAAGGTACCTCCACCAAAAGGAGTGTTCGGCAATGGAAAGAAAAAAAGTGACATTGGGGATTTTGTCTTTTGTGATGTTGACCTTGTGCCCATCCTGCACAAACGGCACCAAGGAGGGGGAATACCTCTTCCGACCGGTCCGGGCAGAAACATCGGGGATCCATTTTTCAAACGACCTTCCCTTGGACGATGATCTGAACATCCTCAATTATATATACTATTTCAATGGCGGGGGTGTCGCAGTGGGCGATATCGACAACGATGGTCGGGACGACCTTTTCTTTACGGGAAACCAGGTTTCCAATAGATTGTACCTGAACCAAGGGGGGATGGAGTTCAGGGACGTGACCAAGGAAGCTGGCGTGGAATCCATGGGATGGTCCACTGGGGCTGTCATGGTGGATATCAACACCGATGGTTGGCTGGATATTTATGTGTGCCGGTCGGGGCATATGGACCCCGGACTGCGGAAAAACCTGCTCTACATCAACCAAGGGGACGGCACCTTTAGGGAAATGGCCCGGGAATATGGGTTGGCGGATCCCTCGTATTCCACGCAATCCGCCTTTTTTGATTATGATCTCGACGGTGACCTGGACATGTACTTGCTCAACCATATGCACCAGACGACAGGAATGAACAATCCGGTGCCGCGTAAATTGAACGGTGAATCCGAGAGCACGGATAAACTTTACCGAAATGATGGTACGGGACCGCTGGGTCACCCGGTCTTCACCGATGTTTCCCAGGAAGCGGGGATCACCGTGGAAGGGTTCGGCCTTGGCGTCGGTATAAGCGACCTCGACCAAGATGGATATCCGGACATCTATGTGTCCAACGACTTTATTTCCAATGATATCCTTTATATCAACCAAGGGGACGGCACCTTTGCGGACCGCTCCAAGGAGCTCATCGCCCACCAAAGCCATAACGGTATGGGGAATGACATTGCCGATATCAACAATGATGGCCTGGCCGATATCTTGGTGTTGGACATGCTGCCTTCCGATAACCGGCGTAGAAAACTGATGTTGAACAAGCCCAATCACAACCTTTTTGAATTCAGTAAAAGTTTGGGCTACCAGCCTCAATACATGCGAAACACGTTCCAATTGAACAATGGTGGACAGGTTCCTTTCAGCGAGGTGGGCCAGTTGATGGGCATCAGTGCCACTGACTGGAGCTGGGGTGGGTTGATGGCGGATTTTGACCGGGACGGCAAAAAGGACATGTTCATCACCACCGGTTACCTTAAGGATATGACGGACCTGGACTTCATTGTATATCGGAGGAAACAGTTCAGGTTCAGGACAAGGGAGGAAGCGGACAGTATATACCTGGCCAGTATCAACAGGCTGCCTGAGGTCCCGCTCCAAAACTATTTTTTCAGGAACAGGGGCGGATTGGAATTTGGGGACACCTCAAGGACCTGGGCCCCGGAATCCCCCGGATTCTCAAATGGTGCCGTTTACGCCGATCTGGACAATGACGGTGACCTGGACATTGTCACCAACAACATCAATGAAAAAGCGGGCTTGCTGGAGAACATGTCGGCCCAGGCCAAGAACGGTAAGGCCCACTTTCTAGAACTCAATTTCAAGGGCCCCCAGGGCAACCCTTACGGGATAGGGGCCAAGGTATGGGCATATTCGGGTGGTTCCCTCCAGTTTTCCGAGAACCATACGTCCAGGGGGTTCCAGTCCAGTGTGGCGCCCAAAGCCTATTTTGCATTTGGGGACCGCCAAAGACCGGACAGTCTTGTGGTGGTATGGCCGGACGGGAAAAGGGAGTCTTACGGCAATCCACCCATGGATGGCACTTTGTCCCTCGATTATTCCAATGCTTCCGAAATGCCCTTGCCCTTCGGCGATGCCGAAAGGGAGCGGCCATTGGCCAGGGTCTCTGGGATCATCCCTTACAAACATGCAGAGATTCCTTTTTCGGATTTTGACATTGAGCCCCTTATCCCGCAAAAGTTTTCCAGTAACGGGCCTTCCCTTGCGGTCGCCGATGCCGATGGCGATGGTCTGGATGATCTTTACATCGGGGGATCGCACGGCTTTCCAGGTCGGTTGTTCATCCAGGACCGGAGGGGACGGTTTATGGCCGATACCTTGGCCATGGACGTGGAACACGAGGATACGGGAAGCCTGTGGTTCGATGCCGACAATGATGGGGACAATGACCTGTATGTGGTCAGCGGTGGTTCCGAATTCTCCCTGATGAAACCGGGCTATTACCAGGACCGGCTCTACACCAATGACGGTGAGGGCAACCTGACCTTGTCCGATGATGCCCTGCCCACCATCAATACCAGTGGAAGCTGCGTGGTGGCCTCGGATTATGACCAAGACGGGGATCTGGACCTATTTGTCGGGGGCATGGTGGTTCCGGGAAGTTATGGGGTGGCGCCCAAGAGCTATGTCTTGGAGAACAATGGGGGAAGGTTTACGGATGTGACCCGTGAACTGCTGGGCGAACAGGCATTGGGAATGGTCACCGCAGCATTGTGGACCGATGTGGACAACGACGATCGGATGGACCTTTTGGTCGTTGGAAAATGGATGCCCATTACCTTGTACCTGCAAAGGAAAGGAGGTTTTGAAAAGGTTTTGCTCCCTGATTCATCAGGGTGGTGGAACAGTATAAACGGAGGGGATTTTGACAATGACGGGGATGTGGATTACATCATCGGGAACCAGGGTTTGAACAGTGTCTACCGTGCGTCCAAGGACCATCCCTTGGAATTGTATGTCGGGGATTTTGACAAGGATGGCAAGATCGATCCGTTGATTTCCCAGTATGCCCGGAGTGCCGATGGGTCCATGGAAAGCTATCCGATGGCATCCAGGGACCTGTTGGCGGAACAGATGTTTGGCATCAAGGGCAAGTACAAATACTACCGTTCCTATGCCGATGCCCAGATCGGGGATATTCTTTCGGATAGCATGGAAAGCAACCCGGTCAAAAGGGAGGTGCAGCGATTGGAAAGTGTTTATGTGGAAAACCTTGGGGGACACGGCTTCCAAATAAAAGCCTTGCCCCGACGGGCCCAATGGGCGCCCATCTTGGGGTCCACGGTCGTGGATCTGGACAGGGACGGAAACCTGGATGTGGTCCTTACGGGCAATTTTTACGATTACGAAGTGGGCTATGGTCAAAACGATGCTTTTTTGGGCCTTGTACTGAAAGGGGACGGTACCGGGAACTTCAGTCCCATGGACCATGGGGACTCCGGGTTTCTGGTCCCTGGAAACGCACGTGCACTGGCCCGGGCCATGGGGGCTGGGGGGGAATTGTTGGTTTCCTCCATAAACGGTGACAGCCTTATAGTCCATCGGACAAAAAATGATATGGAAGATATGGTTAAGGTCCCGGTGCAGGTACGATCGGCCATTATGGTCCTTGAAAACGGGAAAAGGAGAAAAATGGAATTCCATAATGGAGAGGGGTACCTGTCCCAATCCACTAGGAACGTTGTTCTGCCCAGGAATGCCATAATAGAGTTTAACACCAAACAGGAGTAAAGGTTTTATGCAGGACAAAAAAAGATATTATCTAGGTATCGATATCGGGGGCAGTCATTATGCCATGGGTATTGTCGATACCTTGGAAATGCGTTTGCTCACGGAGACCGTGGAACGCTTTCCCGTGGACAGTGGGCTTCCTGCCCTGGCAATATTGGACCCGTTGGTCTCATCCATAAGGGGGACCATCGAAGGGTTCCGGGCACCGGTCATGGGGATCGGTATATCCGTCCCCGGCCCATTTGATTATGACCATGGGGTTTCACATATCCGGGGGCTCAACAAGTACGATTCCCTGTTCGGGGTCAACCTCAAGCTCTTTTTGTGGGCCCATTTACAGGATATCCTGGAATCTTCGGAACAGATAACCTGCCTCAATGATGCGGACAGTTTTGTCCTGGGGGAAACCTATGCCAACAAGCTCGGTGACGGTAAGGTCATGGGGGTGACATTGGGAACGGGGATCGGATCGGGATTTGTGGTCGACGGAAAAGTGGCCACCGAGGGCGATGGCGTTCCGGAAGGGGGCAATATCTACCATCTGCCGTTCAAGGGCAAAAGCGTGGAGGACTGGATCTCCACACGATGGTTCCTGGACACGTTTTCCAAGACCTTCGGCAGGTCCGCGGATAATGTTAGGCAGATTGCGGAACAAGCGGATACCTCGCGGCAGGCCAGGGAGATCTTTGAAAGGTATGGACGGCACCTCGGTGAGGTCATGCAAGAACTTTCAAGGGCATTTCGCCCTGATGTCCTCGTCATTGGTGGAAGCATATCAAAAAGCTATCACCTGTTCGGCAAGGCTTTCGAAGCTTGCTTTACAGTCCCCCAAAATATTAGAATAACAAAAGGCACGGCCCATGCGGCCATATTGGGTGCCGTCATACATTTAACCATTAAACAGAGTAAATTGAGCGCAAAGAGAAAAACGGAGCAGTATGTAATGCCCATGCGGGCAGATGAGTCAAGAAAGGATGAAGGTTATACGGTCTACCCCTCTTTTGAGATAACAACAGGAACCGTTTCCATGGGGGTGGATACCTTGGCCGATGAACTCCCCAAAAAAGGATGCGTTCTCATAGATGGCTATATGGGGGCATATTGGGAAGAGTTCATGGCCCAGCTTTCAGCGGAACTGCAACAAAGGAACGTGGAACATATCAATTACGATATAGCCTCGGCGTACAAGGATGTTGCCGCCATAGAGAAAATGGTAGCGCCTTTTTTGGGGGGCGGGGATCCGGTTTTTGGAAAGATCTACCCAGGGGACCTGGAAGACTTTTTCGATAGCGATAAACTGAAATCGATCCGGCCTACGGAAGGTGTCCTGAACATTGTCTACGGCCCGGGCGCCACTTTGAGCGGGCAACGGGGAACCGTTGTTTACGTGGATATCCCCAAAAACGAGATACAGTTCCGTTCCAGGGCGGGACAGGTTGCCAATTTGGGGAATATCATGGTACCCGACCAAAAACAACAATATAAACGGATGTACTTTATCGATTGGCCTGTTCTTAACAGGCATAAACAACGGCTGTTGAAGGACATTGATCTTGTTGTGGATGGACAGTTCGGCGACAGTGTCACCTGGTGTACGGGAGAGACCTTGAGAAATGGCCTCCAAGAACTTTCCTCCCATGCCTTTAGACCAAGACCTTGGTTCTCACCGGGGGTTTGGGGCGGTGATTGGATGAAGAAAAGATTCGGTGAGCTGGCCCAAAATGTCCCAAATTATGCATGGTCCTTTGAATTGATCGCTCCCGAGAACGGAATCGTCCTCTCCAAGAACGGGATCCGGTTGGAGGTTTCTTTCGACTTTTTGATGTTCCATGACCATCAGGCCATATTGGGGAAGGCTGCTGAGGTTTTTGGCACGGAATTTCCGATCCGCTTCGATTACCTCGATACGGTGAACGGACAGAATTTATCCCTGCAGTGCCATCCCACTTTGGCATATATGCGGGAGAATTTCGGGGAAAACTTCACGCAGGACGAAACCTACTATATCCTAGATGCCGTACCGGGGGCACAGGTCTATCTGGGATTTAGGGAAGGGGTCCGAAAAGAGGAGTTCCGCCAGGCCTTGGAAGAGAGCCATGATCGGGCAGAACCCATGCCCGTGGAGGATTACGTACAAACGTTTGATGCAAAAAAACACGATCTTTTCCTTATCCCAAACGGGACCGTACATTGTTCGGGCATTGGAAATTTGGTACTGGAGATCAGCAGTACCCCATATATTTTCACCTTTAAGATGTACGACTGGATGCGCTTGGACCTGGATGGAAGGCCGAGGCCCTTGAACATTGAACGCGGTGTGGCCAACCTGAACATGGACTGTCAGGGGGATCGCGTGGAAGCGGAGTATATCTCCAGACCGGAGGTCGTCCTATCGGGCGATGGATGGAAAAAAGTGAAGTTGCCCACCCACCCGAAGCATTTCTATGAGATCCATAGATTTGAATTTATTGGGGGGATGACCGTGGAGACCGATGGTCAGTGCCATATCCTCAATTTGGTGGAAGGCACGAAAATAAGGGTGACCGCCAATGGCCGGAGCATGGATGTACATTATGCGGAGACCTTTGTGGTCCCTGCGGCGACAGGAAGCTATAAGATCGAGAATTTGGGGGAGGGTACGGCTATGGTGGTACAATCCAACGTAAAGCAGGAAATCAGTAAAACAGGGATATAATCAGTAACGGAACATGGAAGCAACGATACAAACCAACAACTATTTGTACAAGATTACGGCTATCGCGGCCTTGGGGGGATTTCTATTCGGGTATGATACGGCAGTGATATCCGGGGCCATCGGTTTTATGGAATCGAAATTTTCATTGACCCCGTCGTTAAAGGGGTGGGCTGTGTCCAGTGCCATTTTGGGCTGTGTGATCGGTGCGTTGACGGCAGGCTATGTGGCGGACCGTATCGGTCGGAAAAAGGCATTGATCCTAACGGCCCTGCTCTTTGCGCTGTCCGCCATAGGTTGTTTGTTCGCCCCAAGTTTCACGCTCTTGGTCATTGCACGGATAATCGGTGGTGTGGGCGTAGGTGCCGCATCCATGCTTTCCCCTTTGTACATCTCGGAGATATCCCCGGCGGGGAAGCGGGGCGCATTGGTCTCCCTGTACCAATTGGGCATAGTTATGGGGATCATCATTGTGTATTTCTGTAATTATTTGGTGGCGCAGTCGGGGGACGAGGCCTGGAACATCGAATACGGTTGGCGGTATATGTTGGGCTCTGAGGCCATACCGGCCCTATTGTTCCTAGGTGCCCTGTTCTTTGTGCCCGAAAGTCCGCGATGGCTTTCCAAAAACGGGGACAATGTCGCTGCCCTCAGGATCTTGGGGAAATTGAACCCCAAGGAAGAGGCGATCGAGATCCATCGGGAAATACAGGGTGCCCTCCAGCAGGAAAAGGGCAAGCTGTCCGAACTGTTTGAGAAAGGGTTCCGGACAGCGATCACGATCGGGATCGTGCTGGCACTTTTTTCACAGATCACAGGGATAAATGCCATTATGTACTATGCCCCGGAAATATTGAAATCCGCTGGTTTTGGTGTGGATTCCGCCCTGATACAGACGGTGTTGATCGGCCTGATAAATTCCATTTTCACCTTTGTGGCGATCAGGTACATCGATAGGGCCGGAAGGAAAAAACTGCTGTTGTGGGGAATAATGGGAATGATCATCTGTTTGCTTGTCATTGGGGGGCTATATCGGTTCAACGCCCTTGAGGGACCTTGGCTGCTCATATTCATATTGGGATTTGTAGCCTGCTTTGCATCCTCGTTGGGTCCAATTCCATGGGTGATGATCTCGGAGATCTTCCCGACAAAGGTACGGGGTGTGGCCATGTCCATATGTGTGATGGTCCTGTGGATAGGGGTCATGTTGATATCCCAGTTCACCCCCATGCTATTGAGCGACCTTGGACCATCCCATACCTTTTGGTTGTTCATGGTCAACGCTATTTTCCTATGGGTCTTTACGTATAGGGTAATCCCTGAAACCAAGGGAAGAACCTTGGAAGAAATCGAAAAAGGATGGAAAAAATAAATTGGTCATGATGAAAACAGCTTTAAAGATCTTATTGTCAATTGCGGTGCTCCTGCCCTTATGGGCGAGTGCCCAGATAACCTTGCCCCCTATCTTTTCCTCCCATATGGTATTGCCGCGGGATGTGAACATTCCCATAAAGGGAAAGGCCCGTCCCAAAGCCACCCTAACGGTGGGCATTGCGGACCAGGTATATGTGGTGGATGCCGACAGGAACGGGACATGGGAAGTGGATATCCGGCCCCTGGCCGCCGGGGGGCCTTTTGAACTCAAGATCCAGGATGACAGGGGGGAGAAACTGGTTTTGGACAATCTGTTGGTGGGCGACCTATGGCTCTGTGCGGGGCAATCCAATATGGAATATTCCCTTAACAAGTTGGGCTACAGGGAAACCCCTGATGATGATTACGATGCCCCACATCTCAGGTTATGTTCGGTATGGGTGGACCGGGACTATCTTCCCAGGGAAGAGGTGTCCAATGCGGTCTGGCAGGAAGTCTCAAAGGAAACGGCACGGAACTTTAGTGCGGTGGGCTATTTTTTTGGAAGGAACCTGGTCGAGGACAACGATGTTCCCATTGGCCTCATTAGCAGCAATCTCGGGGCCACGGCCATCGAGACATGGATGGGGATGGATGTCCTTAAGACCTTTCCGCAGTTCGACGAGGTCACCGGGAAGGTGGCCAAGATCGATAAAAGTTTTGGCGACCTGGATCAGGAACTGGAAAAATTCAGGACGAAGTGGGATGACAAATATTACCTCAAGGGCCCTGGAATGGAAGGGGAGTGGTACAGGGATGATTATGATCATTCCGATTGGGAAGAATGTACCTTGCCGGCGTTCTGGGAAGATTTTGGGTATGGTTCACATGATGGGAGCATGTGGTTCAAAAGAACCTTCGACCTGGATTCGGTCCAATTGAAAAGCGACTTTGCCATAGTGCTCAACCAGATTGACGATTACGATCGGGTATGGCTCAACGGGGTACAGATCGGGGAATCCTTTGGAAAGAGCAATTTTAGGAACTATACCGCTCCCAAGGAGATTCTCCGACCAAAGGGGAACGTGCTCACGGTCCGTGTCTTTGATGTGGGGGGAAAGGGGGGCATGTACACCAATGCATTTTGGGGCAACCCCATCCTCAACGGGACCTGGAAGTTCAAAAAAGGGGTCCGTATCGATCCCAAGAGGTTCCCAAAGCCCATAGTGGCCAATGGCAGCCCCTTTTCCCATCCCATGCTCCTGTACAATGCAAGTATTGCCCCATTGCACAAATTGCCCATAACGGGGGTCATCTGGTACCAGGGAGAGGCAAATGAGGCCAGGGCAGTGGAATATGGGTCCCTGCTACCTGCCATGATCCAGGACTGGCGTAAAAAATGGAACAATCCAAAAATGCCCTTTTTATTGGTCCAATTGGCCAATTACAGGCAGGAGGACAGAACACCTGGGGACAGTAAGTGGGCGGAACTCCGCGAATCCCAGATGAGGGCCACTTCCTTGGAGAACGTGGATATTGTGACCGCCATAGATATCGGGAACGCCGATGATATCCATCCCTACAACAAAAAGGAGGTGGGCCGGAGATTGGCCCTGTTGGCCGAGTATTATAGCTATGGCGGTGGTACCCTTAAAAAAGGACCGGTCCATATATCTTCCAGATTGACGGGCTCCGCTATTTTGATCGATTTCGATACCCATGGCGGCAGGTTGGAGAGCAAGGACAAGTATGGCTATGTAAGGGGCTTCGCCATTGCAGGGGCGGACGGGAAGTTTCAGTGGGCCAAGGCGGAGATCGTGGACGATAACACCGTGAAGGTGTACAACGGGACCATCAAGAACCCACTGTATGTCAGGTACGCATGGTCGGACAACCCCGGACCGCTGGACCTGGTCAATGGGGATGGATTGCCCGCCTTTCCTTTCCGGACGGATGATTTTGAACTCAGCACCGCTAAAAATAAATACCAGTATGATCCGCATGCATTTTAAAAATGGACTATGGGCCGTGCCCATGGCAATGATCTTGTCCGTCTTCGGTGTTTGGGCACAGGAAGTTTCCCCCGAGGTTGGCACCTACACGTTTGAGGCAGGGCCCGCCCCTGAATGGACCGCCTTGATGGAACGTACCTCGGGTTGGTTCGGGGCCGATGGGATATTCAGTATTCCCTTGGACGGCAAAGAGGACCAAGGGGCGGCGGACAAAGAAACCCTGTTCATTTTTAGTGATACCTATATCGGGGAGGTCGTCCATAACGTTCCCCGGCCAGGGAATGTCATGGTGAACAACAGCACGGCATGGCTGAAGGGGCTCGAACCAAGTGGGTCCGCAATTGATTTCGAGTACAACACGGACGGCAAAGGAAGGCCCATTTCCTATTTTGTCCCGGACAACAAAAACGCCAGGGCGGACGAATATTTTTGGTTGGGCGACGGGTTTGTCAACCATGAAAAGAACGATGCACTCTACATTTTTGCCTACCATGTGCATAAGACCGGCCCGAATGTCTTTGATTTTGAACAGACGAACGTGGCACTTTTAAAAATTGACGAGCCCAACAGACGGGGCATGGCCAGATCGGCCCAGATTGCCACGGATTTGGGCTTTGTGCACCCCACGGGGGGGCGTGTGTATTTCGGCAGTGGCATCTTTGTGAACACCAAGGAGGCCAATGCTCCCGACCCGGATGGATTTGTTTATATCTACGGCATCATGGAACGGCGTAAATCCTTGGTCGCGGCAAGGGTACTGCCCAAGGATATCGAGGATATGGACCGATGGAGCTTCTGGAATGGTGGACAATGGGTCGAAGGGAAGGAAAATGTGGCGGAAATAACCAATGCGGTTTCCAATGAGCTCAGTGTGACCCCGACGGAAGATGGCAACTATCTGCTCACATTCACGGTCCTGGGGCTTTCGGACAAAGTGGGGATCCGTGTGGGGACAAGCCCTGTGGGCCCCTTTGGGAAGATCCATGAGGTGTACACCTGTCCCGAGTACAAGGAAAAGGGACTTTTCACCTATAATGCCAAGGCACATTACCATCTGTCCAAACCGGGGGAGCTCCTGATCAGTTACAACACGATCACCATGGATTTTTGGGAGGATATCCAGAAAGATGCGAGCATATATCACCCCAGATTTATAAAAGTAAAATATTAGTAACGGGCAATGATGCCTTAAAAAAACGTATATGGAACACAGGACGAACAAACAATTTATCGCGGTGGCAGCCTCGTTTTTAATGCTGCTCTCGGGGTGCAACAACCGGACAAAGGGGAAAACACCCCCGGTGAAGGACATGGACACCGTTGCACCGGTTGCGAAAGTGGCCCCAAAGTGGGACCGACTGTTCATAAAAAATGAGGGATGGTTTGGAGGGGACGGTATTTTTGGAATTCCCATGGACGGCAGGGAGTTTGTTCCCGCCACCGATAGTACGGTGACCCTTTTCACTTTCGGGGATACCATGATCGGTCACCATGATGGGGAAACGCTTTTGCCGGAAGACTTTCTGATGATCAATAACTCCGTGGGGATACTCAAGGGCAAAGAACCGGACCCGGACCATATGACCTATCACTGGAAAGAAGATGGGGACCATGGGGCCAAGGCACTTTTTACCCCAAATACGCCAAACTCCAAACCCCATGATTACTATTGGTTGGGCGATGGGTTCGTGAACACGGAAGGGGATGGCAAGCTGTATATTTTTGCCTATCCCGTACGTGAGAAGGACACTACGGGCATTGGGGGGTTCAATTTTGAGCAGGTTGGGGTGAACCTGTTACAGATCCCAAAGGACGCTCGGCCCCCATATTCGGAACACGTACAGTTGGAGACCCCGTTTTTTGATGCCGGGACCCAAACCTCATTTGGCAGTGCCATTTATGTGAATACCGAATCCGCCGGTGCACCGAAACCGGATGGGTACATCTATACCTATGCCGTATCCAACCAAGGGGGCTCCAAAGGGTTATTGGTGGCCAGGGTGCAGTCGAAAGACTTTGTGAGGTTTGATCGATGGAGGTTTTGGAATGGAAGGGATTGGGTGGAATCGATGGAAGAAGCTGCGGTGATAGCCAAGGATGTTTCCAATGAAATGAGCGTATCCCCATTGCCCGATGGCAAGATTGTGTTGACGTACCAACGTTTCACCATGGGCCCCGAGGTGGCCATACAGATCGGGGAGTCCCTTGTGGGTGCTTTTGGAGATCCGAAAATTGTGTATTTGACCAGTGAAAACCAAAACAGGGAAACCTATTTCACCTACAATGCCAAAGCGTACCCACACTTATCCAGGCCGGGGACACTATTGGTGAGCTACAATGTGAACTCCTTTGACTTTTGGGAGGACATATTGAAGGATCCCAATCTATACCGCCCCAGATTCCTCGAAGTATCCTTGGAATAGGTTCAACGCTTGATGTCTATGCTATAGGTGAACTGATCGGCGCGGTAATAACCGATATTGTATTCAATGGGCCTGTTCCCGGGGTCGTAGACCACGCGTTTTCTTTGGAGTATGGCCGAGTTTACCGGTACCCCCAGTTTTTCGGAAAGGAATTTATTGGCCAGGATGGCACTGATCTGTTCCCTTGAAAGCACAGGGATCGTATGGTATTCATCTTCCAGGATATCATAGAGGTAGCGTTCAAAGTCCTCGTTTCCGGTAATGCCTATTCTTGGATGGAAGTAACTGATGAAATAAACAAAGGGGCCATTGTCCAATCCCCGGAGCCTTTCCAATTTAAAAAGATCATGACCTTCCTTTATCTCCAGTTGTTCCGCTACCTCCGCATCCGCTTTGATCTGTGAGACCTTGATTTCATAGTTTCTGAAATCTATCCCTTGGGCGTGCATTTCTTGGCTAAAGCTGACCCAATTGGAAAGTCGTGTCTCCACCTGTTTTTTGGCCACTTTGGTGCCGACCCCCTTTTTTCGGATCAGAAGCTTTTCCTGGACCAACCTGTTGGTGGCCTGTCTTACGGTGTTCCTTGAAATTCCGAGCCGTTTGGAGAGGTCTACCTCTTTCGGTAAAAACTTGCCGTTCTGGTATTCCGGGTCGTTGATCATGTCCCGTAGTATCTCCTCTACCTGTAGGTGGAGGGGCACTGGGCTATCATGGTCGATACGGAGGGACTTAAGATCCCGTATGTTCTTTTGTTCAGACATTATGCAAACTTATAAAATTTGTACGTAACAATGGGTCTTCCATGTACGATAAACCTTGGATCGGTGTTGTTGGCAGACCAATGTCCATCCATACCGTCAGCATGCTCCTTTCGATGGTCCAGTCAAATGTAGCAAGTCCGGGTACGGCTTAACAATTTAAAACTGTACGTAAAAAATCAGGGACATGGCGCTGTTTTTTTATTGACGTGCTATGGGATGGTTTACACGGTGGGGGGCATGGCCGACGGGTAAGGTGGCGGCGGGCCATCGCATCAATCATTTTCAAGGCATGGTATTATATGCTTTTTTATCAATTCAATGCTGTCTTTGGAACGTGGCACGAATCGGGAAGCAATGGCAACCACCATTTTTTTGGTGGGAGACACAAATATCACATTCCCCCCATCACCTATGGCCGCAAAGTCCCTATGGTTTCCCCCGTCAATGACCCACCATAAAAAGCCATACGAAAGTTTTCCCCATTTACTTTGTGCCTTGACACTGTTCCCTATCCATGAAGGTGATACAATTTGCTTACCATCCCATTGCCCCCTGTTCAAATACAGCTGGCCAATTTTAGCCATGTCATTTGTTGAAAGGGTAAGTCCCCATCCAGCCGTATTGACGCCTTTTGGGTCCACAACCCAGCCCTTGGCATGTTTGTTTTTCAAAAATGCCAGGTATTCGTCCCTATCCTTGATCGGCACATTCCCGGGTGCCTTGATGTCAAGGTGCCTGAACATGTTTTCCGTGGCAAATTCAATTACGGGCCGGCCTGTGGCATTTGTGAGAATTCCGGATAATACCTGTATTCCAACAGTGTTATATTTAAATTCCCCTATTTTTCCCTTTCCTCCC
>NZ_PABT01000044.1 GCF_002699205.1 Allomuricauda sp.
CCGTTCAGGTTGTCGGTGGCGGTGATCAGGATGTCCTCGGTGCCACGGGCCTTGATATCGGTGAGCACCGACATCCAGAAGGCCGCCGATTCGTTCTTGCCCAGCCAAAGGCCGAGCACTTCCTTTTTTCCGTCCCTGCGCAGGCCCACGGCCACATGGACGGTCTTGTTGATCACCTTGGAGGATTCCCTGACCTTGAAGACGATCCCGTCCATCCATACGATCAGATAGACCGGTTCCAAGGGTCGGTTCTGCCAGGCAACGATGTCCTCCGCCACCTTTTCGGTTATCCTTGATATGGTGGAAGTGGAAATTTCAAAATTATAGACCTCGCGTATCTGTTCCCCGATATCGCTGTTGCTCATCCCCTTGGCATATAGCGATACGATGACATTTTCGATGCCGTCCACCATATTGCCCCGCTTGGGGACGACCATGGGGTTGAAACTGGCATCCCTGTCCCTGGGGACGGATATCTCGGACTCCCCGAAGGAGGTACGCACCTTCTTTTTGGAGTGCCCGTTACGGGAGTTGCCGTCCTTGGACCTCTGGTGCCTTTCGTAATCCAGATGGCCGTCCAGTTCCCCTTCCAGCATCTTCTCGATACCTCGTTTCTGGAGTTCCTTGAGAAAACCGTTGAGCTCGTCTCCCGATTTGAACTGCTTCAGGAAATCGTCGTTGAACAATTCTTCTTTCTTCATAATGTGCAAATATTTAAAATTAGACAAAAAATTAGCGGGGGCATGCCCCCGCTAATTTTCTATTTACACACTTTATGAGATAGTCCTATTTTCTTTTTGTGCTTTTTGCAATAAGCTTTGCCCAAAGCTTGTTTCTTGTCCCAAAATAGATTTCCACATTCAATACACTTTCTTCTGCCTTGGTACGCCAAATATTTATAGAGGGTCTTTTTAGAACCAACATCAATGAGTTTCATGATTTCCTCTATACTCAACTTGTTATCCCTGTAGTATCGTTCTGCCAACATTGCTTTGTTCAATGCCTGTTTACTGAGACCAGGCTTCCGACCAATTTTCAATCCACGTCTTCTTGAGCTTTCCATTCCTGCCCGTGTACGTTCAATAATTATATCTCTTTCTAATTGGGCAACCGATGCAAATAAGTTGAAGATAAACCTGCCGTGTGGGGAAGTGGTATCAATGAAACTTTCCTGAATACTCTTGAAATGGATGCCCTTGCGATCAAAATCCTCGATGAGTTTGGTCAGATGTGAAAGGCTTCTGGCGATTCGGTCCAGTTTCCAGACTACGAGAGTGTCACCTTCACGCAAAATGGATAAAAGTTCATCAAGACCCTTTCGTTCCGCTTTTGCTCCAGATGAAATATCGGCATAGATGTTCTTGGGTTTGATTCCTTCCTTCAAAAAGGCATCCACCTGTAAATCGTGTTTCTGTGATTTTGTACTCACTCTTGCATAACCGAACTTCATCTTAGGGGTAAAAAAGGGTATATAAGGTAAACTATTTAAGTGTACCGAAAAAGTAAACTCTTTAATCAGTGAACTCGTTTTACAATGAAAGTTCAATAAAACGGTGGTTAAAATGTGTTTTCTCACAGAATCTTGTTTCAATAGCAAATGGTAAAATCAAGAACACCGTTTTACGCTTTACATGTCCTTAATTGGCTGTACCTCTCTGTGAATTTTATTAAAATTCGATTTTAATTCTTGCGATGTTTTGGAGATGGTTTTGGGTAGACTCCGTTGAATTTTTGGCATTTTAAACCGTAGCTTCCTGTCCTCCCCATCAAAGAAGACCACAAATTCCCCTTGTCGCAATCTATAGAACGCATCCGCACGGGTCTTGGCCACTTCCCGTTCACTTTGCGTCACCCGGGTATCGAAATTAAGGTTATAGCCTTTGTTCACGCTCTTGGACTGCTTTTTTACGATTTCAAAGAAGCGTTCGTAGTATTTGGCGGTATCCGGGTCATTGGCCTTGCCAAAAAATTGGTAGGACAGATTGCTCAATATGGCCTTACTGGCCTTGTCCCCGTATAGCATATCATTTTGGATCTTGTCCTGGAGCACATAGACCGTAGCAATATCATAGCTCCGCAGTGTGGCCGGTATCCGATGCATATTTAATAGACGTATGGTGGAAGCCTCTTCGATAAGGAAGAAAGAGGTCAAACGTTTCCGCTCGCTCATCTGTTTGGAAATGGTATGGATAATTGTTGCAATGATGGGAGAAAGTGAGGTTTCCGTTTTGGGGTTGTTCACTATGGAGATAACGGAGGGATTTTTAGGGTTATTGATATCCAAGGACACCTCATCTGCGGATAGCGCCATGAATATTTTCCGGGTACTGATTTTTTTAAAGGCATTGGCGAGGGTACTCTTCACCCCTGCGGTCTGCCTATCGGAATCCACCCCACTGATAAAGGCATCGGCCATGGCCTTGGAAGTCAGGTCGGCACATAAGAAACGTACCAACTGCGCCGTATCGAGGAATTGATAGAGAGCTATCATATGCGGAATGGTACAATAGTCTGGAAAGTCTTCCTTCAAACGCCAGATCAACCCTCCTATTAGCCCCTCCACGGCATCCTGAAAGAATTTGGAAGTGCCTGTGGCACCACTTTCTTTTAGTTCCAGGAGGTTTTCGAGAAGGACACGGGAAATCTCGTGGACACTTTCTTCATCGGGCAAATACCGCGGGGCAATGGGATTCACCCGATGGTAAATGGGGTCAAAGGAAACGATGTGGAACTTTCTATCAGTCCCTTTGAAGAGTGGATAGGCCATTTCCGTAATCTCAAAGTTTTTGTAATCGTGCATTACCCCACAAAAACGATTGTCCGCAAAATGTTGGAAAAGATTGTAGACCACACTTTCGGTCTTTCCACTGCCTGCCGCCCCTATGATGGAAATGCCTCGTCGGATATTGTCCAACACCACTTTGGACCCCTTGGCCTGCAGCACCAATCGATATTTTTTATCAATGGTATTGGCTTCTTTGTTTGGGATAAAGACATAATACAGGAGGTTTACAAATCCCCAGGGCAACAAAACATAGAGTATTGTTCTCAGGAAAATGCTCATTTCCAATAGAAAGAAAAGAGCTGTCACCACTCCAAGGACTAACAGCCATGACAGGATAAACCCATAACGGAAGTACTTGACCAAAAGAAAAGAAATCAAGCTTCCCAATGGAAGCACCAGCAAAACCATATGTATAATGAAAGCAGTCAACATCATATTAGATTTCAATGCCTCCTGAACGGATGGCCCGTTCGACACCTTGTTTGAGCTTCATCAGGGTCTTATAGGCCAACTGCACCTTGTTGGTCGGGATGTTGGGAATGGTGACTCCCCCCTTGCGCAATAGCTTCAGGGCCAGTTGCTTTTCGTTGTTGGACAGTCCCATCAAAAGGGCCACAAACTTTTTGGGATCCTGTCGGTATAGTTTTTTCGTACCATATTTTTCTATGAAGTTTCGGTCATAGGCGAACATGCGGTCAAAGGTCTTTTCCGCAGCTTGGTAGAATTGATCCCGATGGAAACCCTGTTTGACCTTTTTGCCCTGGAGGATGGTTTCGGAAGCCTTGAACTTGCTTCCAGGGGATAGGCTGTAGGTATTGGTCACATCCTTTCGGCTGACGATGATATGGATATGGGACTGCACCCCTTCCTTTTTCGTCCCCTCCACGATCATTTGGCCGTTGATCTTATGGGGAGCCTCTTGCGCCAGGCGTTGGATTTCCTGTTGAATGGTCTTTGGGTTGCCTTGGATTTCGCCCCGTTCCACCTTGGCCAGGTCATTACGGAGTTTGGCGATTTGTTTGCGGTACGGGGCATTTTCCTGCACCTGTTTTTCAAAGCCCCGAAAGCTGCGTTCGTGTTCGATTTTCGCATAATATTTGATATCATCCACGGTAATCTGTCTATCCCGATAAAAGGAAGCGGCATAATCCTTCATGATTTCCCGGGTGTATTTTCTAAGTGCTTTTGGATCATTGCTGATTTGTTTGAGTTCCCGTTGGCTTGGACTTACCACAATGGAATAGAACTTGGGTTCATGTTTTTTGAGTTTGGCGGTATTGCCATCGATTTCCGATATGACCTTTTCAGGGGGAATGGTATTTTCGTTCTGGTCAAAAAAGGCCTCCTGTTTCTCTGGTTCCAAATCTTGGTTCTCTTTTTCCAAATAGGCCACATAATCTTTTACGCTACCGTGATAGGTTTCGAAGCCTTTTCCAATTTTCTGTGCTGTGATGGTGATGTACATGGTCATAGATTTTGAAGGGTACGTTTATAGTTTTCCAGTTCCCCTTCGGTGATGTCCAATCGCAGATAGGGTTTTCCAAAAGAGGGCTTAACCATAGTGATATTCTCAACCACGTAATGGCTTTCCTTTTTGAGCATCCCCATCTTGTCCATGAGTCGCTCATAGCGAATTTTAGGAACCGTGATTTCTATCGGTGGCTCCTGTTTCGAGGGCCTTTGTTCCATCTTTGGTATTTCCTGTTTGACCTTTTGTTGCAACAAAGCTTCCAAAATGGCATTGGTGGGTTTAGTCTGTGTAATCTCGATATCCCGGATAATGGCGATGGAGGCCTCGGTGCGTTTGATAGCCGTTTGGGTCAGTTTTTGGTTTTTGAGGATTTCCTGGAGAAAACTTTGGTCCATACGGTCCGAAGGAACAAAGCCGTGCCATTCAAAAAAATCCATGACGGCTTCCAAAGTATGGGAGTAGGTCTTTCCCACTCTTTTGGAAAACTGCTTGAACCGTTGCGCCGTATGGCGTTTGAATCGTATGGTATAAAATCGTTCAATCATCCTTGTCTTATATATAAATGGGTCATTATCTATCACTGTTTATAGGTCTTGCCACGGGTTTTGACCCATTCTTAATTTTTCAGGCAACCATTGGTGTTTACTATCACCCCAGTGGATATGGGCTTTGCGGAGCAAATGGAATAAGTAGCACCGCCTTGGCGTGCTACCCTCTCGCTATTCCGTTTCCCCGCGCACACGGGGAAATCACAATACCTATCCCAAGGTATAGGCCTTGACATCTACAATAACACTAAAGGGGGATTTTAAGACTTTGAAAAGACTGGTTTTGGAAAAAATGCAAGGAAACCGCCCAAGGGCTGTATATCTTCAATGAAAAAGGGAACCTACGTAGTTCCCTTTGCTAAAATAGTGGCATTTGCTACTGCAGCTATAATACTCCCTGATCGGCAAAACTGAAGTATTTCCCGTCAGGGGCGATGATGATATGATCGAGGACCTTGACATCGAAGAGCTGGGCGGCCCGTTGGATTTTGTGGGTGATGTCCCTGTCCGGTTGGCTGGCCTGCAGTTTCCCACTGGGGTGATTGTGTGCGAGCAGGATGCCCACGGAGAGGGTCTTGAGCACCACGGCAAAGAGGATGCGCAGATCTACCAAGGTTCCCGTGATTCCGCCCTGCGAGATTTGATAGATGCCCTTGACCTTGTTGCTGTTATTGAGCAGGACGATCTTAAAGGATTCGTGGACGGCGATGGTGTCGGTGTTCCATGTTTGGTAGAGCAGTTCCGCGGCATCCTTGGAGGATTTGATCTGTTTCCAAAAGGGGGCTGGGATGCGTTCTTTATAGCGGATATGGATTTCGTTGACATGTGTTTCCATGATGATGGTATTAGGGTGCTGATGAAAAAAAGAGGGCGGAAGTTTTTAGCTGCCCCCCCTCTTAAGGCATCGGCTCGACCGCACTAGGCAGTTTTGGCCGTTTTAGGGTTCTTGGTCTTTGAAGCCGTTTTTTGGCCTTTTCCCTTTTCAGGGGCTGGCTCGGTTTCTTGGGATTCCTTGCCTCCCAACAGGAGGATCTCGGTGGCCACGATCTCGGTCACATAGACCTTGACGTCCATTTCATTGGTATAGCTACGGGATACCAGTTTGCCCTCGATGGCGATTTCCTTGCCCTTGTGGGCATACTGTTCGATGACCTCCGCCCTTTTGTCCCAGGCGACCACGTTGTGCCATTGGGTGGACTGTACTTTTTCCCCTTGGGCGTTCTTGTAATACTCATTGGTGGCCATGGCAAAGCGCACGGTTTTGCTACCGCTTTCCAGCACGGCCACTTTGGGATCGTTTCCGATGTTCCCGATCAATTGGACTTTGTTTCTCAATGTACTCATGATTTAAAAATTTAAAGATTAGAATTATATGAAGCCCTATCCGACAGGGCGTTGAAAACTGATTTACTTATTATATCCAGAGCGTTTTCCTTTTTGTTTGTTTTTAACTTTTGAAGTGCTCCCGTTTTATTGTTTTCGTAAGATTTCATCGTTCTTGGTTTAAATGATTTACTTCCCATAGGGCCGTCACGTATCCTTTTTGTTGCTGATGGTGGTACAACCTTCAGGCTTGTACAAGGGCGTATAAAAAGCGAAGCGGCTTTATGCCGCCCGCAAGGCTGGATGTTGTTGTTTTGCCGTCAAAAAGGAAGCACGGACGGCTTGGGCAAGGGAATCAAGAACGGGAAATACGAAAGGAATGGGAGCAACGGAAAAATCAATGGAAGCACATGGAATTTCAAGCCTATTTCAAACCAATATCTTGTATGTGGTCGAAGAAAAGTTCTCTTAATACACTCTTTAAGGAAGGTAAAACTAGTTAGGATCATTAAATTCAGCATATCCACCCAGAAATCTATCTATTGAGCTAAAAGGATGGGGGAACCAATACTAAAATCGCGGATCATCTCAACTTCTCGGTTAAGACCGTTGAGAGCCAGATGACCCGTGGCTATATCCGCATTCGAAAAAAGGCCGGGGAAAAACCACAAGAAATCTTGTTCTTTATGTTCGGTTTGCCAACTGGGGATTCTAATGCTTAAGGAGCTTCTATTAGGGAGCCCCTAAACCGGCCCTCGGTGATCCGCAAAAAATATTCTATGCTCTTTCTGCCCTGGGCCTCTGGGAACAATTCAAGCTCAAAAGTACCGGTCACCGTTCCACTGGACTGGTCATAGGACTCCACCACAAAGGCGGCCTTTTCCGGTTCCTGTAAGGTGTATTGTGCCACGATGGCATCCCCGCCGAGGGTATCATAGTAGATGCCTTTTTCCTTGGCAACGGTATAGCTGCCCGCACCTTGAAACTTCACCTTGACCATCAACACCCCATTATCGAGTCCTTCCCCTATGGCCAAGAAGACCAGGGTATCGTTCTCAATCAGCTGTAGTTCAGTGATACCTTCCCATAGGTCATCGTCCTTTTGGGCCATAAAGGTGTTATCGGACAAGGTTATTTCGGAACCGTCATCGGAATCACATCCAAAAATGAACAACACGATGAAAAGGCACAGGTATGGCAATCGTATGCGCTTCATGGGGCTTTTTCTTTTAGATGGTGGGATGGTGGATGGGTTGCTTCTATTTCGGCATGGTTATCTTATAGCCTGTTCAGGGACAAACTTGTCGTGAAAATCTTCAGCTGGCAATGTAACCAGTAGGTTAAAGATAGGGACTTGCCCAGTCATTGCAAATCAAGCATCAGGTGTTCCCATGATTTATCCCATTGTTCCTTTCATCGAATTGAAAGCGATTTATTTGGAGGAGTATTATGATCCCTTTAGTTTCGGTATTCATCCCGATGGGACGGATTCCTCACTTTATAAGATTCCATGGTTTTCCCAAAATATGGCAGCCTGCCGTCCCGTAACCGGAAAAACGAATTCATTTACCCGGGTCAGTTGTCGGGGGCGGGCTGTTCTTTTAAGGTCTCTCATTGACCATTTCTTTCCACGGAACACTTTGAGAAACCTGTCATTGGGTGACCTCTTGGTGTTACATACGTAACCTTAAATTGCCAAATGTACCTTAGGTCTGTCCTATTGGCCCAAACACCTCATGTTCATTTAAGTTGTACCGTCAGAACTATTTCTTATCGGCGCGTTACTCTTTTAATTCCACTCCTGCTTTTGTGCACAATTCTTTAATTTCAGAAAGTGTTTTTGTGCCACAATTCCTAAAACCACCGATAACCCGCAACGAAAGATTTCCAATATCTGAAACTTTAAGATTGCTGTACATAATCCAAGAGGCCCGTTCAACCCCAAATGCTTCTGCATTGTTATAGAGCACATTTTGCGTCCTCAGACTGAGGTTGCAATCCCTTATAAAAGAATCCTTGTCTATTTTTGCCCCATCCTTCATATTCATATAAAGTTAAAAAAATATAGGAAGTACGACGTGAACATGCAGAAGTTAGCCGTTGGAAGCTTTGAAATTTTAAAGCGTTACATTTAAAAACGTTACATGTCCTTATCGACATTACTTAAACTACTGGCGGATGCTCTTTCAAGACATCCTGTTTAAAGGTGGCAGTTCACCAAATTCTCGGAGGTATGACTTCAGTTTCTCGCTTTCCAGTTCCAGTCCTTGGTCTGTACCGTGGAGTTCGATATAAAGATGCTCATAAGGGTATTTCTCCTTTAGGGTTTCGGAATCCCTATACCTAGCACCACATTCATGGTTAGAAGATGTGTCAGCTGGAGCCATGGATTTTTTGAGTTCAATCACTTCATCCAAGAACCTAGTAGCCCGACCAATATACAGCGTCCCCATCGTATCTGTTTTGAGCATTCGCCGTACTGGTACTATCTCAGTCTTCGGCAACATACAATAAAGTTCATAGGTGCCCCCCCATCACCAAAATCCTTCCTGATTTTTTCCCAATACCTCTTGTCGGACAGCCTACAGCTTCCACTTTTTATCTTCATATACGGTCTGTTTTATCGGGGGAGTGCAAATATATGGTCATCAGTAAAAAACACCTACACGAGTCAACCAAATTACCTTAAATACAAGAAGGTTATTTTACCCCAATGTAAGATGGCTTTGACCCTTTTGGTGCCTACACAATAACCGATTTCCATATAAGCTAGGTAAACAGCGACGTACCGATAAAATCGGAGAATTGTTATTTAATAAGCTTTTTGCAATAACATAACCCCTTATTTAAACCTAAGGACAACCATTCTCGATGTACTCGCTTCAGAAAGGTTGGCCTGAAGCCTTTGGCCTTTGTCCAGATGGAATTTCGGGTACACATATACAAACCTCGCCTTTTGTCCATGCATCACACCACTGGGGGAACCATACCTATACAGAGGCAGCAGTTTCAATTCTTGATAGGAAGCCCTCCTACCCCTTCTACCACTGACCTTGAAAAGTTCCAAGTCCCCAAAATCAAACCTAACACCGGAATGGTTCGCTATCTCAAATTGGACATACACCTCGTCTTCCATATGGTACATATTCTTTACGGCCAAAGAAAGACCTTGGGACTTTTTCCTAACGCACCTCCGCTCGGGAAGTTGCAGCAATGCTTCGCAGGATTTTTGAAATTTTCTGTCAGCTTTAGTATGGTTGATCAGGGTATCCAAAACCCGTTTTTTAGATGGTTCTGTCTGTGAAACCTTCTCCCTAACATCCCTTTTTTCGGTCCCGATCCGTTCTTGCAAGGCAATAAATCTATTGGGGTCTTCAAGTTCCTTGGCATAACGGACCATATAGGAATAGACACTCCCGTCCTCCGTGATTACCAGTAAATTACTATCCTTACCGGGAACAGCCTTTAAAAGTCCCAGGGTCTGTCCTTTTTCCCGATTATAGGTGAAGGCAAAATTGTCATTGCCCACAATTCCCTGTTTGATATTGGAAGGAAAGAACAGGACCATGTTCATGTGATCGTTGGCATAAATGGTGTCCAAGGTTTTGTTGTTGGCGGCTTGGGATGTTACGGCCAGTAGCATCCCCAAGATAATAATTGTATTTTTCATGACGATATATTTTATAAGATCTGGATACCCCGGTTGGAACGAGGAATCAAGGCTTTATTTTTAAAAGGATTTTATAGTTTTTGTTTACGGTGGCCCTTACCTTTCGGTTGGACCGTTTAAAGATATTTTTCAGGCCCTTGACCTGGGGCACTCCCGGCACATTGATATCGTCCACGACATCATCCATTAGCTCCCTGGACAGTTCGGCCCTAAAAGAATTTTTGATATACAGGCCTTCCAGTCCATCCCGATAGTCATAGGCCTTTACCTTTACGGGGATATGGTCAATATTCGCTATATCCAGTAAGACCCGATTGGGCTGAAAGCCCACAATACCGAACACTACGGTGTTCCTAGGGATAGTATCCCCTTGGATAACCAATTCCTCCAGGGTACGAAATTCCAATCGGTCATTGGCCCTGACCGTTTGTGTCCGATGTACCATAGCCGAAACGACCAAGCCATTCCCATCTTGCACATCGTATTGGGGATCTGAAGCAAAGAACAGTTGATGGTCCAAGGCCATTTCCGGTAAGGTACGTTTTGTGCCCCCTTTTGGTTCCGGTACATTTTCTTGATTGCTCTTTCTTTTGGGAACATGGACCTTCACCTGATTTTCTACAAGTGATTTCCGGTATGTCCCCTGGGTATAATCGATTCTTCCCAATCTGTAGATACTGTCCACGATCTGCGCCTTCTCCTTATCGATAAGATCTGGGTCAAAGAGACCCGTGGAATCCAAAAACTTCTCATCATAGATACTGGGGGCATTGGTCGTCTTCACTTCCTTGAGGTCATTGATGGCCTCCAACTTGGAGGAATATTCCTTTTGTGCCTCTTCCAATTGCGGTACCAAGGGTTGGGCAAGTTGTTTGCCATTATCATCCCCATCGGTCAGGAAGACCATGGAATAGACCACCATAAAAATGCTGACCAAACCGATGACAATCCCAAAAACGATTTTCTTTTTATCCAATTTCATGTTGTTATTTTTTAATGTTGGCCATCGAGCTTTCTCAATGAATTCTCGAAATAATTGCTGATCAACAGCCCGTGGGCGTTGTTGGGAAAATTCCGGTCTACCCGAATGAGATTGCCGGAAGTATTCAGTTCATACTCATCGGTCACAGCCCCACGGTCGATTTCAAAGACCACAACAGCCTTGAACGAGCAGATTCCTTCTTGGATGGTTAGTTCGGAGTCCACGGAAATGATCTTCTGTACCAATGAATATTGCAGTAGCCGGTTATAGACCCCATCGGCCTTTTTCTGTCGATATACATTGTCCACCGAACTGTCCCCGAGCCAAAGGGCCTTTTCAATGTTCCTTTCATAATTACTGGCATCGATGCCATAGAAATAGTTGTGGAACAGTTCCAAATGGGCCAGGGCCTCCACTTCAAGGTTTTCTTTCTGATCGGCCCATTTCAGGGGGATTACCGACCCGTCCGTTCCAATGGCGAACGCCCCTCCCTTGGTCTCTTGGTACATTCTGTACGATACCAGACCGGAAATGATCGTGGCAATGGACGATGCGGTGACCACGGCCAGGACCACAAAACGGTTGGCCCTCAGTATCCCATCTATGTTTTTATACATTGTCTTCATATCATTTGAGTTTTAGGGAGCGCCTTAGGCACCGAACAGTTTGAGTGAAAAGGAGGTCGCCCTTCGGTAGAGTTTGAACTTCAAAAAGACGATGAACCCAATGGTGCCCAGTTCCACCAAGGGGGCAAAGACCGTACTGCCATAATCCGTCCCAAAGAGGTTGACCCAAAAATCCGTGGTCAGTTCCGTATAAAGGGCATTGATGAAGATGTTCACCAGGAAAAAGGCGGGCACCAACATATACACAGCCGCATAGAGCTTAAAAAAGGAATAGGCAAGACCCCTGAACTTCTCAAAGACCGCCAAGCTGATGACCAAGGGAAAAAAGGCCCTCATGATGCCCAAAAGGAAGAACCGTTCCGCCAGAAAAAGCGGATAGATGAACAGGTCCAACAACCATAGGAACACACTGATGATAAAGGCCAAGATGCGCATTCCATAAAAAGGACTGACCAGAGCCTCGTACAAGAGGGCCAATCCTTTACTCGCGGCATCCAGAAGACCAGTATCCTCCTCAATTGAAATATCCTGCAACTGTAATGGTACAAGGTCCGGGGCCGTATTGCGGTATTGGGTCTCTATGCCCACCAAAATGTTATCAAAGACCCCCAGAACCTGATCCGAGAATATGACCAGAATGACCACGGCAAAGTTCTTGGCCAGTTCCGTTGGGGTCAGTCCCCAAGTATATCCGTCCCGTTCAGCCACTCTCTCATTGTACTTTTTCATGATGTTGATCAAGAAAAAAAGTATGGCCAAGGCCTTCATGCCTACAATGGTGTACTGGGAAAAATCACTTCCTGTGATGGTGTCGTACACCGCGTCCACATACTCCAAACCGATGCTCAATGCAAAACCCGCCATGATCAATAATTTGTTTTACGATTATTGATGGCTGCCTGCATTTCCCGAAAGGAAATGATGTCCCGGTACCTTTTGGCCTTCCGCTGGATCTCGCCCACCATTTCCTTGGAGCGCATTTCCTTTTCCTTGAGCACGGTGGCCCTTTCCGCATCGGTCATTTTCAGAAAGTCACTGGAAAGGATCTGCTCCACAAATTCCAGATCTTCCAAAGAATTCTCGATAATGGCATTGAAGGATTCCGAAATGCGCTCGACCTCTTCGGGACGGATGTGCGGTGAATTCAGGATTTCCCTGAGATCGTTCCGTACCATATCGAAAAGGCGCTGGTTGTTCTTTGCCAGTTCACGGACGGCCTTCAATTGTTTGATGACATCACTGACCTTTTCGATGCGCTCCTTTTGTTCCCGTAAAAATTCCACGGTCTTCAAGAGTTCGGAGGTCTGTTTGGCCGATTCAATGATCTGTTTGCCCAAGGTGATGAAGTTGGTATTGTCGTACACCGGCATCCCCTGACAGGCAGCGCCTGCAGGCATTAAAATGGCCAAGGTCAGGGCAATGCCCAATGTTCTGATGTTTGATTTACTCACAAAATGTCCAATTGCTTTTTCGTGTTCGTGATTTTTCTTTGAAAAGTTCATGATGTTATTGATTTTTGATGAATGAATTTTTTTATGGCCGTTTCCATACAGCCAGTTTCCTTATAGAGTTCCATTATGGTCTTGTTGTCGGGGCCATCGGTCAGATAGGCGGCATATACTTCCGGGGGAACTTCCAACCTGAAAATGTTGCTTTCCTTCCCGATCTTTATGAAGATTTCGGTGTATTTGTGCTTTCCCGAGAGATTGTTCCTAATGGATCTCAGTTGGTCAAGGTCATGGGAGGAAAGGTGGAGCCTTTCTTTCAATGCACCATAGCCCTTTTCGTTCCGAAGACTATAGATGACCTGCGTGTTCTCCAAGATACTGGCAGAGGTCGGGTTCTGGGGCAGTTGGTTGATGGACTGGAGGATGATGCCAATGGCCCCTTCCTGTTTTCGAATGGCCTGATAATAAAACTCCACACTCTCCAGAACGTTATCGAACTTGAGCTGTTTGGCGAACTCATCAAAGAGGATGATGCCCCGCTCGTCCCTGTTCTTCCAAATGGTTCGCTGTATGGCCGTTTTAATGAGCTTGAGCATAACGGAGAGGATTTCCTTGTTGTCCCTCACCTCATCAAGTTCAAACACAATGAGTCGTTTGTCCTCAATTCGATAGGACTGGTCCTCGGTGGTCCCGAACAGAAAACTGTAGAGCCCATCCCCGACATATTCCGAAATAATATGCAGAAATCCTTGGATCTTGAAATATTCCGGATGGATCTGCAATCGGGAAAGCAGGTCTTTTTTATGCTTGCTGACAAATTGGTAGAAACTGTCCAGAGAATGTGAAACGTCACTTTTTTCCCTGTAATAGGCATGCAATATTTTCTTCAGGGCCACCGAGGATTCTTTTTTGGGTTTTGTTCCCATTCCCATGAGTTCGAAAAGGAAAATGGAAAGATCCTCCAAGCGTTCAGGGGTCACATCATCATTGTCTGTTATGTAAAAAGGGTTGATGCCAAGGCTCTTCCCATTTTCATACCGCAGCACGGTGCACTGCTCGGGATAAAGGCTCGCAAACTTGGTATAGGAACCGCCCAGGTCGATGATGACCAGCCGAACGCCCTGCTCAAAATACTGCCTCAAAATATTATTGGCCAAAAAGGACTTCCCCTCTCCTGTTGGGGCAAAAATGGCAAAGTTCCGTGCCTTGATGCGTTTTTTATGTTTATCCCAGACATCCTTCAACACCGGAATGTTGAACTCCCGATCGTTGAACACAATTCCCTTTCTGTCCGTTCTGTAATTGGTTGTGTTGACCAACAGGCAAAGGGCATGTTTCAGGTCGGTCACATAAAGGTCTTCGTTGGAAAAATTGGGGGCAAAAAAGGGAAAACTGTTCAGGATATAGTTTTTGCGTCCCCTTCCACAAGGGTAATACGGTACCATATCCAGTTCCTTGAACTCGGCCTTTATCCTGGAAGTGGTATTCTCCAATTCCCGCTTTTCACCATTCCAATGGATTATATTAAGGTGTCCACGAACAATCCTTGAACTGTCATCATTATTGACCTGGTCAAGAATATTTTCAATCTTTTTGAGAATGACCTTGTTCTGGGTACCAAAATTGGAGCTCTTCTTCAACTCCTCGCCTTTCTTCTCCAATTGCCTTCTCCATTGGTGCTTGTCATCCAAATAAATAATTTGGTTCACTATATGGTTTTCCTTTAAGGAAAGCCCCAGACCATCGATGAACCCCTGATGAAATCTGAAATCATCCGAGGTGAAATGTTCATTGACCTTACTGGTCTGTACGCTGTCCCCAAAGCAGGACTCACTGTTGATGGCCAGTACGTCAAAGTGGTTGTTCCCGATGGTCACATTAGGGCCATCCAGGACTATGTCGGTATCACAATCGGAGTTGTGACCATTGAACTGCTCCTTGGTCAAGGCCATGATTTCATCAGATACCATAGGTTCCAAGCTGATTTTTGCTCCATTGTTGATATAGTTCACGGAATCAGTCACCGAGGCCAAAAAACGTTTTATGGTATCATCCAGTTCCTTGGGCAACCCTTTAGGTGTCTTTCTAAAGGGGTTGACGTATTTGGGATTATTGAAACCCTTGTTTTTGGGACAGGTAAAGAACAAATAGCTCTGGTGCTCCATATATTCCCTTCCCTTGAAATAATCATGGGTCGTTTTGGACAAAAATGTACCATTGGGCAGATATTCCGAAGTGAAGGATGATTTAAGGTAAATGTCCTGTTTGTGGACCACAGTCCCGACAGGAAGGGATTTAAGGGCCTGGAACCAATTGCTGTGCAACCCCTCAAAATCCGTTTCGGAAAGGGAGTGGATCTCAGGGAGCAAAACCTTGTAACAGGCCAACACATTGCCATTGTTGGCAAAGATGATATTATCCTGAATGTCCAAAATGGGATGATGGGATGCGATGTTAATTTTCGACATGGTTCAATAGATTGTCCTGTTTATTGCTGATACAGTCTGGAAAGACCTTGTTGAAGTCCAAAAGGTGCTTGTTTGATGCCATCTTGGTCAGGCCTACATACCAACACAGGTTCCATCCCATGGCCAGAACAATGACCATAAGGCTAAAGGAAAAGATGATGATGAGCAGGGATGCCAGGATGGAGAGTATCAAAAGGGCAAAGAGGGATATGGGAAGCCCCCATATCCTCGCCCCTTTTCGGATGTCCTTATATATCTTGTACTTTCTCATTGAAGATGTGATAGATATTACTTTAAACCACGATTCCAATGAGATAGGTAAAGATGCCGACAACGGCCCCGGCAATGAGTACGAACACCAATACCCGAGTGATGCCTTTTTTGAGATCTGCGTTCTCACCAAAAAAGTGGCCCGCATTGAAAAGGAAGCCCACTAAAAAGATGACTCCCAAAAGCAGGGGAAAAATGGTTCGGATGGTATCCGAGATGTCGTTGACTGAATCCTCGATGCCCCCGATCTGTGCAAAAGCAGGGATGCCCGTAAGGAGCATTGCCCAAATGAATACAACTGTTTTTTTCATGATTTTTCGTTTTACGGCTGATTGAGCCTATTGATGAATAAACTTTTTCGAAAAGTATCGGGAACCCGTGGAAAGGGTGGGAAAACCCTAAAAATTAACGGACAACAGCGTTAAATTTTGAGGAATCAAGACTGTTTTATGGAAACCGTTAAAGATTGCACAATGAATCTTTAAATATGAAATGATATGGAACAAACAAAGACCATATTCCTGTTGTGCCTGTTTTCAGTTTTTATCACGGTATGCGGACAGGAAAAACAAATCATCATTGTAGACCCAGGACATGGAGGAACTGATAGTGGGGCGGTTGGGATAAATGGTCTAAGGGAAAAAGACTTGACCTTAAAGATTGCACAAGCCATTGTACATTATAATAGGATATTGTTGGACCATCGTTACGATATTTACTTGACCCGATATAGGGACACCTTGATCTCATTGGGACATCGCACAAAACTAGCTAAGGTATTGAATCCCAAAATCTTTGTCTCCCTACACTGTAACCATGCCAATAACTCCAAGGCCATGGGACTTGAAATATATGTGTTCAATGGCTCGATCCCAGAACAGAGTCTGTCCATGACTAGAATTATGGATAGCTACCTGCAGGAACAATTGGGCTATCGAAGCCGTGGGGTGAAACGGGCTAACTTTCAAGTACTTCGGGACAACAGGGAGGTGTGCCCGGCCCTGTTGTTGGAACTGGGCTTTTTGTCCAATACGGATGAGGCAGCACACTTGGAAGAAGACGGCAAAATCAAGGCTCTGGGGTTGGCCATAGTAATGGGAATCCAAAATATACTGAAATGAAAACACTAGGGATACACTTGTACATCGCAATCCGTAAAATTGTGACCATAATAGGCAAGGAATTAAGAAAAGCCTTTACGGACAAATCCAATACATAAACCTTACCTATTGGATGTGCCCAGATGACCTGATACATTTTGTTTACCACATGATCTAACCAAACCAAGTGATAGCTATTGTGCGGCAGCTATGGCAAATATCAAACCAATACATCAATCGGTCATGTTATTTTAAGGGGGGACACACTTTCATTTGATTCTTATGTATAAAGTACTTTGAAAAAAGTCCCTAAAAGTAGGGTTTGATTTATTTCTGTACGCAATTTATAAATCGCCTAAACAATGAATTGTCGGTTTGGCAATTTAAGGCGACTTTAGAAACCGGAAGCGCCTTGTACAATTGCAGTAAAGCAAACAAAAAGGCGTCGCATCAAACAAAACCAATATCCCAAATATAATTTGAAGGGCTGTTCCGCAATGATAAAAAATATCACAATGTATCGGGGAACTTATACCTGCGACATAAAAAAGAAATAAGGACCCATCAACTTTAAAGACCATGAAAATGTACATCAAAAGAAGAATCATCTACTTCGACCTATTCCGTAAAATCCCTTTTGTGTTTCTTTCGAGGAATCTTTCCTTTTATGCCATCCCCTTACTTTGTCTCCTAATCGCTTCGTGTTCGAGTGAAGTTGTCATACATAAAGAGAGTAATGATCTGGCATCCGATCCCCCACTTGATAAAAACTATATTGAGGACGCTAGCATACAAGAACAATTGAACTACAAGGAGTACCATTTAACATCGCTTATGGAACATATACTGGACGTTAACCCTGGTTTTGAAAAACTGACGGAATTTAAGGCCGGTAAAAGGAAAAGACCTGCGGTTTATATGAGCGGCTTATTGGATGGCTTTTACCCATCCGGAAAGGATGAAGAACATCTTTCGCTGGAAGCATTTACCGATTTAGACGGGGAAACCTGGTATCCAATTTTGACCAGGATCAAGGAAGGAGAGCGTCATGCCGAAAATGCCTTATATCTTATCAATAGTTTTGACCCAGATACAGAATCAGAGTACGTCAAGGCCTACCATTTGAATGAAGAAGGGGAATTAATACTGGTGGATGGTGATTTCACAGAAGATGAATTTCTCTCTATGTCACAGAAAAGTACATTGGAAGAGTCTGTTTACACGCTCTCTATTGTATCCTGCGCACCCATCGAAGGAATAAAAAAAATAGCATACACGGATTGCTATTCCGGAGGAGGAACAGGTTCAGGAGGGTACACCCCACCAAGCACCCTGAGGATAGAAAAAATTGAAATCAATGATAAAAAAGAATCTTGGATAGAGAAAGCCGATATTGAGTTTCAAGGGGTAAAAGTGAGTTTTGACGGAAGCCAGTTTGTACGTGATTACTCCATAGGCTTTTCCAGTAGCTACCTAAATTTGACCGGATCAAGAAAAGCTGTCACTAAAATCTCCAATAGCGATATCGGATCATTTCAAACGGTAAACTTTAAAATCGGTTCGGAATCGTCAAATAGCAGCTTTGTATTTACTGTATATGAGTATGACTCATGGCCTGCTCCCAAGAAATATATTCAAACCAGTTTACTTCCCGCAAGTTGTGACTGTGCGAGGCCAAACTATAATTTGTTTGGGTATCGTTCCTACCAAACACCTTATTTTAACCGAGTATATTCCATTAATCGAAATGCTTCCACCGATGGTATTCCCTATGCATTTGGCAGGACCATATCGAATCCAGAGGATAATTATTCTGGAAGAATTAAATTTACCAATAGTGGATAGTGTTGAAGCAATAGGTAGTATAAGGAAAGCTTACCATTCAAAAGGTCATCATATGCGATTTAAAATAGTTTATCTTGTCATTATCTTTTTGACAACTACATCCTGTTTTTCTCAGGATAAGCGAAAGGGAAATTTGTTTTTTAACGTGGGCCCTGAGTACCGTATCACCCCTATTTATAATGCTGGAGTTTCCAGTTTATCAAAGGAAGCAAATTATACCAATATAGACCTACAAAATTCCGGAATGGCACTGAATATAGGAGCAGCCTATTTCTTAACCCATAATCTCTCAATCGGATTCAACAATTCCTTTAGGCATGATATCGTTACCACCGGTCATGGCCCGAACAATACTATGTCAAGTACGGACAGAGGATTGCTTATAGGATATCACTTTCGGGCAAACTATATGTTTGAGGTTTTTGGAAAAGGTTCCCTTATCATCAGCTTGGGATATTCACTATTAAATCGTAACAGTGAATTCAGCGTGCACGAACCATTGTATGACATGAATGGACAAGAAACTGGTGTGCAAACCTATCTAGCCGATTACAAGTTTGGTTCAAATAGCGTATCATTGGGATACGGTATAGGAAAATCCAAATTGATGATAGGACTATACATTGCTGGGAATTCGGTTTATTTTAATGAGCGGACCACTTTCATGATTCCTTTTCTAACATACAGTTATGAATTCGGAAAGTTATAATGCTGTTCGGACAAAATCCCAGGTATTGCGCGAAGGTCATTGTTACCTGTACCGATGGATGTACCAGACTGTTCCTTGGTTGGTTACATTCGTATTTGGCTCCACAATAAGGGATGTTCACTTGCTGCATATAATTCATTTTCCACACTTCCAAAGACATCCCATTTTGGTCGCTTTTTGTAGCATACCCCCTTTCTTACCAAACCACAATTTTCAATAGCGGCAAAAAGATTCTTGGATAGCATTAAATAATCCCTCTGTGGGATATTCACGCCCATTTTGAATGCCCCCATTCTAAAATAATCAGCATCTTGACCCTTATCCAAGGTACACCTGAACCTAGGGTGTTTTGTAATGTCTGACAATTCAGCGTCCTGTGTCAATGGGGCTATGCTACTGCTATAGCTGGGAGCATTCAAAGTACCCATGAGCACCATATTGGCTTCGCTACTTTTTTGTCTTTGGGCAACAAGTCTTGCAATATGTCCAGCTTGTAATTTTTGCCGTCTACGAAATGGTTCTATTTCATTCCCACTACCGAGGAAATGGGTACACAAGGCTATAAGATTCAATCCACTATTTGTTCTAAACACATATTCCTGTAAATCCACGTCAAACATGGGTTCGTTCGCTTCGTCCAGTTCATTGACATGGGTCTTGATAGATATAAGATTGAATCCGGTTTTTGCCAAAACACCAATACCACGGCCCCATGGGTCGTTGGTTCCAAGAAAAACAAGTTCTTTATAGGTTTTTTTTCCCTCGGAGGAAATGAAATGTCGGTTGAACTCGAGCAAGGAATGCCTATCCTCTATTTCAGATAAAACCAGAATGTCGGGGTCTATTGCGTTGATGACCTTAGCCTTATTCCTGACAGCAATTTCATGGATTGGCAAAGAGTCAACTTTGGCCCACCCTTCCCAATCGGTCAAATGGGATGCTTTGGACATCTCCCCATCCAAACCTTTTCTGATCCGTAATTGGCCCATGGTGTTCTTTATCGTAAAATAGGGCATCTGTCCTTGGTTATCAAATTCCAAAAAATGGGAAAGTATCCTCATCCTGTCATATTGTTTTGGTGTACGTTCCGATTGGGTCAACAGAGTCTCAAACTCCGTTATCCATCGGGATCTATTTTCGTCACGATACCTCCCCACTAAATCTATATGACGGTGGAAGATGTTTTGTATGTTGTAAAAGGCTATTTTCATGACCGATTCTTGAACATAAAATTCTTGTTATCCATAAGGATGTTATGGATTTCCTCCTCATCATAGTAAATGATGCCCCCTAATTTGGTAAATGGAATGGTTCCATTGATCCGGAAATTCTGAAGAGTCCCCGGACTTATCCCCAATTTGCCCATGACACTGTTTGACTTGATCCATCGATCCAAGGTAATACGGTCGTGTTTCAACAATATTTCCTGGATCTCTTCCAAAAGAGATTCCTTGAATCCCTCCAAATCCTCTTGGGTAACAATATTTGCTGGCATAATTCTACATTTAGTTTACCATCAAATTTGAGAATCGGAGTAAAAACAAATTCACAAGTTGTTCCCAAGTTGGGTCAAATTTTAACATTTGAACTACTTTTATCAGGGATTATCGTAGGATTAATGTTTGCTATATAGCTGTAAATTCTTAATCCATTATATTTATGCACTATAAACACTAACCATGTTTCGCACCACTTTTCCCAACTATCGGCAATTGGACAAGATGGACTGTGGCCCCACATGCCTCAGGATCATCGCCAAATATTATGGCAGGGAGGTGCCCTTAGAGCGTCTTAGACAGGCATCATATATTGATAGGGAGGGGGTTTCATTGGCAGGGATAAAGGAAGCTGCAAAGCAAATCGACTTAGAGACTTTCTCGGTCTTGATCACATGGGAAGACCTTATTGAAAAAGCCCCATTGCCATGTATTGTTCATTGGGAAGGCAATCATTTTATGGTGGTCTATCGCATAACTCCTACCAAAGTACATATTTCCGATCCGGCCAAGGGGAAATATAGTTTAAGTGCCGATGCGTTTAAAAGGGGATGGCTTTCTGCAGAGAAGAAAGGAATTGCCATGTTTTTGGAACCGATGGATGTTTTCATCAAGGGTAAATTGGGCAGGGTAGAAAACAAAAGCCACCTCACACATGCTTTAAAATATCTTTTTGATTATAAAAAGTTGGTCGGGCAATTGGCCATAGGGCTTTTGCTCTCGTCCATTATCCAATTGGCCCTACCCTTCTTTACCCAGAGTATTGTTGACTATGGTATCGAGAACCAGGACCTGAATTTTATCCAGGTCATTCTGATAGGGCAAGTATTCTTTGTAATGTCAAGAGGGGCCATAGCCATTTTAAGGGATTGGATCTTGTTACATATGTCCATGCGGATCAACATTCGGATGATGAATGATTACCTTACGCGATTGATACAATTGCCTGTTTCGTTCTTTTCAGGTCGGGGCATCGGTGATTTGGTAAGGAGAATCAATGATAATGAACGGATCGAGGAATTTTTCACCAATGGTTCTTTGACTTTTTTATTCGATATATTCAACATCCTTCTTTTCAGTTTTGTGCTGGCATATTACAACCTCAGGATATTTTTGGTCTTCCTCATAGGATCCGGGCTATACTTGCTATGGTCATTGGCATTCATGAAGAAAAAAGCTTTGTTGGACACTGCCTACTTTAAATCCAGTGCAACGAGTCAATCCAAGGTACTACAGATCATTTATAATATTGAAGACATCAAGGTCAATGGTTCCGAAGATCGGCGGAAGAAAGAATGGTACGCCACACAATTGGAACTGTTTGGGGTCACATCAAAAAACTTAAGAATCCATCAATTACAGACCAATGGAGGACAGCTTATCAATGAATTAAAGAATATAGCCATTATTTTTCTTTCGGCCTATGCCGTTATCGAAGGAGTCTTCAGTCTTGGTGTGATGTTGGCCATCCAGTTCATCATTGGTCAGCTTAATGTACCACTGAGCAAGATGATGGATTTTTTATTGGACTACCAAAAAGCGGAATTGGCGTTGAGACGGCTTTTTGAAGTTTGGAACGAGGAACCAGAGGGCCATGATTTGAACACAGTTGAAAAAAAAGCGCACGAAAGCATTGGTCTCCACGATGTATCTTTCAGATATGGTCCTCCAGGGACCAAGGCAGCCCTGTCCCATGTTTCCATAACCATACCTAAAGGAAAGGTAACCGCTATTGTGGGGCACAGTGGTTCTGGAAAATCGACCTTGCTCAAGCTTCTATTACAGTTTTATAGCCCCACCGAGGGAAAGATTACCGTTGGGAACACACCATTATCGAGTATTGCACCTAGAATTTGGAGAGAAAACTGTGGCGTGGTATTGCAAGAGGGAAGCCTTTTTGAGGATACGATAGAACGTAATATAACAGAGTCCAAATCCAAGTCCCCATTGGATGAGGATCGATTTGAGACAGCCTTATCCTATGCCATGTTAAAAGGCTTTGTCGATGATCTGCCACACGGTACAAAAACGAAGATCGGGGAAAATGGGATTAGATTGAGTGGTGGAGAGAAGCAGCGTATATTAATGGCAAGGGCCATATACAAAGACCCGGACTACTTCTTCTTGGATGAGGCCACCAGTTCGCTGGATTCCATCAATGAGAAGGGAATACTTAACAACCTGGATTCCTTTAACAAAAACAGAACCGTGGTTATTGTAGCGCACCGACTATCCACTATCCGTAATGCGGACAATATCATCGTTCTGGATAACGGAACTGTAAAAGAGCAAGGAACACATCAAGACCTCCTGAGCAAAAAGGGAGTGTATTGGAAATTGGTACAATATCAAATGGATGCGGTAGATTATGGAAGATAACGTGGTTTTTTCGGAAGACTTTTTGAACCGTCCCCCAAGCTGGATGGTACGGAGAGGAAACCTGATTTTTTTCTTTTTCTTTATTTTGTTGGTGCTACTTGCCTACTTTATACGATACAACGAAGTAGTTGAAGCAGACATACTGGTGACCAGTGAAAATCCTCCGGTCGCTCTTTATAGTAAGCGTCAGGGCCAATTGGTCTATATGAACTTTGGGTCAGGTCAGCAAGTGGACAGGGGAGGAATTCTGGCCATTGTGGAAAACCCTTCAAAATGGGAGGATGTATTTTATCTCAGGGAGCAATTGGACGACACCACGTTGACCCATACGCTGGAGGGGCTCCATCAAAAGTTCCCCAGCGATCTGGAACTGGAAGTAGGAATGCATATGTCCTATCAGAAGTATTTAAAAGCATACCAAAACTATCTACTTTATTTGAACCTTGGCCAGGAAGCACTTGAAAGCGAAAACCTGAAGCTAAGATTAGCAAGGTACAAAAGTCAGATTGCCATCAAACAGTCGCAATTAAAGACGGCAAGAAGGAACTATTCCCTGGCCAAGCAAAGTTATGATAGACAGGAAGCTCTTCTTGAAAAGGGTGTAATCTCCCAACAGCAATTGGATGGCAACGAACAAGAAATGTTGTTCGCTCAAAACGAGGTCAATACCATCAAAGAAGAACTGGAGGCATTACAGGTGGATACGCTGAGCCTGAAAGATCTTAGTTTAAAATCATTGAACAAGGATATTATAAATGCATCATCCTATTTCTCGGAACTTCAATTGGCCAAACAAGAATTGAAGGGTAAAATGGATGAATGGGAAAACAACTATGCACTGATAAGTCCGGTCTCTGGAACGGTAACGGTTTTTGACATCTGGAACAACCATCAACAGGTATCCCAAGGGGAACATATCTTGACCGTGGTGCCAAACAAAAGGGCCCGGTTAATCGGCAAATGTAAAGTTCCCATCAGAAATTCGGCCAAAATCAAAAAAGGCCAAGATGTTATCATCAAATTGGATAACTATCCCTATCGGGAATGGGGCCTATTGGAGGGGGTTGTGGCACAGATGTCCTTAACACCAAAAAAAGGGGATGATGTTTATTATTCCGTATATGTTGAGATGCCCCATTTAAAAACCACCTATGGGAAGGAGATCGAGTTCAAACAGGAAATGATGGGAACGGCCAAAATAGTGCTTCAGGAAGCCTCCCTATTGGAAAGGGTTTTCTACCAGTTCAGAGGACTATGGTCCGATATAACATATTAAAAAACACAGAAATCTTATGCGGCCTTATCTAGTATTTCTTTTATTGTCAATGATGACCATTACGGTTTTTTCACAGGAGTTGAACAAAGATCAATTACTCCAACTGTCCTTCGATTCCCTTGATCGGATTGAAAACGAAGTGGAATATGGCACCATGTATTCAAAAAAGGTTTTTGATGCACATATCCTAAAAGCAAAGTATGCAAAGGACACGGGACAACTTGCCGAGGCATATAGAAAACGGGTGTGGGGAGAGGATTTCGCCTCGGCCATCAAATATGTGGATTCAGCCATTGGGATATCCACAGGTGTCCATGAAAAAAGATTCCCATCCAAAGTGCATTACACCAAAGGAGGCCTGTTGTATGAAGCCGATAGACCCGATGATGCGGTCAGGGAATTTGTAACCGCCTATGAATTTGCCAAAAAAGCCAATGATTATGAACAAATCATCGACTGTTTCAACGCCATAGCTATCATAAAAGGAGAATATGGCCATCAAGAAAGGGCGATATCCCTACTTCGGCTTTCTTTGGATTATTTAAATAAGTACGAGGGGAAAATCGATAATTATGATTTGACCAAACTCATTACATTGGATAACATTGCCCGTTGTTATCTGCAAATCAAAAAAATCGATTCATCACGGCACTATGCCCAACAGGGCCTGGACCTTTCTTCCCAGATGAAGGATCTGGACACCTATCGATCTTTAAGTGCGCTCTATGCACAAATAAACTATTATGATGGCAACTATATCAAGTCTAGGGATACGCTATTAAAATATGTAAAGGGCACTGGAGATCTTTCGCAGGCGGACCGCCTTTTTTATTTGGGCATGATCGAGGGGGAAATTGGAAATTCAGCAAAAAAAAGGAGGTATTTCAAGCGAATCGATTCCTTACTGGACCGGAACGGATATCCTTTGATGGACAATGTGAAGGAAATCTTTCAATTCCTTATAAAAGATGCCATCTCAAAAGACGAGGAACCCATGGTAAAGAATTATGCCGATCGATTGGTCTATTATGACAGTATCTTGACTAGGGCGGAAAAAGAGATCCGCAGTATCCTGTGGACTGAATTTGACCTTCCAGAACAAGAGGCCTCCAAAAAAGTATTGTCCGATGAAATCCAAAAGAAAGAAGGAACGATTCGGAACTACATCCTCTTATCCGTCCTGCTCATTTCCCTTTTAGCGCTTTACTTCATCAAATACAGCAGGACACAAAAGAAATTGAGGGAAGTCATGGATCAAGATGTCGAGCCTTTAAAAAGTCACCCAAAAAAAGATGACATTGCTCAAATGAATATTGATCCCGAGCTTGTTCAAAGCACACTCGAAGCTTTGGATAAATGGGAAACAAACCTCGGTTACCTTGACCAAAAAACCAGTCAAAATTCATTGGCTTCTGACCTTAATACAAACACAACGTATCTCTCAAAAATCATAAATACTTATAAAGGGCAAACGTTTTCCAATTATATAAAAGATCTTCGGGTAACCTATGCTATCAACCATTTAAAGGAAAACCCTCAAATCATCGATACCCATTCTACAATTCAGATCGCAGAAATGTTCGGGTTCAGCTCTTTGGATGTCTTTGCCCGGGCCATAAAATCCAAGATCGGGGTGACCCCGGCGGTCTACTTTAGAAAACTAAAGAAAAGCAATTTATAAAATGCGCATAAATTAAAATGCCTTGAATCTTATTAACCATTAGTTTCGGCTTGAACAATAACACTACCATAACTATTTAAAAGCTGAACAACATGATTAAAAAAGCATTTTTAACACTATCACTGGCAAGTACAGTGCTATGTTTCCTCAGTTGTGAAAAAGAGGATCAACTCGATTTGAACGAGCAAACGGCCGCAACCCCATCTGATGCATCTGAAGTAGCCGTCCATTTGACAGAAGAAGGGTCCCTTGAATTTACCGATAAATCGTCCTTGGCCAAGCTCTTGGAAGAGACGGACAAAACAACATTCAACACTAAGGCCCAGGAACTCACGGAAAATGGATTTCAATCCCTGAGACCTGTTTTTGATGATTTGGAGTCTCCTGAAGTACAAAATTTTCTTTCCGAAAAATCGGGAAGGCTACAGAAATCAGGCATCCTGTATTCTTTAAAGGGAGGTCAGGACGATGACGATATTGACTTGGACGACGAGGTCATCTCCGACCCAAGATTTGCAGCCCTTTTGGATAGGGACAGAGGTATTATCGTCGGTGATTCCTACTACCGGTATACTACGGACGGGCTCTATTTTTGTAAAAGGGAGGACAAGAAAAAACTGGAAGCGTTTTTGAAGGAATTAGGCAATAAGAAAGGTTTCAAACCTAGAGGTTTGACCAATAGGTGCGCGATAAAAAAAGCCGAAATCGAAAGCAGCTTATCCATTAGTCCAAAACAGGGAACTGTAGTTCAGGTCACCGATGCAATTTCACGCTATGAAATAGATGACTGCGGTGGCGGCGGCGGCGGCGGATACTCCGGAGGAGGATCCACAGGTGGGTCCTCAGGTGGCACGCCAACGGTCACAAGTTATCCTATATTAAAACCACAAGGTTTTAGGACCTGTGTCTACGATGAGGACAGTATCTGGGAAAGTATATTCGGTGATCGTGAAAAGTGCAATGAATATCATGATTCAACGCATAGGGTACAGACCCAGTTTTGGAACGAGAACTATTTCTTATGGGCATCCATTGGGACAAAAGTCAAATATCAAAAAAAGAGACTGATCGGTTGGAGCGAATCCAGTACAGCGGAATATGTGCAATTGGGAATCAACGCCGTTAAATTTACTTATAACTATGTACTTAAACCCAATGCTCCGATGGTAACCAAGCACGTCACTTATAAATACAAGGGTGTTGTTTATGACGGGGAGACAGGAAATGTCCTTGTAGGACAACAACCACCAAGACCCAAAGACTGGCCAGTTTGGGGCGAAGACGAAAAATTGATCGATCTGGAGATATATGTCGACGACATTTTTGGAAAAACCATCAATAAACAAATAGAATTTACCGTGGGAAACCTAAATTCTTCAGTATATAATTTATTGGCCAAGATTACCAAGACCTCACTAACATCCCTTAAAAATGAAATAAACCAGGACAAAGTGACCGTTAAAATTGTCCGGTTTAGCGATAACAAAATGGAAATGATCGATATGAATCGAATAAAACGGGGAAAATCCAATGAAACCCATCGCTTTGACTTCAATTTTCTATTGACCTTGGGCTATGGTATCGACAGCGGCAATGTAAACTTTGATTTCTTCAAACAGTTCAAGGCCAAAAAATATGATGTGGCCAAGGTAGACATCTATGGTTTGGCCTTAAGGAACGGGACCATAAAGGGCAGCAAGATCATTGCTGCAGATTAACTTGATCATAGAAGATTTGACTGAAATCAGGCTATCTGAGATGGCCTGATTTCATATCTTAGTTGCAAACACACCATTGACATGAAAAAATACAACCTTTTTATTATCGCGCTCTTGTTCTCTACCTATTCGTTCGGACAGAGTGCTGATGGCCTTCAGGAAAGGCTCATCGTCAACATTATCAATCCAGGATTGGATTATGAGCTTCCTTTGGGCAACAAATCCCTTATTAGCTTTGGTCTAGGAATTGGGTACAGTGGGGCTTATGATGAAATAACGGCCATAGAAAACGATGGGTTCAACTATGTGATAGCCCCTTTCTTGGATACACAGTTCAAATTTTTGTACAATAGAGGATCAAGGGAGGCCAAGGGAAAATCAATTATGCACAATGCAGGGAATTTTATTTCTTTCAGGGCCATGGGGCGAGGGCCTTCCATAGCGGAAAACCTAACAAGAACGGACGATCTGGATTTTGCTATCGGACCTACTTGGGGTATTCAACGCACCTTTAATAAAGTCAGGCTTCTAGTTGATGTAGGACCTCAGTTATATTTTGACACCAAGGGAAACGCCGGGATTTTCCCGGTCATGATACAGGTCAACCTTGGCTTTATCTTGAACAGGGATTAGCGAAATCCATAATGTTCCAATATCTTTTGTAGTGTTTTATGGGCAATCACATCCGGAGTGTCCATAAGGCGCCAAGAATCACCGGGACTGGAAACATCGTGACTTGTTCCGGTTCCAGTGATTTTTGAAATGAGCAGTTGCCCCTTCAGATCGTATATGGCTATACCGACCTTCACCTCATTATGGAATACGGACGCTCCTTGACCTATTTCATGTGATGAAATGGAAGATGCTTCTTCTGCCACTGTCAGCGCCTTGCACATAATCAGATAATCAAATTCTTTCAAGACTGCCCCAAGCTCCTCCAAACTCCTTTCTGATTGATCAAAAGTTAGTTCTTCCGCCAATAGATGGGTTTGTCTGACCTGATTCATGGTATGCAATGAATCACCAATAAGGGATGTGAATCCTTCCACGTACAAATCCTCAAAATGGTTCCAGTTCTTATCATAAATCGGATCGACCAATATCCATTGCCCATTACCAAAAACCACTTCTTGATTCACCTCTGCATCGAGCAACACCTTAGGTGATCTACAAGAGTTTAAAAACAACAGAAAGACCAGACCCATCAGTTGAATGGTCGATACCGATTGAAAAGCAGTTGATTTTCTCATCATAATTCATGGTTTTACAAGATAAGGGAACTTAAAGGACCTGTGCCTTTCCGGAACAGTTCCGCCCAAGATAACATTACTATTTTCTGTATATCCTTTTCATTTACGAACATGAACGACAAGGGAACTATCCAAAGCTCAATGAATGATACAGAACTATGTATCACAATGATTTCATTGTGTCCGCTGAGGACTATTCGAAAGTACGGATAGCATGTCAATCCCGTCTTTTTTCCATATCAATTTGTAAACCAAAAAAACAGCAATTTATAAAATGAGGATAATTTTTCACACTACAAACAGGGATATCCATTAGATTGGACCTCTCTAAGATATAAACGTATAAAACCATTACACCATGGAAAAAATCAAAAACATCAAAACGATGTTCAAGGAAAACGAGTTGAAACAAATCGAAAAAATCAAAGGAGGAGGAGATGATGGTGACATCGAGAAAGGAAAGATAAAAAAGAACGATTAACACTACCATTATTTTTTTTCACTAAAATCCCTATGTACAAATAGGGATTTTTAGTATGTTGCCGTATATGAGACAATCTTTAGCATTTGCCATTCTAACTATTTTCCTTGTATCGGGATGCAAAAAAAACGAACAACATACGTTTGACTATCCCGAAATCCCCAATACCAGTGTGGTTGAGGAGCATTATGGGATTTCATATACCAATGCGTTCTCCAACCTAGAAAAAATCAACGATTCCTCCATTGTACAATGGTTCAAAGAGCAGGATTCCATAACGGAATCCTATTTTGATGAGACATCGAAGTACCGTGAAATTTACGCATACTACGATTCTTTGGAAAACAAGGAAAAAGATCCGGCACGAAGGATTTTTTACAATGAATCCGGTGCTACCTTTTATTTATCAAGGGCCAAGGACAAGAGAAACCTTTTATATCGTCAAGAGAAAGGGACCAGCTCCCAATTGCTGTACGACCCCAAAATCTATAAGGATGGCTCTTATGACATCGCTTATTACAAACCCTCCTATGATGGGAAATATGTGGCCATGGCCATGGAAAAGGAAGGCCATTTTTTTGACGAACTCCTCATTCTTGATTGCGAGGCCAAAAACACCATAGGAGAACCTATAGTAAATACAAAGCCTAGAAAAGCAGGCGGTTATGTGTGGGCCCCGGACAGCAAATGCATTTCCTTTATTGCGTATCCAAACTATGGGGAAAACCACAATGATCGAAATAGCTATACTGCATTGTATTGTCTGGACAACTTGGATGGGACAGCGAAACCCATATTCAAAGATGGTAAAAATGGTGTACACCTAAATCAAGAGTACTATCCTGTTCCCATGTTCCGTTCAACCCAGAGCAACTTTATGTTCATTTATGCTGGGAATGCATCGGATTTTTGGGACAGTTACTACATTCCAATTGAAGATTACAAAGCGGGGAGGTATTCCTGGAAGAAGCTATACTCCAGTGAGGACATGATATTCCATGACTGGGGAACGGAACGCGATGGCAAATATTATTTTAAGAGACTTCATGAGGATAATATAGAATTATGCATGGTCGATTTGGAAGATGCCGATTTTCAACATCCAAAGGTATTGTTCTCGGGCAAGGGAGAAGACCAATTAAGCGGCTTTAAAGTTACCCGGGACAACATATATTATACCGTGAGCACCAACGGCATTGCATCTTTCCTGTACAAATACGTGGAAAATGGGGAAGACATACCAATTGAACTACCTGCTGCTGCAGGTGAAATAACGTTCGACTACCGTTCTCCCTATAACAATGATCTATGGGTGACCCTATCGGGATGGACTTCCAATCCGAAAGATTATTATCTACATCCTAAAACAGGAAAATTCCAGTTTGTGGAACTGGGCATGTGGCCGGATTTTCCGGAATTTTCCAATATCATCAGTGAAGTGGTCGAAGTGACATCACATGATGGCACAAAAATACCGATGAGCATCGTAAGGAGGAAAGACCATAAATTTGATAAGGAATCCATGGGAATCATTACGGCCTATGGTGCTTATGGCATATCAGAAACCCCTTGGTTCCACTCCCCTATTGCAGATTTTGTCAATCAAGGGAACATCTATGCCTCTGCCCATGTCAGGGGCGGTGGAGAAAAAGGGCCTAAATGGCATGAAGCGGGCATGAAGTCCTCCAAAGCAAATTCTTGGAAAGATTTGAATGCCTGCAGCCAATATTTAATCGACAATGGTTACATACACCCCAAGAGACTAGGTCTCACCGTTAGCAGTGCCGGGGGAATAACCGGTGGTATGGCCGTTAACGAACGACCGGATTTATATGGGGTCTTTACGGGCTTCGTCCCCAATTTGAATGTAATCAGGACCGAATACATGGAAGGCTTTGACGATTCCGATACGGCTTTTGAATTTGGGACCATTAAAGAAAAGGAGAGTTATCAGGATTTACTTCGAATGGATCCAGTCGTGAATCTATCCAAGGACAAGGAATATCCGAGTACACTTATGATCATAGGGTTTAACGATTACTTAATCCCACCATCGGGTCCCGGAAAATACACAGCCCTATTACAATCTTATAACATGGTCAATGACAAGCCTTATTTATTGGACGTGAAATTTGATGCCGAGCATGAGATAGATTGGGTCGAAGACTATGCAAAAATGTTATTTTTCACCAAAACTGAACTTGAAAAAAGACATTAGGCATCGCTTTTTTCGATATGTTGGGACAGCCGATATGACAGTTCGTCCAAGAATTTGGCCCTGTCCTTTTTTCTTGCGCATATTTCAATATAGGTGCGATAGCAATCCCCTAATCTGAAATTGAACATGTGCTCAAACGCCCTAGCTATTTGTTTAATTTCCGCTTCCCCATGATTGATGGCCCGGGATACATAAAGGGCATATACCAATTCGGTCAAGGACACTTTAGAGGAAGTCCAATACAGATCACTCGTTTCATTGGAGTTTATAGTGCTTTCCACCCGATCCCGCATGTATATCATGGCCAGTTGACCTGCCTGTATCCTTGCCCACAAGCGGTCATGCGAAGTATTGAACTGGGGATCGAGCATATAGGAAGGCTTATACTTGCCAAAATAATCCACTACATACTTTCGGGTAAAGAACTGTGCATCGAAATGGTTCAATTTCAATTTCATATACTTTATAAAATCCGTGTGCATTCTGAAAAAGGCATTCCATTTCTTGGATTTGGCTTTGACAAGTTTTCGTAGCGCTTGTAGGTCCTTAGCAGGACAATTAAGTTCAAAGTCCAGTAGTTCAGTATAATAGATAAGGTTGACCATGGGTATTTGTTTGGTGTATTTAAAAAATTCAATTTCCTCCCGTTCGTCTAAAAACGCTTGAACGGTTACTTTGTCCCTAAGCTCCCATAAACGAGTACGGCAAAGGGCAATAATCTCCTTGGCGGCATCAATGGTACTGGAGGTTGATGATTCGATTTCCGCTATTCTTATTTCGAGTTCGGATTTGTGCAATGTTCTTTTCATATTTAAAAGGTTAAGGCACATAAACAGGTCGGTGAAGATTTGGGTCTTACAATCACGGTCAATGAACACCTCAAATATGACCAACCCAGTCTAAAAATAAAAAATTGAATATCAGTAGTTTACAAAATAAGAGCTTTTAATGCGAGCCACATGTACCCGCAAATCGGACAAAAGCTATATAGTAACTACATTGAACTAGGAATAGTACTGTGAATGGACATGTAGCACAAAAGCAGGAGCATTTTATAAATAACACTGTAAAACTCAGCATATAAATGCTCTGAAATAAGCTTGAAAGTATTCTACACTCGACTTTAAGGTTACTCATCCGACAGTACCCTAAAGAAAAAAACTGCAAATAACCGGATTTTGCCAACCGATTCCCGTGTTTTGCCATTTTATACATTATTGTTGTTCAGTAGTTTAGCAGTCCAATACCATATCAGCACGGTATTATTCCTGTTCCCACGAAAGCGAGATTAATCCAGATTACCAATATATTATGAAACTGTTGCCCATCTATAAAAAAGCCATTATAGGTACCATCTCCATCTTACTACTGATACTGTTTATCTATACGGCCAGCAGCAAATTGTTGGATTTAAGACTATTTGAACTGCGGTTGGGCCGTATGCCCTATATCGAGCCATATGCCCCTTTTTTGAGTTGGAGTCTACCCTTACTGGAATTGGTGATCGCTGGCCTATTGTTATTTCCCAAATTACGGATCATCGGTCTGTACGTCAGTGGCATCCTACTGACCCATTTCACAATCTATATTATTGCCGTTTTAAAATTCAGCGACGACATCCCCTGCTCTTGTGGCGGGGTACTATCGGCATTAGGATGGGACGACCATATCGTATTCAATGCCATATGTATGGCATTGGTCCTAACTGCCATCGTCCTTAACAAAAAACAGCATAAAACATCCAATGTATAAAACTACTGCGCAGTGTAAGGGGAAGCCGAAAACCTTGAACAGAGTAGGCATCATATTTAATTCATAAAACAATGAAAACAAGTTTTTTAAAAATCGTTCTACCGGCCTTCGCCATTATAATGGCGGTCGGCCTGGCCTTTGCCACGGAGGACAGCAATAGCTCCTATGTAGGATATATTGGCACTCCGTCCGGAGTTCAACAGATCCAAACAGATTGTCCTAATTCCGGGGAGAATTTGTGCTTTGAAGGGATTTATCAGGTGTATAACAATCCTGAACTTACCGATCCAAAGCTTAAAAGGTTTTAGGCTCATCTTTTTCTTAAACAACATAAAGGTGTCCCTCGGGACACCTTTATTACTAACTCAAAAAACAACGAAACCAGGTTCGCCATATCGTGCACCATAGGCTCTACACTATGATGATATCTTAAAACTAAGGACCCATTCCTTCATCCAAATTAGCTAAACAATGGGCCCAATGCCCCTTCAGTACCGTATCTTTTTTAGCAGTTATCTTATCCTCTAATTGCTTTTGCAACCGCATCAATTGTTCCTTCATCAAGCCTTTGGCATAATCGGTATGCACAAACAATTGTTGTTGCGGATGGATATCAACCGCTTCCTTATCAATGGCTTTTTTCATCCAATCGACATAACTCAACTGCAACGCTTGTTTTCTGGGATCCACGGATACCTCCCTTCCTTTGAGCTCGCTAAACAGTGCATTCTGTAACTGTTCCAAGTAGTTTTTCATGACGCCCTCATATCCATCGATGGATTCCATATGCTGCATGCGTTTCATAAATCTTGACTTGAGCATTTCCCTTAACAACATCTGTTGTCTGCTGAGCAGAGGATCGGGATGTGTCGTTACCCTGATATGGGTTTTGAATGTCGGATAGGCCAACCACTTGGGCGGGTCAAAGACCTGTTGCAACAGATAATCCAAGCCCTCCTGTTGGGTCTGCAGGGGTATTGGATCGAACATATTTCCCGGTTGTTCCATGGACTTATAAAAAATCTCATAGCCCCCTACCATAGAAAACACGCGCCGCACCAAATGGTACCATAGGGAAATGGCCCTTTCATGGATACGTTCGATACGGACGTAATCCTTTCTATTTCGGTTGATGCTGGGCAATAGTTCCATAGCGCGTTCCAAGTTTTTAAGGCCCAATATCGCCCCTTGGACTGGATCTCGGACCTCCACCACCTGATTTGTCACAGCAGGCCCCATGGTATCCCCATGGCGGTTGGTGAAACGGTACCAGGGAATGGTGTCCTGCAAACGGATGATACGCTCCAGACTATCGGTCTGTTGCTCTTTGGACATGGATTCTGGAAACGTTTCATAGGCCCATCGGAGATAATAGGCATCGGTCGGCCCTACTTTTTGTATCAATAGCGACGGAGGTATATTATCCTCAGGCTGGGCCATATTGTTATGGCGTGCATAGGTCATGATACTTGGGGTATGCCCCATGTTCCTCAGCCACTCTTCATCCCCCATTTTATCGACAGGATAGTGATTTTCCCCGTAGTTATTGTCTTCGATGCCCAAGGCATGTCCCGTCTCATGGGCCGTTACGGATTGGATGAGTTCCCCCAATAGTTCATCCGCAAAGGGATAGGTCTGTGCCCTATTGTCCAAAGGGGCACAACGGATAAAATATTCCTCCATCAGATATTCATGGGATAATCCCATGTGCAAATCGGCTTTAATCATTTCCCCAGACCGTTGATCGATGACATAGGTGACCGTGGCGCCATGATGTTTTTCACCAAAATACCTGATGTTCTGGTCTCGGAACCAACGCACGATGGAATGTCTCAGGCTATAGGCCGACCAGGAATCTAAGGTATCTACCTCTTTGACCACAATGGCATCCTTGAAGCCTGCCGCTTCAAAGGCGGGCAACCACTCCTCGATACCGGCCTTGACATAGGGTCTCCATTTTTTCGGAATATCCGGGGAGAGCTTAAAGGTAATCGGCTTGATAGGCAAACTGACCTTCCTGTCCTTGTGTTTTTTCTCCAATCGCCAACGGGCAATGCTTGCCACATAGTTGTTCAGGTGTTGTCCAGTCGTCCTGGACTCGTTCCAAAACCCCATCCGATAATCAAACCTCCGGGGCTCCATAGGAGGGGGCAATTTTAGAAAACTATAATGTACGGGCTGTACAATTTTGGCACTTTCTTTCTGATGTCCCAATTGCATTTTGATCATCAGTTCGTCGTCCAACAATTTTACCCCAATAAGCTTGTTGAGGGCAGGGACCATGGCATCGGAGGATATGGCACCCCAACCAGCAGAACGATCGAACAGCATGTCGGTGATATCAAAACGATAGCCCTCTCCACGTGCTTCCAAAATAGGAAACACCCCTAAAATATTCCGTTCCAGATCCGGATCATTTTGCAGGGCAATCCATATCCCTGTTTCCGACCACACCCTGGTCTCCTCCAAAACTAGCTGGTTCCCTGACTTTCTAAAGACGACCTGTTTTTGATCATATCGCGACAAACGCCCGATACGTGTTAGGAGCATTGGCTCATCCAAGCTGGTTACGGGAAGCTCCATATAGAGCCTTCCCTCTTCCAAGGAAGCATCCAAAAAAGGTGCTGCCGTGGAAACCAATTCGCTAGTATCGGTATAATTCGCATTTTGGGACCATCCCAGTAAGGGCATCAAACTAAACGCCCATATCCATAAAATGTATTTCATTGTTCTTTTGTTAATGGGATGGGCTTCCCCTGCCACCGTACTACCCCATTCGAAGGGCAGTGGCACAGGGAACACGCCCATCCGGTTAATATCCTTGATTTTGTGGCAATAGGCTGGGGTTGGTGTCCAATTCGCTCTCAGGAACGGGAAGCAACACATCGGTCTCTTCCCAATTGGGCTTTACGTCCCCCAATACTTCCGTTGCCCTACCGCTGCGCTTGAGATCGAACCAACGGTGTCCCTGTTCGGCAAACAGCTCAATCCTACGTTCTGCCAGAATGGCCGAGAAAAGCTCATCCACGGTATTGGCCGTGCTATTGGGCAGGCCTGCCCGACTACGGACCGTATTGAGGTCACTCTGTGCCCCCGTTATATTTCCCAAGGCAAGTAAGGCTTCCGCCCGAATCAGGTATTGTTCGGCCAATCGGAACTGAATGGCATATTCCAAGGATTCGGTCACATTAAATCGGGCCTTGTACTTATAGGGATAAAAGAAGGTTACGGTATTTTCGGCATCCGATATGCTACCGACCCATGCCGTTCTTCGGAGGTCCCCAGTCTCAAAAGCGGACAACAAGCTTTCGGTCATGGCAAAAGTCTGCCCAGGAACGGAAGGGATGATCAACTGATTCGCCTCTTGGGTATTTCCCGGCAGAGGCCCATGGCGCAACTGCCAGATGGTCTCCCCGGATTCCTTCAGGAACACTTTATCCAAGTCTTCCTCCAGACCAAAAGCGGCTATCAGATCAGAGGCCTGCACCGCTGCCAACTCCCACTGTTCGGTCAGCAAATACATCCGAGCCAAGAGCGCCTTTGCTGCATAATGGTCGATAAAAGTCCGTTCCCCGTTGGCAATGGCAATATCCCCCATCAGCGCTATGGCCTCCTCCAAATCCGCCATGATGTTTTCATACACCAAATCCTCGGATAGTCTTGACACCTGATTGTTCACGCGATAATCCGTCGAGGTAACATAGGGAACATCGCCAAAAACGGACGCCAAAAGGCTGTGCATAAATGCACGGACAAACAAGGCCTGTCCCCGAAACTTTTGCTGTTCTTCCATAGTAAAAGTAGTATCCTCCAGTCCGTCCAAAATGGCATTGGCCCCATAAATAACTGTATAGGCCTCGCTCCACCAACCAAGCAGTTCCGTATTTGGGGGCAATACCCGGTTTTGGTAGAATTCCAACAGTTGCGGATCGGAACCATAATAGTCCAGTTCATCGCTATAGATGGCCATTCGTGTGGTCAGTCCCACATTTCCAGATACCATTCCCGTCTCCCGCATCTTGAAATAGAGGTCCGCCAAGGCAGACTCCACCGTTGCCGGATCATCAAACACGGTCTCCGAGACCAATACGTTCTTTGGGGGATCTACTTCCACAAAATCCGTACAGCCAAACACTCCCAAAATCGGAAGGAGCAGCAGGAAAAATTTCAATATCGAAGCGTTCCATCTTATAATCAAATCGGTTTGTCTTGTTTTCATATTCGTTGTATTAAGCATTAGAATCCCACTTTTAATCCCAAGGTCAATTGTCTTAGCGGCGGTAATCGGCTATTGAGGGTCTGCTCTGGATCCGGCCCAGTATAGCGGGTAAAGGTGAATAGGTTCTGGCCTTGTAAATAGACCTGGACGTCAAGTCTCTTGTCCACCATGGGTACTTTATAGTTCAGGGAAATGTTCCTGACCCGGATAAAAGAAGCATCCGAAACCACAGCATCGCTACTGCGTTGAAGGTCGCCATTGCCCACCCCAAAGGCCAATCCCGAGGAAGCCACTTGCACAGGTTTCATATCCCCGGGTTCCCGCCACCTATCGAGAAGCTCCACACTGGCATTTCTGGGAAAGCCCGGTACGGCATCGTTCTGAAAATTGTTGAAGCCCTCTTGTTTTTTGAACTGTAGGAACACATCAAAGGTCAGGTTCCCCCAACTCAACGTATTGCCCAGTCCCCCATAAAAACTAGGGGCCAGGTCCGCAATAAATTGTCGGTCCTCGTTACTGGTGATGGCCCCGTCCCCATTGAAATCCTCTATCTCGTATTGTCCCGTTTCGGGGTCGACCCCTAAGGAACGGTAGAGCTTTACGATGGACAAGGGCTCCCCGATGACATATTGATTGGTAAAGGTGGAGGTCTCCAAGCCATCAAAACGCACCAATTTGCTCCGAGGTACGGTCAGGTTCAGGGTAGTCGACCATTTAAAACGGCCCTTCGACAGATTGATGGAACGCAGGTCCAGCTCCAGGCCGGAGTTCTCCACGGTCGCATCAAAATTCCCTGTCAGCTCCGAAAAGCCCGTTGTGGCAGCCAAAGGTACCCCCACCAACTGATTGGAGGAGCGGTTCCGATACCAAGCGGCATTAAGAAATACCCGGTCCTTAAAGAACCCTAGTTCAAGCCCTGCTTCCAGTTTGTTATTGGCTTCCCAACCAAAGGCGGGATTGAAAATTCCCGTGGGACTTAGGACGGACACCCCGGCATAATCCTCGCCAACAACGGTATAGGTATCCAAAAACTGGTAATCCCCGATATTATCGCTGCCTGTGGTCCCATAACTGCCCCTGAGTTTACCAAAACTCAAGACAGAGCTCTCTGCAAATGGCTTCTCTTTGAAAAAGATCCAGGCCAGTCCCACAGCTCCAAAGTTCCCGAACTGCCTTCCAGGTCCAAATCGGGACGAACCATCCCTACGACCTGTCAGGTTCAGGATATACCGGTCCAACAGTTGGAGGTTGACCCTCCCAAAGACGGCATTGTACCGATAATCGCTATCGGAACTGCCACGTGCCTCCACCTCATCGGCCGCTGCCATATTATTGATCAGGGCATTGGTGGGAAATCCCCGTCCACGAAGGACAAGCTGTTCGGTGGTCTCCTGTTGGAAGGTCGTCCCTACCAGTACATCCATGGAAAGTACATCCCACTGTTGTTTCCATTGCAATTGGGGCTCCACGATCCAAGAGGTCCTTTGGGACTGATTGGTGGTCAAGCTGGAATAGTTTTGTGGTGTAAAATTGAACCTCGGGTTACGGGCCGAACTGGGCAAGGTCCTGTAGGAATCCAAATGATAATCCGTATAGCCCAAACTACTGCGCAGCTCAAGACCCTCCCACAGCTCATAGGAGAGCATGGCATTGGCCAGTACGGTACTGCTTTTCACCCCTACCTTTTCCTCCAAGGAAGCCAAAGGATTGTTCCAAGTATTGTTCTCCCAATTCAAATTGCCTTCCTCATAATAGAGGGCGGGGGCATTGGGCGCCAGGATATACGCCTGGGAAGAAAGATCGATACTGGGCACTAGGTTATCCTCATGGGTATAGCTGGTGGAGAGGTTCAACCGGAACCGCTCATTGCTCGATCGATGGGTAATGTTGCTATGGACCGTAGCCCTATTATACTTGGAATCCCCGGGAAATACCGTGGTTTCGTCCAGGAGGGCTCCACTGACCAAAAACTGGGTCTGGGCACTCCCTCCGGATACCGACAATTGGGCACTGTTCCGATAGGCAGTTCCCCCAATGAGCACCTTTTGCCAATCGGTGTAACGGTTGCTGTCCCATAGGGTGATATCCGGCCAAAAGCTATCGAAAACAGGGTTCTCGAGCGCGGCCTCGAATCCATCGTTGATCACCCCTTCACGGCGTACTTCCAGATACTGCTCCGTGTTCATCAGGTCTACAAAGTTGGAGACCTGTCCAAAGGTAGTACTCAGATGCGCATCAAAGCGCGTTTTTCCGGCCCTCCCCTTTTTGGTGGTGATCAGCACCACCCCATTGGCCCCACGGGACCCATAGATGGCCGTGGCATCGGCATCCTTGAGCACTTCAATACTCTCGATATCGTTGGGATTGATGGCATTGAGCGGGCTGATATCACTGCCGAGGATAAATCGTGACACATCCGTGGAACCCAAGGACTGGGAACCAAATGGCACCCCATCCACAATATAGAGGGGATCGGTGACCCCATTGATAAAGTTCTGGCCCCGTACCTCCACAGAAAACCCACCTCCGGGCACTCCGGTATTCTGGACAATGTTGACCCCTGACATTTGCCCTTGCATGGCCGCCAAGGGATTGCCCACGGGCTGTTTATCGACAACAGAAGCCTTTACCGTAGCAATGTTCCCTGTGCGTTCCCGCTCCGAAACCGAGTAATATCCGGCATTGAGCACTACTTCCCCCAACTCCGTCACATCCTCCTCCATGGTAACAAGGACCTCATCCCTACCCGCAATGGGTACGGAAAGAGTCTTGAAGCCCACCATGGAAAAAATCAGGATATCGGAAGGACCCGCATTAACAGAAAAAGACCCGTCCATATCGGACATGGTCCCGATGTTCTTGGATTCCACCACAAGATTCACCCCGGCCAAGGGCTCTCCCGTGCTATCGGTCACGGTACCGGAAACGGTCGCCTGTGGTGGTTCCAAGACTGTGCCTGCCTGCAGATAAAAGGTACAAAAGGGCATTAAAAAGACATATAGGAGCATGAACAGGGATGCCCTGCGCATGCGTAGTGTTATTGGTTGCATAAATTGAGTTCTTTTAATTAAAGCGTTAGTTATTCTCCACATTGCCCCACAAGTCACGGAAAAGCCGTAACTTCCAAAAAGGACATCAAGGTTCTGACATAGGCCATCCTGTCCAGGTAAAAGCATACCCAGAAATAGGATTCCTAAACCAAAAAAGACCATGGTTTCGTGATTGGGCCGGTTGCCCTGAAAGTGTACGTCAGTTATGGGACTAAAGGATATCGTGAACCGGAAAAAAGTGTAACGTGTATCCCACAACCCTAGCCTTGGGATTATACGGGGTTCTTTGGCTTCTTTTTAAACAGGATATCGAACACTGAATGACAGGCCCCAAAAATGGAACAAAAACACGGTGTGAACCCTACAGAAAAAAGTTGCCAAATGTTTCCCATAACCCATTGGTTGGGCGATACTCCGAAAGGAAAAAAAACCAAACGCTAAGAAAAAGTTGGGCGTGGTAACTCAACTTACCGACTGGAGGTACTGGTATACCTGTGCACGATAAGAGAGCCCACGCCCGGGTCGTGAGCCAATCTACTTATCATCCCGTGCACATTAAAAATTACCAGTTTTCCAGTACGGGATTCAAAGCGATAGCTTCATATATGTACTAAACGAAGAATCGCAAAAATATCAACTATTCTTAGTTGAATGGTTCGAATATATAAAAATAATCACATATATGTGATTGTTAATAGATTTTTTTCTGGTTCAATTTGAATCTCGCATGAAAAAAATAAAAAATAAAGAGCTACTTACTAGTATTTCATTGGCATTTAAAGAACTTCGATCTAATGAGGGATTGACTCAGCAAAATGTCAAAGATGATACCGGCATACATATTGGAAGAATAGAGACCACAACCAATGACCCTTCATCAAGTACAATTTTTGAATTGTGCAAATATTTCAAAATTCCACTTTCAGAATTTTATCGAAGATTAGAGGAAATCAATCCAAACTTGAAGATTAAAAAAAATAAGAGGTAATTCTCTAAACTCTCATTTTAATTTTCCTTACAGGATTTCCCATTTCATTATTTATTGAAAATTCTTACATTTAGCGTCATCCCCCAATAGATTTGTTTAACGACCGAAATTCTGTCTTTTGTATTAAATAACAAAACTTGGGATTAGCAAACAGTATTGGCGGAACATACTAAAACAAAGTTAAGCATTCAAACAAGCAAGAATAAAAATCAACCTAAATGACAGAAATAGATTACAAAGGGAGTAGATGGTTTAAATGTGATTTACACCTACACACAACTGCAAGTAAGTGTTTTGAAGACCAAACTGTAACCGCTCAACAATGGGTTGACAGAGCGATAGAGCAGGGTTTGAATTGTGTTGCTGTTACTGACCATAATACAGGAGCAAGTATTGATGAAATAAAAGAAGCTGCGAAAGACACTTCATTGACAATCTTTCCAGGAGTTGAAATAACTTGTGATGCAAGTAAGGTTCATTTGCTTATAATTTTTGACACAACAAAAACTACTGCGGACATAAGAGATTTTCTTGTTAGAGCGAATATAAAAGCAGAAGATTTTGGAAAACAAGAGGCGGCAACCATTTCTAGCATTTTTGAAATATCCGAATTGGCTAAAAAAGATAGAGCATTAGTAATTCCGGCACATATTGACGAATACAACGGACTTGGCTCTATAAGTGTTGGAAATTTAAAGAAATTATATTCCGAATATGAGATTAATGCGGTTCAAGTGGTTCATAGGGATTTCTTAAACCCGTCTTTACAAACGACAGGCAATGTAGACTTAAAAACAAAGTTGAACGAGTATTATAATAATCCAACACCATCAATAGAAGATTCAACGATTAAAGAATGGTACACTTCTGTAAAATACGCCTTAGAAGCTAAAAAAGCCATTGTAACGTTCTCCGACAACCCACACGCACCAAAAAATTCTAAACACGGCTTAGATGGAATTGGAACTAGGTTTACTTGGATTAAAATGGGCGACACACCTTCACTTGAAGGATTGAGACAAGCCTTTTTATTGCCTGATTTCAGAATTAAGAATGATTTTAGTTCTCCTAATTCGCCTTATAACCTTCCAGACTTATGGATTAAATCTATTACGGTTTCTAATTCAACAATAACAAAAGACAACATTCCTCTAAAAATAGATTTTAACCCACAATTAACTACAATTATTGGAGGTCGTGGCAGTGGAAAATCAAGTATTTTGAGATTTATTCGAGGCTTGTTTAATAGAACAAATGATTTAGCCGATTTAACAGAAATTCTTGAAGACCATAATCACTTTTATAAAAGTTTTGATACTAGAACTCAAAAAGGTGTTATCAAGGAAAACACTTCTATTGAGATAGAGTTTGTAAGAAATAGTATTATTTATAAAATAAAAGCAAGCGATATTTCTAATTCAGTTAATCAAACAATCATTATTCAGAAATACGATTCAGAAACAGATGATTGGATATTGGAGGAAGCTGAATCATTTATTGACTTTTTTCAATATGAACAATATTCCCAAAAACAGATATATGAAATAGCTCAAGAACCTAATTCATTACGAGAGAGAATTGATAAATCTATATCTGGAATGGAATCTCTTGTAAACGAGAGAGAAGTAATCAAAAAAGAGTTTTTAGAGAAATCAGCTTCTATAAGAACAATAAGACAACAAATTTCAGGAAAAGGAAAACTACAAACTGAAATTTCAGATTTAGAAGCTCGGATTAAATTATTACAACAAAGTGGTATAGCCTCATTGCTAACTACAAAAAATAAGTTCACCAGTCAAAAAAAGTCTATTGATGAATTTCTTCTAGAGGCCAAAAACAAGGAAGACGAAATCGGAGCTCTTTCCAATACTCTTAAAATAGAAGAAATTGATTTTACAGAATTTGACACAAAGTATTCTGATGAAATTTCGCAATTAAGTAAAAGTGTTGTTAATGGTTATGAAGAAATCAAACGTGAAATAGAGGCTTTAAAACAAAAAGCTGAGAAATTAAGAACCACCTTTAACACCTCATTGCCTTTAACAAATTGGATTAAAGATTTTGACCAAAATAATCTTGATTTTAGCGCTAAGAAAATTGAATTAGAATCTCAAGGAATAGATGACATTTCTAATTATGAAAAACTTTCAGAAGCTAAAAAAGCAAAAGAATTAGAGTTAGAAAAAATAACAACAATTGAACTAAGTCTTATAACTGAAATAGCTGAAAGAGAAAATTTACAAAATCAATTCTTGCAAAAGACTAAAGATATTACTGCCTTGAGAAGAAATTTTGTTGCTGATTTGATGCAAGACGATAAAGTAAAAGTTTCAATCAAGCAATTTAGGAATAAAGCTGATTTTGTAAATAAAATTAGAGCTATTACTCAAAGATGGACTGGTTTTGATACTGATATCGATTCATTAGTTGACATTTGTTTTAATGGTAATGTTGAGAATAAAATTAAAGATGTTCGTGAAATCTTTTTAAAAATTAAAAAAGAGGAAACTGTAACTAATGTTAGTGGGTACTTTGTGAATTTAGTCAAGGGAATGTCCGAATCTCAAATTGATGAAATTGAGTTACTAATTCCTGAAGATGAAATTGATATACAATACAAACCTTCTGGTTCGTCTACATATAAACCATTATCTACAGCATCAGCAGGTCAAAAGACAACAGCGATTTTGACAATTATTCTTTCTCAAGGTAATACGCCTCTTTTATTAGACCAACCAGAAGATGATTTAGACAATAGATTAGTATATGAATTAATTGTTGACCGCTTAAAACAAGCTAAAGAAAATAGACAAATCATAGTAGTTACCCATAATGCGAATATTCCAGTAAATGGGGATGCTGAATATATTCTATCAATGGATTCTGAAAGTAAGAATCTAGAAGTTCTATATTCTGGAACAGTTGAAGAACCGACAATTAAAAAAGAAATTTGTGACGTTATGGAAGGAAGTGAAAAAGCTTTTAATATGCGCTCAGAAAGATATAAACATATAAAATAGCAAGCTGGTAACAAAGTAACCCTTGCACAACCCATTGAACAGTGAAAAAAAGTCTATTTTAATCCCATAGTAAGGGATTTTACTTATCATCCGGACAGAGTTAAACATGTATTAAAGAGCCCTAGCAGCATGTAAAAGACATAAACTCAAAACACCCACCATTTCCATATATTTGAGAAGAATAAGAATACACTTACCCAAACAAACTACACTTCATGTCCGAAGAACAAAAGAAACTGCTGGAAACGCAATTGTGGAACATTGCCAATGAGTTGAGGGGCAAAATGGATGCCGACGAGTTCAGGGATTACATTCTAGGCTTTATTTTCTACAAATACCTTTCCGAAAAACAATACCTGTACGCCAATAAATTATTGGAGACCGAAGCAATCAAGGATTATCTTTTGGTGACCGATGCCGGGGACCTGGAGGCCATTAAAGAAGAATCACTTTTAAAGTTGGGCTACTTTCTAAAACCCGAAGAGCTTTTTAGCTCCATCGCCAAAAAGGGGAATGCCAATACCGAGAACGAGAGCAATTTTATCCTTGCCGATCTGGAAAGCATTCTCAACAGTATTGAGCAAAGTACCATGGGCACGGAGAGCGAGGACGACTTCAACAAACTTTTTGAGGATCTGGACCTCAACAGTACCAAACTGGGACGAAGCACCGAAGCCCGAAACAGCTTGATTTCCAAAGTGCTGTTTCATCTGGATAAGATAGACTTTGCCTTGGAAGATGCCGAAGCGGATGTGCTGGGCGATGCCTACGAGTACCTGATTTCGCAATTTGCCAGCGGAGCAGGCAAAAAAGCCGGGGAGTTCTATACCCCGCAACAAGTCTCCAAAATATTGGCCAAGATTGTGACCACCGGCAAAAAACGGCTTAAAAGCGTGTACGACCCCACCTGTGGTTCCGGCTCCTTGCTCTTGCGTGTAAGCCGGGAAGTGCCCGTGGATGATTTTTTTGGGCAGGAACTCAACCGGACCACCTACAATTTGGCACGGATGAACATGATCTTGCACGATGTGCATTTTAGGCGATTTGATATTAAGCAGGAGGATACCTTGGAACAGCCCCAACATTTGGACATGCGGTTTGAGGCCATTGTGGCCAACCCGCCCTTTTCGGCCAAATGGAAAGGCAAGAACAACCCATTGAACGAAAGCGACGAGCGTTTTAGCCAATACGGACGATTGGCACCCACCAGTAAGGCCGATTTTGCCTTTGTGCAGCATATGATCTACCAACTCGCGGAAAACGGGACCATGGCCTGTGTGTTGCCCCACGGTGTATTGTTCCGGGGGAGTGCCGAGGGCACGATTCGGGAATACCTCATTAAGGAGCTCAACTATTTGGATGCGGTAATAGGCCTGCCCGCCAATATATTTTACGGCACCAGTATCCCCACCTGTATTTTGGTACTGAGCAAATGCCGGGTGCACAACGATAACATATTGTTTATTGATGCTTCCCAAGGTTTTGAGAAAGCTACCAATCAAAATATTTTAAAGGATGAGGATGTTGAGACTATAATAAATGTTTTTAGCGAAAGGTCAACAATTGAGAAATATAGCTATGTGGCCCCATTGAGCGAGGTGGCCGAAAACGATTACAACCTCAACATACCCCGCTATGTGGACACCTTTGAAGAAGAGGAACCTGTGGACTTGGACCAAGTGGCCACCGATTTGCAAGCTTTGGAACAGGAGATTACGGAGACCGATGCGTTGATTGCCGATTTCTGCCAAGTGTTGAACCTTAAAACACCGTTTTGACCATGAAAGAGAAAAAACGAGTGCCGAAATTGCGGTTTTCGGAGTTTTCGGGGGAGTGGGAGAAAATAAAGTTAAAAGATGTTTCTCAATATTTTAATGGTGGAAGTTTTGAAGGCGATGTTCAGGAAAATGGAAAATATGAACTTGTTACACTTAAATCAATAGATAATCTTGGCAATTTAGTGTCGTCAAAAAGGTATATCGATATTGAAGTTGAGACTTTACCAAAAGAATCTTTAGTTATGATATTAAGTGAGCAGGCACCAGGATTACTTGGAATGACAGCGGTAATACCAACTAACAATAAGTATGTTTTAAATCAGCGTGTTGCTGAAATTCGTCCCAACCAAAAAGTAGATAGCTACTTTCTATCACTCACAATAAACAAGAGTCAGCGTTATTTCAGTAAAATGGGTGCTGGTATGAAAGTTCAAAATATATCTAAACCAAACGTTCAAAATTTTGAGTTTTTCAATCCACCACTTCCCGAACAACAAAAAATAGCCTCTTTTCTTTCGTCTGTTGATAAAAAAATAGCGCAATTACAACAAAAGAAACGTTTGTTGGAAGACTACAAAAAGGGGGTGATGCAACAAATCTTTTCTCAGGAGTTACGCTTTACCAAAGAAGATGGGAGTGCGTACCCTGATTGGGAGGAGAAACGGTTGGGGGAAGTTTTGAAAATTGGTAGTGGTAAAGACTATAAACATTTGAAAGAAGGTTTAATCCCCGTTTATGGCACGGGTGGATTAATGACATTTGTAAATGATTATTTATTTGAGGGGGAAAGTGTAGGAATTGGAAGAAAAGGAACAATTGATAAGCCTGTTTTTTTGGAAGGTAAATTTTGGACAGTAGATACTTTATTCTATTCCCACTCATTCAACAAAGTTTTACCAAAGTTTATATATTATTTTTTCTTATTAGTCAACTGGAAAAAATATAATGAGGCTTCAGGGGTTCCAAGTTTATCAAAAGGAACAATTGAGAAAATAAACATTTCAGTTCCCTGCATAGAAGAACAAACCCAAATCGCCCACTTTTTAAGTGCCATCGATACAAAAATAGCCGTGGTACAGACCCAAATAGAGAAAACCCAAACCTTTAAAAAGGGGTTGTTGCAGCAAATGTTTGTATAGACTTTTATAGTATGTTATACACCAACGAAAAAAAACTGATCAAGGACACCAAAAGAATCATTGCCCACCACAATGAAGTGGCGAGGCTAAAAGGAGAAAACTTCAATATCTTTTCCATTCTCAACATGGAACACAAAGAGAACGGCACCCATTCCGCTTTCTTGGGGGAATTGCTCGATCCAAAAGGGTCCCATGCAAAAGGGAACTTGTTTTTACGATTATTCTTGGAATCCGTGGGCAACAACACCATCCATTTGGATAAGGCAAGTGTCGTCTTGGAAAAATATATTGGAAAACGGGACGATGCCAAACTAACCGGTGGTAGGGTGGACATATACATTACCGACCAAACCAACAGTATCTGTATCGAAAATAAAATCTATGCAGCAGACCAAAACGTGCAACTACAACGGTACTGTAACCACAACAAGAAAAACAACACGGTATATTACTTAACTCTTGGTGGCTCAGATGCTTCAGAGGCGAGTAAAGGGGATTTGGTTGCGGACAAGGACTATTATCTCATATCGTATAAGAACGATATAATAGAATGGCTGGAGGCCTGTCTTAAGGAATCAGCAGAAGACCCAATTCTCAGGGAGTCCATTAAACAATACATTATTTTACTAAAGAAACTGACCAACCAATTAACCGATAAAGCAATGGAAAAGGAAATGCACAGACTTGTCAAGGAGAATTACAACGCCGCTCAGACTATAAGCAATTTAATTTCTGATGTTGAGTTGGAAACGACCAAACAGTTTATTGATGTGGTTGCGGAAAGACTTAAAAAGGAGCTGAACGATCATTGGAGAATCGTGGTGGATGATGATTTGAGTCAACCTTGGAAGGGTATAACCATAACCAATGACAAATGGCCAGAAAACATTTCCATAAAATTGGAGGGGGAATCCAAAATACCTTGGCAAAAGTCCATATTTGGCATTATAGCAACAAAAGAAAAAGTGGAAAGAACGCCGTTAAAAGCAGCTTTGGGGCAACATGAATATTTTCAGTCAGGTTTTAGGGAAAGCAATATATGGCCATATTATAGGTATATCTTGTATTTCGATAATGTAAGTGACCGTTCCAAGCTATTTAATGCCAGCCAACGAGAGGAATTGATTGAGTTTGTTAAAGAGAAACTTTTGGAAATCTGTAAAGCTAGTGAGGCACCATTGGCATCTTTGGAGGCTAAAAGTTGAAACAAATGACTTTTCTTCATGGATAAGTACCAAAATAAATTTATTTACAATGAGATTTGGACACTCACTTTTGGAGCGGCATTCCAAAGAGCAAATGTTTATGTAAAAGGTGCTAAGAGTGATGAAAAAAAGAAGTTCAAAAAGTACCTTCAGCAATTTATTGAAACGGACATATTACCAGTATACCAGAACAATAATAAAATTGATGATAAAACACACATACATCAAATAAAAAGTATTTCTGATGCTTCTCACGGGTACATTAGTAGTAACATACTATCCAACAACCATAGATTGAATTTTGGTGTCAGTCAAAAACTGCTCAATCTCTTGTTGAAGTATTTATGGTGTCTTTTTGATTACCCTGAACCACCCCATTTTCCTTTAGATAGACGTATTCAAGAGTCTTTATTTGTATTGGCAAAAAAGTCCAATATTTTACCAAAATCCATCGTCAGCTGGACCCAGATAAACGATAGTGATGATTATATGGCTATCATTGAATACATTAGAGTAAATTTTCTATATAACCAGACTTTATCCCAATTTGAACTGGAACACTTTGAGAGAAGAAGAAACCAATTATAAATGACCACCCAACCCGAATACATATTAGAAGAAAACCTAGTTGAACAGCTACAGGACTTAGGCTATACAAAAGTCAGTATAAAAGATGAAGCTGAGCTGGTTGCCAACCTAAAGAGTCAGTTGGAAAAACATAACCGGACCACCTATTCGGATGCAGAGTTTAAGCAAATATTGAATCAGCTCTCCAAGGGCAACATTTATGAAAAGGCCAAAACGCTTCGTGACCGGATTACCTATGCCAAGGACAATGGGGAAACGGGTTATGTGGAGTTGATCAACCAAGTACATTGGTGCAAAAACCAATACCAGGTCACCCATCAGGTTACTATGGAAGGCTCCTACAAAAACCGCTATGACGTTACCCTACTCATCAACGGTCTGCCCTTGGTGCAAATAGAGCTGAAAAAACGGGGCCTCGAAATGAAAGAGGCCTTCAACCAAATCAACCGTTATGAGCGGCATTCGTTTGGTTCGGGCAATGGTTTATTCCAATACGTACAGCTCTTTGTCATCAGCAATGGGGTAAATACAAAGTATTTTGCCAACAACCCTGTAAAAGCACGTTCCTTTAAACAAACCTTCTTTTGGACGGATAGGGAGAACAACATCATTACCCAATTAAGTGATTTTGCCAAAGCATTTTTAGAGCCGTGCCATCTCTCCAAAATGATCACCAAATACATCGTGCTGAACACGGCTAATACCTTAATGGTGCTGCGCCCATACCAGTATTATGCCACGGAGGCGATTGTGGAGCGTGTCAAAAACAGCAACAAGTATGGTTATATATGGCATACCACGGGTTCGGGTAAAACATTGACATCATTTAAAGCGGCCCAGATACTGACCAATTTGGAAGATGTGCTCAAGGTGGTCTTTGTGGTAGACCGCAAGGATTTGGACTACCAGACCATCAAGGAGTTCAATAGCTTCAGTGAGGGCAGTATAGATGCTACGACCAATACAAGCACTTTGGTAAAACAGCTATCCGATGATACCAAACTCATTGTAACCACCATACAAAAGCTGAACACTGCCATCTCGAAGCCCAAGCACATGGCAAAAGTGGACAAGCTAAAAAGCGAACGTATCGTATTTATTTTTGATGAATGCCACCGCAGCCAGTTTGGCGATACCCATAACGCCATTAAAAGCTACTTTGGCAATGCCCAAATGTTCGGTTTTACGGGCACTCCCATTTTTGCCGATAATTCAGTAAAAAACAAGCTGGGTAGACGAACCACAAAAGATTTGTTTGAGGAATGCCTGCATAAATATGTCATCACCGATGCCATTCGGGACAGGAACGTTTTAAAGTTCTCTATCGAATATATGAACACTGTAAAACCTAAAGATGATGTTGTTGATATAAAAGTTGAGGACATCAATACCGCAGAGGTACTAGAGGCTCCTGAGCGATTGGAGAACAATGTTGATTTTATAATCAATAATCACAACCGAAAAACCCATAACAAACGGTATACGGCCATTTTTTGTGTACAGAACGTAAAGACCCTTATAAAGTATTACGAGCTATTCCAAACCAAAAAAGAAGCAGGCGAACATGATTTAAAAGTGGCCACCATCTTCTCCTACCAAGCCAACCAATTGGATGAGGACGCACAGGGCTTTATCCCCGATGAGGATTATGATGATTTTGCAGCCGAACCTTCGTCACAGTATGATACAAAGCATACAAGGGATAAATTGGATGAGTTTATAGCTGACTATAACGGGATGTTCAAAACCAATTATTCCACCAATGAATTTTATTCGTATTACAAGGATATTGGCAAACGGGTGAAAAATAAACAGGTTGATGTCCTATTGGTGGTCAATATGTTCTTGACAGGTTTTGATAGTAAGTTACTGAACACAATCTATGTGGACAAAAACTTAAAGTATCATGGTTTGATCCAAGCATATTCCCGTACCAATAGAATATTTGATGAGGTGAAATCCCAGGGAAATGTTGTGGCCTTTAGAAACCTTAAAGAACCCACTGACGAGGCCATAACCCTATTTTCCAACAAGGAAGCCATTGAAGAAATCATAGTGCAACCCTATGAGGATTATATTGAAAAGTTTGATGAAGCCGTTGAGCGTGTAAAGGCCATTGCACCCACTTTTGATAGTGTGAACGATTTGGCTTCTGAAGCTGAGGAATTGGAGTTTGTAAAGGCCTTTAGGGAGTTGATGCGTGTAAAAAATGTGCTTGGCACGTTCACCGAATTTAGTTTTGAGGATTTGGGCATGGATGAACAAACCTTTGAGAACTACAAGAGCAAGTACTTGGATTTATATGACACGATAAGATCAGAAACCCAGAAGGAAAAAGTATCTATTCTGAACGACATCGATTTTGAATTGGAGCTGATTCGAAGGGATGAGATAAATGTCACCTACATTTTGACTTTGTTGGCCAAACTTCACGACTCAGAGCCAAAAGAAAAAGAAGACCAGCGCAAAGCGATCTCGGACATATTGGCCTCGGAAACGCAATTAAGAAGCAAAAAAGAACTGATCGAGAAATTTATAGAAGAAAACTTACCATTGATAACGGACTCGGAACTGGTGGCCAATGAATTTGAATCCTTCTGGACGGTTGAGAAGAAAAAGGCCATACTCAAGTTGGCAAAAGAAGAAAACTTGGATTACCAAAAGTTGGTTGATTTGGTAAGCAATTATCTTTTTACAGAAAAAGAACCATTACGGGATGAGATTATTGCCGTGATGAATGAAAGGCCTAGCCTAAGGGAGAGAGCCACCTCATCTGACAGGATATTGGGTAAGGTAAAAGACTTTGTAGAACCCTTTATTGATGGGATGGGGTAAACGGTAGAAGATGGAAAAAGACAATCAATCAGATTTATTTGAAAAGAAAATTTATTCTCTTGGTATAAGAATGAGCTTAATATTTATATCAATTGCGATAATTGGTTTCCTGGTTTTACTTCTTCCAATGATTTCGCAATCTTATGATTATATAATATTAGGTTCCTTGGGTGATACCATAGGAGGAATTATCAACCCTATAATCGCTATATCCGCTTCACTTCTTACTTTTTTAGCGTTTTATATACAATACCAAGCTAACAAACAAGTCCAAAGGCAATTTGAAAAACAGCAAATTGATGATTTGAATAATTTCGAGTACAAAAGATTTAAGGAAAGAATTAACATGATCATTCATGAATTTGATAATTTCAATATTGCCTTTCACAAAGGAAAGCTAATTACAAGAATCAGTGATATACCTCCTAGTGGCGGAAAAAAATATAATTTCATTGGCATTCAAGGAATAAACCTCTTCTTAATTGAGTATTTCAGGGATAAAAAATCAAAGGAAGCAAATGATACGAAAGAATTTGATAGAGAAGATTCTTTTCATTCTGTACTACTTAATATCAGTAATCTTATTATTCTTTTTCACAATACCCATGAAAGCGTCATTAAATCTTCTATACCTGAAGAATACACTATAGAACTAAAGGAATTACTGCATTATGTCTATGTTTCTAAAATGAATTTTGTACTGGAACATTATCGCCTAAATAACCCTGCTGAAGAATTGAAAAAAATGATTGAAACCATAATTAATCACTATTCACCAGGTAAACTAAAATAGATAGAACTACTAACTAGATTGTCAATCAAAAAACATTAACCCCTAAAGGAGGGCCTTGCAACGGAAAGCCCGGTCCCCAAAGGGACACGCCCAAAGAAACCACTACTTTTATCCAAGGCACCCAACGGCTACCGTATTGGTTGCAACAAATCGTTCTGTAACCGATACGTCCTTATTCCGGCACCCCTTCGGCCTTTAACCGCTCCATAAAGAACATTGGGGTTATCCCCACCCGTGACTTAAAGGCATTGATAAAGGCGCGTTCACTATTGAACCCGGCCACTTCGGCCAGGGAGCCATTACTGTAATAGGCCAATTTCCGATCTTGCTTTATTTGCTCAATGATATGGTCCACCCTCAGATCATTGATATACTCCATCACCCGTTTCCCCTTATAATGAGTAATGATCTGTGAAAGGTATTTCCCATTTACCTCGGCAATGACGGCCAATTTACTGGCCGACATCTTTGGGTCCAGAAAGTTCCGGTTCCCTTCAAAATGTTCCAAACGGGACAATACCGCATCAATCTTGCCCTTGGAGATATCCAAAGGCTGTGACGGAACGACATGTACCTTTCCAACTTGCTTTAGGGGCGGGCCTTGACCATTGATTATGGCCTCAAACCTTTTCTGATATATTCTTCGGGCATGTTGGTATTTATAGGTCAGCCATACCAAGAGGACAAATAAGAAGATGACTACTGCTATTACCAAGTTTTGCCTTTGTTCCTTTACTACCAAAAGTTGCTCAATCCGTTGTTTTTCACGTTGGATACCTTTTAGGTCATACCCAATTTTGATGGTATCGTCCAAATATTGGCTCTGGGAACGCATATAGTCTATAGCCTCAATGTGCTTTTTCAAATAGGACAACCGGAGCTCTTGGTCATTCAATGCAGCAAAATACTCAGTGAGGTACCTATAGGTACTCAACAACTCCGCTTTCATATAGTTGCGCTCCCTAAAACTGGCATCCACTTTTTTAAAATAGTCCACAGCTTTTTCCCGTTGGTCCATTCCCCAATAGCTCTTGCCCAAGTAATATGCACTCAGGACCACATTGGCAAAATCGTTCTTAGTATTACGGATAACCCTAAGACTACTGTCCAATTCAGCAATGGCCATTGGATAGTTCCCTTCCATGGCATGGTTGATTCCTTGGGACTGAACAAAATATATGGCCAAGGAATTAGAACCTAATCTTTTGCCCTCCATGAGCCCCAAGTTATTCATCTTACTGCTCAAGCCATGGTTCTTCATCCGTTGATGGCAGCGCCCCAGTAATAAAAGTGTGTTTAAATACCCTGGAATGCTCTTCTCCTTAAAATATGCTTGACACTCCTGGAGCAACCCCAAGGCCTCATCAAAATGTTCTGTGTAATATTTGACCAAAGCGATATTATACTTGAGTTTGTGGTCTAAATAAGCGTCATCGGACCGTGCCACATAGTGGTCCGCAAGGAGGTAGTTTTTCAGCGCCTTTTTATACTTTTTTTCACTATAGAACACAATTCCCTTGGTAAGATAGGCTGATCCGATCAGCCTGGCATCCTTTGCACTTTTGGCGGTAAGCACCATACTGTCCGCATAAGCTAACCTGGTCACTCCCTCAGATCGATGAAGATAGTTTTTATAGCCTTGTACTATTTCCCCATAATTATTCTCCATCCGGGCCTTGTCCAGATAGGCTTTAAGGTAGAGACTCTGTTGAGCGGTATCCTTCCCAGCACGTTTGACCCGGTCAAAAATGACCTGGTAATTCAATTTTTGAAGTGAATCCTGGGAAACCTCCAACGAATCTTGGGCCCATAACATACACATTCCCATAAAGGACATAGAAAAGAACAGTTTTCCGATCATCGGCTTTTGTATTGCTGCTTTAAAAAAGGGGAGCGAACCGCATACCAACTTATTTTACCGGCCAGGGCAGCACCAGACCTGTTAAGAAAATTCGATTCCTCCCAAGATACTATAAATTGTGGGCTTTTACTTACAATTTGTCAAAAAATAAGCTAGGACAATTTCAGGAAATCTACCTCAACTTTTCCTGAAAACGCCGAACAAGGCTTTGCATGGGTACTACCATTGCCCTTAGTTTTACATCGAATTCAAAACATGGCCCCTGGATTTTCCGGCGGTCAAAAGGTTCATATTACCCGGGTGAGCATGGACCGATTCAACTATCGGTTAATTAAAAACTCATCAAAATGAAGAAATGTATCATTACCCTTTCAGCAGTGGCCTTCCTATGTTTGGCATGTAGCCCTGACGAAGTAACCCCCTATTCACATCAAGTTGAAGCATCGACCCTTCCTAAAGTGGATACCCCGATTTTACCTACGAACAGCCAGAATCCCTACGACGATATGGGCCGTGTGTACCTAAAGTCCCTATATGGAACTACCTCGGGTATGGTTATTAGTAAAACCCTCAGTCACCAGATTACTGAATCGCGCCTAAATCAAGAGATACAAGCCAGCTTGCTTGGGTTTATCAAATCAAGCTGTGCCATTCAGGATAATGGATATTCAAGATTCTACCGTACCATCGTGGACTATGAATCCAAGGTCTTGGACCATCCAGAGTATAAATCTACAGACAAAAAAACCATCCTTAGTTATACCGCCATGATTCGATATGCCAGTTATCCAGGGGACATTCCACAATCCACATCAGAGATTGACGATGAGGATTGGGACCTTTCCACTCCTAATGCGACGAGAGATACCATACTGGATCAGAAAGGTAAGCAGGATACCGAATCCCTCGCCCCCTTCTCAGGCATAAAACCTATCCAAGAGCCATGATAGATATCATCATGGATCGGGAAAAGAAATGGGGAACCCTTTGGGCCGTTATTCTGGTCACTCTCAACCTCTTGGCCATCTTTTTCATCATTGACCTGTTTGGTTATGATGAGCTTATAGATCATTTCAACCAGGATGGGGTTACCAAGAGCGTACATCCCAAAAACATGGCTTGGCTCTTGTTCATCAACGTATTATGCAATCTGTTCATTACGGTCACAGCCCTAATGACAAGACTTATGAAACCATAAGGACATGAACAAAATTTGAAACCACAAAAGCCCTTTGACAAACACGCAGATCATGAGTTGGTCATCCTTTTTCTAAAGGATAACCAACAGGTATGGATGGCTCACTCTTCCTTTGGCCCATTCCATTTCATCCTGCTGTTGGCAAAAAAAGGGAGGGTGCGGTTTCGGGTCAATGGAAACAATATTGATTTATATCCCGGGAAGCTCGTTTTGGTATCGAGGGGAAAATCGTGGCTCTTGGAAAACCCTTCCCTCCAAACCCACATCGGGGCACTTGGCTTTACTATGCAATATATTGAACATGGTGTAGGACTACTGCCCCAATCTTTTATACGGCTTTGGGACCATAATGTCCAGACCATTGACCTTGAACAGAAAGAGGTTTCTTGGTTGTTCCTGCTCTTAAAATTGTTACGGACCAAAGTTAACCCTCAAACGACTTCTTTGGCCCATGGTTATATCCTTCGCCATGGGCTTTACATGCTGTTATGGGAATTAAACGATTTATTTCGAAAAGACAGTAAGGTCGCTCCCATCAAACATACAGCTGGACATATACTAGTACTCCATTTTATGCATCTATTGGCCGCCCATTCCAAAAGGGAGCACCAAGTAGGGTTTTATGCAAAGTCTCTCAATGTAACTCCGGACCATCTTTCCAGAACGGTCAAAACGCATACAGGCAAAACGGTCAAGGGCCATATTAGGGAAATTCTCATGGAGGAGGCCAAAGCGTTATTGCAAGATACTGCTCCCATCAAGGAGATTTCGCAAAGACTAGGATTCAAGACACCTTATGGTTTCAGTAGATTCTTTAAAAGAAATGCCTCTCTATCCCCTAAATCCTATCGCATAAAGATCATGACAACTCAATGAGCACATAGAATTCAACGGTTTAGTCCAATTTAGATTTATCAAGAAGTTTTCCAATCGGTAAATTGGAAAATTCAACGCGTGTATCCAGTAGCACTCTTTGGTTTCCAAATAAGAACATATACTACCTATCCAAGGTATTCGACCAGTACCCGGCTTCGTATTCAAAAAAATTATCATAATACGAAGGCCCCGTGGTATTCTCAATCAAATAGGCCGCCCTCAAAGGAATTCCATTAAGGTCAAAATAGAAAAAATCAAGGATTTTGGAATTGATGTTGGTTTTGGACAACCATTTTGAAACGGGTTTTTCCGTCCATGTATTGATAAAATTAAAATCGTAATACTGGTAGGAATGAATAATTTCATGAGCTATCAAATCAGGGGTGTATTGAGATGGTTTGTATAACATTACATTACCAATATTCACAGCGGCAAAATCATTTGAAAATATATTTGAATTTTCATTAGAAAAAATAAACTCACCGGTCAATAGACTTTTTTCCAATTCAAACTTATTGCCAAAAGCCATGTAAGCCGTCAACAAGAATGACACTGGCATCATTTTGTATTTAATTCTTGGTTTGTCATAAAGGTCCAGCTCAATTCTGTTGAACCCGATATGCAAATGCCATCTGTTCCAGTTGCCATCATTTCTTGCGGCACTTTCTACCACTGATGTCCCCAAGGAATTAACAATTTTGGCCGGCCAAGCATATTCCAAATTCTCCGTTGATGCAATCTTTCTTATGGTCCGTTTACTCTCAAATATCAGATACCCTCCTAAAGACCCCTTAAGGGCACCGGACAGAAAAGCGTTCCCCAACTTTTGGCTTGGTTTTTTATTGATTACGGCCCCGACGGCCCCGACAAGGGCTCCAAACCCTACATTATAAGTGGCCATTTCAAAATCAGTGTTTTGACTTTTCATGGTCATCATGGACAATAAAAAAAATACAATGACAACATTAAACCTGTCTCGGATCATCATTTAAGCTTTTAACAATAGAATGGAAATGTATGTTGAGACTCCCACGATTAAATAATTTATAAATAAAAACATCGATACAAAGGAACAAGCAGAAAATAAATAGAAATATTGATTTCCCAGCATTATTTATGATGGTATTATACATGGTTGCGCCATCATTTCTGACCGAATCATAAAATTCAAAGACAAATTTTTCATTATCCACCAATGTCATTTCCCCGTAGGCATCAATGTAACAGGTCTCTCCAAAATTGGATGCCTTGACCAAAGGGGCCCTTGTTTCTATTGCCCTAACCTTTAAAAAATTATTGTATTGCTTTTTTCCAAAATAGGAATTATTAAGAAATTCCTCTGAGGACAAAAGAACCATTGGCTTGCCAAAATTTAAATTCTCATTGCTAAAAAAACTGTAGAATATTTCATAACAGATAAACGGAATGGGAAGTGATGATTCGCTAATAGCCTTAAAATCATCTTTGACATTGTTGGCGAAAAAAGACTTTTTAAACCACCGAGCAATAGAGGAAGGCAGATATTCATTCCAAGGCACTAGTTTACTTTTGTTCTTTATCCATGGGGCGTCAGTATCAACTGCACGTAAAATGACCAAAGAGTTGGTAATATTAACCTTCTCATCCACCAATGTACTTCCAAAATAAACCGTCTTTGTGATCCCCGTTTTTACCAACCTCTTTAATTGATTATAAACAAAGGAAGACGTAACCTTTTCTTTGTCAAGTCCTCTAAAAGTGAGTTCCGGGATAAGAATGGCATCCAGATCTCGCTCATTTTTAAAAGAACGGTAAATATGATATGCTACTTCCTTATCTCCTACCCTCTTCATTGCTCCTTCGATGTCAATCGTTCCTATCCTAACTAGCTTATCCTCTTTATAATCTTTCATTACAAGAAGAAACAATGAGAATAGCACAGGTACACAAAAAACAACCACGAAACCAAGGAGCTTCTTTTTTCTGTTAATTATTCCCACCCCCAAAGTAGACAGGAGCAATAACCATAGAGATCCTCCTAAAACACCTGTATATTCATACCATTGCACCAAGAATATTTGATTGGAAAAAACATTGCCCAAAGTGAGCCACGGATATGAAAATGAAATGGAGTTTAACCAAAATTCAAAAATCAGAAAGATAGCCAAGAAAGCATAGACTGAACCGACGGATGAGGAACGAACCCAATAAAAAAGCAATAAAGGAATACAGTAAATAACCAAATTACATACTAAGCCAGCCAGGCCCATATCCACATCGATCATCCAGGTAAGAGCCCCAAAATGCCACGTTGACAAAAATAGAAGACTTGACATTACGTACGACCCAAATTTCTTTTCAATCGCTTTTTTGTCCAGTTCCCAAATAAAATAAGAAAGAAAAAAAAGAAAGAGAAAGCCCGCATAATTCCATGAGATAAAAGACAGTATAAAAAGTAATACCACTTTCAACAAGGTTCCGAGCATAGTTGAAAGGGGTCTTTTGAGGGACCCCTTTATAGAACCAAATGGTAAACCTATTTGATTTTTCATTATAATCAGTAGTCAATTTGAACTGAGGTAGAAGATTTGGAAATAGCCGTGACCGTTGGTGATTTATCGGCACCTGATGTCGTACTGCCCCGGGCAACTGTTACGTTGATTATAGAATTATCCGGGAAAATTTCCAGATCCTCTGATGTTATGACATAATTTCCCACTTCATCCGGTATAACCACTCCTCTGGTTATACTTTGGAGATTCTGTTCGGCCAAGAACAGATCTATTTGATTGGAAGGCGAAAAAGTTGCGTACAACAATACCCCATGCTCATTGGAAGGGTCAACGTTCCATGTGATAACCGATCCCGCTTGAACAACCCCCGTATTCATATCAATTTGAATCAAATTGGGAATCGACAAGGTCTCCGATGTTTTAGAACCCTCATCTCCATAAGAATATTGAAGTTCCGACCCAAAAAGGTCAAGTATTTCTGTTTTAGCGATATCATTGGTATTTGACTTGTCGGTAAGGATAGACTTTCCGTCTTTGGAAAGACTTATCCTATTTTTTTTATTGATTGTGCCATTTCTATCGCTACTTTGAGAAATGTGGGCATTATCGACCCCCGCTGTGGCCATTTGATTATGTGCTTCAATCAGGACCGAACCTTCGATATGTTTTTGGGAATAAACTTCCAAATAATCAGTAAATGATGGCAAGGAAGCCGATTCTATGGTTTCTGCGGGATAAGTATCATCTTCTTTATTTTCGCAGGAATGCAGTCCAAAGGCAAGTATTGTTATGACCATCATGAATTGAACACTCCTATGTTTCTTAATAATTTTCATGGTATCTATAATTGATTTAGTAGACATATAATTGGTTGTGATCTATATATTGGTTGATAGTTTTATAATCTGCGATATTCACTTTTTTACTTGATCCGTCGCAGGCAAGACAATTAGTACATTTTGACTCCACTTGATAACTAGGGTTCAAAAAGATAGGCTGTGGAATATCACCACCAAAACCTCCGAGATAAGTCATGTCAAACTTGTACACTACATGGGTTCCAAAAGTGGCCCCGGCAAGATTATCAGTATTAAAATCAAAATCATTGACCTCATCAGCTTGCTCTGTATATGTTACTTCCACTCTGAGATCGTACCCTGGTGGCGGAGTTTTAATGTTCATGGTTCCTCCGGCATCCATATTGGTATTATCGGCAAATCTAACCCATTCCCAGTTTGGACATTGGGGGGAAGTTAGTCTCACACTGATAGAGAATTCATCAGGGCCGGCGCATCCACCACCAGGTATATCGCCGAACCTAATATCGGGACTTGGTATAAATCCTTCAAATCCGGGCTTTCTAAATGGGTTTTCCTTTCCTGCTTCAAAAAAAATACTGATGTAAGCATTTTCCAAATTATCCGATATTTCCGTTTCGCAAGGAATTGTATCAGATGTCGGGAGATTACTCCTTTTACTGGACATGGTAAATATCAGTCCAGTAAGAACAAAGACACCTGCAAGGGCAGATGCTAATCGAACTATTTTAGTTTTCATAAAAAAGACTTAATGTTAAAAATGGTTATGGTATTATTTTGACAAGAACCAATCGATTTGAAAAGTATTCGCTTCAAAACGGAAATCGTTCTCCGGTTTAAATAATATCCTTTTGTAAATGAACTCGTTGCCTATAGGTGAGATAAAACTAGCAAGATATGTAAGTGGGTCATTAAGGAATTTTATGCATTTTATAAAATGCCCCTTTTTGATGACCATTAAATGTCTGCTGTTTTTTGAAGGAGAATACTTAGACAGACATAGAATTAAACTTCCCCAGAAGATAGATGAATGTTCAAATTCAATTTTGTGATTTCATAAAAAATCGTGGCAATACACTGTTAATTGGATTCCTTTTAAAGAAAAGAACCATAATGCAAAGAAAGAATAAAGAAATCTCCAGTTGCTTGCCAATCCCAATCGACCTGGAACCGATAATTTCTTCAAGGATTCCCATTACCTAATAGGATATATCATTTTTAATGAAAGCTGGTCAAAACATGAAAATGTTTAAAACAGGTAATAAATAGGCAACTTTTTTATGGTATCGAAATCCAGCACAATTAATAGAATACGGGGATATCATATCTATTAAAAGAGATCGAAAAGGATTACCCAGATATTAAGGGATGTTCCTCAGCCTATCCTGCAACACTCTTCATGGGTCGAATAATTCATCCATAATAAAATGATAAAAATGAAAACAGCTAATAGTCAAACCTTAAAAATCAGCCATCTCATTACTGATTGCTATTTCAATGGAACACATAGCAAGTGAACAGAGGAATTTTCAATGGAAAGAGTATATATTAAAAAACTCAAATGGCCGAATTTTGATTAAAAACACAACTGGTATAATCCTAATTAATGGCATTTTATAAAATGCGTAAACACCTCTCTCGGACCGCGGAAATATCTCCCTAGTTTTATCCCGCCTATAGGAAATTAATTGTTAAACTTTAAACTTGTAAAAAATGAAAAAATTATTTTTATCATTAGCAGTAGTATTATTATTTTCTGGAAGCGCATTGAATGCATCCAGCCCCGAAACCCCTCTTTTAGAGGAAGACCTTGCTAATTGTGCTGGCTATGCAACTACCGTTGGTTTAATTTATGCGGGTGAGGGCCTTAATTATTGGGAAGGATATTTTGCCGGTTATGGGTATTGTCTTGAAAACCTGTAATAATCATAAGTTATAACTATGAAAAAAACACTTATCGTCACCGTTCTTTCATTCATAAGTTACTTTGGCTTTGGTCAAGGAAATTCAGGAGAAGTACACTATAAGGTAAGTGCCGTAGCGTCTTATGATGATTACGAAGCATCTAAGGGTCCAATTTATAATGAGCTTAAACAGGGGATACTATCCAACATTGTAAACTTGGATTTCTTATTGCAATTTAACCAGACCAAATCTGAATTTGGTCTGGTTAAAAATTTACCTTTGGATATGGAGGATTTCCACGCAAAGATAACCGTTGACCTTTCTAGAGGCAAAAGCAAATTTTATACGGACTTCACGAAGAGGGCTCTTTTGGAACAGAAGGAGTTTTTGGGGGAGCAATTCATTATTGAGACACCTATTGAGGAATTTAATTGGACCCTAACAAACGAGCAAAAAAAACTGAAAGATTTTATATGTTATAAGGCTATTGGAGAAAGAACCTACCAAACCAAGGAACTTGAAATTAAAAAGGCTGAAATGATTGCTTGGTACTGTCCTGAGATTCCATATGCCTTTGGCCCCTTCGAAGCTGTTGGTCTTCCAGGTTTGGTCATGGAGTTCCAAGTAGGTAACTTTATTTTTTCTGCCAATGAACTTAAGCTTGACAAGCGCAATGTGGAAATTACCCCGCCCAAAAAGGGTAAACTGATTTCATTGGAGGAGTACAATAATATATTAGGAAAAACGGCCGTTGGGGAAACGAGGTACTAAGTCTAGAAAAAGGGGGTGCATTAGAACATTTTTTTTGGGGTGGGTATTTATAGTTTCCATTTATACCTATTCCCAACAAATCGTTCTTTCCGGGGTAGTTCAAGATTCCTTGAAAAACAACCTGGTCAACACCAACATTTTGGCCTTCCCCAAAAGTCCCTATAAAAACACGCGGTTTGCCATCAGCAACGAAAAAGGAGAATATGTGCTCCGGTTGGAAAAAGATGTCGTCTATTCCATTGAGTTGAGTTATCTCGGCTACCAAAGACTCTCCTTCGAACACAAGGCCACCCGTGACCAAACCAAGGATTTCTTCTTGGTGCCCAAGACCGATGACTTGGACGAGGTGGTGTTGGAGTTTAAAATCCCCATTGAGGTCAAAGAAGATACCATAAGCTACCGAACTGATGCCTTTGTCACCGGAGAGGAGCGTAAACTTCGTGAAGTACTCAAAAAACTGCCGGGCATTGAAGTGGACCGAGAGGGCAATGTCATGGCGCAGGGCAAAAAGGTTACCAAGGTGCTTGTGGAGAACGAGACTTTTTTCACAGGAAACAGCAAACTGGCCGTCAACAACATTCCCGCAGATGCCGTGGAGCAGGTGCAGGTGCTGGACAACTACAACAAGATCGGTTTCCTCAAAGAGCTACAGGATTCTGACGAGCTCGCCCTTAACATCAAGCTCAGGGAGGGAAAAAAGAAATTCACCTTTGGCGACATGGAGGCGGGCGGTGGTGTCAAGAATCGATATCTTGTCCATCCCAACCTGTTCTATTATAGCCCCAAGACTAATCTGAACTTTATTGGGGACCTGAACAATTTGGGCATTAAAAGTTTTACCCTATCAGATTATCTGGAGTTTAATGGTGGGTTCGGGAAGCTTATGGGCGATATCGGCAGCTATCTCTCCCTCATCAGGGACGACTTCTCCAAGTTTTTGACCAACAACGACTTTAAGGCTAACACTAACCGTTTTGGTGCGCTGAATGTAAGGCAAACAATCTCTTCAAAGATGGATATCAACAGTTATGTCATTGCCAATGGTAGCAGTACTGAAACAGAAACGAACAATCTGAACATTTACAACATTTCCGATGGCACATTTGATGAGACTAGAAATGTCAACAACAATTTTGACAATTTCTTTTTGATGGGAAAAGTGACTTTGAATCACAAACCGAATCACAAGGCAAATTTGTCTGCAAATTCCTTCGTGAAATTGACAAAGAACAAAGTAAATAGCACCATTCTAACCCAGAGTTTTGATCAAAACACCTTTTTCAACACCGTTTCGAATATATCGACCATAGACCTCAAACAGAACCTAGAGTACAGTAAACGTTTTTCCAAGGCACAGACCCTTAGTTTGGAATCCACGGTCTCCTATCAAAAAAACACTCCGGACAAAACCTGGAAAACCAATGAGGCCTTTCTTTTGGGACTTGTTCCCTTAGTGGAAGACAGTATTTACAATGTCGTTCAGCAAAAAGAAAGCCAGAGCACTTCGTTTGATTTGGTGTTAAAAGATTATTGGGTACTGAACAATTTCAATCATATATATACCACTTTTGGCACCAACTTGGTCTTTGGGGGTTTTAAAAGTCAAGAACACCAACAGTTTGCAAACGATACTGTTAACGACTTTTCAGCAAACGGTTTTGGCAATTCCATCGACCATAGGTTCAATGACACTTTTTTGGGATTGGAGTACAAATTCCTGACAGGGATCTTCACGGTAAAATCGGGTCTTTTTTACCACAATTATATTTGGGACAACGACCAAAATAGAATTTCAACAAACAACGACACCCAAGTCCTTTTACCTGCTATTAAAGCAGAGGCCGAATTTAGCAGCAGTGAAAAATTACGCTTTCAGTACAGGCAAAGAATGCGGTTTCCAAACATCGGAAAATTGGCGACCAATTTTTTGTTAGGCTCCTTTAATTCCGTACTGTTGGGCAATCCCGATCTTCAGAATGAACGGTATCACACATATTCTCTGAACTATTTCAAGTTCAACCTGTTCAGGGGACTGAACCTCAATGCTGGATTGACCTACGATAAAAAGACCCAGATTATAAAAAATAACACGGTATTGGAAGGTATTGAACAATTAGTTGTATATACTATGTTCAACAAACCTGAAAATTCCTTCTCGACCTATTTCAACTTTGGCAAGAAGTTCGGTAAAGTCAAGATGATCCTTGAGGGCAGGGGCAATTACAATGAATTCTTCCAATTGGTCAACGACAATGTATCCAAAAACCTTTCACGTTCCATTTCGGCTACGGGCAAGTTAGAGACTTATTTCGAAAAATGGCCCAATTTGGAAGTTGGGTACGCATACCAGCCTTCCATTTACTCTACCGCCTCTTCTAAAAACAACTTTGTTAATTCTAGGTTATTTGCCAATTTAGATTTTGTTTTTCTTGATGACTTCCATTTGAAGGGAGACTTTGAAAGGAACGAATACAAAAATAAAGGCGAAAACCTGACCAATATTTTTGATATAGCCGGGGTTTCCCTGTTCTACCAAAAAGAAGATAGTCCTTTGGGGGTTGAAATTTCGGCGACCAACCTTTTTGATGTAAGGTTTAAAAGGCAGAACTCATTTTCCGATTTTTTGATCAGTGACCAGTCAACGGCGGTGATGCCCCGAATCTTGATGTTTAAATTATCTTATAAGCTTTAATCTATAAGACTAATTTCTATAATCAAGAAACAATCCGCTCATTGGCTTCATCCAAGATTGCGTTTTCAAAATCCTTGAGATAGATTTCTGTGGTCTTTATAGAAGAATGACCAAGTCCTTCACAAATAATCTCAGTGGATATCCCCATATATTTGGCAATTGTGGCCCAAGAATGACGTATGTAATATGTTGTAAAGCTACCTTCTATCCCAGCATCCCTTGCAATGACTTTGAGACGTTCATTCATCCTTCTTCGCTGCGACTTATATTTTTGGTAATGTTTGGTACTGCCATCATAATTTGTCGGAAATAAATAATCCTCGGATTCCTTATCCTTTATATAATACTCTAGAATTTTTTGCAGTCCATCAGTAATCTTTACCGAGAAGGGATCTCCTGTTTTGCTCCTTCCATAGTATAAGCGTCCATTGCTTATATCCATTACCTTGATCTTGACCATATCGATGAAATTCATCCCCCTGCAATAGAACATGATCAAGGTATAATTCTTGGTGTGCCATAGAGGCGTATCAAACTCATAGTCAAGCATTTTTATATTATTCAGTTTTTCTTTGCTCACAGTTCTCTTTTTCGTCCTGGTGCTAGAAGGTATTTTGTAATGCTTAAAAGCATTTTTTATCGGCGCGAACTGATCTTCCTCTATCGCACTATTGTAGATGGAACGAATGGCCCTTAAATACATGCCAATAGTATTCCTGCAATTTCCTTTACCCAAATGGTGGCTTTCAAAATTCCTTAAAAAAGAAACTGTAATATCGTACAACAACACATCCTGACCATCATTGAACTTCTTCAAGGCCTTGATACTATCCTTGTACCATCTAGCGGTTCCCGGACTATTGGAATTCATTTTCCTCTGCACCAGCACATTGCCCCAACTGGCAATAGAAATACGATTCTCTATTTTCTTCCTTATTTCTGAACCTTTGTTTTGATCCCACTTATCCTTAATAAGTCCGATAAATCCATTCACATCCAACCTGTCAATGCTTGGCCCCAATTCATTCACCAGTTCTTTCGCTTTATAAACTTTTTCGGCCAGTTCATGATTAATGGCATCACAGTCCGTATTCTTATTAGCGATGGCAGATTTCCTTAATCTTGAATTTCTGGTATCCCACCCTTTAATTGAAGTATAGAATCCTGTTCGGATAAGGCTCTGCCTTTTATGAAAGACTCTTACAACTATGGGATATAGTCCATCCTTATTCTTAGTATTTTTTCTGGTATCCAATGCTAATCTAATAAGTGCCATTCTATAGCTTTGATTCTACTTTAAGGTACAAAATTTTGTGCATACTTTGTGCATAGTTTTTGTTGGTCTCAAAGCATTTCAACTGAAATTAAAATTTATTATTTTTCTGATTATCAATGTTTTAAGTAGTTTTATGCATTGATAAAAACCTCAAATAAAAGTCTGTCACGCAGGGGGTCGCGGGTTCGAGTCCCGTCCAGACCGCAAAAAGCTCCGATTTCTTGGGGCTTTTTTGTTTTCATATAATTGATTTTTAATTAATTATAAAATAATTGAAAAAATATATATTTTCTAGCGTGCTGCATTCGTGCTGCATTTTTGATTCTTTTTACTTCTTCGCAGCATTTCATACGACCCTATTTCATAAAAAGAAAATTATGTAAAACTATATAAAATGGATATATCTTCTTATTTTCCTATTTCATAAAACTGTCATGAATTGAGAATAAAATACTGCCCAGATTTACACTTAGAGTTCCCGCATAACAAAAGTTGGTTGGCAGACCACCCTTTGAAACCAACTGCCGAAACTCTAATAATTGCTGGAGGCACCCATTACCTAAGACCTAAATATATTAAACTTGATTTTTTTAAATGGGACTCTGATAATTATAAACGGGCTTTTTTAATATCTGGCAATCTTGAATATTATGCAGACTATGATTTGTCTTTGCATCAAGAGCCTTTTAAATGGGAAATTCAAAAGAATGTCTTTTGATTTAACAATCAAGTCGAGATAATAGAAGACATTAGTTTTCTTTTTTCTGCGTTCTGGAGCTATATATACCCTGAAAATGGAAACTTTGTATACAGGAGAGTTAATGATTTTATAAAATCATGATTAATCAAAGAAGGCTAACTAACGGTTGATCATTTCAATAAGATTTATAACGAAGCCTATACTTTTATTAAGGAAAATTTAAAATCTCAGAATAACAAGACCGTGATAGTAACCCGCCACCTACCCATTCCATTATGCAATTCCCATGAATTTAAAGGCCGCCCCATATCAACAAAGCTTTTGTTGTGGACATAACTGATTTTATAGCTGATCCGATATTGATTATTGGATGAATGGCCATATACATAGAAATATTGGCAACGGCACAATAATGTTATGCAATCAATTAGGATATGTTCACATGAATGAGCACCATGATTTTTCGGGAGACACTTATTTTGATCCAAAAACCCATAAATATAATATTTCCAAGTTAATTCAATCAATTAAAAATTCACCTTTTGTAAACGCAAATTTAAAATCAATACAGCAATAATTCAAAATCTGTACAATTTTAGCCAAGTTGAAATATAAGTGCTCCGACACCCATTAATTCGTGAAATTTTTTGGAAAATAGCCGTGAAAACTAAATTTATTATGTCAAACATTTTTGGATTTATCTCACGAATAGTCCTATAATATTATTCCGTTAAACGCATATGCCCAAGTGGAAATTAAATTTGGTCACATCCATTCCTAAGTTCATGTAAGTTATTCCCAGAAAGTGGTCACCACCATCAATCTAAAGAAACAATAATGAACTCCGATCTACGGTTGATATCGTGTTCTGAATTGGAGCACCTTACCCCATTAGAACAATGATTCAACAATCTCTTTTCACCGTATCCTATGGCACTTTCTATGCGATTGCTCTCTATCCCTTGGGATATGATATAGTTGCCCGTAGATTTAGCACGACGGTCCGATAGTTTTTCATTGTACCGATCACTTCCCCGTGAATCAGTATGGGATTCGATCTTGATGACCATTTTGGGGTACTCTTTCATCACCTCCACAATTTTATCCAGCTCCTGCGCTGCATCTGCCCTGATATCCGCTTTATTGAGATCAAAATAAATATCATCGATTTTGATTTTCAATACCCCATTTTCCATGACTATTAATTTGTTCAATTCCTTGGTCATGATCAAGGGGACATTGTTGGTCTCTCCCAAAACTTTACCTGTGCTGAACTCCTCGGATACCCCATCATATCCCTCTTTGGAGACCTCAATGGAATAGCTCTCTTCACAATCCAATATGTTTTCAAAACTAAATGCACCATAAGCATCCGTATTGCAAGCGGCAATCAATAAACCATCTTTTGTCTTTAATTCAACGGTGGCATTGACCACAGCTTGGTCATTAGCTTTTCTGAGTACGGTTCCCTTAACAAACTGTTCACATTTGGGTTCCAACCGTCGAAAGGAATAAATATCATCATCACCTGTTCCCCCTTCACGATTGGATGAAAAATAACCCCGATTAGAAGCTTCATCCACGATATATGCAAAATCATCTTTGGGGCTATTAATCAGCGGCCCC
>NZ_PABT01000045.1 GCF_002699205.1 Allomuricauda sp.
CAAGTCCTACACGACCAGCTCCTGCAGAATCCCCCAGGGCGGGAACGCAGCAAGGGTATGTGGTCGTAGCGGTGCGATGTAGGTAGCTTGCCTTTTTTTGTACCCAAAAATCAGACGATTATGGATAAAAAAGTTGTACTGATCACCGGCGGTTCTTCAGGTATTGGTAAATCCATCGGGACCTATTTATCTACAAAGGGATTTACAGTCTACGGCACTACAAGAAACCCTAAAAACTATCCAGACTTTAACGAATTTGAATTGGTTCAATTGGATGTGAAAGATGTGGAAAGCATTCAAAAGGCAGTTTCGTACGTGATTTCCAAAGAAAAAAGACTGGATGTTTTGATCAACAATGCAGGGGTTGGAATAACCGGGCCTATTGAAGAAACACCCCACGAAGAGATACTTCATGTTTTTGATACCAATTTCCATGGCCCTGTACACATGATGAAGGCGGTGTTGCCACAAATGCGTGAACAGGGTAGGGGAACCATCATTAATATTACGTCGATTGCGGGTTATATGGGACTTCCCTACCGGGGGTTCTACTCCGCGACCAAGGGGGCCTTGGGACTTATCACCGAAGCACTGCGGATGGAGACCAAAGATTTTGGCATAACCATCACCAACGTGGCCCCAGGGGATTTTGCGACCAACATCGCTTCTGGAAGGTACCATTCCCCAGTAATAAAAGGGTCGGCCTATGAAGAAAAGTATTCTCAGACCCTCAAAGCGATTGATGATGATGTGGATAGTGGGGGAGACCCGATACAAGTTGCCGAAGCGGTGCACAAGATCATCCACCAGAAAAAACCAAAAGTGCACAATCCGGTGGGTGAATTTTTACAGAAGTTTTCGCTTAGGTTAAAGAAAATATTGCCGGACAAAGTCTACGAAAAATTACTGCTCAACCATTATAAGTTGTAATTTTACACCTATAAAATACTAATAGTAAATACTTAAGAATGAAGTTTTTTATTGATACTGCCAATTTGGACCAAATTAAGGAGGCACAAGAATTGGGTGTGCTGGACGGTGTAACCACCAATCCTTCATTAATGGCCAAAGAAGGTATTACGGGAAAAGATAATATTTTAAAACATTACATAGATATCTGTAACATTGTTGACGGTGATGTATCTGCCGAAGTGGTGGCCACTGAATTTGATGCGATGGTGAAAGAGGGGGAAGAACTGGCTGAGCTGCATGAACAGATCGTGGTTAAAGTTCCTATGATCAGGGATGGAGTAAAGGCATTGAAATATTTCTCGGACAACGGTATCCGTACCAACTGTACCTTGGTATTCTCACCGGGTCAGGCACTTTTGGCAGCCAAGGCAGGCGCCACCTATGTTTCCCCGTTCTTGGGAAGATTGGACGATATTTCTACAGATGGACTTAACCTTATTGCAGAAATTCGTTTGATCTATGACAACTACGGATTTGAAACTGAAATATTGGCTGCATCCATCCGCCATACCATGCACGTGATCGATTGTGCCAAACTGGGCGCGGATGTTATGACAGGACCTTTGTCTTCCATAGAGGGATTGTTGAAACACCCATTGACAGACATAGGCTTGGAAAAATTCTTGGCGGATTATAGAAAAGGTAATTCCTAAGGAAAACAATCAAAATAATGAAGGAGGCCCTGAATGAAAATTCGGGGCTTTTTTGTTTATAAGGAAGTGTAAAGGTTGGCAAAACCATCCACTACGATGGTGTCTTTTGCAATAACGCACTTGTTCAGGCCATCTATGATCATGGCCATTTGCAGCTCTTTAAAATTTTCCCCAAAGAACTGTTTGCTCTGGTCCAGTTTGTATTCTTCCATCAGGTGCTTCCATTCCGTAAAATTGGTTCTTAGATTGATACCGATAAAGTTGTAGTGTGGATATTTTTCCTCCAAGGAAGTTATGTGTCTGTTCACATTTCTAAAATGATTTTTTTGTTCGGCCGTCCAAAAATAGAAAACGGTATTCTTTTTATTGTTGGCCAAATCTTTTATGGAAACCCCCGTGTTGTTGAAATCCTTGACCATGAGGTTAGGGAGGGCAGTGTTCGGTTGTAGGTTCTTGATTCCTTTATATAGAAGGTCAATCTCTTCCTTGTGCGCGCTGTTCGATGACAATGACTTAAACTTTTCTATAAATGCGGTGGCCTCATCACTTGTTCTATGCTCCCTTAACAAATAATCCATGGCTACATTCCTGAATAGAATATCCCTTAGCTCCGTTTGACTCACCAAGCTGTCCACAAGAGCAAGTTTATGCTTGTTAAAGTGCAATCGGTCATTCACGGGCTTTTTGTCCGTAGCGCAATTTTCCATACAGGTTGTATAGGACATATTGCCAAAATGCCATTTCATAAAATCGAAATATGGCCTAAAATAGGTAAGGTCCTTATTGTTGAAGTCTATTTTTTTGCGGTAAGCATAAAAATCCCCATCAAGTTCGTGGATAGTTTCCTCCCCGGTTTCCCTTTTATGATAGAAGGGATATTTTTCTTTTGTGATATAGGCGTTGTAATCAATGGCCGCCTCTGCTACGGCCATGGCCCTTGGGGTAAGTTGGACATCAATGGCCAATTCTTTTAATTGTTCGGCCTTTTCGGCGTGCAAGGAATCTATTTTGGCACTGAAAGCCTTGGGATCCAATTTGTAAAAATCTTTTACTATGGACTCTTCTTTCTCGTTCTTTAGGAAAATCTCGATCAAAAAGTTGTTTATTTCACTGCCCGTTCCCGAATAGACCAAGGATTCATCAAACTCAACGGTATTTAAACGGGCCACAAGACTATCGCCCTGACTCAAATAAACATATTGCAGTTCTGGTGCATGGTCAAAGTGGTACAGACCTTCATCAATGCTGTCAAGACGAAAGGAGAAACGGTTTTTATCATCCAATTTCACCGAATCCACATAAGAATCGTTGTGGTAGAGCACAACATAATCACTTGTCGGGTTCACAATTTCACCACCAAAAAATATGGAAGGATTGTGAACTGAGGAATCAGAACAAGATACAAAGGTTGATGCTAAGGTGAGTCCAAGTAAAAATCTTACCATACAATAGGGACGATTCAGTTGATTACCAAAAATAAGCATCCCTTATAGCTAAACTTGTTAAGGGGTAGTTAAATGTTGTTAAATGGTATTTTTCTATCGTTCAAATATTGCCACTTTAAATTAGAATTACGAATCGTATTTAGCTACTTTTGCAAAAAAATAAAATAGTTGCATGTTATCAGTATCGAATTTATCCGTACAGTTTGGTAAAAGAGTTTTGTTCGATGAGGTCAATGTAACCTTTACACAAGGGAATTGTTACGGGATTATTGGCGCAAACGGCGCAGGAAAATCTACATTTCTAAAGATTTTGTCAGGACAGATAGATCCCACCTCCGGACATGTCCATTTGGAACCGGGCAAGCGAATGTCCATTTTGGAACAGGACCACAACGCTTACGATGAATTCCCAGTTTTGGAAACCGTGGTTATGGGAAACAAGCCTTTGTTCGAGATAAAAAAGGAAATCGATGCCCTATATGCCGACTATACTGATGAAAATGCAGAGAAAATTGGTGAGCTTCAGGTGAAATTTGAAGAGATGAACGGGTGGAACGCCGATAGTGATGCGGCAGCGATGTTGTCCAATCTTGGTATACCGGAGGATTTGCACTACACCAATATGGGGGATTTGGACTCCAAATTAAAGGTTCGGGTGCTTTTGGCACAAGCATTGTTCGGTAACCCGGATGTGCTGATCATGGATGAGCCCACCAACGATTTGGACTATGACACCATCAACTGGTTGGAAAATTTCTTGGCCAATTACGATAATACGGTAATCGTGGTTTCTCACGACAGGCACTTTTTGGATGCCGTTTGTACGAATATCGCGGATATTGATTTTGGAAAGATTAACCTGTTCTCCGGAAATTACACGTTTTGGTATGAGAGTAGTCAATTGGCTGCCCGCCAAAGAGCCCAACAGAACAAAAAGGCTGAAGAAAAAGCCAAGGAACTCAATGAGTTTATCCAACGGTTTAGCGCAAACGTGGCAAAAAGTAAGCAGGCGACTTCCCGAAAAAAAATGTTGGATAAATTAAAGATCGAGGATATAAAACCATCGAGTAGGAGATACCCTGCCATTATTTTTGATCGTGAACGCGAAGCCGGAGATCAAATTTTGAATGTGGAGAAACTATCTGCCACATCCGAAGATGGTGATCTTTTGTTCAAGGACGTGAATATCAATTTGGCAAAAGGTGATAAAGTGGCCATTCTGTCCAGGGATTCCAGGGCGACCACGGCCTTTTACAATATTGTTGCGGGTAAGATTGAGCCTGATAGCGGCAAATTTCAATGGGGCGTGACTACAACGCAATCCTATTTGCCTGCGGACAACTCCGAATTTTTTAAAGAAGACATCAACTTGGTGGATTGGTTACGTCAATGGGCCAAGACCGAGGAGGAAAGAGAAGAAGTCTATATCAGGGGATTCTTGGGAAAAATGCTCTTTAGTGGCGAAGAGGCCCTAAAAAAATGTACTGTGCTATCAGGGGGCGAAAAAGTGCGTTGCATGCTCAGCCGAATGATGATGCTCAGGGCCAATGTGCTTATGTTGGATGAGCCGACAAACCATTTGGACTTGGAGAGTATCACCGCTTTCAACAACTCGTTGAAAAACTTTAAAGGTACCGTTTTGCTCACTACCCACGACCACGAGTTTGTGAACACGGTAGCCAATAGGATCATCGAAATAACGCCAAACGGAACCATAGACCGTTACTTGAGTTTTGACGATTATATGTCCGACAAATCCATTAAGGAACAGCGCGAAAAAATGTATTCCGTCACGGCTTAAGCGTTAAAGTATTTGCTTTTCCAGATGGCAGGGTTAAAGTTTTTTCCCAGTGCAAATCCATAAAAAATAACTATGGATGCCAAACACTTGAACATAAAAAAGTAGATGATCCAAAACTCTGCCGTGGAACTTTTTTTGGAAAACAGCCCTTCAGGGACCATTAACGTGACAAAATAACTGATCAGGAGGACCAAAAGAAGCAAGTTTGCAATGTTTTTAAAAGGCCATGCGAACAATTTTCGCAGCGGATGGAGGTCGTTTCCCCATTTGTGGATCAAATAGTAATAATCGTTCCCAATAGGGGCAAAGAGCAAGGGGTCGTCCTTGTCTTCCAACTTGAACAGTTTGGAAGGTGCCATAATCTTAAAACCTTTGATCTCTATATTGTGTGCAGCCTCCAAATGTTTGATTTTTGAAATAGCAGTCGGTGGAATTTCACCTTTAAAATGGGCGCTGTCCAAAAAACGCAATCTGTAATCGATACAAATCTCTTTGATTTGGTCTATGTGAAAGATTTTTTCTGTTTCCAAAAGATCAAAATCGAAGTTATTGCCCAAAGTACTGTTTTTGGAGCTAAGTTGATTGGCAATCTTTTCTTCCTTCAAGGAGTCTTCTTTCAGAATTTGCTGGACTTCAGCTAAAATCTGTTCACAATCGCCCTTCTTGTTTTTTATATTTTGAAGTTTACGTTCAATGTTGGTTCCTTTCAAAATCATGCCATTTTTTTTTGTAATCCATTCAAATTTAATGATTTGATTTTTTTGGATATGACATTTGTCATAAAAACTAAATGTTAAGTTTGTGTTAAATGAAATTTGGGCCCCAAAAAAGGTGTGTGAATACAGTAAAAAAGTGTAAATTATCGAAGTTTTTGGTAGTTAATCGTGTTTTTATACTTAAAATAATAATAATCAACCTTTGATCATCACATAATGAAAGCCCCCTTATCTACATTTTTACTTGGCCTTAGTTTGGTTTTTTCCATTTGTTCCACCGCCCAAAACACATCAAATATTTTATCATATCCAGCAGACAAGTTGGAAAATCATACGATTTTGTTTAATGCTGTGAACGCCACTGAACTGGGTGCTTTGCTTCAAAAATCTGGTCCCTTTACCATTTTTGCTCCCTCTGATGCGGCTTTTGAGAAGTTTTCAAACAACAAAATAATGGAGCTGATCAATGCAGAGGACAAAAGTGCATTGAAATCTTTGTTGACCTATCATATCGTTGCAGGCCAATTAACGGCATCCCGTATGTTGCGTGCAATTGGAAGAGGCAATGGAACAGCGAGGTTCACCACCGTTCAAGGTAAGAAGTTGACCGCACACCTGGATGGCTACGATATTGTGCTTACCGATCCGGTTGGAAATTCCGCTCGGATTACCACGGCAGACCTAAACCTTGAGAACAAGGGTGTGGTCCACGAGATTGATAGTGTGATCTTACCTGCCCAAATGTAATTAACGAAGTTCTGCCCCCAATTGATTTTGATACTGGGTCAAGAGTTTGCCCATTATCTTGTCAATTTGCTTATCCGTAAGTGTTTTCTTTTCGTCCATCAAAGTAAAGCTGACCGCATAGGATTTTTTGCCCTCTGGAAGATTTTCGCCTGTATAAACATCGAATAGGTTCACTTTTTTGAGCAGCTTTTTCTCTGTGTTCCAAGCAATGTCGTACACTTTCTGGAAAGAAACGGATTCGTCCAACAGCAAAGCAAAATCCCTGGTCACCTCTGGGAATTTCGGAATTTCCTTGAAAACTATGTTGTTGGTGCTGATTGATTTCAGTATGGCATCCCAATCAAGGCCTGCATAAAAAACTTCCTGTTTAATATCGAATCGCTTGAGCGCAGTCTTAGCGACCAATCCAAAAGAAGCCAATACCGTATTGTTTTTAACATAAGAAATGCCTTCAGCGTAATCTGTATCTGTCACGGGTTCTGTATCAATATCCGATAGGCCCAAGCGCTCAAAAATATTATCCACGATACCCTTTAAATAGAAAAAATCCGATTTTCTGGAAGCTACGGCCCAACTGTTCTGGGTACGTTCCCCAGAAATAAAAATGGAAAGGTGCTGTTTTTCCTGATAATCACCGTTTACTTTGTGATAGGTCTTGCCAAACTCAAACAACTTTAGGTCGTTCTTCTGTCTGTTATGGTTATAACTTACCGTTTGCAAACCGGAATGTAACATGGATGTCCTTAAAACAGATAGATCGGAACTCAAAGGGTTCAACATCTGGACGGCACTTTCATCTCCTGTGGCGATATCTGAAGAGACCAAACTATTGGTCATAATCTCAAAGAAACCTTTTGCCGCCAAGGTATTCCCGACCACATCTTGAATTCTATGGTTTTCAAATCGTGATGATTTGGCAATCGATGCATTTAGTTTCTCTTTGAAATCGATGTTGTTGTAGCCATAGACCCTTAAAATCTCTTCGATCACATCTACCTCTCTGGTAACATCCACGCGATAGGTGGGAATTGTGAGGCCAAGACCTGATTCCGTGACATTGTTGATACGGATTTCCAACGAGGACAGGATTGATTTTATGGTATCTCGAGGTATTTCTTGGCCAATAAGTGAGTTTATTTTATTGAAAGTCAAGAATACCTGTCGTTCCTGCGGTTTTTTAGGGAACAGGTCAACAATTTCGGAGGTGATGTAGCCCCCAGCGATTTCCCTTAGCAAGAGTGCGGCCCTTTTAAGGGCGTATTTTGTCAAATTGATGTCGATACCACGTTCAAATCTAAAGGAGGCATCTGTGTTCAGCCCATGTCTTTTGGCTGTTTTCCTTATTGAAACCGGGTCAAAATAGGCACTCTCTAAAAAAATGGATGTGGTATGTTCGGTAACGCCGGAATGAAGGCCTCCAAACACCCCTGCGATACACATGGGCCCTTCGGTATCACAAATCATCAAATCATCCTCGTGCAACTCTCGCTCCACTTCGTCAAGGGTCGTGAATTTGGTTCCGGCTGGTAAGGTTTTGACTTCGACCCTTCCACCCTTTATCTTGGCTGCATCAAAAGCGTGCAGGGGCTGTCCCAGTTCATGAAGCACATAATTGGTGACATCCACCACATTGTTTATGGGATTGAGCCCAATGGATCTCAACCGATTTTTCAACCAATCTGGAGACTCCTGTACAATAAGGTTGCTTATGGTCACCCCACAATACCTTGGGGCCAGATCACTCTCCATAACCTCAACATCGATTTTTAAAGATCGGTTGTCAATGGAAAAGTTACTTGTGGAAGGTGTAACAAGTTCTTTTTGGATCTCTTTTTGTTCCAAACCTGCCTTTAGGTCGCGAGCTACACCGAAATGGCTCATCGCATCGGCACGGTTGGGGGTGAGCCCTATTTCAAAAACCTCGTCATTTTCAATTTCAAATACTTGGGAGCAAGGGGTGCCGGGTTCCAATTCTTCATTGAGCACCATAATTCCGTCATGGCTATCGCCAATACCAATCTCATCTTCGGCACATATCATGCCTTGGCTGACCTCTCCACGGATTTTCCCTTTCTTTATTGTCCAAGCCTCTCCCTCTTTGGTATAAAGCGTAGTGCCGACGGTGGCCACAGGTACTTTTTGGCCTGCCGCGACATTGGGTGCGCCACAGACTATCTGTAAAGGGGCTTCTTGGCCAATATCCACCGTGGTTATCTTAAGTCTGTCAGCGTTTGGGTGTTTTTCACAGGTAAGCACATGTCCAACGACAATACCCTTTAAACCACCCTTAACCGATTCAAACTGGGTAATGCCCTCAACCTCCAGACCTAAATCCGTTAAAAGTTCACCTGTTTTTTGAGCGTCCCAATCAATTTGCAAAAATTGCTTTAACCAGTTATAAGAAATCTTCATACCCCATTTTTAGAGGGGACAAATATATAACAATAGCAGTACAGATTCAACGATAATAATGACCTTAGACCGTATGGTGTGTTTTGATTTAAAATGTATTTCCTACATTTAAGAAAAATCTTTCTCTTTATGAATAAGATGGCCTTAGTAATGGTAGGGGTTGTATTATTGTCCACCTCTTGCAAAATCGACAGATCACCAAAATTGGAAAAAGGGGATTGGCTGGCGAAAATAGAGGTTTCTGAATCCCAACAGTTGCCTTTTGAGTTCACGCTGTCAACAAATGAAGATGGTGGGTATGTAATGGAAGTGTACAATGCGGACGAGGTTGTCACCATAGATGAGTTTACGTTCAATGGGGATTCCATTGATATACGTATGCCCATTTTTGAAGGTCATATTTCTGGGGTTTTTACGGAAAATAGTATAAAGGGCGAGTTTATAGAGGAGAGTAAGGAACGTAGGGTTCCATTTGTGGCCACATATGGGAAAGCCGACCGCTTTCAGGTCGGGGAGGATGCCGCAGTGAATATTTCCGGTATTTGGGAAACCTATTTTGACGTGAACACTAGGGATGAATATCCCGCCAAGGGCATTTTTATGCAGAACGGAAATAAGGTCAAAGGAACTTTCAGGACAAAAGTCGGGGATTATCGCTACTTGGAAGGGGTGGTAACCGGTGACAGCTTAAAGCTATCCGCTTTTGACGGTTCACACGTGTTTCTATTTTTGGCCCATGTGACGGACAGTACATTGAACGGTAAGTTTTATTCGGGAGAGCATACGGTTGAGGAGTTCATGGGGGCCAGGAACGAAGCCTTTGAGTTGCCCGACTCCGATAAGCTGACTTTCTTACGGGAAGGTTATGATAAATTCGACTTTTCTTTCCCTAACCCCGAAGGTAAAATGATCGGTATGGATGATCCCATGTTTGCCAACAAACCTGTGCTTGTTCAGATAATGGGGACCTGGTGCACCAATTGTTTGGATGAAACACGGTTTTATGTTGATTTTATAAAAAACAATCCAGATTTGGATTTGGCATTTGTTGGTTTGGCGTTTGAATACGCGAAAACCGAGGAGAAGGCATTCGAGGGCATCAATAGGCTCAAAGAAAGGGAAGAGGTCCCTTATCCAATTTTATTGGCCCAATATGGAACATCCAACAAACAAAAGGCAAACGAAAAATTGCCAATGTTAAATCATATCCTATCTTACCCGACCACCATTTATATTGATAAAAATGGTGAAGTACACAAAATCCATACGGGCTTTAACGGGCCGGCAACTGGCGACAAGTTTGTCGAGTTCAAAAAAGAGTTCAAGAAAACAATTGAAGAATTGGTCTTGGAGGAACCTGAAAACGAAAGTTAATACTTAAATGATGGTTGATTTGCCCAAATCGATGTTCTCATCGTTCATTAGGACATCATCTTCGATATCCACAATGTTGTGGGCTATAAAATCACCGACTTGATTGGTTCCGAATTGACTGTTTTCTTTTAAATCAGGGGTTACAACACCTTTTTTTAGAGATTTGTCCACGGCCTTTTTTACGGCCATTGCTTCTTCCGCCAATCCAAAATGTTCCAAAAGCATTGCCACGGATAGGATAGAGGCGATGGGGTTGGCAATGTCCTTGCCTTTGGCTTGTGGATAAGAACCATGAATGGGTTCGAACATTGCATTTTCTTCACCAACGGATGCGGAGGCCAACAATCCAATGGAACCACTGATAACACTGCCTTCATCGGATAAAATGTCACCGAACAAATTTTCGGTCAAAATCACATCAAATTGATTTGGATTCAGAATAATCTGCATCGCAGCATTGTCCACAAACAAAAATCCAGTGCAACGTCCGGGTAGCTTTCACCAATTTTGGTAACCACCTTACGCCAAAGCCTAGAGGACTCAAGTACATTGGCCTTGTCAACCAAAGTAAGTTTCCTTTTACGGTTTTTCGCTGCTTTAAAAGCCAAATGGGCAATACGGCTTATTTCCCTTTCCGAGTATTCGCAGAGGTCGGATGCCACTGTACCTTCCTCGTTCAGTTTTTTCTCCCCGAAATAGATCCCTCCTGTAAGTTCTCGGTAGATGACAAAATCGGTGCCACTGATCACTTCCTTTTTTAAAGGTGATTTGTTCAGCAAGGTTGGATGGGACAAAACTGGTCTGATATTGGCAAAAAGCCCTAATTCCTTGCGTAATTGGAGCAATCCCTGCTCAGGCCTTACCTTGGCATTTGGGTTATTGTCATATTTGGGGTCCCCAATAGCTCCAAAGAGCACAGCATCCGATTCCTTGCATAGTTTCAGTGTGGATTCGGGTAGGGGCACACCTTTTTTTGCAATGGCAATGGCACCAACAGGGGCTTCTTTAAAAATAAAGTGTAGATTAAAGGTTTCTTCAACGGCCTCCAAACATTTTACTGCCTGGGCCAACACTTCTGGGCCAACACCATCTCCAGGAAGTAGAGCTATTTTGATTGTCATAAGGTAACCGTTATTTATGCCAAGTTTTCCATGCCGATATTGCTGGTTTCAATAATTTCGTGGATGTCTTCGTCTAAAATCTCCTTTTTAACATCGGCAAACTTTAAAAAGTTTTGGTAGACCTTATCCAATTGTAGCTTTGTAAGCTCGTAACCTATATTTTTTGCCCGATATGCCAAAGCGGCACGTCCGCTTCTAGCTGTCAACACAATGGATGATTCACTGACCCCAACGTCTTTAGGGTCGATTATTTCATAAGTTTCTCGTTGCTTGATCACCCCATCCTGGTGGATACCGGAGCTATGCGCAAAGGCATTCGATCCTACGATGGCCTTATTGGGCTGTACGGGCATTCCCATTTTTTGCGAAACCATTTGGCTGGTATCCCAAAGTAATTTACTGTTGATGTCCGTATCCAAGTTTAAATAAGGGTGCTGTCTCATGATCATCACCACCTCTTCCAAGGAGGTGTTTCCAGCTCTTTCCCCTATGCCGTTAATGGTACATTCAATCTGCCTGGCCCCATTGACTACCCCGGCAATGGAATTGGCAGTGGCCAAACCAAGGTCGTTGTGGCAATGGCAAGAAAGAATGGCTTTGTCGATGCCTTTGACATTTTCTTTTAGATACTTCATTTTGGCGCCATATTCTTCTGGCAAGCAATATCCTGTTGTATCCGGAATGTTGAGCACGGTTGCGCCGGCTTTTATGACCGCTTCACAGATTCTCGCCAAAAACTCATTATCGGTCCTTCCGGCATCCTCTGCGTAGAACTCAACATCTTCCACAAAAGTCTTGGCATAGGAAACAGCTTCAATGGCACGCTCAATAATTTTGTCCTGTGTGGAGTTGAATTTGTATTTAATGTGTGATTCAGAAGTTCCTATCCCTGTATGTATCCTTGGTTTTTTGGCCCCCTTAAGGGCTTCGGCAGCTACTTCAATGTCTTTTTTTACGGCACGGGTCAGTCCACAGACCGTAGCATTCTTTACCAATTTGGCAATCTCGTTAACGGATTTGAAATCTCCTGGACTGGATATGGGGAACCCGGCCTCGATTACATCAACCCCTAGTTGATCCAATCGTTCGGCAATGATCAATTTTTGCTCGGTGTCCAGTTTGCAACCAGGCACCTGTTCTCCATCCCGTAGTGTCGTGTCAAAAATTTCTACCTTATCTTTACCCATTATATCAACCTGTTTTTTTGCTGTGATTAACGAAAATAGGGAAGGGATGCTGAAGATCAAAAGAGGCAGGGGTGACGTTACAACGTTGAACTGCTTTTTATGTAATGTAACTAATTAAAAAACAACATATTAAATAATATTTTTTACGATGACAAATGCCCATAAGGATGCTTTGTTTGTACTGGTAAAATCGCTTTCTAAGTCCGAAAAACGCCAATTTAAACTTTATGTTGGAAGGTTGGGGGTCAACGCCGATGCCAAATTTTTGGCACTTTTCAACCTTTTGGACAAGATGCGGAAATATGATGAGGTACAGATTTTGGATAGTGGCATCGTTAAAAAATCACAGCTTTCCAACTTAAAGGCACATTTGTACAAACAGATTTTGGTGAGTTTAAGGTTGAATCCCGTAAACCAAAATGTTCGTATTCAGATTCGGGAACAGTTGGATTTTGCCACCATACTTTATCAAAAAGGATTGTATAAGCAAAGCTTGAAAATACTGGAGAAGGCAAAGAGCTTTGCCATAGAGAACGAAGAGAAAAATGTGGCCTATGAAATTGTGGAGTTGGAAAAACTCATTGAGACCCAATATATTACACGAAGTATTCCGGACAGGGCAGATGAACTTGCTTTGCAGGCCAAAGAACTTTCAGAACAAAATGTCATCACAAGCAAACTTTCCAATCTATCGCTTCAGCTCTATGGGATGATGTTGAAAGTGGGCTATGTAAGAAGCGATGAAGACCTTCAAAAGGTGAAGAGTTACTTTGATGAACACATGCCCAAATATGATATTGAAAAACTCGGCTTTCGTGAAAAACTATGGCTTTACAAGGCACATTTGTGGTACAGCCTTTTGATTCAAGACTTTCTGTCAGCATACAGGTATGCGAGCAAGTGGGTGGATCTTTTTTATGAAAATGAACACATGATCCCTTTGAACCCGGTGTTTTTTCTCAAAGGGAACCATTATTTGTTAGAGGCACTTTTCTTTGTGAAATATGCATCGCAGTTCAGAGAGACCTTGGAACGTTTGGAAAGGCAGGTTGAAGATTCCAAATTTCCGAAGAACGACAATATCAGTTCACTGGCCTTTTTATATATAAGTACCAATAAATTGAATCTTCACTTTTTGGAGGGGACTTTTGAGAAAGGACTTTATTTGGTCAACATAATTGAATACGGCATTAAAAAACATCGGCAACGGATAGATGAGCACCACATTATGTTGCTGTATTATAAAATTGCGTGTTTGTATTTTGGTGCAGGAGACAACAAAAATTGTATTGTATACCTTAAAAGGATCATATCCAACAAAAAATTGAAAATGCGCGAGGACCTTATGTGCTTTGCGCGGGTGTTAAGTTTGGTAGCACATTACGAAGCAGGTATGGACTATCATTTAGAAGTTCAACTTAAAAGCACCTATAAGTTCTTGTTGAAAATGAACGACTTACATGAAGTTCAAAAAGAAATGATCAAATTTTTGAGAAACCTTGGCGATATCTATCCCACGGATTTAAAAGGTGAATTCCAAAAGTTGTACAACGAGTTAAAGAAGTACGAGAACCATCCGTATGAGAAAAGGGCATTCTTGTATCTGGACATCCTTTCCTGGCAGGAAAGCCACCTGCAGAACAAACCTGTATCAGTAATAATAAGGGAAAAGGCCCTAACGCTTACCCGTTGAGACAAGCATTCCAAACCGGGTCTTCCGGTGGAGGCGCCAAAAATGTAATGGGTTCCTTTTTTACAGGGTGAACAATCGTCATGTTTCTGGCGTGTAAATGTATACCACCATCCTTGTTGCTGCGGTCCGCGCCATATTTTAAATCTCCTTTTATAAAACAGCCCATGGAGGCCAATTGAGCCCTTATTTGGTGATGCCTCCCCGTTTTTAAATCAATCTCCAACAAGAAATAGCTATCCAGCCTTTTTATCACTTTATAATCCAAAACGGCCTTTTTGCTATTGGGCACTTCCTTGGGGTGTGCATAGGATTTGTTCTGTTTTGGGTTGCGAACCAGCCAATGGGTCAAAGTGCCACTTTCCTGGGGAGGGGCATTTTTTACAACTGCCCAGTATGTTTTTTTGGTTTCCCCTTCGGCAAACATCTTGTTCAGCCTTGGCAATGCCTTGGATGTTTTGGCAAAAAGTACAATTCCAGAGGTTGGGCGATCCAATCGATGTACAACTCCCAGGTAAACGTTACCCGGCTTATTGTACTTTGCTTTCAAATACTGTTTCACTACCTCGCTTAAAGGAGCGTCCCTGGTTTTGTCACCCTGAACTATATCTCCAACGCGTTTGTTGACCGCAATCAAGTGGTTGTCTTCAAAAAGCACTTGAAGATTGGCAGGGGTGGAATGTCCGTTATTATTAATTGACAATTGTTGATAGGAATTTAATACGATTCATCCTCGTTGGGGAAGTCCCGACTTTTTACATCTTCCACGTACTGGGAAACCGCTTTGCTCATTTCATCATAAAGGTTCAAGTACCTTCTCAAAAACCTTGGATTGAATTCATGGGTCATTCCCAACATGTCATGTACCACCAAAACCTGGCCGTCCACGTGGTTTCCCGCACCAATGCCGATGATTGGTATGGATACGCTTTCTGCTACCTCTTTGGCCAGTTTTGCCGGTATTTTCTCCAAAACAATGGCAAAACAACCAAGTTCCTCCAATAATTTGGCATCTGATTTTAGTTTTTCGGCCTCTTCTTCTTCTTTGGCGCGAACGGTATAGGTGCCAAATTTATAGATGGATTGCGGGGTCAATCCCAAATGTCCCATTACAGGTATCCCTGCTTCCAAAATTCGACTGATGGAAATTTTGATTTCTTCACCTCCCTCTACTTTTACGGCGTGGGCACCACTTTCTTTCATAATACGGATAGCGGAGCGCAAGGCTTCCTTGGAATCACCTTGGTAGCTTCCAAAAGGAATATCAACAACCACGAGCGCCCTTTTGGCTGCCCTTACCACGGAAGTGGCATGATAAATCATTTGGTCGAGGGTGATGGGCAACGTGGTTTCGTGACCTGCCATTACATTACTGGCGGAATCACCTACCAAAATAGCATCCACATTGGCACCATCCACAATTTTGGCCATGGAGTAATCGTAGGAGGTAAGCATGCTTATTTTTTCGCCGTGCTTTTTCATATCCACCAACGATTTTACGGTAATCCTTTTATATTCTTTTTTTGCTGTAGACATCGTACTTTTATTTGATGGCTAAAAGTAAGCAGATTTGTTTAATTTAGGCTTCAATCAAAAAACTAATAAAATGAAAAAACTGTTAAGTTGTGTGGTTTTATTTGCGGTGGGGGCACTGGTATTCCCCCAAGGTCCCAGCTCTGCACACGAAGAAGCCGAAAATCAAGTGAAACAAGTCATCGAAACTTTTTTTGATGGGTTTCATAAACAAGATTCAACCATTATCAAATCGACCGTAGCAGACGAAATTGTGCTGCAAACAACAGGTAGGAGCCCCGAAGGAAAAACACTTTTCAGGACCGAAGAGTTTTCAAAATTCCTTAAATCCATTGCCAGCATACCGGAAAGTACCAAGTTTGAGGAAAAGCTCACTTCATTTTCCATTCAGGTGGATAGGACCATGGCAAATGCTTGGGTGGGTTATGAGTTTTGGCTGAACGATGAGTTCAGTCATTGTGGGATCAACTCGTTCCAACTCATCAATTTTGATGGGGAGTGGAAAATCATTTATCTCATCGATACAAGGGGAAAGCAGGGTTGTATGGATTAGCAATCACTTAAAAATACGCCGACTGCAAGGCCACCCTCTGAGGTTTCCTTGTATTTGGAGCTCATGTCCTTTGCTGTTTCCCACATGGTGTTCACGACTTTGTCCAAAGGCACTTTTGCATCATTGGGGTCGGTATCCAGCGCCAGTTCAGCAGCATTAATGGCTTTTATGGCCCCCATGGCGTTACGTTCAATACAAGGAACCTGTACCAATCCACCGATGGGGTCACAAGTGAGTCCAAGATGATGTTCCATTGCAATTTCAGCAGCGATCAGCACTTGTTCGGGAGAACCGCCCATCAGTTCCGTCAAACCGGCAGCGGCCATGGCCGAAGATACCCCGATTTCTGCTTGGCATCCTCCCATCGCAGCGGAAATGGTGGCTCCCTTCTTAAAAATGCTCCCAATTTCACTGGCCACCAATAAAAATTGCTTTACGTCGTCAAAGTCGGCATCGTGGTTTTCAATCACCATATAATACATTAGAACGGCAGGGATAACCCCCGCACTGCCGTTGGTTGGGGCGGTGACGACCCGTCCGAGGGAAGCATTGACCTCGTTGACACTTAGGGCAAAACAACTTACCCATTTGATAATTTGACGAAACCTTACTTCGGTATCGCGAATACTTTCCAACCATTCCTGTGGATTGGAGTAGGGGACATCTCCCTTTAGTTTTTGGTGCATCTCGTAGGCGCGCCTTTTTACGTTTAATCCACCAGGAAGCTTTCCTTCGGTATGGCAGCCAATATACATGCATTCCAACATGGTGTTCCAGATGCGGGCGATACCTTCATCAATTTCTGATTCACTTCGAAGAGAAAGTTCATTTTCCATTACAATTTTGGAAATGGATTTGTTTTGTGCAGTGCAATGTTGGAGCAATTCATCACCTGTTTTTACAGGATGGGGGAAAGTTTTGAAGGTGTCCTTGTTTTCCTTGGCATGAGTGAGTTCTTCTTTTACAACAAAACCACCTCCAATCGAATAGTAGGTTTCAGTGGTGACCCGACCGTTAGTCAATTCGGCTTCAAACTGAATACCATTGGCATGGAAGGGCAGAAATTCTTTTTTGAAGAGGATATCATCCTGAAAATTGAAGGAAATCTCTTTTTTTCCGCCAAGATTGAGTTTGTTTTCTGCTTTTACCCTGTCAATACTTCCTGAAATGCTGTCAATGTCCACGGTCTCCGGGTCCGCTCCCAACAATCCCATCACCACGGCAATATCCGTGGCGTGACCTTTCCCTGTGAGGCAAAGGGAGCCGTAGAGGTATGCTTTGATATGCTTTACTTGGTCAAAGGTCTTTTGCTCTTCAAGTTCAGCAATCCAACGTTCGGCGGCACGCCAAGGCCCAAGGGTGTGCGAACTGGATGGTCCTACACCGATCTTGAGCATATCAAAAACACTAATGCACTCCATAGACGCAAATTTATAGTTCCAAATATAGGAAGCTATGGAATACGAAAATGAGAATTTTTGAATATTGGCACACTTATTTTATCGTTGTATCAATAACCTTTGGCGATATCATGGTTTCATAAAGATATCTTTAACAATATGACACCTTGTCATATTCATGGCCATGGCACGATCATTGACATTTTAAGACCGAGACAAAAAAGAATTTTTAAACAGAATAACTTTAGATACAATGAGCAAGATTATAGGTATAGACTTAGGTACGACCAACTCCTGCGTCTCTGTAATGGAAGGTAACGAGCCTGTGGTAATTCCAAATGCCGAAGGTAAACGTACCACTCCATCAATGATCGCATTTGTTGAAGGTGGGGAGATAAAGGTCGGTGACCCTGCAAAAAGACAAGCCGTGACCAACCCGCACAAAACGATTTATTCCATCAAGCGATTTATGGGTAACAAATACTCTGAATCCAGTAAGGAAGCAGAAAGGGTTCCCTACAAAGTGGTAAAAGGAGACAACGATACGCCAAGAGTGGATATTGATGGTCGTCTATATACCCCACAAGAATTATCGGCAATGATTCTTCAAAAAATGAAGAAGACCGCCGAAGACTACTTAGGGCAAGATGTGACAAGAGCGGTAATTACCGTTCCAGCATATTTTAATGATTCCCAAAGGCAGGCCACCAAAGAAGCTGGTGAAATTGCAGGCCTTACCGTGGAACGTATTATTAACGAACCAACTGCCGCTTCTTTGGCATATGGACTTGACAAAAAGGACACGGACCAAAAAATAGTGGTGTTCGACTTTGGTGGTGGTACGCACGATGTTTCCATTCTCGAATTGGGAGATGGGGTGTTCGAAGTATTGTCAACAGATGGTGACACCCACTTGGGTGGTGATGATGTTGACCAAAAGATTATCGATTGGTTGGCCGAAGAGTTCAAGAAAGATGAAGGTATGGACCTTCGTGAAGACCCCATGGCGCTTCAGCGTTTAAGGGAAGCAGCTGAAAAAGCTAAAATTGAGCTATCTTCTTCTGCACAGACAGAAATCAACTTGCCATACGTTACGGCAACGGCTTCTGGTCCAAAACACTTGGTAAGAACATTGTCCAGATCTAAATTTGAGCAGTTGATTGCCGATTTGGTAAAAAGAACAATCGCCCCTTGTGAGTCTGCGTTGAAATCTGCGGGACTTTCAAAAAGCGATATCGATGAAATCATATTGGTAGGTGGTTCTACCCGTATCCCTGCGGTACAGGAAGCCGTTGAAAAATTCTTCGGCAAAAAACCATCCAAGGGTGTCAACCCGGATGAGGTGGTGGCCATTGGAGCTGCTATCCAAGGTGGTGTGTTGACAGGAGATGTAAAAGATGTCCTCTTGTTGGATGTTACCCCACTTTCTTTGGGAATTGAAACCATGGGAGGAGTGTTCACCAAGTTGATTGAGGCAAACACTACCATCCCAACGAAGAAATCCCAGATATTCTCTACTGCGGCGGACAATCAACCTTCGGTTGAAATCCATGTGCTACAAGGGGAAAGACCTATGGCAGCGGACAACAAGACCATTGGTAGGTTCCACTTGGACGGTATTCCACCTGCGCCAAGAGGTACACCTCAAATCGAAGTGACCTTTGATATAGATGCGAACGGTATCATCAAGGTTTCTGCAACAGACAAGGCCACTGGTAAGTCACAGGATATCCGAATCGAGGCTTCTTCTGGATTGACAGAGGAAGAAATCAAGAAGATGAAAGCGGAAGCCGAGGCCAATGCCGAAGCCGATAAAAAGGCCAAGGAAACCGCCGATAAATTGAATGAGGCCGATGCCATGATCTTCCAAACAGAGAAGCAATTGAGCGAGTTTGGTGATAAATTGTCCGATGACAAGAAAAAGCCGATTGAAGAAGCTTTGGAAGAATTGAAGAAAGCTTATGAAAGTAAGGATTTGGCTTTGATTGACCCAGCTTTGACAAAAATCAACGAAGCTTGGAAAGTGGCTTCTGAGGAAATGTACAAAGCACAAGCTGACGCACAGGCCAATGGAGCTGGAGCATCTTCGGGTGCCGGAGCTGGTGATGCAGGTGCCGGAAGTACTGCCGAAGGGGACAATGTTGAAGACGTTGACTTCGAAGAAGTGAAATAATTTTGAACAAGAATTATATATAAAAAGGAAAACCCTGGCGATTTCGCCAGGGTTTTTTGTTTAGTGGAAGTTTTCCGGTTTACGCTGCATTCAACTGCTGCATTTCCATCTCTTTGAGTTTTTGCAAAGCTTCCGATTTGGAGTTCACGTTCAGTTTCACATAAATGTTTTGGATGTGGAAGTTCACAGCACTAGGGGTAACAAAAAGCTTGTCCGCAATCATTTTATAGGTATATCCTTGGGTAAGCAGTTCAATGATCTCGTTTTCCTTTTTCGAGAAAACATCATAGGATTTTGCCTGGAAGGAATCAATGATTTTTTTGGCAACATCGAGTTCCAAAGCAATACCGTGTCGGTCAAGCGCATCCAATGCATTGAACAACCTATCCTTGTTGATTGGTTTGATGAGGTAGCCGCTGGCCCCCTTTTTGAAGGCTTCTTTAATGAGTTTAAAATCATTTTTTCGGCTCATCATCAATACCTTAAGGTTTTTGTTTTTACGGTAAAAATATTCAAGGCCGTCAATACCGGAAATTCCGTTGAGCATAGCTTCGCAGATTATAATATCTGGATGGGAACGTCCAAAATTGGATAACAGCCCTTGAACCGAGCTATATACTCCAAGAAGTTCGTACTGATCACTGTCTTTAAAATACTGATTGTAGATACCGCCGATCGTGTCATCGTTGTCGATGATCGCAATTTTTACTGAGTTTGTTTTCATGATAAGAAAGATTTGGGGGATTAATACTGTTACATAATAAATTGTAGGTTAAGTTTTGGACGTATTCGCCCTTCTCCGCATTCGTGAAGCTGGGATAAACCAATGAAACCTGGATTGCATTGCCAATATATGGCAATAACAAGCATGGATCCATTTTGGGTCACTTCAAAAATGGGTCTAATCCCAAAGGGATTAAGTGCTAAAATTTGTGTTTAGTTGAGGTTTTACCTCGTCAAAAAATTAAGGCAAAAAGAGGTTTTGGGACGCCTTTTTTTTGAGTGTTGTAGTTCTTGTTCATGACATAATAGATTTGGGATTGTATTATTTCAAGAGTTAAATTAGAATTTTTTGCCAAGTAAAAGAACTTTTTGTAGCTGTTTTCGTTCAAATGCACTTTTTAAAGAGTCGATGCGACTTGAAAATGACCAGCCTGAAAGCGTTATGGAAGAGTGTAAAATAATGTTATTCAGTTTGTTGTATAAAAAAATAGGATGCCGTCCCATCAGCATCCTATTCTTGGAGTAAATCGGTCAGATTGAAATAATACAACCCGCTTTCTATGATAGTCTGTCAGTTTCCCCCTGTCTTTCTTATCATTGTCATGAGTGTTTCCAAATATCGGCTATGAAACAACTTCATAAGACACTTTTTCAGGTTTGTTGACCGATTCAATAATAATTTTCAATGACCACTAATCCTATTGTTCTTCTTGGAATGAAGTATCTACATATTCATAAACATTCTCGTTCAAAACCGTTTGTAGTCCTGCATCCCTTTCAGCAATATCGTTGTACTGATTTTGCTTACTTGAACGTCCATAGGCTACGGTATATTGTGATATGGTGTTGTTGAAACCTCTGTTTGATACTACAAAACCTAATTTTTTCTCTGTACTCAATTGAATGGCATACTCATCGCTATCGCTATTGATGTGGCTGCCCAAGTTTACAGATTCAGTTAGGGTGTTTTTCACAACTTGAGAAGCATAAAGGTCAAGTCCGCCATATCCATCTCTTCCTTCAGAAGCGAAGAACAACAATGTTTCATTGTAAATGCTAGGGTAGAGCTCATCCTCTTTAGTGTTTACTTTGGGACCCAGGTTCTTGGAAACCCCAACGGTTCCATCGGGAGCAATGTCAGCAACATAAATATCGTATTTGCCATAAGTTCCCTTCATATTGGAGGCGAAGAACAAACGTGTTCCATCTGCGGTAACGGTAGGATGTTTAGCTGAATAGTGTTTTGGACACACATCCAATTTCGTAATATTGGTCCATTCGCCATTTACCTTTTCTGCTCGGTAAACTTGGTAGACCAGTTCTTTCTTGGAAAAAACGCCATAAAGCGGTTTTTGGTAAACACCTTTACTAAAATACGCTGTCTTTCCATCTTTGGTTACGGACATGGAGGGAACATAACCATCAACGCTGGAAACGCTGCCGTCCATAATATCGTTGAACATTTTTTTCTCTGCCTGTGCAAAAGTGTTTTGACTGGCTAGTATCATTACTGAAACAAGTAGGCTGTAAATAATTGATCGTGTCATGATGTATAGATTTGGGGGTTAATACATGGCAAAGATCAAAAACAATTGAAAAGAATACTTATCAATTTTTCATAGGTTTTTACTTTTAACGACTAAAAAGTACACTTCATCGAATATTTTTTAGGTGATTAACACCGTTGAAGTGGTAAAATTACGGTTAAACGTTTGTTTTGTGTAGTTGACCGATGAATTGTTGGATTGTTGATTAAAGAGTCAAAAAACTAAAATTCAAGGATTGAATCTGTTTAATTGATGATCATATTAAGAGAAATCGTCTTATTTAATTCTTTAAATTGAAGTAACTTCGTTTTTTTGAAAAAATACGCATATTAGAAGTCCTAATCCATAAAAGCAACGAGGATATCTAAAAAAGTATTGAAATACGTCATTCTGAACTTGTTTCAGAATCCCATCAAATTGATAAGTAAATTATTATGAGAACCTGAAACAAGTTCAGGTTGACGAAAAGCGACATTTTAGACATCCTCATCTCTTTTTACATGAGTATTACCATAGAGAATATTATTTTAGTCGGTTCTGTGCTCCTTTTGGTCAGTATTTTGGCTGGCAAGACAAGTTATCGATTTGGTATCCCCACTTTACTGTTGTTTTTGACCATTGGAATGCTCGCAGGTTCAGATGGAATTGGAGGTATTTATTTTGACAATCCAAAAATCGCTCAGTTTGTCGGGGTGGTCTCTTTAAATTTCATTCTTTTCTCCGGTGGGTTGGATACCAACTGGCAATCGGTCAAACCTGTACTCAAAGAAGGAATAGCACTTTCTACGATTGGTGTGCTGCTAACCGCGGTGGGTTTGGGTTATTTTGTTTATCTGGTCACGGATTTTAGTATTTATGAGAGTTTATTGTTGGGAGCCATTGTCTCATCCACCGATGCTGCAGCTGTATTTTCCATTTTGAGGGGCAAAAATCTGGCCCTGAAAAAGAACTTAAGGCCAACATTGGAGCTTGAGAGTGGAAGTAACGATCCCATGGCCTATGTGCTCACCATTGCGTTTTTGACCCTTGTCCAATTCCCTGAAAAAAATATTGTTTCCGTGCTGCCCATGTTTTTCTTGCAAATGATCCTTGGTGGAGCGGCAGGTTTTCTCTTTGGAAAATTGAGTAAGATTATAATCAATAGAATAAGGCTGGATTTTGAGGGTCTTTACCCGGTGCTTACCATTTCCTTGATGTTCATTACCTTTTCGGCGACCGATTTTATTGGTGGTAATGGGTTTTTGGCCATCTATATTTGTTCGGTATATCTGGGGAACCATAATTTGATCCATAAGAAAACCATCATGCGAATGTTTGATGGTTTGGCCTGGCTGATGCAGATCGTGCTCTTCCTTACTTTGGGATTACTGGTTTTTCCCAGCGAGATAGTGCCTTATATGGGAATAGGCCTGTTGATTTCACTTTTCTTGATTTTTGTGGCCCGACCATTGGCAGTTATGATCTCCCTCTTGCCCTTCCGGATGAAGTTAAGGAGACGGTTCTATATTTCTTGGGTAGGATTGCGTGGGGCCGTCCCCATCGTTTTTGCTACCTATCCGCTTTTGGCAGGAATAGATAAAGCCAACGCCATATTCAATATTGTTTTTTTTGTATCGATAACCTCCGTACTTATTCAAGGGAGTACATTATCTATCGTTGCCAAATGGTTGCATGTTGGATTGCCGGAGAGTGCAAAACCGTTGTCTCCTACGGATGAACTTTTGTCAGAACACCCCAAAGCTTTGATGAAAGAGATTTTGATCAAAGAGGATTGTTCGGCCGTCGGATTGAAAATTGTAAACCTTAATTTTCCAAAGAAAGCTATAATCGCCATGATAGAACGTGATGGCAATTATCTGATGCCCAATGGTTCAACCGTAATCGAGGCAAATGATAAACTGGTGGTGCTTACGGACAAACCTGAGATCCTGGACAAGGTTTATGAGTCATTGTCCCTTAAAAAGCCTCAAGAAACCAAAGAAGCGCTATCATAGTTTGTTCAGAATGGGAATTTTATGGCGGTCCAACCAAATCAAGACTACACAACAAATGAAAGTGGTCAGGGCCAAAATAAACAAGGTGCCCCCATCATTTTGTACCACAACGCCCAATTTGGCAAGATGAAAAAAGATGGCGCCACCCATAATGCCCAAACCCATTATGGCCCCGAACCAAGTGGTTTTTGGGACAAGTATAAGAATCGCCACAATGAGTTCCACAATTCCCAAGCCAATCCTTCCCCAAGGTTCCATTCCCAGCGTTTCAAAAATATGGACCGATTCTGGAGCCGCAGAAAACTTAAAATAAAGGGTCTGTAATAAAATAACGGCAGGAACAATCCTCAAAGTAGATTTGAACATAGATTTTGTTGTCATGATGCCATGGATTAGGTTAAACGATAATTTGGTCGAAACAATACCTCTGAAATAACTAGGTGACTACAAATATGTAACTCAATAATCCGTTTGAAGGGGAAGCCGATCGAGTATTCAATCTATGAGCTTCCTTTAAAATGGCTAATTTTGCGGTATGAAATATGTGCTCAAACCTTTGCTTTTGATTGCATTATTGTTGCAATCTTGTTCAGAAGAACCATGGTTGTCCGGGACCTTGGACATGTCCAATGGAAATGAATGGAAACCTGTGGTGTATGTGGTTCATCCCCAAAAATTCAATGATGTGGCCCAAAGTTTTGTTGGAGTGGTGTTGGATTCTGCCACCGTGGACGAAAATGGATATTTTGAATTCAAGGAATCCCCGAACTTTCAGGAACCGGTATTGTTGGAAGTTGTGGTGCAGAGAAAAGAAGAAAAGTACCCCAATAGGTTGATAAATGGAAACCACATCTCCGACAACTATTTCCCCTTAATTTATGTGCAGGGCGCTAAAATTGAAGTAAATGCGGACATAGCAAGTTTTCAAAGTTCCTTTTTCATAGAAAAACCCTCCCCGGAAAACGAAGCGATACTCCGGTTAAGGGACGAACGGTTGACCGTATTCGATAAATATCTAAAGGAATCGGTAAGTGGACAACAAGCAGATGAAGATTTGTTGGAGCGTGAAAACAATCTTCATGCATACCAGGAAGAGCTCATTAACTTTGCGGATTCCACATCGCAATTGCTTCCGGCACTATTGGCGCTGAGGTGGGTTAGCCCGGAGGGGGATTATGAACGAATCGCCGAACAAGTTTATCAACAATCAAAAAAATGGAACAGACTATATCCAGAACACCCTTGGGTCAAGGAATTTGTTTCGGTGGTCGACAAGGGGAACCTTCCCGTGTTAATTGGAGATACAATCCCTGACCTTAAATTTCCGATGAAAAGCGGAAAAGAAATTTCTCTAAAGGAAATTATGAAAGGACAAAAGTTGGTGTTGTTGGATGTTTGGGCATCGTGGTGTGCCCCCTGTAGAATTGAAAACAGGAATGTTTTGGTGCCTCTTTGGGAGAAGTACGGTCCCGAAAACTTTCAGATTGTGGCCTATGGTCTGGAGAGTAGTGAAAAAGCTTGGAACAATGCCATTGAAAAAGATGGTGCCTACCGTTGGCTACATGCATCCCATTTGGAGGGGGACCAAAATCCGTTAATGGAGGACTTGAGATTAAAAACCATCCCAGCCAATTTTTTACTCGATCCCGAAGGCAAGGTATTGGCCAAAAACCTTCATGGACAGGATTTAATTGATTTTGTGGATGGTTATATGTCAAGATAGCTGTTGGGAGGCACCTTCCTTAATAATGGTGCTATGCTTTTTCCTTTGCCAAGCTGAAATATTTCTTTTTGAGCCAAAAAGAAACCTTAACCAATAGGATGAGTGCTGGCACTTCTACCAATGGCCCGATTACACCTGTAAATGCCTGACCCGAGTTCAACCCAAAAACAGCGATTGCGACGGCAATGGCCAATTCAAAATTGTTTCCAGCGGCCGTAAATGCAACCGAAGCAGTTTTATCATATTCGGCGCCCATCGCTTTTGTTGTAAAAAATCCAATAAGGAACATGAGTGCAAAATAGATTAGCAATGGCACGGCAATGATCAAAACATCCATGGGTATTTCAACGATCAACTCCCCTTTTAATGAGAACATGATCACAATGGTGAACAAAAGTGCAATCAAGGTAATTGGTGATATGGCAGGAATAAACTTGTTAGTGTACCAGTCTTCACCTTTAAGTTTGACCAAAATTTGTCGACTCAAAATCCCCATCAAAAATGGAATCCCCAAATAAATGGCCACACTTTCTGCAATGGTGCCAATGGAAATATCCACAATGGCTCCTTCAAAACCGAAATACGGAGGGAGGATGGTGATAAAGATCCAAGCATAAAAACTATAGGCAAACACTTGAAAAATACTGTTCAAGGCCACCAATCCGGCACCATATTCGCTACTGCCTTCAGCCAAATCGTTCCACACCAAAACCATGGCAATGCAGCGCGCCAAACCAATTAGGATAAGGCCTACCATATACTCGGGATAGTCCCTCAAAAAAATAATGGCCAGTGCAAACATCAAAACAGGGCCCACAATCCAATTTAAGAACAGGGATATGGACAGGATCTTGGTATTTTGAAAAACCTTGGGAAGCAAGGAGTATTTTACCTTGGCCAAGGGCGGATACATCATTAAAATCAATCCAATCGCAATTGGAATGTTGGTTGTGCCGCTGCTAAATGAGTTGACGAAGTCGGGGAAGGTTGGGAAAAAATACCCTATTCCCACCCCCACGGCCATTGCCACAAAAATCCAAAGGGTCAAATTTCTATCTAAAAAGCTTAATTTTTTGGTAGCCATTATTTCTGTATTTGGGAAAAAACATAAAACATTTCCGAGGCAATCTGTTTGCTTCGCTCACGGTATTTTTCAGCTTGCTGGGGTGTGTTGTCAAAAGCTTTGGGATCCTCGTATGTAATTGGAATCCGCTTTTCTGCCCCAGGCACAAATGGACATCCCTCATCAGCTTGGGAGCAGGTCATGATAGCTGCAAATTCTGATTTTGGATTAAAATCATCATCCATTCTTTTGGAAAAGCCAATCACAGGATGCTCGTTCTCCGAGAACTTGATACTGTAGACAGGATTATTTCCTTCGGAAAGGAAATTCACCTCAAAACCTGTATCCGTAAAGGTTTCCGCAACTTTGGGAAATAGGGCGGTAGCCTCGGTCCCCCCAGAATAGCAGGAAACGTTTTTGATTCCAAAATAATGGGCGATCGTCTGTGCCCATACTTGGGACAAATGACTTCTTCGAGAATTGTGGGTGCATATAAAATTGATGCGAACGGCTTCTCCAACGCCCACTTTTTCCTGGATATAATCAACCAAAGGAGCAAGCGTTTGTTTACGTTCCTCCGAGATGGGTTCCGATTCCAAACCGGATATATAATCGTTCAACGATTGAAAGACAGACATGTATATTTTTTTATTGAGGGTTAACAACATCCACTGCCTGGGGTACAGCAATCGGAGTTTTGTAGTTCAGACATTCTTACTTTGGGCTTTTCTGTTGGGATACCGCACTTGTCTTTTGCCAAACAATCGGTTTGTTTGGTGGTCAACAAAAAGTTGGTGCCATCAAAATCAAGACCGAATTTCCCAATGGTCTCACCTTGGTATTCCACTTCGACCTCCAAATCGCCAATTCCCAAAGTTTTTTCAGAAAGCTCAATAATATGGACCAATTTCTCTGGATGTAGCCTGTGGTCGTAATCGTTGGCATTCCAAAGCTGAAAATTCACCACTTCCTCATTTCGGACAGTTCCGCCACAGTCAATAAAATGTTTGGTTATTTTCCCGACTTCGGTTACGTGGAAATGACTGGGAACCAATTCGCCATCGGGTAGTTGAAAAGCGATTTTATCCAACTTTTTCAAGGTGTTCTTTACTTCTGAAAGTTTCATGTCTATAGATTTATTGTAATATTACGATTAAATAAATTAAATTTTTTTTAGCAACAATCTTTTTTGGTTAGGTCTTGGTTCAAGAAATCTATCATAATAGTTTTCATCTTTTTCCAGTTGTCCTCATCAATACAATAGCAGACACTGGTGCCTTCAACATTTCCTTTTATCAACCCTAAATTTTTCAATTCCTTTAAATGTTGTGAAATGGTTGGCTGAGCCAAACCTATTTCATCCACTAAATCCCCACAAACACATTCGTTTATCTTAAACAAGCGTTCTAGGATCGCAACACGGGCCGGATGACCAAAAACCTTGGCATAAAGAGCAATTTGGTTTTGCTTGTCAGTAAATATCTCTGTCTTGGTTACCCCCATACCCGCAATTTAATCGCAATATTACAATTAATATGATTTTACACCAAACTTTCAATTGATTTTTTCAAAATTACTTTTGGGCGGACCCCTATAATAGATGGAAAATCAAGTTTTTAAGTGATTTTTAACGCGATTGGCCTTAAAAATACTAACAATCAGGTCTTATTCTTATTAAATTGCGATATATATGTGTGTGCATAACGAAAATCGAATGGCCAGAAAAAACATAATATATCTGGATTATAATGCGACCACACCTGTAGACCCACAGGTGGTCAATGCGATGTTGCCCTATTTCACTGAAAACTTTGGGAACCCAAGTAGTGACCATTCCTTTGGCTGGTATGCGGATGATGCGGTGGAAAATGCACGGAACCAAGTAGCAAAACTTATACACTGTAGACCTGTCGAACTCTGTTTCACCTCTGGAGCCACAGAGGCAGCAAACCTTGGCTTAATGGGCTATTGTAGAAGAAATAAAAATCGTGGAAACCATATCATTACGGTTAAAACGGAGCATAAGGCCATATTGGAAACCATGGATTCACTGGCTGCCGAAGGTTTTGAGATTACGTATTTAGATGTGGATGATCAGGGAAATATCGATTTGAACCAATTGGAGGCCGCTCTTAAGCAGTCCACTATTTTAGTCTGCATAATGCTGGCAAACAATGAAACAGGATTGGTTCATCCCATAAAAACCATTTGCAAAATAGCACATGCAAAGCAAGTGGCCGTAATGTCGGACATTACCCAAGCCGTTGGTAAAATACCTGTCGATTTGCAAGATTTGGGAATTGATATAGGAATTTTTTCATCACACAAACTATATGGGCCTAAGGGAGTTGGAGCGATTTATCTCAATAAAAACAATAAAATATCGATTGATAGGCAGCTATTTGGAGGAAATCATGAAAGAGGTATGCGTCCAGGAACTTTAAATGTTCCCGGGATTGTAGGTTTTGGTGAAGCTTGCGGAATTGCGGGACAAAGTCTCGAGGAAAACTGTCAAAAGCAATTGAGCCTACAAAACCAATTGGAAAAAGAGCTTTTAACGATTGATGGGGCAATCATCAATTGTGGTAAAGAAAATCGCTTGCCCAATACGACCAACGTCTCATTTAAAGGCGTTGATGGAACCAAGCTGCTCCGCCAACTTAATACATTGGCCGTATCTCGAGGTTCTGCCTGTAATGCAAACTTGGTATCTCCTTCCCACGTACTAAAAGCAATGGGGGTTGAGGATGGTACTGCCTTGGCGAGTTTGCGTATCAGTACGGGACGGAACACTACTTTAGAAGATATCCAAAAGGCAGTTTTCGAAATCAATAAGGCCGTAAACCAACTTAAAACAGTCAGCTTATGAGGGAGTTGGATGTGATCATATCAAAGTATTTGGAATTAAAATCAAAGGATATTGGCTGCATTTTGGCCACCGTGGTCCATGTGGAAGGTTCTTCCTATCGACGGGCCGGAGCCAGAATGTTGGTGGACGAGTTTGGAAACATCACTGGGGCCATCAGCGGAGGTTGTTTGGAGGGTGATGCACTTAAAAAGGCCCTTTTTGCGCTGGACAGACAAGAGAATAGACTGGTCACTTATGATACGAGTGATGAGGATGACGCGGTTATCGGGGCGCAATTGGGTTGTAACGGAATCATTCAGGTGCTTTTTGAGCCTTTGGATTATACCGATAAGTACAATCCATGCGAACTGTTGGAAACTGTTGTTAAGAATGATACCGCCCAGGCCATTTCCATCGTTTTTGATTTGGAGAAGCACAATGAACAACTGGGAACCGTAATGATAACGGATAAGGTGCAAGTCCAAAAGAAAGACAATTTGCCGCCCCACTTGGAATCAGCATTACTTTTTCAAAGCAAAAAGGTGCTAGAGCAAGATAGACCATGCTTTTTTGAAATGGAAACGGGAGAAATTAAACAACATATTTTCATAGAATTGCACCAACCACCTGTAAAATTGATTTTGGTAGGTGCGGGTAACGATGCACAAATTCTGGCACAACAAGCAGAATTGTTGGGGTGGAAGGTTACCGTTACCGATGGTCGGCCAACGCATGCGAACAAACAGCGATTTACGGGAGCGTGCCAAGTCATTGTCGCAAAGCCCGAAGAAACATTGGAGAACATCAAAATAGATAAACAGACCTGTTTTGTGCTGATGAGCCATAACTATAATTATGACTTGTGCGTATTAAAATTATTGTTGGGAAAACAGGAAATCCCATACATCGGTATCCTTGGGCCGTTAAAAAAGTACAATCAGATGCTGAACGAACTAGCTGGGCAGGGTCTCGAAGTTTCCAAAGATGACCTAAACAAGATCCATGCACCCGTAGGCTTGGAAATTGGTGCGGAAACACCAGCAGAAATAGGGTTGTCAGTATTGGCCGAGATTCAAAGTGTATTGAAAAATAAAAATGCCCGACCGTTAAAGCAAAAAACGGGACCCATTCACGATAAAAAAGAAAATCAATTTCAAAAAATATCCATTTGAGTGCAGAGGAAAACATAGCAGTGGTTGTTTTGGCGGCAGGAGGCTCCTCTAGATTGGGGCGACCCAAACAATTGGTGGAATTCAAGGGCAAAACACTTTTGGAACACACGATGGAAAAAGTGGATATGTTGGGCTTTCAAACAAAAATATTGGTATTGGGGGCAAACCAAGATAGCATTCAAGAAAAAATTGAAACCAAAGGCTTTAACGTAGTAACTAACAATAATTGGGAACAAGGGATGGCATCTAGCATTAAAATGGGTTTGGAAGCATCCCTGGCGGAAGAAAATGGATTGGACCATGTGCTGTTTTTAGTGTCCGACCAGCCATTTTTGGAACGCACCAATCTTATCGGTTTAGTGCATACCCAATTGACCAAGAAACCAAAAGCCACCTATTCCCAATATGGCGAGAATATTGGAGTACCGGCCATTTTCAGCAAAGCGGCATTCCCGTTACTATTGAATTTGGAGGGTGATGAAGGCGCTAAAAAACTGATTTATTCGAAAGATTTTGATTTCTGTACCGAGACCTTCAAAAATGGAGGTTTTGATGTGGATACCGAAGAGGATGTACAGCAACTAAAGCAAATGGACCTATGAAAGTGACCGTCAAATATTTTGGTTTGGTGGCCGAAGCCGCTGATAAGTCCGAAGAGGTTATAGAATTGAGCGAAGTGCTCACGGCCTCGGAGTTGAAAAAGCAATGCCTGGAAGGACTTGCCATTACGGATAAAGATTCCGTGCAGATTGCGGTAAATCAAAATTTGGACGATGCAATAACCATAAAAGATGGTGACGAAGTAGCACTGTTGCCACCATTCGCAGGAGGATGAGCAGATATGATAGACAAATAAAACTCACGGAAGTTGGCCTGGAAGGGCAGCAAAAACTTCGCAATGCCAAAGTATTGATAGTTGGTGTTGGAGGTTTGGGCTGTCCCGCAGCGATGTATTTGGTAGGAGCAGGGGTGGGCAAAATTGGTTTGATGGACCACGACAAAGTCGATATTTCCAACCTGCACCGACAAGTACTGTTTCAAGAATCGGATGTGGGAAGACCCAAAGCCGTTGCTGCCAAGGAACGTTTGGAAAAACAGAACAAGGAAGTGCATTTTCAGGTTTTTGAAGAACCATTGACGATTGAAAATGCGGAAAATATCATCAAGCAATACGATGTGGTTTTGGATGGAACCGACAATTTTGAAACGAAGTACCTCATCAATGATGCCTGTTTACTTGCGGATAAACCTTGGGTTTTCGCCTCTATTTATAAAAATGAAGGACAGCTTTCGGTATTTAATTACAAGAATGGGCCAACGTACCGCTGCCTGTTCCCGAAAAGTACACGACAGAACATTAGTTGCGAATCCACTGGAGTATTGGGCGTGCTGCCAGGCATTTTGGGAACCTTGCAGGCTGCAGAAGTACTAAAAATAATCTTGGGGAAAGGGGAGGTGCTTTCCGGTAAGCTGAAACTCATCAATATGATGCTTGCCAGTGAGCAGACCATCAAAATAAACAAACGTCCGGAAGAGATTGAAAGGATATACAAAGAGGGGATATCCCCGGTTTATATTGATTGTGATTTAAAAAATAAGGAACGTTGGTACCTCGATGTGCGCGAAGTATTTGAACAGCCCAAGCCCAAAGGTAAAAACGTACTGAACATTCCTTTGAACGATTTGACATTAAGATACCGGGAAATACCGAACAATCAGGAAGTTTTTGTTTTCTGTCAGTCAGGAAAACGAAGTAAGAATGCAATAGAAATCCTTAAAAATGAATTTGGCTTTCACAACCTTAAAAATGTGGAAGGCGGCATAGAAACCATTATCGATGGATAAGAAGAAACCTAAAAAAGTATTTGTACAAGGAGCGATTCCTCCCGAAAAAATAGCCAATTCGGTGGCGAATCACCAGAGTAAGACCAATATTGGCGCCCACAGTATTTTCTTGGGGCAAGTCAGGGCCGACGAAGTGGATGGTAAAACCGTCACCGCTATCGATTATACAGCCTATGAGGAAATGGCGGAGAACGTCTTCCATGAGATTCGAGAAGCGGCTTTTGCCAAGTTCGATATCACCTGTGCCCATATTTATCACAGTTTGGGCAAAGTAAACGTTGGGGAACTATGTTTGTTTGTGTTCACATCATCAGCGCACCGAAGAATTGCGATTGAGGCCACCAACTTTTTTGTAGAAGAAATAAAGGCGAAAGTGCCGGTGTTCGGCAAAGAGATTTTTGAGGACGAAACCCATCAATGGAAAGTAAACAAGTAAAATGGTAGACATCACACATAAAGTGATCACCTTGCGGGAAGCCACCGCGGAAGCTATCGTGAAGACGAGTAGTCAGGAAACGATTGAAGCTATCAAAAACAACAAGGTTCCCAAAGGGAACGTGTTTGAAATGGCAAAGGCAGCTGGCTTATTGGGGGTGAAGAAAACACCCGATTTGTTGCCCGACTGTCATCCGCTGCCCATCGAATACACGGGAATCGATTATGAAATCGATGGCTTGGACATCATCATTTCGATGACGGTGAAAACCATTTATAAAACTGGGGTGGAAGTAGAGGCGATGCACGGAGTGAGCATTGTTGCGCTGACGATGTACGACATGCTTAAACCGATTGATAAAAAGGTTGAAATCGGTACCATTCGCCTTAAATCGAAAAAAGGCGGGAAGTCCTCCTTCAACATAAAGACTGAAGGCCTAAAAGCGGATGTAATCGTTTGTTCCGATACTATTTCCAAAGGAAAAGGAGAAGACAGGGCAGGAGAAGCCATTGTTGAAAAACTGAAAACATTGGGAGTAGAATCCCAAAAAAGTATCATTCCCGATGAAGCAGATGAAATCATCAAAAAAGTGGAAAATACCACAGCAGATATGGTGATTTTTACGGGAGGAACGGGTGTGGGGCCAAGAGATGTCACTCCACAGACCTTGGAGCCCTTGTTGGACATCAAATTAAAAGGCGTGGAGGAACAAATGCGAAGCTACGGGCAGGAACGTATGCCGTATGCGATGTTTTCGCGATCTATTGCGGGCATAAAGGATGGTAAATTGATTTTGGCACTGCCAGGCTCCACCAAAGGAGCGGCAGAATCCATGGATGCGATTTTCCCACACGTGTTGCACGCATTTAAAGTGATAGAAGGAAAAAGACATGATTGAACAGAAACCACAAATAATTGACAATTTCGGTAGGCCGCATACCTATCTCCGCATTTCATTGACGGACCGGTGCAATCTTCGGTGCTTTTACTGTATGCCCGAAGAAGGTATTGAGTTGATGGAAAAACCCAGTATCATGACCTTGGAGGAAATCATTGAGATGACAAGGATTTTTAGGGATTTGGGTGTGGATACGGTACGGTTGACGGGCGGGGAACCTTTGGTTCGGAAAAACTTCGGCTTTTTGGTCGAGGAACTGGCCAAGCTGGGCGTGACCCTAAAATTGACCACCAACGGAATTGTACTCGATAAATATTTAGACCTGTTTGATAAAGTTGGGCTTCGCAAAATCAATTTTAGTTTGGATACGCTGGACAAGGCCAAATCGATATTTATTACCAAGCGTGATTATTACAAGCGCATTATGCGCAACTTGGAGATGGCACTGGATATGGGTATGGACATTAAACTGAATGTGGTTCTTATAAAAGGGGTGAACGACAAGGAAATCAACGACTTTATTGCATTGACCAAAAATCAAAATTTAGCAGTAAAGTTTATAGAGTTCATGCCGTTTAAGGGCAACAAATGGGATTGGAGCAAAGGAGTTGGCAAAGATGAGATTTTGCAGACCGTTGGCGATAAGTTCGGGGAAATCGAGACCTTGGAAAACCCAAAGCACAGCACGTCCACCAACTTTAAGGTGAAGGGGCACCAAGGCAGCTTTGGGATTGTGAGCACGATTACCAACCCGTTTTGTGATGAGTGCAACCGTATTCGCTTAACGGCTGATGGCAAAATGAAAAATTGTTTGTTCGCTACCTCTGAAACCGATTTGTTGACCCCGTTGCGGAACGGTGAAAAGATAGATCAGACCATTTTGGAAGCAATCAAATCAAAAAAGCATTCCCGTGACGGCATGGATGTTAAGATGGATGCAGAACATTACGAGCAAAACCGTTCAATGATTTCAATAGGAGGCTAATGGTTACGATAGAAGAAGCACTTCGTATTATAGAAGACCAGAAAATTGACCTGAAAACAGAGGTTAGACCTCTTGAGGCGTCACTTGGGTATGCACTTTCAAAAAATACCATATCGCCTTTTGATGTCCCTGAGTTTGATAATTCCGCTATGGACGGTTATGCGCTGTGCGGACTTTATCGGGAATATAAATTGGTAGGGGAGGTGGCTGCAGGTGATTCCAGCGAAGTGTTAATGCAAGATGGCGAGGCCGTTCGGATTTTTACAGGCGCCAAAGTGCCCAAAAATACTTCTGCCGTGATGATGCAAGAGAAAACTTCGGTGGAAGCAAGCACGCTTTTTTTGGATGAAATGCCCAAAGCTGGACAAAACATCCGTAAAAAAGGAGGGCAATTGACCAAAGGGCAAGAGGTTTTTGAAAAAGGACATATTTTGAACCCACCCTCGTTGGCCTTGATGGGAAGCTTGGGATTTGAACAACTGGAAGTTTTTTTAAAACCTCAAGTAAACATTATCACAACAGGAAACGAATTGGTAAAACCTGGTCAACCAAAGTTGGAGGGACAGATTTATGAATCCAACAGCTACGCAATTTCCGGGGCGTTACAGCAATTCGGGTTTAAGCATCATCAAAAAACACAGATACAAGATGATTTTGAGACCACAAAAACAGGCATCAAAACAGCATTGGAATCTTGTGACGTATTGATTATCTCCGGAGGCATTTCGGTAGGGGATTACGATTTTGTAAAACAATCCCTTGAAGAAAATGGAGTTAAAGAGTTGTTCTATAAGGTATTTCAAAAACCTGGAAAACCATTGTATTTCGGAAGAAAGGACAATAAGTTTGTGTTTGCTTTGCCTGGAAACCCGGCCTCTTCACTGACTTGTTTTTATGTGTACGTACTTCCGTTGCTTCAAAAATTATCGGGATATTGGAGGACTGGTTTACCAACCTATCAATTCCCAATAAAGCATGGGTATGAAAACCGTTTTGGGCGCCCATCTTTTCTAAAAGCTGCTGTTTTGGATGGAAAAGTTGAGGTTTTGGACGGTCAAGGGTCCTCCATGATTCAATCCATGGCCAAAGGAAATGCACTGGCCTTTGTAGATGATGGAGAAAAACTGAATGCAGGTGATTTGATCAGGTGTAAATTAATTTCCTAAGCAATGAGCGTTGAATATTTGCCCATTGTCTTCTTTTTGATTGCACTTTTTTATAGCTCGGTTGGGTTTGGGGGAGGTTCCAGTTATTTGGCTATTCTCAGTCTTTTTTTGACCGATTTTTATGAGATACGTTCCACAGCGCTCATTCTGAATATTTGCGTGGTCAGCATTGGAACACTGTTTTATATCAAGAATCGGGTTTTCAACCTTAAAAAGTTTTGGCCTTTTTTAGCGGCAAGCATTCCATTGGCCTATCTGGGTGCGCAATTGCGACTTTCCGAGACATCTTTCTTTTTAATATTGGGAATTGCATTGATCTTGGCCGGTATTTTTATGCTGCTACGTTTTGTGAAGAAAAAAATGGACACCAAAGCATTTTCAAATCCCAAAAAAATGATATTGGGAGGAGGTATAGGATTACTTTCAGGGATTTCGGGAATTGGGGGAGGTATTTTTCTTTCTCCAGTATTGAATCTTTTAAAATGGGCGAACCCAAGAACGGTAGCTTCGTTGGCATCTGTTTTTATTTTGGTCAATTCCATTTCTGGGTTGATCGGTCTGAATATGGCGGGAACCTTCACATGGAACAGTGAATTGATATGGCAGCTCATAGTTACCGTTGTGATTGGGGGAAGTATTGGTTCCTATTTATCCAACAAAAAATTCAATCTTAAGTTTTTGGGAGTGCTTACCAGTGTTTTGGTGCTTTATGTAGGTTTAAGACTGATTTTATTGCACGGTTTTGGGATAAAGATTTAAATCAGTCCCAACATTTCATCAGTATGCTGTTGCACGGTCGAGGTAATCTCTTCATTCATTTTTAAGAAAGTGGAAAGCACTTCTTTTCCTGTTTTCGTTAACTCGGCACCACCACCTTTGGTCCCGCCTTTGTGAAGTTCCACATAAGGCTGTTGCCCCCGTTGGTTCATATCCTCCACCATGGCCCATGCTTTTCGGTAGGACATTCCCATTTCCTTGGCCGCTTTGGAGATGGACCCATTTTTATCAATAAATTGTAGAAGTTGTGCGCGACCTGGACCAAAAAACTTTTTTCCATCGATATCGATCCAGCATCGTATTTTGAGTTCTTTACTTGTTTGCATCATTGCTTCTGTTCTAACTTCAATCAATATACTCAAATCTTTGCTGATGATTGAACGAGCCTAAAAAATAAAGGGCAAAACCACTCTAAATTTTTTAAAGATGGTTTTGCCCTTTATGTTTTGGGTAGTAGTTTATTTAGATAGATATACTGGCTCCCATTACCTTTAAAAACTCACTGATAAGGGCAGGATGGCCGGGCCAAGCAGGGGAGGTTACTAAATTCCCATCTACATAGGCAGCATCTACGGGAACATCCTGAAACTCACCGCCAGCCAATGTGACTTCTGGTCCAACAGCGGGATAAGCGGTCAATTTACGCCCTTTGACCACCTCTGCGGCCGTCAGTATCTGTATGCCGTGACAAACAGCTGCAACAGGCTTGTTCTCATCAAAGAAGTGCTTGACAATATCTAACACTTTTTGATTCAAACGAAGATATTCCGGGGCACGCCCTCCGGCAATGACCAATCCGGCGTAGTCCGATGGGTCAACATCAGCAAAGCTATAGTTGAGCGCAAAATTATGCCCCGGCTTTTCGGTATAGGTCTGGTCACCTTCAAAATCGTGGATGGCAGTTTTAATGGTATCCCCCTTTTTCTTGTCCGGACAAACGGCATGTACTTCATAGCCCACCATCAAGAGCATTTGAAATGGGACCATGGTTTCGTAATCTTCGGCGAAATCGCCTGTTAGAAAAAGAATTTTTTTCATATTTAGGTTGTTTTAATGTTAAAAACTAAATCACCTTAAAGTTACGAAAGGCAGATAGGAAAGCGTGGGTCTTTACTATTAAATTAATATCAAAATTTTCTGGAATCCCTTCTTATTGAAAAAGGAAGTAATAAGCGAGATTTTGATACGGTTTCCAGTATAAAATTGTCAACTAGATTGTCACCCAAAAAACAAAAGCCCCTAAAATAGGGGCTTTTCGCGTTATTATGCGGAGGAAGAGGGATTACCTTAGGTTTTCCCTATTACCTCATTTTGCAAATGAAACTTTGCATTCCTTCAGAATCCTCATCTTATTAAAAAACAAAATCCCGTTCAAGAAAACTTGACGGGATTTATTTTTTCAAGCTGAACCAAAGTTGCGCTTGATTGCGGAGGAAGAGGGATTCGAACCCCCGGAGGTGTGACCCTCAACAGTTTTCAAGACTGCCGCATTCGACCACTCTGCCATTCCTCCTAAGCGGGTGCAAATATAGAAAGCTTTTTTTTATCCCAAAAGACTTTTTAATTTATTGTTGGTTTATAAGATTTATATCCTTAATTAATCTGCAAATTCCAAAGATCACAAAAATCAGTGTGTTCGTTCAAAACATTGGTTATACCTTTGTACTATGCTAGAATGGTACCACTATTTGCTCTTGGTGGCTGTAGGTTTTGCAGTTGGATTTATTAACACTGTTGCAGGAGGTGGTTCCCTGTTATCCTTGCCCACACTTATATTTTTAGGATTGCCGCCCGCTGTGGCAAATGGCACCAATAGGGTCGCTATTGTCATTCAGACCGCCATGGCAACGGCAGGGTTTAAAAGTAAGGGCATCAGCACATATCCTTTTAATATTTATCTGGGAATCGCTGCCTTTTTGGGAGCCATTATCGGGGCATACATTGCCGTGGATATTGATGGTGAAACCTTTAACAGAATCTTGGCCGTAGTGATGCTGGCGGTGGTGCTTATCATCATTTTCAAACCCAAAATGAGGGTAGGGGACTTACAGGAACGCCTCACGGGAAAATACCTGTGGATTGCTTTGATCGTATTCTTCTTTTTTGGGATTTATGGTGGTTTTATCAATGCGGGTCTCGGATTTTTAATGATGTTGTTCACGCATTTTTATAATCGAATGAATTTGGTGAGGTCCAATGCGACCAAAGTTGTAGTGGTAATGATATATATGATAGCTGCATTGGCCGTATTTGCATATAATGATAAAGTGGATTGGAAATTAGGGCTCGTGCTTGCCATGGGGAATGGCTCCGGCGCATGGTTCGCCAGTAGGTTCTCCGTTAATAAGGGGGACGGGTTTATAAAAACATTTTTAGTGATTGCCGTAATTCTTATGGCCATCAAACTATGGTTCTTTTAAAATAAGATTAGTATGCCAGGATTTGAACTTTTTGGAGACAAGGAAAGAAAAGAAGTACAAGACGTCATGGATTCCGGGGTGTTGATGCGCTACGGGTTTGATGCTATGCGAAATGGACATTGGAAAACCAAGGAGATGGAAACTGCTTTGGCAGAAAGAATGCAGACCAAATATGCCCATGCCGTAAGCAGTGGAACCGCAGCCCTGACCGTTGCCTTGGCAAGTGCGGGTATTGGGGCAGGGGATGAGGTGATTATGCCCACTTTTACATTTGTGGCCAGTTTTGAATCTATTTTGACATTGGGAGCAGTACCCGTTTTGGTGGATGTTGATGATACATTGACATTGAAACCGGAAGCCGTTGAAAAAGCCATTACCACAAAGACCAAAGTGGTGATGCCCGTGCACATGTGCGGCTCCATGGCCAATTTGGATGCGTTGAAAGCCATTTGTGATCAATATGGATTGTTGTTGTTGGAAGATGCCTGTCAAGCCATCGGGGGCAGTTATAAGGGCAAACCATTGGGCAGTATTGGTGATTTGGGATGTTTTTCATTTGATTATGTAAAGACGATTACCTGTGGGGAAGGTGGCGCGATAATTACCAATAATGAAACGTATTATGAACATGCCCATAAATACTCCGATCATGGGCACGACCATATCGGAAACGACAGAGGGGCCGAAGAACACCCTTTTTTAGGATATAATTTCCGTATTTCTGAGCTGAACTCAGCAATTGGGGTGGCCCAACTTTCTCGTTTGGATGAGTTTATTGCCATTCAAAAAAGAAACTATGGCATATTGAGAGTAGCATTGTCCAGCATTCCCGAGGTGGTTTTTAGAAGTGTACCCGATGGGGGAGAGGAGAACTATTCGTTTCTGAGTTTTTTCCTTCCTACGGAAAACTTGGCCCAAAAGGCACATCAAGCTTTGAGTGATGAAGGGGTTGATGGATGTTTTTATTGGTACGACAACAATTGGCACTATTATAAAAAATGGGAGCATTTGACCAATTTGAAGTCTTTGGGAAATCTTCCAAAAGATGTAAAGGAATCTATGCCTGACTACAGCAAAGCTGATTTCTCCGAATCCGATAAATGGATATCCAGAAACATCTCCTGTTTGATCAAATTGGGTTGGTCAGAGGAAGAGGTTGCCGAACGCGCCAAGAAAATGGTGGAAGCCATTAAATTATCTTTATAGACCTTAGAATGGAATTGGATTCATGAGCTGCCATCCTGAGTGTAGTCGAAGGAGCGGTCGAGAAATCTTTTCTAGGTTGAACCGTGAATTAGTAGGTACATTCTCACGAATTGGCACTAATAGGCTTTTGCTCTTTGCTTTTTTTGATGAGATTTCTTAATCAATGCTTTGCATTTCATATCAAAAGGACAGCAGCATTTGTCATTCTGAACATAGTGAATAATCTGTTTTGAGTAAAACGGTAAAGTGTTGATGAAAAAGGGTGTAAAGTTTTGATACGAATAATTTAATTGCTAATTAAACTGAACCTTTTTTAAATCGCAGGTTTCACATAAGATTTCTATTGCCAAATAAAACCACAGGAGAAAAACGGCATATATCTACCGGTGGCTTGAATGACTATAAAAACAATTGTTTACGGACAGAGATTAAATTGCATGTCAAAACCTGAAATACTCCAAGAATTATCATTTATGAGGACACCTAAAGCATAATCCGCACCCATTCCACAAACGATAATGTCTTGCATACCTAAAGAAATACTGGTTGGCCCCTCGTTTTGATCAACAAAATTAGCCCATCCAACGAGTGTTGCGTTCGAATTTGGAGGTGTCATACCAGAATTATCGAACATGTTTTCCATCGTTTCAATGCTTCCTATAGTCCAACTGCCTAAATCTTGATCGAAGTCGGCGGCATTTTTGAACATATTGCTCATATCAGTAACTTGCCCCACAACCCAGTTGCTAACATCTCCATTAAAGGAGTTAGCGTTATTGAACAAAGATTTCATGTTAGTTACATTGTCAACATTCCAATTGGTCAGGTCGGGGCTACCTATAGATTGACAGCCCTTAAACATAGATTGCATGGTTTCAATTTGGGATAAATCCGGTATATCTGTTGCATTATAAACCATATTGATACATGAGCTAAACATGTTGTCCATCCTTTTCCATTCCATATTTCCCCATTGATCTAAGGTTACCAATTTATCTACGTTTTCCAAAGTATTCGCAGGATTAAGATAGCTTTCACACGTGCGCATGGCAGGGAAAACTCCGTTGATAGCAACTTTATAAACACCCTCTAAATCATAGGTATGACTCAAATTGTCATTATTTAGTATTACGTTTTCGTTTACTTCTTCAATAGTACCATCACCCCAAGCGATGGTAAAATCATAAACTAGGTCAGGATCCAATCCAATATTAATTGTTTGCTCATTAGCATCTGTTTCCCATGTCGTCACAAATGAAGTAGGATTATCTGCAAGGGTAATTTCTTCAACATCTTCAACAGCAATGGTTACTGAAATATCGGCTCCAAGATTCCCATCGGTCACGCTAATTTTGATAATGTGCTCTGTTTTGGTTTCAAAATCAAGGGTTTGATTGTCTGCAAGACTTATTTTACCATCTTCCGTGATTTCAAATCGTTCATTATCGTTTTCTGAAATACTGTAATTTAAAACATCGTTCTCTGGATCATTAGCTGTTGCTACCCCAATAATTACGGTATCATCAATGTCCTCAGGCACTTCAAATTGTAATTCTGTTTCGGTTACCGGTGCTTCGTTTACATTTTGAACCTTAACAGTAATTATACTTTCCGCACTAAGATTACCGTCCGATACTTGAACTGTAATGTTATGCTCTTGGGTTGTTTCAAAATCCAAATTACCTCCTTCAACCAAACTAATCTCGCCATTTTCTGAAATTGCAAACAGTTCAGACTCATCCTCCAAGAGTAAAAAAGTTAACTCATCTTCCTCGGAATCTTCCGCAACTATATTGGCGAAGCCATATGTAGCTTCAATATCTTCTTTAACCTCAAAGGATTGGTTGTCTAGTTGAGGGGCCGTGTTCTCTGGCTCGACTATAGTTACATTTATTGTAATTGAAGCAGATGCGTCTTCTTTCCCGTCTGTAACGGATACCGTAATTTTATGTGATTCCGCAGTCTCAAAGTCAAGTGTTTGGTCTGTGTTTAGGCTCAATGCCCCTGCATCGGTAATCTCGAAGAGCTGATTATCGTTGGCCGTAATACTAAAAACAAGCTTGTCATCTTCCTTATCTCCAGCCTTTACCATTCCGATAGTTTGAGTGTCTGGAATAGTTTCAGCCACAGTAAAGCTTTGGTTGTCGATTATAGGAGCGGTATTCATTGCTTTTGAATCGGGTGTAGGATTATCGTCTTTCCCACAAGACCAAATAAGCGACAGTGTAATCGTCATTATTGCGATTCCACGTATTAGGTTTTTCATAACTCTTGTTTCTATCAATTAAACAAGATGTCGATTTAATGGGAGATTATTGGACACGATCTTATGGATAAGCGGTATAAATTGATGGATGCCCTTTTTGGGTTGATAGGTTTTTGTAATCAGAAGCTTATTGACTATAAATCAAAGGAGTGAAAAGGTACCGATGTTGTTTTGAATTCAGTGAACAATCTTCCCACCCTGAACTTGATTCTGGGCCTCACTAAACATGGATTCTTGTCTTGGTAGGAATGACTGAGCAACAAAAAATTATACTTGAATTTGATTTGAGCTTTTCTATCAATAGTTCACATACTCGACAATCTCAAGACCATATCCCACCATGCCCACACGACGGGTTTGACCGGAATTGGTCAACAAACGAATCTTGGAAATATTGAGGTCATGGAGAATTTGCGCACCAATACCAAAATCCTTATTGTCCATTTCAATTTTGGGCGCTTTATTAATGCCCTCACTCTGTAGTTTTTTAAATTCGGACAACCTGGCCAACAAATTCATGGATTGATTTTCTTGACTTATGAAAATCATGGCACTTTTTTCTTCCGCATTCAACGCATCGAACATGCGCTGTAAAGTTTCATCGGGATTGTTGGTCAAAGTGCCCAACATATCATTGTTCACCAAGGTGGAATTAATTCGGGTCAATACCGGCTCCCCGCTTTTCCAATTTCCTTTGAGCAAAGCAATATGCACTTGGTCATTTGTGGTCTGTTTGTAGGCTCGTAACCTGAATTTTCCAAAGCGGGTATTGATGTCAAATGATTCCTTCAGTTCGATTAGACTATCGTGTTCCATACGGTAGGCGATCAAATCCTCAATGGAAACTATTTTAAGGTCAAACTTTTTGGCCACTTCAAGGAGTTGGGGCAGTCTGGCCATTGTGCCATCTTCGTTCATTATCTCTACAATCACCCCTGCAGGCTCCAATCCTGCCAATCGCGCAAAATCAATGGCTGCTTCTGTATGCCCTGTACGACGAAGAACACCACCTTCTTTGGCAATCAATGGAAAAATATGCCCAGGCCTTGCCAGTTCATGGGGCTTTGTAGCTTTATCCGTAAGCGCCAGAACAGTTTTTGCTCTGTCAGCTGCGGAAATACCAGTGGTTACACCATTGCCCCTTAAATCGACTGAAACCGTAAAGGCGGTCTCCAATGGGTCGGTATTATGATTTACCATTTTATGGAGTCCTAAATCTTTGCATCGGCCCTCGGTAAGGGGAACGCAAATAAGTCCACGGCCATGGGTGGCCATAAAATTAACTGTCTCGGGGGTAATTAATTCAGCAGCGGCTAAAAAATCACCCTCGTTTTCCCTGTTTTCATCATCCACCACAATAATTACCTTACCTTCTCTAATATCGGCAATGGCATCTTCAATGGCGTTTAGTTGTACTTTTTTGTCCTTGGTGATCATTGTTCCTCAGCTTCTTTTTCTTTCTTTTTAAAAATCGATTTGATACGGTCTATAAAATATCCAAATCCTACTAATCCTTTATCTGCAGTGGCCCTTCTGGTGAGGGATATACCCAACGGTAACATGATCAATGTAGGCAACCATGCCCCAATGGCAGGGTGAATGTTCCCTTCCTTGGCATAGTTTCCGGCAAATACGCCAATAAAATAATAGGTCAAAAACAGAATTATGGCAACAACCATCGGCAACCCCAATCCACCTTTACGGATTATTGCGCCCAAAGGTGCCCCCACAAAGAACAGGACAATGCACGAAAGTGCAAGTGCGTACTTTTGATGTAGGGATAAAATATGACTGTTATAGAACTTGTACCTGCTCTGTAGTTCGTTCTTTTTGGACTTTACGGTGTTCAAGATGCTGGAAACCTCGTTCTGGGCCTTTTTCATCACCTGGATTTGTTCCCAATTCTCCAAACTTTCCATAAAATCGTCTATGGTTTTTATGGAGTCCAATTTACTCTCTTCAGACTTTTCAGGTTCAATGAGCTGTAGGTTTCTCTGGGTACTGTCTCTTACCGGTTGGGCAGGAAAAGCCCCCATTCTGTTGACCACGTTCTTGGAAAACGCTTCTACTTTTTCTAGATTGTTTTCGCGAAGGGAGTCAATATCCTTGATGAGCCGGCCAACGTTTTTCATCTTGTTGGTCGTTATATTTTGGTCTTCTTCCAAATCCTGTTCGTTGAGCTCCGAAATATCGATATTGATGGTATAGGTCTCAAAATTTGACTTGGCAAAAGGATGCTTTCTGCGTTCTTTCGGGTCTTTTGGCATCAAATCCTCATAGTAGTTCCCATCTTTCAAAACCAATTGAATGATATCCGATGCTTCACTACTGATCAATTCGCCCGATTTGGCCTTGATCACCGTATTGTTTATGTTCTGGTCTGTTTTTTTATGGATGATGACATTCTCCAAAAAGCGATCTTGCTCCCCATGTTTTTTGTCCACTTTGATGTTCATTCCGTCTCCGGTTCCTTCAAAATCACTGAAAACCCCTTCGGTAATGGCCGCAGCGGGTTTTACCTTGGCAATATTTCGCCTTAGGTTGAACATTTTTTGTTCCGATTTAGGAATCACATCATTTGCAAAAAAGAAGGTGACCAAACCAAGGAACAGTACAAATACGATTAGACTGCGCATACCACGTTGCAATGATATACCGGACGCTTTCATGGCGGCGAACTCGTAGTTTTCCGCAAAAGTACCAAAGGTAAGGATAGAGGAGAGGAGTACCGTAAGCGGTAGCACCTTGTCCACAAGGGTTGGGATAAAGTAAAAAATAAACTTGCCAATAATGACCATGCCCAGTCCTTTTCCTGCCAAATCATCTATGAAAAGCCATATTCCCTGAAAAATGAATATGACGATCAAAATGAAAAAGGAACTGAAGAAGTTGTAAAGAAATCTTCTTAGTATATACTGATCAAGTATTTTCAATGCCTAGTTTCTTATGATATAGTACCCTTTGTCCTCGTACTTTTTCTCGTCAAAGGTAAAAAGAGTGCTTGAAATGGGCTGATTGGTTTTGAAAGAATTAACGGTAATGGTGGTTTTTGTGCCATTGTTTCCGGTTTGGATCAGCTTATAAATATGTTTGGTCTGCGTATCTATGCCCAATAGTACGGATTTGATCTCGGTATTGGAATCAATGGGGATCAATTTTACATATTGTATTTTTCTGCCTCCTACATTTTGAAGAATGTCCCATTGGTAGTTATGTCCGGTTTTGTAGAACGTCAACATTTTGGATGGGCTCACGTTGTCATTGTCTTCGTTGACATCCTCAATGGTGACTTCTTCGTTTTCGGGAACCACGGTGTACACTTTGTTGCCATCGTACAATTGTTTGGCCCCAAAATAGTTGAGCAGGTATTTTTCACCGTCCAAGGTCACGTTGCCATTGGTCTCTTGTTTTAAGTTGGCCTCGGTGTTTTCGAGAGTGGACTGAAAATCAATATAAATATTGTCATAGCTCTGCACTTTGTTGTACACTTCGTCCAAAAGTGCTTTGGCCTTGTCGGAGCTCTGGCCGTAGGAAAAAAGTCCAATGGTGAACAATGCTATAAATAGGATTCTTTTCTTGATCATGATTTTATTTTGTTTCATTTTCTAATAATTGTTCCAAAGAATATATATCGGGTACAAGTACTTGCCGGGCTTTACTTCCTTCAAAAGGGCCCACAATTCCAGCGGCTTCCAATTGGTCTATAATCCTACCCGCCCTGTTGTATCCCAGCTTTAGTTTTCGTTGGATCAAGGATGCGGAACCTTGCTGTGCGATCACGATCACTTCTGCCGCTTCCCGGAACATGGCATCCCTGTCCGAGATATCATTATCAAGACTTGTGCCAGATTCTTCGCCAACATACTCTGGTAAAAGGTGTGCTTCAGGGTAGGCACGTTGCGAACCAATATAATCGGTGATTTTGGCCACTTCCGGGGTATCCACAAAAGCGCATTGGATTCTTGTCACATCGTTTCCTTGTGTGTAAAGCATATCTCCACGACCGATGAGCTGGTCGGCACCTTGTGCGTCCAAAATAGTCCTGGAATCTATTTTTGAAGTCACTCTAAAAGCTATCCTCGCGGGGAAGTTGGCCTTAATAATCCCTGTTATCACGTTTACCGACGGTCTTTGTGTTGCAATGATCAAGTGGATGCCAATGGCACGTGCCAATTGTGCCAATCGGGCAATGGGGGCTTCCACTTCCTTGCCCGCTGTCATGATCAAATCCGCAAACTCATCTATCACCAATACAATATAGGGCAGGAATTTGTGCCCATCGTTCGGGTTCAATTTTCTGGCCTTGAACTTGGTATTGTATTCTTTCAAATTTCTAACCATGGCCTTTTTTAACAACTCGTAACGGTTGTCCATTTCAATACAAAGGGAATTCAATGTATTTATCACCTTTGTGTTATCTGTGATGATGGCCTCTTCGGAATCTGGTAGTTTGGCCAAGAAATGGCGTTCTATTTTATTGTAAAGGGTCAATTCCACCTTTTTGGGATCCACAAAGATAAATTTGACTTCGGCCGGGTGTTTTTTGTATAGCAGGGAAGTGATTACGGCATTTAAGCCCACTGATTTACCTTGTCCCGTGGCACCGGCCATAAGCAAGTGGGGCATTTTGGCCAAATCCACTACAAAGGTCTCGTTGCTGATGGTTTTTCCAAAGGCAATGGGCAGCTCCATCTCCGCTTTTTGGAATTTGTTGGATGCGATCACGGAACGCATGGAAACAATGGTCGCATTTTTGTTTGGAACCTCAATGCCCACAGTGCCTTTCCCCGGGATAGGCGCAATGATCCTAATTCCCAGTGCTGCCAAGGACAGTGCTATATCATCTTCCAGGTTTTTGATCTTGGAAATACGGATTCCGGCTTCGGGAACAATTTCATATAAAGTAACGGTGGGGCCAATGGTGGCTTTGATCTGGGCAATCCCTATTTTGTAATTTTTGAGGGTGCTGACAATTCTGTTTTTGTTCTCCTCAAGCTCTTCTTGGTTGATGGTGATCCCTCCGGAAGCTCCATGTGCTTCCAATAGGTCCAATGTTGGAAATTTGTAGTTGCCCAGCTCCAATTTGGGGTCGAATTCCCCAAAATCCTTCACCAATTGAGCAGCCTTTACATCGGTTTCTTCCTCTATGGGGGTTTCCTCCACTTTTAGATCAAGATCGGATTCTTCCTCTTGTGGAATATTGACATCGAGGCCGGCCTCGTCCAACGGTGGAATGTCTTTTTTATGCGTATAGGTGTCAATTTTTTCAGGAACCGTATCCTCCATACTCAATTCAATGCTTTCTTCTTCATCTTGCAAGGAGTTTTCTGTAGTCCCGTTTATTGGTTTTTCTTCAAAATCGGATTTTATTTTTTGCTTTTGTCGTCGGAAGAAATTGGCGAATCCTTCGGGTGTGAAATTGAACAATTGTACCAAAATCACCATCAGAACAAATATCAGAATCAAGAAAACCCCAATTTTACCGGTGTAATCTTGAAGAAAATCATTCATTTCGTAACCAACAAGCCCACCCAAAAGTGGAAAATCGGCCGCAAAAAAGCCAAGAGCTATGGAGCCCCAAATTACGCCGACAAAGCCCCATATCCATTTGGAAATAAGTCGTTTGCCATCAAGCCCCAGAAAAAGATAGAGTCCCGTGACGGCCAATAAAAAAGGAAAAATAAAAGAAGCCAGGCCAAACCCTTGGTACATAAAAAAGTGGCTTACACTGGCCCCAAACTTATTGAGCAGGTTACTTGCCTGGGCATTACGGTCCGCAAATTGGGTGAGCGTGCTCTGATCCTCCTGCCATGTGAAATAAAAAGATATGAAGGAGAAGAAAAGTGCAATGCTCAGAACGATCAAAAGGCTGCCAAAAATAATCTTGTTCTGCTTGGAAAGCTTAAAAGTCACCTTCTTTTTGGCAGTAGGGGCAGTTTTTTTTGATTTTGATTTTGTTCTTTTTTTGGCCATCAATTGTTTTTAAGCGGGGCTAAGTTACAAATTTACGTTGCTACTCGTGGTCTTGGATTTTGCTAAAAGATTTTGGGTACATAGATAATCAAGCCGATGATGCTTGCTATGACCGATACTATCATAACGGCTCCTGCGGAAATATCTTTTATCAAACCTATTTTTGGATCCAATTTGGGCTGAATGTAGTCGCAAATTTTTTCAATGGCGGTATTTACTCCTTCAATGCCCATCACCATGCCTATGGCCAAGAGCTGGAGTATCCATTCGGTATCTGAAATTTTATAATAAAACCCGGACACCGTGACCACCAGTGCGATCACAAACTGGATTTTGATACTGGATTCGGTCCGCAACAATAGGAACATGCCCTTTAGGGCATATCCCACGCTCTTTATCCTGTTCTGTAAAAAAGATTCCTTAGGCATCCATCAATGCTTCTAGAGCCGCTTTATAGTTGGGTTCGTCCACTGTTTCGGAAACTTGTTCGGAATACACAACTTCCCCGTTTTCGTTTACAACCACTACGGATCTGGACAACAATCCCTGCAATGGCCCGTCCGTAAATTCCACATTGTAGGATTTCCCAAAATTCCCATCCCTGAAATCGGATAGGGTCTCTACTTGATCAATGCCCTCGGCCCCACAAAAACGTGCCTGGGCAAATGGCAGGTCCTTCGATATACAGAGTATTTTGGTATTTTCCAATTCCGCAGCCTCTTGGTTGAACTGGCGTACGGATTGGGCACAGGTTCCCGTATCTATGCTAGGAAAAATATTCAGTACAACCTTTTGGCCCTTGTAATCGGATAGGCTAGCGGTTGAAAGGTCGTTTTTTACCAAAGTAAAGTCCGGAGCTTGGGAACCATTTTCAGGAAGGTTTCCCAATGTGTGTATTTCGTTTCCTTTTAATGTAACAGTTGCCATAATTGTGTTTTTGATTTGGAACCAAAAATACTAAAAAAACCTTCCCGAAGTGTGTTACGGGAAGGTTCTTGTCAAGTGTCTGTTTATAAGTTCCGTTACTTGTCGATTGAGCCAAGTACCCTGGACATAAAACCGTTAAGTGCTTCTTTTTTTGAAGTTCCGTTTTTAATTTCGTTGGACACTTCAATGGCACCGTAAAGATTTGAGATCAACTCCCCGATAATATCCAGTTCTTCGTCCTTTAGACTGGGAACCTCACAGATGTTCTCGAGGGTTTCCGCCGTTTCCAACAAATAATCCTCATCGTGCTCCTCGGCAAAATTGACCAATTGTTTAATTATTGGCAACTTCATTGATCAAGGTTTTTAGGACATCATATTTATTGGTCTGTACCTGATTTTTCAAAGTTCCTTTTGAAAAGGCCGCAAAAGTGGGCAGATTGTCCACATTGGCCAACTTTCTTGATTCAGGGAATTTTTCGGCATCGACCATAACAAATTTAATGTTCTCGTTCAATGAAGCTTCCTTTTTGAACTTCGGCTTCATAATTCTACAGTTGCCGCACCAAGAGGCACTGTACTGCACTACTACGTTTTCATTCTCGGCAATGACCTCGCTCAAGTTGTCTTTTTCCAATTCTACTACCATGCTTGATTAATTTACGTGGTTGGACAAATATTTGGAAACACCCTCTCTATCCGCACTCATGGCTTCTTTTCCTTCTTCCCAGTTGGCCGGGCAAACCTCACCTTTTTCCTGTACGTGGGTGTAGGCATCCACCAATCGAAGGAATTCGCTGACGTTTCTTCCCAATGGCATGTGGTTGATGCTTTCGTGGAATACGGTTCCTTCTTCATCTATTAAATAAGTGGCTCTGTAGGTAACGTTGTCACCTTCTACAAGAACAGAGTTGGTTTCTTCACTGTAGTCCTCCTTCGTAATATCCAAAATACCCAAGGCGGCTGCCAAATTCCTGTTGCTGTCAGAAATGATAGGGTAGGACACACCTTCAATCCCACCGTTGTCTTTTGGGGTGTTCAACCATGCAAAATGCACCTCGGCGGTATCACAAGATGCTCCAATGACCAAAGTATTTCTTTTTTCAAATTCCGCTAGGTTTTGTTGAAAGGCAAAAAGCTCTGTTGGGCAAACAAAAGTGAAGTCTTTTGGGTACCAGAAAAGCAAAACTTTCTTGTTTTCAGCTTTGGCCTTTTCTAAAATGTTGATTTTGAACGCATCGCCCATTTCGTCGATGGCGTTTACTTCAATGTTTGGAAATTTTCTACCTACTAAAGTCATTATATTGGATTTTTTTGATTTCGAGTTGCAAAAATAGCACGGATCGGCAGCTTTTTTCAGCTCGAAAATTAGTTTTTCTTATGGCTTGATAAGCTGTGACTATGCAGTAAAAAAGCATGTCGATTATTGAGGTTGCGATAAATTTAAACCTCAAAAATTAACAACTCATCAATAAAAGATGATTCGTCAAAAAAGCAAAATGAAAATTTTATTCGGAAGTACTTTCGGACAATTGTTTTATCTTGATTTTGAACGCAGCAAACAACAGGGTCATTATGGGACTTAGCCAGTTGAATATGGCATAAAGGAAGTATTCACCGACCCCAACTCCCAAAACACTACTGTGATATGCCCCGCAGGTGTTCCATGGGACCAATACGGAGGTTACCGTACCGGAATCTTCCAATGACCGACTCAGGTTTTCCGGTGCCAATCCACGTTCTTTGTATGCTTTGGAGAACATTTTTCCGGGAACGACGATGGCCAAATATTGATCCGATGCCGTTACGTTCAATGCCAAACAGCTTCCCACGGTACTGGCAAACAGTCCAAAGGTGGTTTTTGCCAATTTTAAAAGCGACTCCGTAATTCTTTCCAATGCTCCAATACCGTCCATGATACCGCCGAAAACCATCGCACAGACTATCAGCCAAATAGTGCCCAGCATTCCGGACATTCCTCCAGAGGAGAACAGGTCGTTAAGGGCGGGAACGTCCGTTGCTATAGAGGTGTCCACTGTTATGGCATTTAAAATGCCTCTGTAACCTGTTTCAAAATTCAGACCTGTGCCACCACCAATATTGGCAACAATGTCGGGCTGAAAAATAAGTGCGAAAACGCCACCTAAAAGTGTTCCGATCAAAAGAGCCATTAATGGCGGGGTCTTTTTTACGATCAGACCGATTACGATCAATGGCACCAAAAACAACCAACCATTGATATTGAATGTAGAACTGATATTGGTGAGTAAATAGTCCGTGTCCGCCACACCGGAGGCATCTATGGTAAACCCTAAAACAATGAACACGATCAAGGTGAAAACAATGGTCGGAACTGTGGTGTAGGTCATATAGCGAATGTGCGAGAACAAATCTCCCCCTGCCATGGCGGGAGCCAAGTTGGTCGTATCACTCAATGGGGACATCTTATCCCCAAAATAAGCTCCGGAAAGCACGGCGCCCGCCGTCATCCCCAAAGAAACACCAAGTGCGTCACCTATACCGATCAAGGCTATACCTACGGTCGCTGACGTGGTCCAGCTACTGCCCGTGGCAATGGAGATAATGGCGCAAATGATCACACTGGCCGCCAAAAATATGGTGGGGTTCAAAATTTGAAGCCCATAATAGATCATGGCCGGAATGATTCCACTTACCAACCAAGTGCCGGATAGCGCACCGACCATTAAAAGAATGAGCAAAGCTCCAGTGGTCGATTTGACGTTTTCGGCCACTTCGGCAATCATTTGCTTGTAAGAGACTTTGTTGAAAATTCCAACAATGGCTGCTACGGCACCGCCCATCAATAAAATAAACTGGTTGGAACCGCTCAGGGCATCATCACCAAAAACATACACATTGTAGGCCAACATGATCACCAAGGCAAAAACGGGTATCAATGCTTCGGCAATGGTTAAATCTTGATTTTCTACAATATGTTCATCTTCCCTGAACTTTGGTTTTTCCTCTTTGTTCGGCATTTGGTCTAAGTTTGTTAAGAGGTAATATTACGATTTTGCACTATGCTGTGCAAGCCCTATCCATTTACGCCTTGGTCCAAACTTGTATCGGGAGATAAAATATCCAGCTTTTCCATACAATTCCTCATACTGATAAATGTTTTGTGGATATCGTTGTCCAAACCAATGGAAAAACGGATAAGTCCTTGGGACAGACCAAGTTCTTTTTGCTCTTCCTCCGGGATTTCGGAAGATGTGGACGTTCCCGGTGCGCTAAAAAGGGTCTTGTAGAAACCAAGGCTTACGGCCAAATACCCCAATTTTTCTTGCTGCATCAGCTCCATTAGTGCATTGGCCCTTTCCAATGAACCCACATCCAAGGTCAGCATGCCGCCAAACCCATATTCATGGTTCATCTGGGATTTCATTAAATGGTGCCCCGGATGGCTTTCCAGACCGGGATACCCCACTTTTAGACCATCCTTCTCGAATTGTTTGGCCAAATAATGGGCGTTTTCGCTGTGTTTTTTGATTCGAATATGCAAGGTTCGCATATTTTTTAAAATGGAAGCGGCCCGTAAACTGTCCAACGTACTGCCCAAGAGCATACCCGCCCCATTGTTCACATCTTTTAGACTAAGGCAGAAATCCGTAGTCCCGCACACGGCTCCAGCCACACAATCACTACTGCCGTTAATAAATTTGGTAAGGCTGTGCACCACAATATCCGCCCCCAGTTGCGCCGCATTGATGGTCAAGGGCGAAAAAGTGTTGTCCACCACCAAGGGCATCTTGTTCTTTTTGGTGATCTTGGAAAGTGAAGTGATGTCGGCTATTTCCAACAAAGGGTTGCTTACGGCTTCGCAATACACCATTTTGGTTTTGGGCGTGATGGATTTCTCGACCGTTTCCAGATTGGTGATGTCAATAAAAGAAACGGAGATATTGAATTTTTTTACAAAATTTTTCAGAAAGGCATAAGTTCCTCCGTAAATGGTCCTGCTACAGACAATATGGTCGCCGGCATCACACAATTGAAGAATCACGGCTGTTATGGCGCCCATTCCACTGGCGTACACATTGGCGGACTCGGTGCCTTCCAGTTGCGCCATGGCCTCGCCCAAATATAGGTTGGAAGGGGAGGAGTGCCTACTGTACAGATAACAACCCTCTGTGTTCCCTTCAAAGGTGTCGAACATGGTTTTTGCGGAGAGAAAAGTATAGGTCGATGAATCTGATATAGAAGGGTTTATACCTCCGTATTCACCAAAATATTGAAGATCTTGAATGTGTTCTGATGCTTTATAATCCATAGGATACAGTTTTGAATAAAATTAAAAATACATAGACTTATAATCAATGGATGAAGGTAAATACCGATTATTTGTCGTTATTTTATATATTATTAGGATTTTGTTCTATAAAATTCGAGTTTAGCGGTTGTTGTTAGAAAAATTGACGGGATGAAACTGGATGAAACAGATATGGAACTGGTGCGGTTACTGCAAGAAGACTGCAAAAAAACCACAAAACAATATGCGGATGCTCTGCATTTGTCCAAAACAGCGGTTTATGAACGCATTCGCCGATTGGAGCGAAACGGAGTGATCACCCAATACACGGCCTTGGTGGACAAGGCAAAGGTTGACCGCGATTTTATGGTACTTTGCCAGATTAGATTGGTGCAGCATACCAAGGAAAACGTTTTAAAGTTTGAACGCGAGGTCCTACAACTTCAAGAAGTGTCCGAATGCTTTCATGTGGGGGGCGACTACGATTATATTTTAAAAATATATGTGAAAGATATGAAGAGCTACCGCGAGTTTATGGTCACCAAACTCACCGCTATTGCCCATATCGGCAACACCCAGAGTTCCTTTGTCATCAATGAGGTAAAGAACAGCCCGTCGGTGCATATATAGTTAGAAGTCAGAAGTCAGAGGTTAGAAATTAGAAGTCAGTAGGCAGTAGTCAGTAAGCAGTAACCCAATAATCAGTGAACAATAAACAATAAACAATAACCAGTTGGCAGTAAGCAGTTTTGCAGTTTGCAGTAATCAAACCAATAACCCTTAACCCGCAACCCAACTTCTAACATCTGATATCTATCTTCTAACATCTAACTTCCACCAACAACCCTTAACCTTTGACCCTTCACCAACAACCAATTAACAATTAGCAGTAAGCAACAATCAACAATCCAACATCTGACTTCTAACTTCCAACTTCGCCAACCATCAACCATCAACCATCAGCCATCAACCATTAACCATTAACCATTAACCATTAACCATTAACCACCAGCCATCAACCATCAACCCGCAACCCAACTTCTAACTTCTAACATCTGACTTCTGACATCTAATTCCCATCAACCCAAACACCCCATCCATCAATCCATATAGCGCACAGGTCAATCAGTGCCCAACAATATCCAAGAAACCCCCGAATTTGCGC
>NZ_PABT01000046.1 GCF_002699205.1 Allomuricauda sp.
AAAACTAAGTTTAACCCAAGGATAGATCAAATCTGGGCAGTTCGTTTGCTATGGTCAGTTTTATCCGGCGAAGGTGGGTCAGTTTACCCGGCTTATCCACTTGGACTTTCAAATGTGTGGATGGTTCAACAGTTGTATTTTGGCCACTGGAAACAAGTCCAAAAAAGAGGAATTGAGTAATTAAGGCTGTTTTGGTTATTTTATTATTTGAAGTCATTTTTACAATATTATGGAACTAACTATTGCAAAAATGAAACATCATCGGCTTTTCTACCTGACACATTTGTGACAAAATCATTTTTTGGCGATCTTACTCCGTATTCTGCTCAATGATTGCCGTTCTATACCCAAGTACGTTGCTAAATGCGTTAAACTAATTCTGTTTACAAGGTCTGGGTTTCGGTCTATAAAATTCAAGTAACGCTCTTCAGCTGTCTCAAACAAAAGACTTTCTACCCTGTCGGTTTGCACGGTCAAAACATATTCGGCTATCAACCTACCATACCTTTCACTTGTTTTAAATTTACCGTACCCTTCTTGAATTTTATCATATGGCAATTTTATGATTACCGATGGCTCAAGACATTCGATAAAATACTTTGATGGTTTTTGCCTTATGAATGCGGGATAATCTGTGGCATAGTTATTTTCAATTATAAAACCCGTTGTTATTTTGTTTCCTTTTTCATTGACGTAGTATCTTCTCAAAAGTCCCTTGCAAACAAATCCCACTTCCTTTTGAACCTCCCCGCTTTTAAATAAAAATTCTTTTTTGCCATACTTTTCTATAATAAGATATGAGGAAATGAAAGTTAGTTCCTCCGAGCTCAAATCAGGAAATTGTTCTAGGTAAGATTTGATATAAACCTTAAACTCTTGCTCCATTCGGGATGTTTCTTTAGCTTATTACCAATGTATGGCTGAACAAAGTTACGTTCAGTCCGTAGCGTATTTATAATTTAATTATTTAAGACAATTATATACTCAAGAGTAACACACAAGATACTTCCATACAATTTACAATTAATACGTTCGATTAATGTAATTTAAAGAATTACACTTAATATATAAGCAAACAAATATAATATATCGCTCTGTATAAGAGAAAAGACAAACTGTTCCTGATGTTCTCAATTTTTGTACTTGTCTTTTTTTAATTGGCTACACCAATTTCCGTAATTTATCGTTCAGTATGGCTTCCATGGTCTTGGAGTATCTACTTGCCATTTAAGATAAAGATATCATTGAAGTTTTGTTCCTATTTTTCGATGTAATGGATATGAATCGTTCCATTGATTTTGTCATGGGATCGGCACCCTTACGGGTGCTTTTTGTGGAAAGGGGGAAAAGAGGGGATTTCCAAAGATACTTTTTCCCTTCAGGATACAGACAATCCCATTGGTTCGAGATGGGCAATGAATGAATACCTGCTAAGCCCGTCTTTTCCTTAAATGATATTTTGATCATGCCGGGCACATCTTAAGAAGCCTTTCGAATAATCTCCAAACTCATTTATCCATACAAATGATTAAATATGCAATTGTATGTATATACAATTGTACATGTGTACAATTATATAATTATACGAATGAAGAGTTGTTTTAATATTTGAACAAATCTGATGAGCACTTAATTAATGTAATGGTACGAAGGGGTATATTGAGCAATGTTGATTTTCACGTTCCCTTACCTGGATGCCATACTCCTTTTGTTTTTTTCTCCCTTTCCACTTTTCATTCCTACAAAGGTTAGAATAGATCAAGGAAAAACGTATCGGCGTAAACTTTCAAAAATGGGAACTGTCAACTATAAGATGGATTTTTTAAAGACCGATCCCTTTGTTTTTCCACCTCCTTTTTCTGGAAGGAGGAGTAAAACGCAAGCCTTTCGACTTTGCATATGCCTCGACGATCCCTGCCCATCTTAGGCCAAGTTCGGGCCAAGAACCCGGGATAATGGAATTTTCCGTTAAGATAAGACGGTTGCTTTCACTTTTTCGGTCCGTTGCCCTGTTGAAATTGCCCAGGGCGGACAGGTCACCGGCCAAACCCCTGGGAAGTCCCTCAACGTTGAAGATGGTGCCAAACTCTTTACCGATGAACATACTTTCCCTTTTCATAAGCTCGGTATGCAGTCTTTCAAGGGAATACAGTCCACAGAGCAACAAAAGGTCCCCAAAATCCTTTTGGGTCCCGCGATTTACGGCCGACACCAATTTCAATGCCCCGATGTCGAGTTCATTGATCAATCTAATGTTGTCAAATGTTTCTATGGGATGGAGCAATGGAATATTTTGGATGATGTCTATTTTGATCGGGACCCCGTTCCTTTGTACGTTCACCCTGAGAAAGGCCATTTGATTGTCCCCGAAGTTTTCCTCCAAGAGGCCTAAAAGCCCGTCTTTGAAGGTCGATCTGAAATAGGCACTTATTGCCCTCAATCTTTCGACCCCGACCACACCTTGGGAAAAGAGGTCGATGTCCGTGGAGACCCTATGATTGTGCCGGATAGCGAGGTTGGTGCCACCTCCAAGGTTAAAGTCCCTTAAATAATCTGCTTGCATCAATTGGACGATGACGCTTTTCAGCTCGTCCGAAACGGCTTGGTCGACGGCCATTATCCAAAGGAAGGATTGTAGTTCTTCATATGGTCCGGTCTGATGCCATAACGTTCGGCCACGGCCCTGATACTGCTGTTCCCCCGAATCTGTTCGCTCCTTTTCGCGCACCGGACAATGTCACTTATCGGATACAGTCTTTCGAGAAGCTCAAAATATTGTGGGTCCCCCATATTGCGGGACAGTACCCTTTCGATGATAAAGATCTTGTCCTTTTCCACATCAAGCACGCTGGGGTCGACATCCCAAAATACAGGTCCGGGAAAGTAACCCTTTAGGTTCTTTCCTTTGGACGGTGCTATGTTGTGCGACTTTTTCATGGCTCTTTCTATATCAAATATACGAAATATCCCGGTGTCCGGCCCATGGCCCCGTGTTCAATATGACTTGGGACGAAAATCGGACCATTGATCTAATATGGAAAATTCCGTCCAAAGGAACGTATTGACCGGTTTCCCTCTTTCCATGGAAATCCTTGGTTCAAGTTCAGTACATTTTTTTATTTCTCTTCTGAAAAGACCCTTCAACGATTTGCCGTACAAAAGTCCATGTACGGCAAAACCCCTGCAAACAATCCATAGATTATAGGTTTGCCATATAGTTGATCGGAGGTCACGAAGCAAGTTGTGTTTTTGTAAACAAAAACTGCGCACTTCGTTTACAAATGACCTTTAGAACAATACCAAAACCATAGAAAATGGCAAGACCTAAAAAGGATATCTCAAAGCAAAGGACGATTGTCATCGCCTTTAGGGTTTCACAAAGTGAATACATGATCATTACCAATAATGCGGAGACCATTGGGCTGTCCGTTGCTGAGTATATCCGAAGAAAATGTACGGGAAAATCCCTGCCGACCAAAAAGGTAAATCCAATGGACCGGAAACTTTTTGTCGAACTGAGCCGGGTGGGAAACAACCTGAACCAACTTGCCAGGGTCTCGAACTCAGGTATCCGTGATGAGTTCAGTATCACCAAACAATTGGAGGAGGTAAAAATGTTGTTGCAACAGCTCAAATCAAATATCACCAACAATGATAGGTAAGGTAACCATAGGAAAAGACTTCTACGGAGTTCTGGCCTACAATGAAAAGAAGGTGGAAGAAGGGGTCGGATATGTGATCGATTCCAATATCGGACAATCCACAACGGTAAACATGACACAGGAATTCAATTTGGTCAGGCAATTGCGTCCGGGGCTTGGGAATGCGGTATTCCATGTTTCCTTGAACCTGCCTCACTCGGATCGATTGAACGATAAGGAGTTTGCTTCATTGGGATGTGACTATTTGATGAAAATGGGTTTTGATAACAACCAGTTCATCATGTACCGTCATACGGACACGAAGCACGAGCACATCCATATCGTGGCCAACAGGGTCAGGTATTCGGGCAGGATAACAAATGATAGCAACATTAAAAGAAGAAGCCGGGAAGTGCTCAATAATCTGGAAAAGAAATATGGACTGACCCAAATTTCGACAAATGTTAGTTCAATAAAATCACTTGACCAAAGAGAAATCGAGAAAACCCTGAGAACTGGCGATTTACCGATCAAACTGGTACTTCAGAAGAAAATCGGTTCGGCAATTTCAAGGGCAGCGGATACAACGGAATTCATCAAGTTGCTACAAGAGCAAAATATCTCGCCAAGATTCAACACAAGCACGACCACGGGCAGGGTCTCGGGCATATCGTTCAACTATCAGGGCATAGTGTACAAAGGCAGTACGCTCGGCAAAAAATATTCATGGAACAGTATCGTAAAACAAATCGATTATGGGCAAGACAGAGACCGTTCAATTATACTATCGGCTAATGGAAAAGAACGGGGAACTGATAGAGTTGGCGAAGGAAACCTTAGAACGGCAATCAAACCTGAGCCAAGAAGTGAGGGAGTTGCAAAAGGCACTGAAGATCCTGCTCAACAATCAAAAGGTCATGTGGGAAAAATTGAGGGAAATGGAATGACCTGGCCTTTGGCAAATGAAACGGACTGGACCCCTTTCAAACTGGAACTCAATGGCCATGGTGCGAGGAAAAAGTCCAAAAGAAAGAAGAAAAGGAAAGGGCTGGGCCTGTAGAACATGAACTTATGAAAGATAACAACAAGCAGGAACATTCAGGATTGTCCCCTTCCGAGATCCAGGTATTGGAGATGGTACGCAGCAAAAGGTTCCTGTCCATCAAAGTGATCATCAAGAACGGGGAGGTCGATACCATTGAAGGTCTGGAACGATTGGACACAGGTGAGCGTATCATCGATATGTTGAAACAACATGATTTTCAAAATCTGGAGATCAAACAAAGTAATGGTAAGATCGTCTGTGTGAACAGGATCTTTAGAAAAAAGATCGACCCTGTTGCAAAAACCAAAAGTTGTTGACCGACAACTCATAAGTATGGAATAAAACAATGGTCCCACAAGGGATCAGATCGATTAAAAAAGGTAAATTAAAGCCTGCTTTACAAATACGGTAGTGACCTTCAAGATTCAGGAGCTATTGCTATTTATAGGAAATGTCAAACCCGATAATCGAGCTAAAGCGGAAAAACAGAACATTCAACAGTACATGGCTCAAGACTTATAATGGTTTTGAAGACTGCGAGGAGGAAGAAGCGAAAAAGATTGTGGAACAACTCCGGGAACTCGCCGACATAGTCTGTGGCCATGTCCAAAAAGGGAACATAAAAGAACGCTCCGTGCTAAAAAAACATAATGTAACTGAAAAATAGTTGCGTTTTCAGTATTTTTGATAATGAGTAGAATAGAAAAGCTTCTTGTCAAGTTCATGGGCAATCCCAAGGATTTGACTTGGGAGGAACTGATGAAGATATTGGCCCATTACGGTTTTCATGAAATTACCAAAAAGGGCAAGACGGGTGGATCTAGGGTCAGGTTTGTGAACGACCGAAACAATATGATAAACCTGCCCGGACCACATCCCGGCAATATTGTAAAACAATATGTAACAAAGCAGATCAAGGAAAAATTGAAGCTATGGCAGATAATTTAGAACATAAAGGTTATTTCGGTTCCGTGGAGTATAGTTCAGGGGACGGTGTGCTGCACGGAAAGATCATCGGGATAAGCGATCTGGTGACCTATCAGGGCTGTTCGGTAAAAGAGCTGAAAGAGGCCTTTGAAGGGTCTGTCGACGATTATCTTGAGACTTGCAGGGAACTGGGCAAAGAGCCCGATAAGTTTTTCAAGGGAGTGTTCAATGTCCGTACATCCACCGAGATACACCGTGAGCTTTCGATCATGGCCGAAAAGAAAAAAATGAAATTGAACGAACTGGTCAACAAGGCCTTTGATTTTTTGGTAAAGAACGAGGACAAGGTCTTGAACTGAATCATGACAGGGCAATGGGGAGGGAAACAAGAAGAATGCTGACCATAAAGCCATTTCGAAAATGAATGTTCTGGAAGGGAAAAAGACATAACCAAGAGAAAAAAAGGAATTGATTCAAAATCCGGATAAAGGATGAACCCAAACCAAAAATATAAGATAGAGTACCAAAAACTGCTCAAAGAGGTGAGAACAAAGTCCTACGAAGTGGTCCGGTTGACCCGGATAAAATATTTTGGAAACGATTACAATTTTGTGGACATCAGATTTTACCAACGTGGCTTTGATGATTCTGGCGATGAAATTTATTTCCCGACGAAAAAGGGAGTCCAGATCAAAGAGGAATTGTTCATGCAGATTTTTGACCAATACTTTATTGATAACATCGAGAGCATTTTAAACAACTAAGTGATAACAACAAAGTCTGAACAAACAATGGGAAATACAGATCCATTCATAGATATTCGGAAAAAATATGAATCCCTAAGGGGCAAGTACTCCGATATAATCGTTTCCTCTTTCAACGAGACCGATTTTAAAAGGTACAATGAGATACTTTTTTCCGCACATAGCTGTGGCATAGAGGGCAATAGCTTTAGTGTCGATGATACAAGGGAGCTAAGGGAAAAGGGCTATGCCCTTAACCTGGTGAACAAGACCCTATTGGAAGCTTTTGAGATCCTGGATCATTTCAAGGCCTATGATTATGTCCTGAAGCACCCCGGAGCGGAACTTGATGAAAGACTTGTAAAGCATCTGCACGTTCTTTTGACCAAGAACACCATTTCCTATAAGGGATATAGGCCGGGCGAATACTCAAAAACCCAGATGGCCGCTGGGGACACTATCTTCAGGGACACCAAAAAGGCCGTGGCCAATATGCCCAAAATGTTGGAAAGTTTCAATAGGGCCATCAAGGAGGACAGGACGCACCCCTTGGAACTGAGCGCGATCTTCCACCAAATGTTCATTTACTCGCATCCCTTTCCAGATGGCAATGGCAGGTTGGGGCGTTTATTGTCCAATTTCATATTGGGAAGGTTCGGCCACCCCCATATAATCATTTTGAAGGAGGAAAGGCAAAACTATATCGATGCTCTCAAAGCTTCGGATAAACACAACAATATGTTGCCGATAATCAACTTTTTTTATGATACGTCCATCAACAGGATGCAAAGGGAAATAGGTCAAAAAAAAAACCTTTCGAAGAATTTCAACCTTGGTATTGAAAAAGGGGGAAAAAGAAATGGGGGCATTTCATATTGAAGAATGGAAAATGAACAGATTTGGCTTGTTAAGTTGCCTATGGCAAGGGACAATATGAGGAAATCATGGAACAACATAAAACTGATAATATAGCTCAAAAAAGGGAACACATGAACTTAGAGGGATTCGGTCAATTTGCGAAAAAAGAAAAAGGAAGGATAATAGGAAAGAACAATACGGCAGTTATCTACACCCGTGTTTCCAGTAAGGAGCAATTTGACAACAATGCCAGCCTGACGACCCAACTCAAATATTGCCAAGAATATGCAATTCGAAAAGAATTGGAAGTATTGGAATATTTTGGGGGAACCTATGAATCTGCCAAGAGCGATGAGCGCAGGGAGTTCCAAAGGATGCTCAGCTATGTAAAAAGGAGAAAGAACATCGGCTATATCATCGTCTATTCCTATGATAGGTTTTCCAGAACGGGTGCGAACGGCGCCTATATCAGTGAACAGTTAAAAAAGCAGGGAGTGGCCGTTATATCGGCCACCCAGGAAATCGATGTGACCACAAGTGCGGGTACGTTCCAGGAAAACCTGTACCATATGTTCTCCCACTTCGACAACCAGATTCGTAGGGACAAATCCATTACGGGAATGCGGGAGAAGCTGCGAAGGGGATATTGGACGGGTGCCTATCCATTTGGATATACCAATACAAATCCCGGGAAAGGGAAGATCCCGAATTTTGTGATCTCGGAGGAAGGAAGATTATTAAAACAGGCTTTTTTATGGAAGGCAAATTCCGACATGTCACATGTCGAGATTGCAAAACGACTTAAAGACAAGGGCCTGGACATACATGCAAAAAGATTGACGGACCTTTTTAGAAACCCGTTCTATTGTGGGCTTATCGTGAACAGCCTTATTCCCGGTGAAGTGATCCAAGGAAAACACGAGGCCCTCATATCGAAAGAAATGTTCCTTAAGATACACAATCTCCTCCATGCAGGTGAGCCACCGAAGAAATATTCGTTCGATGACGAAAACCTGCCATTGAAGATGTTTGTCAGATCTTCGGTCTGTGGAACACCCTACACTGGATATATCGTGAAGAAAAAAGGCCTGTACTATTACAAGAACAGGCGTAAGGGCAGCAAGGAGAACAGAAGTGCCAATAAGCTCCATAAAGAGTTTCTGAATGTATTGGGCAGGTATGCACTGGCCGACAAAAAGTATATCGAGCCATTGGCCGATATCATACACGACACCTTGATCGATAAAAACCAAGAGGCACTTGAAGACCAAAAGCGGTTGACCAAAGAACTCGGCCAACTCAAAGAAAGGATAGACACATTGGAGAGAAGATTTGTCGTGCTGAACGAGATCACAAAGTCCCAGTACGACCTTTTCATGCCGGAACTGAAAGCCGAACAAAGGGAACTGGAGATGAAATTGGAAAATGGGGGAATAAATAGTTCGAACCTCAAAAAGTCCGTAAAATTGGCACTTGGTTATGCCTGTAACCTTCCTGAATTGTGGAAGTTAGGGGATTTGGAAACCAAAAGGGCCATACAATATATGGTGTTCCCCGACGGGATTGGGTATGACTTCAAAAACAAAGCAGTTCGAACTTTTCGGGTCAATGAGATTTTTGGCGCAATCTCTTTATTGGCGGGGAGTTTGAAGGGTAAAGAAAAAGGGGACTTCCACTCGATTTGCAGAAAATCCCCTTTAGTGACCCAGGGAGGATTCGAACCCCCAACCCTCAGAGCCGAAATCTGATATTCTATCCAGTTGAACTACTGGGCCATCCTAAAATTTATATACTTTACGAACTCAATTTTGCCTTTACTATGGCAGAAATGGTTTTTCCATCCGCCTGTCCGGCCAATTCTTTGGAAACAATTCCCATTACTTTTCCCATATCTTGCATACCGGAAGCTCCAACGGCATCGATGGTTTGCACCACTACTTTCTCGATTTCCTCTTCGGTAAGCTGTTCTGGTAAAAACTTTTCGATAACAGCTACTTGTGCCAATTCCGGTTCGGCCAAATCCTCACGACCTTGTTCTTGGTAAATCGTTGCACTGTCCTTTCGCTGCTTCACCAGTTTTTGAACCAACTTAATTTCGTCCTCTTCGGACAATTCAGCACCACCACCTTTATCGGTTTTTGCCAACAAGATAGCTGACTTTACAGCTCGCAATGCTTCCAAGGCAACGGTATCTTTTGCCTTCATCGCTGCTTTCATTTCGGTCATCACCTTTTCTTGCAAATCCATTTCTTCCGATTTAGTTCGCGAAGATAAAAAATAAACCCGAAAGTTACTCTACTTCCGGGCTTATGCTTTCCATAAAAATGGATGTTAATTTAAACACTACTAATCAACATTATCGTGCAAAAAAGAGTTGTTGGAACGCAATTGCAAATCATCATTGCTGTCCTCTCCCAAAGAAGTTCTGGAAACCTTTTGTTCTCTTGGAACATCATTTAGGTTCACTCCTTGGCGTTTGTACGCCGGCTCTTTTTCAATTTCATCTATACTGTTCCTGTTGTTCTGAAACTTGTAGTTGAAGTTTTTCAACTTTCTTCTTCGTTCATCTGCCCTATCTTTCAATATATCGCTGATGGAACTGTTCATTGGATCGAGACTATCCATTGTCCCTTTATTTTCACCTAAATCTTCCGCTTTTTCAACTTTTACGGTCTTTTTCTCAAAAATGAGTTCATTTTCCACCAATTTTGGCTCATGTGTCTCAGCTTTGGACTTGGCTCCCGTCAGTTTGTTTTCCAATTCCATGTACTCTTGCAGATCGTATCGGGTCTCACCTTCCTTCTTATATTCAAGGACAGGGTTCACCTCTACATAATCGTTCACTTCAACGTCTCCAACACCGTCTTCCAAGTTAAATGTCACCGTATGCTCCTTTTCCTCCTCTACTTCCATTTGACTATTCAAAGGCATATCAAAGCTCAGTGTGAATTGGTCCTCGTTGTTCTTTGAAGGCACTTCCTCAGGATCAACAACATCAATATTATTGATTACATTCTTGGCCTCAATGATGACAAAATCATCCTCAACGTTCTCTGCAACGACTTCCTCATAGAACACATTAAAGTTTCGGATGTAATTTGTAGTAGGAATTAAATCCGGGTCCTTTGCCTCAATTTTTGGAGCGAACAACTCTTGGTCCTCTTCCATATCCAAAGTGTGCTTGACCACGGTTGGTGTAGGTTCAGGTTTAGGTGCTGGTTCCGGTTCTGGAATTTTTTCAATTTTGACCTCTTGGACCGAAGTTGACTCTGGAGTCAGTTCCTGCTCTGCAGTTTGCTCATCCTCCAAGGTATAAAACACCTTTTTGGATTCGGTATTCACAATATTGTCCTGCTGATCTACATTAAACCCTGTGGCAATGACCGTCACGGCAATAGCCTCGCCCAAGCTTTCATCTTCTCCGACCCCCATAATGATATTGGCTCCGTGACCTGCTTCAATCTGGATATGGTCATTGATTTCCCCAATTTCATCAATAGTGATTTCTTGAGAACCGGAAACGATGAGCAACAGTACGTTTTTGGCCCCATTGATTTTATTATCGTTCAACAATGGCGAATCCAATGCTTTCATGATAGCCTCGGTGGCCCGTGTAGACCCCGATGCGGATGCCGACCCCATAATTGCCGTTCCACTATTGGAAAGTACCGTCTTGGCATCCCTAAGGTCAATGTTTTGTGTATAGTGATGGGTAATTACCTCTGCGATACCCCTTGCCGCAGTGGCCAAAACTTCATCCGCTTTTGAGAAACCTGCCTTAAACCCAAGATTACCGTACACTTCTCTAAGTTTGTTGTTGTTGATCACAATCAAGGAGTCCACGTTGGCACGTAGTCTTTCAATTCCGAGCTGTGCCTGTTTGTTACGCATGGCCCCCTCGAACTGGAACGGAATGGTGACAATACCCACCGTAAGAACATCCATTTCCTTGGCAATCTTAGCAATAACAGGAGCAGCTCCGGTACCGGTACCACCACCCATTCCCGCGGTAATGAACGCCATTTTGGTATTATGCTCCAACATGGCCTTTAAATCCTCCATGCTTTCCAAAGCGGCCTGTTCACCAACTTCTGGATTGGCTCCCGCACCCAATCCTTCGGTGAGGGAAACCCCCAATTGGATTTTGTTGGGTACAGGACTGTTTTGCAAAGCCTGTGCATCGGTGTTGCAGATTACAAAATCCACACCATTGATACCAGCTTGAAACATGTGGTTGATAGCGTTGCTTCCACCACCGCCTACTCCGATAACTTTAATTACGTTGCTTTTGTTCTTGGGCAAATCAAAAGCTATGTTGTCAAATTCAGTGTTCTTACTCATGACAGTTGTGTTTCTCTTATGGGGTTATTATTCTGCGTTGTCCAAAAAGTCCTTCAACTTTTCTGACCATTTATCAAAAATGGATTTTCTCTCCTCAGTATGTTGAGCCGTTTTTGTTTTGGCTCCCATATTGTTGTGTTCTTGACCCACCAAGACCTCTTCCTCATTTTCATTGTGCACCTCTTCTTTCTCCACGACTTGGTTTTTCTTTTTGGCCTCCAATGCATTCATCAGCAATCCAACAGCGGTGGCATACAACGGGCTTGCTACTTCCTCGTCCGAATCACCGGCCAGATGCTCATTGGGATAACCGATCCTTGTATCCATTCCGGTAATGTATTCGACCAACTGTTTTAAATGTTTCAATTGGCTTCCGCCTCCGGTAAGTACAATGCCTGCAATCAATTTTTTCTTTTGCTCTTCATGACCGTAGTTCTTAATCTCCACATAAACCTGCTCCACAATCTCCACTACACGTGCATGTATGATCTTGGAGAGGTTTTTCAATGTGATTTCTTTTGGCTCCCTACCTCTCAATCCGGGTATGGAAACAATCTCGTTATCCTTGTTCTCGCCCGGCCAAGCGGAACCAAATTTTATTTTTAAAAGCTCGGCCTGTTTTTCTATAATGGAGCAACCTTCTTTGATGTCTTCTGTAATCACATTGCCACCAAATGGGATGACGCATGTATGACGGATGATACCGTCCTTGAAAATGGCAAGATCCGTGGTACCGCCACCTATATCAATCAATGCTACACCTGCTTCTTTTTCTTCTTGGCTCAATACTGCATCTGCTGATGCCAATGGTTCCAGTGTGATGTTCCCTAGATCCAATCCTGCACTTTTGATGCATCTTCCAATATTTTTTATGGATGACACTTGTCCGACCACTACATGGAAGTTGGCCTCCAATCGACCACCGTACATTCCTACCGGTTCTTTGATTTCGGACTGACCATCTACTTTGTACTCCTGGGGCAGTACATGGATGATCTCTTCACCGGGAAGCATCACCAATTTGTATACTTGGTTGCATAATTTATCCAAGTCATCATTATCGATGACCTCTTCGGAATTGGGACGGGTAATATAATCGCTGTGGTGCAAGCTTCGGATATGTTGCCCCGCAATACCCACAACCACAGAGCCTATTTTAAGGCCCGAGTTCAACTCAGCTTGTTCCACCGCCTGCTGAATAGACGAAATGGTCTGCGTGATATTGTTGACCACACCGCGGTGAACACCCAAGCTTTTGGATCTTCCCGTTCCCAAAATTTCTATTTTTCCATACTCATTTTCCCTACCGATGATAGCCACTATCTTGGTAGTTCCAATATCCAACCCAACTGAATAATTACCTTGTTCCATACTTTAAATTTTGGTGCAAACCACTTGATTGTTGAATTCCAAACTAACTGTTGCATAATCTTCCAAGGAATTATCCTTGGCCGCCTTTGCATAAAAGGCCATAAAATTGCTGAACTTCTTGTTCAGGTTATCCACTCCACCCAAATTGACCACAAAGTTTTCCATGCGGAATTTGAGTTGATATTTTCCTTCGTCCTCAATATGTATCCCGATGACATTCTTCCTGAGAAAGTCATCTTTGTTGATATAGTCCAAAATCACATAGGCATCCTCAAGGGTTTTTCCTGTGATTTTTCCCGTAATTATTGGGACCCTTGCCGAATGGTATTTTGATAAGGGCATACGTTCACCCAAATCATCCAAATAAAATTTGGAGACACCTTCCACTCTTCCAATTGGTTTCCGCTGAACAATCTTGGATACAAGTTCCCCGTTTACAGTAAGATAGACCTGGGCATTTTTGACCATATCATTGGATAGTATGAGCTCCTCTATGGTATTCAAAACTAACTGTTCTTTGGGCCTGTTCTTTAGTGGTCCGTAATTTTGTATTAACAATTTATTAACCGCATCTTCAGTCAAATACAAATTATTATCCCCAACAAATTTTATGGTGACATCCTTCACCATTCTTTTTTGGTTTCTGTGGCCGGCAAAACCGTAAAGCGCAATTACGGCCACCGACAAAAACGCCAGTTTTATATAATCCAAATTAATGCGCATAACTCAATTCTTTTTTAATTTTTGGTACTTCCAGTCCAATATCCCCTGCGCCAAGGGCAACCAAAACCCCTGACCTACAGTTCTTTACTTCTTCCAATAACACTGATTTTGAAATCAGCTTTTTATTGGGGTTTTCTATTTTATCAAGCAACCATTGTGAGGTCACCCCTTCAATAGGTTCTTCCCTGGCCGGGTAAATATCCAATAGGATAATTTCATCGAATTGGGAAAGGCTTGCCGCAAAATCATCCGCAAAATCCTGGGTTCTGGAAAACAGGTGAGGTTGAAAGACCACCGTTGCTTTTTCACCTGGATGCATTTCCCTAATTGCTTGGTAAACCGCATCTATCTCTGTAGGGTGATGCGCATAATCATCGATAAAAACAAAGTCCTTTTCCCTGATCTGGTACGAAAATCTACGTTGTACCCCTTTAAAGGTTCCCAAAGCTTCTGCAAGGCGGTGTAGTGGGGCGCCGGTTTGCACCGCCATCGCGAAAGCAGCTAATCCATTGAGCAAATTATGCCTTCCAGGTTTATTGAACCTTACGTCCTTAATAACTTCGGAAGGTGTTACCAAATCAAATATGTAGGCTCCATGTTCAATTTTAATGTTTTCTATACTATAATCAGCCCCATCTTCAACACCAAAGGTGATGCCTTCCAAAGGAAGACCTTTGCGCACGAACAATTTTCCATTGGGCTTGATTCTTCCTACAAATTCTCTAAAAGAGTGTTCCAGCTCCTCCTTGGTTCCATAAATATCCAAGTGGTCGGCATCCATGGAAGTCACACAGGCTACAGTTGGGGTCAACCGCAGGAACGAGCGGTCAAACTCGTCCGCTTCCACAACCGAATATTCAGTGCCCTCAAGTACAAAATTGCTGTTGAAATCTTCTGAAATCCCACCCAAAAAGGCTGTTAAGGGCAAATCGCATTCATTGAGCAAATGTGCCAAAATACAGGTCGTGGTTGTTTTACCATGTGTACCCGCAACGGCCAAGCAAAAAGAATCTTTTGTAATAATCCCCAATACCTCGGAGCGTTTTTTTATGTCAAATCCTTGATCCCTATAAAATTGCAATTCCGTATGCGTGGACGGGACGGCAGGAGTATACACCACCAAAGTGTTCGGGTGTTTAAAGGCATCTGTAATTAAATTGACATTATCCTCGAAATGCACAGAGACCCCCTGCTCGATCAAACTATCGGTAATGGGGGAAGGAGTTCTATCATACCCCGCAACCTCTTTGCCCACAAATTTGAAATAGCGTGCCAAAGCGGACATTCCAATGCCACCAATACCAATAAAATAGACGCTATGTATATCTTTCAAATTCACTTCAACAATTTTTCAATTTCATCAACAATATGCTCCGTAGCCTTGGGCATGGCCATTTTTTTAATGTTCCCACCGAGCTTTCTCTGGAGTTCTTGGGATTCCATCAAGCCAGAAAAACTTTTTTCAAATTCAGAATCCAGTTCTGTCTCCCTGAGCATAATGGCCGCATCTTTGGCCACCAAAGCTTTGGCATTCTGGGTTTGATGGTCTTCGGCCACATTGGGCGATGGGATAAAAATCACCGGTTTGCCCACCAAACACAGTTCTGAAACCGATCCTGCTCCTGCTCTTGAAATAATCACATCGGCAGTGGCGTAAGCCAAATCCATTCGATTAACAAAAGCCAATACTTTCACTGAATTTGACTCATGTTTTTTATATTCTTCATAATACAGTTTGCCACATTGCCAAAGCACTTGCAGCCCTTGCTTTTCAAAAAACACAAGTTCTTTCCCAATCAATTGATTTATTCTTCGGGCCCCTAGACTTCCCCCTAAAACAAGCACTGTTTTCTTGTTTCCATCCAAACCAAAAAACTTGGCAGCTTCTTTCTTGTCTTTTTCAATATTGACCAAATCGGTACGGATAGGATTTCCCGTTTTTACAATTTTTTCCTTTGGAAAAAAGCGTTCCATACCATCATAGGCCACACAAATTTTATCTGCTTTTCCTGCCAGTAGCTTATTGGTGATTCCGGCAAAGGAATTCTGTTCTTGCAACACACAGGGAACCCCGGAACTTTCGGCCATCCGCAACAATGGACCACTGGCAAACCCTCCTGTACCAATGGCGACATGGGGCCTGAACTGTTTTACTATTTTGCGTGCTTCCAACAAACTACTTATCAATTTAAATGGAAACATGAGATTTTTCAATGTCAGTTTCCGTTGTATTCCACTTATCCACAATCCCTTTATTTCATATCCGGCCTGTGGCACTTTTTCCATCTCCATTTTATCCTTGGCCCCTACGAACAAAAATTCGGCATCCGGATATCTCCTCTTCAGCTCGTTCGCTATGGCCACCGCAGGATAAATATGTCCTCCGGTCCCTCCCCCAGAAAGTATAAACCTATATCTGCCCACTTAATACTTCTAAAGGATTTGTCTCATCAATACCTGAGGATTGCTCCTCCAAATTTTCTTTTTTATTGCTTGCGCTCAGTACAATTCCAATAGCCATACAGGTCATCCAAATGGAGGTCCCCCCCATACTTATCAATGGCAAAGGCTGCCCCGTAACAGGGAAAAGCTGCACCACTACGGCCATATTTATAAATGCCTGGAACACAATGGGCAACCCTACTCCGATAACCAATAATTTGGAAAAAACCGTTTTGGCCGAATGTGCCACTACCACAATCCGGAACAACAACAACAGGTAGAAAAACAATATGGCCCCTCCTCCCAATAATCCATACTCTTCAATGATTATGGCGAAAATAAAATCCGATGTACTTTGTGAAAGCATGTTCTTCATGACACTTTTTCCCGCTCCTTTACCAACTATCCCTCCTTCTGCAACGGCAATTTGAGCCAGGGTCAACTGGTGCAGATCATCCTTATCCGCCTGTTCTGGATGGATAAAGGTTTCTATCCTTGACTTCCATGTTCCAGCCCGTTGTGGCAGAACTTCGGGAGCTTTGAACAGAACGAACAAAAACATTCCCGCAAATACGATTCCCGTAGCTACGATGGCAAACAGGTATTTTAAAGGATACCCACCCAAAAAACACAACACCAATACCATAAAACTAATAATGGCAGCAGTGGAGAAGTTTTCGGGCAAAATCAACAGTACCACAAGGGCGACAGGTAACCACAGCGGCAGAATACTTTCCTTAAAAGTGATTTTTATGTCTTTGATTTTGGTGAGGTACCTCGCGATCCAAATCATCAATACCACGGATGCCAGAGTCGATGTTTGAAAGTTGACCCCTACCAATGGAATTTTGATCCAACGGTTGGCGGTCACTCCACCAATCCGGGTTTCCACCGTTAGGGTGTAGATCAAAAGAAGTATAACGATGGGCATGGCTATAATGGAAAGCCCTTTAAAATAATGCGTAGGTATCCTGTGCACGCCATAGATAATACCAAAGCCCAAAAAGAGGAGCACAGCGTGCTTGACCAAATGCCCTAAAGTGGTCCCGTCACCGTTCACATAGACCAAATTGGTACTGGCACTGTACACTGGCAAAAATGAGAAAAGCGCCAAAAGGGCCACTACGCCCCAAATAGCTTTATCACCTTTCAGATTTTTGAATACTCCCAACACGTTTTACAGATTTTTTATTGCTGTTTTAAATTGATTTCCCCTGTCCTCATAATTCTTAAAAAGGTCAAAACTTGCACAGGCCGGCGACAACAAAACAGAATCTCCTCGCTCTGAAATTTTATACGCCACCTTTACGGCTTCTTCCATGGAATAGGTTTCGACCACAAGGTCGATTACATTCCCGAAAGCTTCCTTTAGTTTGGAATTATCGACTCCCAAACAAATAATCGCCTTGACTTTTTCCCTTACCAATGGCATTAACTCGGAATAATCATTCCCTTTATCCACACCACCAGCAATCCAAACAATGGGTTTTTTAATACCGTCCAAGGCATAAAAAGTGGCGTTAACGTTTGTTGCTTTGGAATCGTTGATATATTCCACATGATTGATTTTCAACACCTTTTCCAATCTATGGGGTGCGCCCTGAAAAGATTGGATACTCTGGCGTATAGTCTCTTTTCTCACCTTTACAAGCATGGCCGCCATACTTGCTGCCATAGTATTTTTTACATTGTGCTGACCTTCCAAGGCCAAAATATCTTCACTCATTTCCAAGGTTTTATGTTCTAATTTTATTTTTATCGTTTTGTCTTCCAACCAAGCTCCCTCCCCCAATTTTCTTTTTATAGAAAAGGGCACCAATTTGGATTGAACCGGGTGTTCTTTCAACCAATCCTGAATCACTTCATCATCCGCATCATAGATCAGATAATCGTTTTCATCTTGATTCATTGCGATCCTAAATTTGGATGCGATATAGTTTTCAAACTTGTAATCATATCGATCCAAATGGTCCGGGGTAATGTTGGTGATCATGGCGATATGTGGTTTAAAATCCACAATACCGTCCAATTGAAAACTGCTTATTTCCAGCACATAATGGTCAAAATCATTTTCGGCCACCATATTAGCAAAGCTATCCCCAATGTTTCCTGCCATACCCACATGCAGTTCTCCATCTTTTAAAAGATGGTGGGTCAACATAGTGGTAGTTGTTTTCCCATTGCTACCAGTGATTCCAATGATATTTGCATTGGTATATTTTGATGCAAACTCTATTTCAGAAATCACCGGAACGCCCTTTTCAACAAGTGCCTTTACCAAAGCTACCTTATCGGGTATTCCAGGACTTTTCATTACCACATCGGCATTCAAAATTTTGGATTCCGTATGCTCTCCGGACTCCCATTCAATCTCAAAATGTTCAAGAACTTTTTTGTATTTCTCCTTTATTTCGCCTTTGTCCGAAACAAAGACTTCAAATCCTTCTTTCTTCCCCAAAATGGCAGTTCCAACACCACTCTCTCCACCTCCAAGTATCACCAATCGCCCCATTTTACCGAATCTTTAATGTGACAATACTGATGATTGCCAGTAAAATTCCTATAATCCAAAAGCGGGTCACTATTTTGCTTTCGTGATACATTTTTTTCTGATAATGATGGTGCAAGGGCGCCATCAAGAATATGCGTTTTCCTTCTCCATATTTCCGTTTGGTATGTTTAAAATATCCCACTTGAAGCATGACGGACAACGACTCTGCAAAAAAGATTCCGCACAAAATCGGAATCAACAATTCTTTTCTCACAATAATGGCGATCACGGCAATTACACCTCCAATGGTCAAACTTCCGGTGTCTCCCATAAAAATTTGTGCCGGATAGGCATTGTACCATAAAAACCCGACCAAAGCACCTACAAAAGCGGCAATAAATACCACCAACTCCCCTACTCTGGGCAAATAGAAAATATCCAAATAATCAGAGAACTCGATATTGCCAGATACCCACGCAAAAATTCCCAGAGTCAGCACAATAATGGCCGATGACCCTGCGGCCAGACCATCTATTCCGTCCGTTAGGTTAGCACCATTGGACACTGCCGTTACAATCAAAATGACCACGGGTATGAAAATGAGCCATGCATAGTCCTCCGCTCCCTCGCCCATCCAAGAGATAAAATCCGCGTAATCCAGTTCGTTGTTCTTGAAAAAAGGAACATTGGTGCGCAAGGCCTTTGTTTCTTCACCGAACACCCTTTCCACTTTAAAGTTTTCCGTGATGGTCGTCGTGTCCTTTTCCTTTATGGTCACGTCTGGATGGAAATAAAGTGTCAACGCAACAATAAGCCCTAAACCAACTTGGCCCATAATCTTAAACCGACCTTTTAACCCTTGCTTGTCCTTTTTAAAGATTTTGATGTAATCATCGATGAACCCAATAATCCCCATCCAAATGGTGGTCACTATCAAAAGGATAACATAGATATTTTTGATATCGGCAAAAAGAATGACGGGCAACAAGGTGGATATAATAATGATCAGCCCTCCCATGGTAGGTGTTCCCGCTTTCTGCTGTTGACCTTCCAAACCTAGATCACGGATACTTTCCCCTATTTGCTTTTTCTGCAAGAACAAAATGATCCTCTTACCGTACACCATGGCAATCAACAGAGACAACAACACGGACAGTGCAGCCCTAAAGCTCAGGAACTGAAAAAGTCCCGCGCCCGGCAGTTGGTATTGTGTCTCTAAAAACTCGAACAAGTAGTATAACATGAACTACATTATTTTTTTAAGCTCTCCAGAGCTTCTTTTACTTCTTTAAAATCATCAAAATCGACCCGGACGCCATTGGTTTCCTGATAGGTCTCATGGCCTTTGCCCGCCACTAGGATAATATCATTGGCCATGGCCAGTTTACATGCAGTATTTATGGCCTGCCTCCTATTTTCTATGGACAATACCTTTCTGGTGTTTTGAGGCTCCACTCCGGCTTCCATTTCTTCAATAATTGCCGCAGGTGATTCCGTTCTGGGATTATCCGATGTAAAAATGGCTTGATCACTCATTTCTGAAGCGATATAACCCATAACCGGACGCTTAGACTTATCACGGTCACCACCACACCCCACTACGGTGATGACGTTTTCATTTCCAGTCCTCAATGCATTGATGGTAACCAATACATTTTTTAGTGCATCCGGCGTATGGGCATAATCAACAATAGCCGTTATTTTTTCTTTTGATATAAAATATTGAAACCTGCCGTCCACGTTTTCCAATTCACTCATTAACCTGAGGATCTCCATTTTTTCGAGTCCAAGAATATCTGCTGTGGCGTAGATGGCGAGTAAGTTGTATGCGTTAAAATCTCCGATAAGCCGAGACCATAATTCATTGTCATCAACTTTTAGCAATTGCCCATTGAATTGTCTTTCCAAAATCTGTGCTCTGTAATCTGCAAAGGATTTTAAAGCGTAGGTATATTTTTTTGCCTTGGTATTCTGTAGCATTACCAAGCCATTTTTATCATCGATATTGACCAACGCAAAGGCAGTTTTTGGCAAACCATCGAACAACTTTTTCTTTGTGTCCCTGTATTCTGCAAAAGTTTTATGGTAATCCAAATGATCATGGGAAAGATTGGTGAATATCGCTCCCTCAAAATGAAGACCCTCTGCCCTCTTTTGATGAATTCCATGGGAACTCACCTCCATAAAACAGAACTCCACTCCTTCCACATTCATCTTAAACAAATAATCGTTAATGGTCAGGGCATCGGGAGTGGTATGGCTTGTTTTATATTCTTTTTCATCTACCAATACTTTAATGGTAGAGATAAGTCCTACTTTATATCCAGCTTTTTTGAACAGATTGTAGAGCAACGTCGATACGGTGGTCTTTCCATTGGTTCCCGTTACCCCGATCAGTTTTAGGTTCTTGGAAGGGTTATCATAAAAATTGGAAGCAATGATGGATAGCGCACTGTGACAATCCTCTACTTGTATGTAACTGACCCCATTCACCATTAATTCAGGAAGCTGTTCACATACAATGGCCCTTGCCCCGGAATCCACTGCTTTTTGAATATAGTTGTGCCCATCGGTAACAGTACCACGGATAGCAACGAACACATCGTCCATTTCCACTTTTCTGGAATCGAAATGAACATTGTTCACCATCACATTGGTATCTCCGCTCACTGCGGAAAGACTCACACCATATAATATGTCCTTCAATAACTTCATGAAAGTTCCAACACTATTTTTTTAACCTGTTTAATTTTGGTCCCTTGGTCCACCGACTGATTTTTAACCTTGCCATTACCACGAACCTCAACTTCGATTCCCAAATTTTCCAAAAGGGAAACAGCATCCATACCGCTCATTCCCTTTACATTGGGCACGGTATTATATTTTTTCTGAACTCGGGCATAATATTGTTGATACTCTTTATCCAGATCGGGATTTTCAATAATTTTGGTATCCACTTCATCCACCATAGGTGAAATGGCATGTATTTTCTGTGCCATTGACTTAAATACCGGACCCGAAACATCAGCTCCATAATAACCTTCTTCCTTATCAGGTTCGTGAATAACCACTATGCAGGAATATTTTGGATTGTCCGCAGGGAAATATCCTGCAAAAGAGGAAATGTAGGCCAATTTATCAGGGTTCTTTTCTACATAGTTTTTTTGTGTTGTACCCGTTTTCCCCGCCATGGAGAAATTTTTGGAATACAGCCTGTGTCCAGTGCCATATTCTTTTTCGACCACATCCTTTAATAATTGTTGTGCCTTCTTTACTGTTTCTTTGGAACAAATGGAAGGGTTCAACACCTCTTTATCAAACCGCTTTACTACTTTGTTGCCTTCACGAACTTCCTTGATCAACCGAGGTTTTACATATTCACCATCATTGGCGATGGCATTGTAAAATGCCAAAGTCTGAATCGGGGTCAAGGAAACCTCGTAGCCGTGCGACATCCAGCCCAAAGAAATTCCGGACCAGCCTTTGTCACCGGGATATCTGATCACTGGGTCACCTTCCCCAATAATTGGCAGCCCTAATTTTTTATGCAGCCCCATGTTCATGAGTCGGTTCACAAACCTTTCGGGCTGGTCTTTATAATTTTCATTAATAATCTTCGCGAATGCCGTATTGGATGATACCGCAAATGCCTTTGCCACGGTAATTTCACCATAACCACCCCATTTTGAATCCTTTACAACACCATCATAAATGCGGTACCTTCCCTTTTCTGTATCGATCACCGTACTGGTGTCCACCACCTTATCTTCCAAAGCAGCCACCATTGACATCAACTTAAAGGTGGAACCCGGCTCATGTGATTCACCAACAGCATAGTTCAATTTTTCGTAATATTTTCCTTCGGAAGTCCTACCCAGATTGGATATGGCCTTGATTTCACCTGTTTTGGTTTCCATCACCACCACACAACCGTGGTCGGCCTTGTATTTTTCCAATTGCTTCAACAGCTCGTGGTGGGCTATATCCTGAATATTGATATCGATGGTCGAGACTACATCCAAGCCATCCTGGGGTTCCACAATATTGTCCAACCCAACAGGTTTCCATTGCCCTTTGGCTATTTTTTGCTTTAATCGTTTACCTTCCTTGCCACGCAGGTAAGTTTCTCCAAAGGCACCGTCCAATCCCACTCTGGTATAGTATCCATTTTCATCCACACGCTCATAACCTATGCTTCGTGCAGCCATTTTACCCAAAGGATATTCACGGACCACCCGGTGAGTCTCGATGAAACCACCTTTGTACGGCCCAAGATTGAAAAGGGGGAATTGCTTGATGCGCACATAATCCAAATACCCCACATTGCGGGCCACCAACTTGTAGCGATTTCCATTTGCCCTAGCTTTTCTGAACAATTGCCTGTAATACGAAGATGGTTTATTGAAAAGCTTGCCCAAAGAATCGGACAGCGCCCCTACATTGTTCTCGAAGTTTTCTTGGGATACAGTTTTGGCATCAAACCGTATTTCATATTTTGGTACGGATGCCGCCAACAAACTACCATCTTCCGAATAAAGATTTCCGCGATTGGGCTCAATGGTGAACATCTTCTCGGTCTGGCTCAGGGCAAGCTCCTTGTACTTCTCACCCTCCACCATTTGGATATCCACCAATTTCACCACTACGGCTATGGCCAAAACAAGAAGACCTCCGGCCACGAGGTACAATCTGTTCATGATATTTTTTTCGGTGATCGCCATTATTCCGCTGATTTGACTTTTATTTTCTTTGGTGGGTTTTCCGATGGCACCAATCCTTTTTTGGCAACCACCTCCCTTAAGGTCGATTCCAATTTGAGTTGCTGAACACTGGAACGGGCCTCAAAAAACTCACTTTTGAGTTTTCGCACTTCCTCGCTCAACTCAGCAATCTCCAATACTTTTTTATCGGCATTATGGCTACTGGATATCATCAAAGCAGCCAAAAAAGAAGCAAACAACAAAAACATCCAGTTCTTGGGAGCGTCACCGCTCACCAAAAACTTTCCTTTTAATATGTCCAACAGTCCTTTTCTCATTTTTTTTGTGTTCCCTTTATATAATTTCCACCAATTACGGAGATTACCTATATGCGTTCCGCTATTCGAAGTTTCGCACTTCTCGCCCTATTGTTAATGGCCGTTTCTTCAGCTGATGGTGTTATAAGCTTCCCTACTTTTTTCAATGGGACATTAATGTTCCCGTAAAAATCCTTTTCTGGTTCCCCATCAAACTTCCCGGCACGGATAAAGCGTTTTGCCAGTCTATCTTCCAAGGAATGATAGCTTATCACACTCAACCGGCCACCCTTTTCCAATAGATCCGGTACTTGCTCCAAAAACTCCTTGAGCACCTCAATTTCCTGGTTAACCTCTATTCTGATGGCTTGATAGATCTGTGCCAGAATTTTGTTTTCTTTCATTTTTGGCAAAAATCTGCTCAAAACCTTTTTCAGGTCATCGGTGGTCTTGATGGGCTCTTCCGACCTTGCCGCAACAATGGTCTTGGCCATGGCGTTTGCGTTTCGCAATTCGCCATACTGAAAAAGAACCGCCGCTAAATCATCTTGGGAATAGGTATTCACCACCTGATAGGCCGTCAATGGGTTGTTTTTATCCATCCGCATATCCAAATCCGCATTGAACCGAATGGAGAAACCGCGATCGGCCTCATCGAACTGATGGGAGGAAACCCCAAAATCCGCCAAGATTCCATCAACTTTCCGAATGCCATAGAACTTTAAATATTGTTTGAGATAGCGAAAGTTCTGGTTGATCAATTGAAACCTGCTATCATCTATTGCATTCTGCAAAGCATCCTCGTCTTGATCAAACGCAAACAACTTTCCGCCATCACCCAATCTTTTCAAAATTTCCCTAGAGTGCCCACCTCCACCGAAGGTGACATCCACATACACTCCATCTTCCTTTATATTCAATCCATCTACCGATTCTTTCAGCAATACCGGATTGTGATACGCACTACTCATCGTCATCAAAAATCTCCTCGGCTAGATCGGCATAATCTTTCTCTCCTTCAGCCAAGACCTTCTCATACTTATCCTTGTCCCAAATCTCGATCTTGTCAAAAACCGCGTTCAGGACCACTTCTTTTTCAATTCCCGCAAACTCTACCAAGTTTTTTGGAATCTGCAATCTCCCCGAATCCCCATCAATGCTCACTTCCTTCATACCTGCCACAAAGTTTCTTACAAAAGCATCGTACTTTCTGTTGATTTTACTTTTCTTCATGACCTTTTTCATGAGGACGTCGAACTCTTCCCGGGGATATAGTTCCAGACATTGCTGAAAAACCGACCTCTTGATAATAAACCCATTCTTCAAAACAGGCAAAAGCTGGTTCTTCAAAGAAATGGGCAACAACACCCTTCCTTTGGAGTCCGCTTTACAATCATGTTGTCCTATGATATGGGTCACTAGAAATCAATTGGTTAGTTAATACAACTCAAATATATAGATTTTATTTCCACATTTCTCCACTTACCACCACTTTTGTTAATAAATTATCCACTTTTTGACAAAAATCACGAATTCGACCCCAAAAATGGGATGGAGGGCAACGCGCTGAATCCATGAATAGATTTGCCCCAATGAAAAAACTTACCCAGATATGACCGATACCTAAAATCTTTGTGATATGAAATTCCTATATTTGCGCCTCTTACTACCAACTGACTATAGATGGAAGAGCATTTAATTGAGGATGGCAAATACCGATATATAGAAAAGGGGGAAGGAACCCCCATGATCATCCTGCATGGCTTGATGGGAGGGCTGAGCAACTTCCAAGGTGTATCGGAATATTTCCCTCCGAAGGGCTACAAGGTGCTGATTCCCGAATTGCCCATTTACGATTTGCCTCTTCTAAAAACCACGGTGAAAAACTTCGCCATGTTTTTGGAACGGTTTATTGAGCACAAAGGCCTTAAAGATGTCATCTTGTTGGGCAACTCCCTTGGGGGACATATAGGCCTGTTGCACACCAAGATGTACCCAGAAATGGTGAAGGCATTGGTAATAACCGGTAGCTCTGGACTTTACGAAAGTGCCATGGGCGATGGATATCCGAGACGTGGCGATTACGAGTTTATCAAAAAGAAGGCCGAAGACGTTTTCTACGACCCCAAAGTGGCCACCAAAGAAATTGTGGATGAAGTTTTCGCCACGGTAAACGACAGGATGAAATTGGTGAAAACGTTGGCCATTGCCAAGAGTGCCATTCGACACAATATGTCCAAAGATCTGCCCCACATGAACACGCCAACCTGTATTATTTGGGGGGAAGACGACACGGTAACGCCACCCAATGTGGCCAAGGAATTCCATGAACTATTACCAGATTCCGATTTGTATTGGATAGAAAAGTGTGGCCATGCCCCCATGATGGAGCACCCTGACGATTTCAACCATATTTTGGAAGGTTGGCTTCAAAAAAGAGGATTTTAGTAGTTGCCATTGGCCTTCAGACCAAAATCTATTTTTGTCCAACTCCCAATCACTTATTCTTTTCCAAAAAACAAAGTTTTTTTCAAAACAAAACCTTAGTTTTAAATCTATCATCTTAAATCTACGGTCTAACTTCTTTTTTAAAATGAAAATTACATCGGCAGAATTTGTAATGAGCAATTCCAATGTTGCCAAGTGCCCCAATGAGCCACTACCCGAGTATGCTTTTATAGGCAGGTCCAATGTAGGTAAATCTTCTTTGATCAATATGTTGGTGGAGCGCAAAGCATTGGCCAAAACTTCGGGAAGACCAGGAAAAACCCAGCTCATCAATCACTTTAAGGTGAACAACAACTGGTTTTTGGTGGATTTGCCCGGGTACGGTTATGCCCGAGTGTCTAAAAAGGATAAAAAAACGTTTCAAAAGTACATTACCGAGTATTTTCAAAAAAGAAAACAATTGGTCTGTGGTTTTGTTTTGGTGGATATTCGCCACGAGCCGCAACCTGTTGACCTGGAATTTATGGAATGGCTGGGCATCAACCAAATTCCTTTTGCCATCATTTTCACAAAGGCAGACAAACTAAAACCAGCAGTTATCGAAAAGCAGGTCAATGCCTACATTCAAAAAATGTTGGAAGGTGCTTGGGAAGAGGCTCCACCCCATTTTACAACGTCTTCCACAAACCGAATGGGACGTGAAGAACTTTTGAAGTTTATCGATGGTATCAACCAAGAGTTTTTCAAAAGCAGTTAGCAGCTATGTCATATCACCATACGTTGTCCAAGTAAGTGAATGTTGGGTTTCACGACCAATCTGTCATCTAAAAACAACTTTTTTATAAATACAAAGATTGACAAAATGAAATCCGTACTGCACAAAGCTGTAACTCGCGGCCATGCCGACCACGGCTGGCTGAAGTCGCACTACACTTTCAGTTTTGCGGGATACCACGATCCAGAGCGAATGCATTTTGGGGTTTTACGTGTGCTCAACGACGATCGAGTGGCACCTGGCAAAGGTTTTGGAACCCATCCCCATGATAATATGGAAATTATCTCCATTCCGTTGGAGGGGGATTTGGAACACCGGGACAGTATGGGAAATACCACTACCATAAGAGAAGGTGATGTTCAGGTGATGAGCGCCGGTACGGGTATCCAACATAGCGAGTACAACAAAAACAACAATAAGGAAGTAAAGTTTCTTCAAATCTGGATTCTACCCAAAAAACGAAATGTTGAGCCCCGATACGATCAAGTTTCCATCCGGGAAATAGAGAAAGAGAATGCATTTTATCAAGTCCTTTCACCAAATTCTGACGACGAAGGAGTTTGGATACATCAAGACGCATGGTTCCATTTGGGAAAATTCAAAGCTGGTGCTACCGATTCCTATCAAATAAAAAAAGAAGGGAATGGCGTTTACGCTTTCATCTTGGAGGGAGAAGTAACCATAGATGGGCAGAGACTCGAAGAAAGGGACGGATTCGGTATTTGGGAAACTGATTCCTTCCATTTGAGGGCAACGACCAACAGTCGGGTCTTACTTATGGAAGTTCCCATGGAACTTAATCGGATTAAACTATAATATAAGGAAGTCCAAAAATCATTGAAATACCTCATTCCGAACTTGTATCAGAATTACATTGCACTGATAAACAAACCATTATGAGAACCTGACACAAGTTCAGGTTGGCGAAAAACCGATATTTTAGACAGCCTTATTTTTTCAATTCCAGTTTTTCAGCAAAATAATCACAGAAATCCTTCATGGTGGCCGTCATTTTTTCATCTTGTGTGGCCTTATAAAAGGTATCGGCCATCGTCACCAAGGTTTGATGAAAAAACACCTTCATCTCGTCCACGGGCATATCCTTGGTCCAAAGGTCAATTTTCAACGACTCTTGATTCTTGCTATCCCAAACGGAAAGCATCATCGCTTTGGCCTCTTCCTCATTAATCCCTCCATCCTGTGCCGACCATTTCAATTCTTCGGGCACTCGGTTTTCATCCAATCCAACTTTCAAGGTTATCTCCGAAGTGTGTTCTACTGCCATTTATCTTTTTGGTTTGTAATTTGACTGTTTTAAAATTTCATCTGCCGTCATTTCCAACATTTGTTTTAGACCAGTACCGGTTTTTTCCATAAAGGCCCTAACAATTTGCCATCCCATATATCTGCCCAAACGAGGAGGCGATTCATTGTCCAGCTCCAAACCGAACTTGGTGAACGGCGCCGGATCCAAGAATTTTCTGTCCAAGTCGGAATCGGTGCTGTAAAGCAATTCCCGCTCTACAAAATATTTCCACATTTGCTCTTCGTTCGCTTTGGCCCATTCCATTTGTTCTTCGGAATATCCAATTTTTTGGGCATCGGTAGCAGAGGGAATCAATCTATCTTTTAGATAAAGTTCCTTTCCATAATATACCATACGGGAAAGCAAGGTGCGGTTTCTTGGATATGAAAGCACTTTTTTGGAAAATGCACTTGCCACATCGGATGTCAAAAATTTTTTGTCCAAGTTCGCCGCAATATACCTTTGGATGCCCCCGTAAAAATGATGGTCCTCACCCAAATAGTTGTCAAGACCGATCAATAAAAGAGAATCCGTTAAAATAATCCGATCGTCATATCTAACATCCGAAGTCAGGGTTACCACATGGGGAATTTCGGTTTCCGGAAAATAGTATTTGATATGTTTAAAGAGTAATTCCAAATCCGCTGATTCTTGTTCAAAATCTCCAAATGCCTTGGCAACCTCTTCAAAAAGTTCCACTTGAATGGTATCTGTCAGCTTTGCAACCCAAACACTATCAGGAAATTGTTCCGGGAACAGATAGGGATACTTGGACTTTAAGCCTGGGATATCACTGGGTGATGCATTGGCAAATTCTTGATCGAACCTTGATATCCGAAGATCAACGTCAACCTTTGCGATTTCCTTCTCCCTTTTATCTGTTTTCCCACAAGCTGAAAGGAGCAAAACCATCACGAAAACAAAACATTTACATAACGGAACCGTAAAGTATTTTAACAACCTCTTCATTTTTAAGGATACAGGGTTTAAATTTACAGGGCACAAAGGTAATTTATTGAATCTAAATAGTAAGATATGCAGACAGAAAAGGTAATCGCCCATATTGTTGATTGGTTAAAGGAGTACGCCGAAAACGCAAAATGTAAAGGTTTTGTTATTGGAGTATCAGGTGGAATTGATTCCGCAGTGACCTCCACCCTATGTGCGAAGACCGGGCTGGACCTTTTATGTCTGGAAATGCCCATTCACCAGGGAAAAAATCAAGTAACCCGTGCCGATAGACATATTGATTGGTTAATGGAAAACTTCCCAAATGTTTCCAGACAACCCGTCAACCTAACCCCAGTGTTCGATAGTCTGGTTGCTGCCTTCCCAAAAGTCGACAAAGAAGAAGAACGGTTTATGTCCTTGGCAAATACCAGAGCCAGGTTACGTATGACCACATTGTACTACTTTGCCGCCCTAAAAGGATATTTGGTTGCCGGCACCGGTAACAAGGTTGAAGATTTCGGTATTGGTTTCTACACAAAATATGGTGATGGAGGTGTTGACTTAAGTCCTATTGCCGACCTTCTAAAGACAGAAGTATATGAACTGGGACGAGTGCTCGGGGTAAACCAGGATATCATGGAGGCACCCCCAACCGACGGCCTATGGGGTGACAGCCGAACCGACGAAGACCAGATAGGCGCCTCTTATCCCGAATTGGAATGGGCGATGAAAATGGATGAGAAGGGAAAAATAGCGGACGATTTTTCCGGAAGGGAAAAAGAAGTGTTCAAAATCTATAAAAAATACAATACGGCCAATAAACATAAGATGGTTCCGATACCAATTTGTGAAATTCCAAATGACCTAAAGTAACCCTTTACCCTAAAAAACCCAGGTTAAGACGAAAAAAACCATAGAAAAACTATGGTTTTAAGAAAAAGTTACAGTTTTACGTTAATTAATTATTATCTTGCTCACTATAATTGTAAGTATTTAGCCACTAACCATTTGTTTATTTAAACCTAATAGAATGATAAAAGTATTGATAGCTGACAACCATCCCGTTGTAAGGCTTGGTATCAAAAAGGTGCTTGAATCCAGCTCTGACATTGAGGTCATAGCTGATGTTTCAACTACCGAAGAGCTTTTTAATACATTGAAAACAGTAACCCCCGATGTAGTAATTTTAGAAATGGATATTCCAGAAATAAATGGGATAGCCACACTTAGAAAAATGAAATTGGAGTTCCCGGACATTAAAACATTAATGTACAGCGGACAATCCGAAGATGTTTATGCACTAAGCACGATTCGCGCAGGTGCTTTTGGATACCTTTCCAAAACCGCAGACCTAGAATACATTATTTCTGCAGTTAAAAAAGTCAGCGAAGGCAACATGTTCATAACAAACGAACTTGCCCAACGTCTAGCCTTTGATGAAAGCACCCAAAAACCCAGAAGGTTCTTTAGAAAACTCTCTTCTAGGGAAGTAGAAGTGCTAAAACTATTGGCCAGCGGAAAAAGAAACAAGGAAGTTGCCGAAGGCCTGAACCTCAACGAAAAAACAGTAAGTACATACAAAGCAAGATTGATGAAGAAACTGAATGTGGACAATTTGGTGGACTTACTGCAACAGGCAAAAGCCTTGGAATTATATTAAAGAAGAATACCCAACCAAACCAACCAATGTGTAAATCCCTTCCAATTGTAATTGGAGGGGGTTTTATATTTTAAGAAAGTACCCTGTTCAATTTGGCGTTCAACAATTTATTGAGCTGAAGATAATTCATGATCTCTTCCAAAACTTCAGTGTTGTCCCCTTGGCTTTCCTTTGTCCGCTCCTGTAATTTTTCAATTCTGTTCTTGATCAGGTTACAACGCAAGGTGAGTATGGTTTCTCCTACCAATTGGGCCACTCCCACTTCTTTCTCTTTTGGATAGATATCACGACGTTCCCAATCGTGGAGCACATACTGCTCTTCTTCCATCAAAATGGATGAAACCTCAGAAACGGTCTCTTGATCCAACTCCGATAAGAATGCACTCACTGAAAAATCAGCATCCTCATTCAATTTTTCTATCAATTTATAGTAAATTATCTTGAATTGCTCGTTCGTAAACTCAATTTCATCATCCTGAAGATCTAGATAAACCTTTTCATATACTTTGGCCTCCACAATTTCCGGCTCAAGCACCAATTCGCCCTTTTCATTTTCCTTGAGTACCAAATCTTCAAACTCTTGTTTTTGGTTCCCGTAAAGCAAAAGAACTTCAATAATCTTGCGCTCCAACTCGTATTGAACATCGACCTTTTCAACAACAGCGTCGTTTTTGACGACTTCGAAGGCTTTTCGTTCTTGTTTTACCTTCTTGGCCGTATCGGTCCGATGTTTTTTATCTATTTGCGCCAAAGTGTTGTACAGCACCTCTTCAGAAATCTGCATGATCTTGGCACATTCCTGCACATAGATTTCCTGACGGATCCTATCTGGAATCTTACTGATGCTGTTCACAATATCCCTTACGGTATCAGCACGCTTTATGGGATCATTGGCAGCTTCCTCGGCCAATAAAGATGTCTTGAACTGGATAAAATCCTTGGAATGTTCCTGAAGATACTGCACTATATCCTCATAGGTATTGTTCTTGGCAAAACTATCGGGGTCCTCTCCTTCCGGAAATGTGCAGACCTTCACGTTCATGCCTTGCTCTAGAATAAGGTCGATACCCCGCAATGATGCCCGTAAACCCGCTGCATCGCCGTCAAACAGGACCGTGATATTCTTGGTGAGCCTGTTGATGAGCCGAATCTGCTCCGGAGTCAGTGCGGTACCACTGGAGGACACCACGTTTTCAATCCCTCGTTGGTGCATCTGGATCACATCGGTATAGCCTTCTACCAAAAAGCAATTGTCCTCTTTGGCAATGGCCTGCTTGGCATAGTAAATACCATAAAGCACCTTGCTTTTATGGTAAATCTCGCTTTCCGGCGAATTCAGATATTTTGCAGCCTTTTTATCATTGGTCAAAATACGCCCTCCAAAACCGAGCACCCTACCGCTCATGGAATGAATGGGAAACATTACCCTGCCTTTGAATCTATCAAATTTTCTAGATTCACCACTTGGCTGTTCCTTTACAATGGTCAAACCGGTTTTTTCCAGGAACTCCAATTTATACCCTTTGCCCAAGGCTGTATTGGTAAAAGCGTCCCACTCGTCCAAATTATATCCTAGACCAAAACGTTTTATAGTCTCATCAGAGAATCCGCGTTCCTTAAAATAAGTTAACCCTATTGCTTTGCCCGGCTCACTGTTCCACAACGTTTCGGCAAAATACTTTTGGGCATACTCGGAGACCAAATACATACTTTCCCGTTCGTTTGCCTGCTCCTTCTGCTCATCGCTCTGTTCGGTTTCCTCTACCTCAATATTGTATTTTTTGGCCAAGTACTTAATGGCTTCAGGATAGGTGAAATGCTCGTGTTCCATCAAAAAAGCCACCACATTGCCCCCTTTTCCACTACTAAAATCCTTCCAGATCTGTTTCACTGGTGAAACCATGAAACTCGGGGTACGCTCATCTGTAAAAGGACTAAGTCCCTTATAATTGGAACCTGATTTCTTCAATTGCACAAAATCACCGATTACCTCCTCCAAACGGGCGGTTTCATATACTTGGTCTATGGTGGTTTTTGAAATCAAGGCGTTGTGTTAAAATAGCTGCTAAAGGTAAATAAAAACAATGTTTTGAAGAATTGGAAACTATATCCCTTTATTAAGATTTCTTATCTTAGAAGCATATTCTTACAAATTATAAATTTTCAATGCTACAAGTATTGGAATTGCAAACATCGATTTTTATGATTCAAAAAAGATTTCAAAACATATTTGTTCTAGCCAGTTTCCTTTTCATCAACATCCACCTGGCGACTGCACAGATGCCAAAAAAGGCTACACCCGTTTTTGAAAACGGTGAGGCACAAGTAGTGGAAGCCTTTTCCGACCCAAGTAAATGGATCCGACACGATCTTTGGGTGGAAACTACTTTTGACTCGGATGGTGACGGCAAACTAGATCGCATGCATGTGGACGTTACCCGCCCGGAACAAACGGAAACCGAAGGATTAAAATTGCCCGTAATTTATGAATCAAGTCCATACTATGCCGGTACCGCAGGTTTGGACAAAGGTATTTTTTGGGATGTTAAGCAGGAACTGGGAGAACCCGGAAAACCCAGAAAACACCCCAATGTAACCCGCATTGGGGAACGCCCCATTATTTCGAACTCCCAAGTAAGAACCTGGGTGCCAAGGGGCTTTATCGTGGTTCATTCTTCCTCTCCTGGAACAGGGCTTTCCGATGGCGCCCCAACCGTTGGCGGCGACAATGAATCCTTGGCCCCAAAAGCCGTTATCGATTGGCTCTGCGGAAGGGCGAAGGGCTACACCGAGCGCGATGGAAATGAAGAAGTAAAAGCGTATTGGTCCACTGGAAAAGTGGGGATGACCGGCACTTCGTACAACGGAACCATACCCCTTGCTGCCGCCACGACCGGGGTTGAAGGCTTGGAAGCCATAATACCCATTGCCCCCAATACTTCGTATTATCATTATTATCGTTCCAATGGACTGGTGCGCTCACCGGGAGGATATTTAGGCGAAGATATTGACGTGCTCTATGACTTTATCCATAGTGGTGATGAATCCAAAAGGGCAAGAAACAATAAAATAGTCCGTGACACCGAAATGAAAAACGGCCAAGACCGTATTACTGGTGATTACAACGATTTTTGGGCAGGAAGGGATTATTTGAACGACATGAAACCTATGAAAGCCGCTCTATTGATGGCACATGGATTCAATGATTGGAACGTAATGCCGGAACACAGCTACAGAATATATAAAAAGGCCAAAGAAATGGGATTGCCCGTACAAATCTATTATCATCAAAACGGGCACGGTGGACCACCTCCCCTATCCATGATGAACCGTTGGTTCACCCGCTATCTCTACGGCATCGAAAATGGGGTGGAAAATGACCCCAAAGCATGGATTGTAAGGGAGAACGACAAAAAAGATAATCCCACTCCCTACGCGGATTATCCAAATCCTGATGCAAAAGACATAAAGCTTTATCCAAGTGCCGGCGCTCCGGCAAAAGGAAAATTAACCCATGTCAAACCCAAAAAACAAGGAACGGAGACCTTGGTGGACAATTATTCCTTCTCCGGTGCAAGCTTGGCCAAAGCCGAGACCACAGAACACCGATTACTCTATGTCACGGAGCCTTTATCAAAGGATGTCCATATTTCAGGAGTGCCCAAAATCAAGATAAAACTCGCCAGCAGCAAACCTGCGGCCAATTTATCCGTTTGGTTGGTGTCGCTCCCTTGGACCGATGCCTTGGACACCAAGATTACGGACAATATTATTACCCGTGGATGGGCAGACCCTCAAAACCATAGGTCATTAACGGAAAGTGAACCTTTGGTTCCCAATAAATTCTATGAAATGGAATTTGAGCTGATGCCAGACGACCAAATTATTCCCAAAGGACAACAGATCGGGTTGATGATTTTTTCCAGTGACAAAGAATTTACGCTTTGGCCAGAACCTGGAACCAAGTTGACCGTGGATTTGGATGGGACCGAACTTACGTTGCCGGTGGTTGGGGGGAAATTATAGTCTACGGTCAGGAGCAAACTGACCAAAGTCATAGCGATTATCAAAATTATTGCGTGTCTTTAAGGTTGATTAATTGTTAGCCCAAGGACATGAAAATTTTAATAGTTTATGGTACCGTGGAAGGTCAAACCCGTAAAATAGCTAGGTTCATGGAGGACATTCTTCAAGAAAAAGGCCACCAAGTGGTTATCGCAAATGCAGTTGAAGATCCACCCTCTCCCAACGATTTTGAGGCAATTTTGATAGGGAGTTCCATACACATCAATAATTACAATACCTTGATCAAAGAATATGTTCGAGATAATATCGCCACCTTGAACAAAAAGCCCACCGCTTTTTTTTCAGTAAGTATGGCAGTGGCCTCCAAGATTGAACAAGAACACGAAGAAGTGGATGAAATTGCCAAGGATTTTTTAAAGAAGACCCAATGGAACACAAAAAATGTCTGGCATATTGCAGGAGCATTGAAATACACTGAATACAATTATTTTAAAAAGTTGATCATGCGCTCCATTGCAAAAAAAGAAGGCGGCTCTGTGGACACAAGCAAAGATCATGAATACACTGATTGGGCCAAAGTCAAAGAACAGGTCTTGAGTTTTGCCAACGATTTAAAAAAATAAATAAAATGGACAAACATAGTTTTAGCACATTATCCGAAGCAGTGAACACCCTCACACAAGAAGGCTACAAAGAAGATTTTGAAGCAGAGGCAACTTGCATTAAGGCCTTGTATTCCAAAAAAGAATACCAGCCGAAAGAACTAAAAGTTATTGATTCTTATCGTTTTGAAGGAATGACAAATCCCAGTGATGAATCCGTAGTGTTCACCATTGAGGCCAATGATGGCACCAAAGGCACTTTGGTAATGTCCTATGGTGCATCAACTGCCCAGAACGAGGAACTCATTCAGCAGATTCCATGCAAAAAGAACTGATCAAACAAACAGTTTCCCCACTGATGAGGGCTGGTACAGTAGCCAACCGGTAAGGCTGAACCTACTTTTGTGGGCTTCCAGCACGGCATGGGGTACTTCTGCACTTTTGAACAATACGCAACGGGCGGCAATAGGTTCTACCAGAAAACTTGTACCATCCTTTTCAAAAATTTCCAGTTCGCCACCATCACCATGTTTCCAATTATCATTTAAATAGATGATCATGGAAATCATGCGGTTGTTCCGGTTTTCGAACTGATCTAAATGCTTGTCATAATGCCCTCCCGAAGGATAGTGGGCCAAGTGAAACTCATATCCCGACAAACTCAGGTAGCAATATCGATTAAAGATATGGATGGTCTCGTCCAAGAGCTTCCAAAACATTTCCAACTGGACATCTCGTTTTCTGTCCAACCAATAGGTGAAATCACCCCGAATCCTGCTATCGATTTGATTATGGGAATGGGCTCCTATTCCAGCTTCCTTGAAATTGGGCAGTTTACCAAGAAAAAAAGATTTGATTTCGGTATACAGTTGGCCCCGAAGAAAATTATTGATGATCACATAATCCTTACTGGAGATGTCGTCCATCCAGGACAACCAATCCTCCAAACCGTGGTAGGCATTCAATGTTTCAAAAATGTGTTCGAATATTTAAAACCGAAAATCAAATTCCCCTTTCAACTATGAAAATTATAACTTTGAGGACAATAAATTCAAATTTAAATGATTCTTTTTTTTGGAACCCGACCCGGCAAAAAGGAAACCAAAGTACTCCCGAACGTAACTTGCCCTTATTGTAACCAAACCGGCACCTTGACCGTGGTGTCACAACCCAATTACGCCCATTTGTTCTGGATTCCCATTTTCACCATCAACAATATTCGCTACGCCGAATGTTCGCATTGTAAAAAAATATACTACAAAGACGAGTTTACCCCAGAAATGGAGCAGGCTTTATCCAAATAAAAAAACGGCTAGGGCAATCCTGACCGTTTTTTTTGTGCAAAAATCAGAATGGTCAAATATCGAACCGAAGGCCCAGTGATATATTGTTCTGTTTTACCTCTGCATCTTTAAAAATTGGGTTTAGATCATATTTCAAGTAGAGAAGCACCCCATCAAACCCCATATATCCACTCACACCATAAATAAGGTCACTGCTGTTATAATCCCTTTTCAGTTTATCCTTGACATTTTCGCCGTCCCGGTTGTATTTTAATTTTTGACGGGTTCCCAAATTAAAGCCTCCATATCCGCCAAAACCAATCCTAAACTGATCTCTTATCGAGTAACGGATAGTGCGCTCTGTCTTCCTTAACCTAGAAGGACCTACTTCAAAATGTATTGGAAAAACAAGATTGTCCATTCTAAATTTGGATTTATCCAAATCATACTCGAACTCTTCCAATACGGTCTGATCTCCTTCTTGTACAAATATTCTGTTTCCATCAGGTTTCAATCCATTGAATTGAAATGAAAATCCATAGTTGAAACGCAACCAGTTGGAGTTTCTAAAAACCCTTGTTCTCCATTGCCATCCCATTTCAAAAAAACGGCTTCCGCCAATTTTATATGGTGATTCATCCAATGATTGTCCTTCGATCAAGGCATTGTTCAACCCAACGGCGAACACAAAATCAGAATATGTGCGTCTATCGTACTTGATGTACTTTTTATTTTTTTTGGAATTAAAGGTAATGGCCGGTTTGCCATCTATGCTCACATCAATCCGCATTTTTCTACTTTCCAGCGAATCATTCTCGCTCAAGACCAGCACTTCACCTTTATTGCGCTCCAACAACGCAATTCTGTTCTCAATAATGGCTATACGATTTTCAATGTTCAAGGCTCTTTGTTTTGCCGCATCCTCTTTTAATGTTCTGGCTTCGGTTTCAGAGATATCACCTCGCTCCAACCGTCGGTTGATGTCCCTGACCTCGAACTTAAGTGCTTCTTTTTCTTGCTCAATGATATGTTGCTTTTCAATTTTTAAAGCTTCGATCTTCTTTTGATAGTCCTCTTGTCCAAAAACGACTTGTGAAACAAGGAACAAGAATAAAATTGCTGAATAAAATGTAATTGTCTTCATGATTGTTTTGGATTATAAACCTCCCTTCTTCCCGCCCATCTTGGACGGGAAGTTTTTGAAGGTTTGTTTTGATTGATGAATATTTTTATTCGTTTCGGTCTGCCACTGCCGTACGTAGTTTCAAGTAACCCGATTTCAGGGCATCAAAGATCTGGTCGCGGAACGATTCGTCCAGCTCATCCTCCACCTCGGCCAATAAGGACATCGCATCTACCGACCCTGTTGGGGAGAACAATTTATCGGTTAAAATCTGTCGTTGTGCCGCCCGCAATAACGAATCCACCTCGGCATCGGAAACATCTTGTTGCAAACTTTCCATTTGCTGTACCTGGGCCACGACTTCTTCTACTTTTTGGGCAATCAACTTATCCGAATTTATTTTAACCTCGTCACGCAATGGCTGTTGTACCTTTTGATCGGCAACAACCGTATTCAATATTGATTGCTTGGGAACAAATTCTTCCTTTCTTTCAGATATTTTGGTTTCAGTCTCAATTTCCACAACATCTATTTGCCCATCCTCATCGGTTTCCATAATACCTTTATCCTCGGGCAGCTGGTTCTGTTTTTCCGTCTTTGTCCCTGTTTCCACCACCTTAATTTGCTCCACTTCAAGATTATCTTTTGTATAAAAGAAAACCGACACCAATACGATGCCCACAATACTTGCCGCTATGGCATAGGGGAACCAAGCATACCTTTTCCTTGATGATGGTTCTTGGACCTGTGATACAATTTTATCCCAAGCATCAGCAGAAGGGGCTATGGTTCGCTCCTCCAATTTTTCCTTGATATGTTTTTCCAACTTATCCATATCCATTATTTTTTAATGCCCGACTTTGATTTGGGCGACATCCCCCTTAAACTTAAATTCTCTTGAAGCAACTTCCTTGCCTTGAACAATTGGGATTTTGAGGTTCCTTCGGAAATCTCCAACATCTCTGATATTTCCTTATGTCCGTAGCCTTCAATGGCATGGAGCAAAAACACCGTTTTGTAACCTTCGGGCAGCTCGTCAATGAGGTGTTGCACATACTCAACATCCAACAGACCTTCATGTACCGATACCATATCACCTCCCGTTTCCAAAATATCATCATCATAGACCACGAACTGTCTTTTGCGCAAATATGAAATGCTTTCCCTGACCATAATGGCCCTGATCCAACCTTCAAAGCTTCCTTTGCCCTGAAAAGAACTTAGGTGCTTAAACACCTTGACAAAACCATTGATCATAACATCCTCTGCAAAATGAAGATCCTTGATGTATTGTCTGCAAACCCCTAGCATTTTGGGTGAAAACCTATCGTACAGTAATTTCTGGGCCTGTCTATCCCTTTTGATCGCCTTTTTGATCAGTTGTTTTTCGTTGCTATGTAGCGTGATGATCTTCAAAAGTTTGGTTTACAAAGGTGCTTCTGTTTTAATAGACGGGATATAAACACAAATCGTTGCCTGAAAAATAAAATTTTTCAGTATTTTACTGATTTACTGGTTCTTACATCCTATTTTTTTCGGTCCACTACGTAGTTGACCATAAATATGAGGGAGTTTTTATATGCTGAATCGGGATAATTGTCCAAAATGGCCAAGGCTTGGTCCTTGAACTCCAACATTTTGGTCACTGCATATTCAAGACCACCTTTTTGCTTGACATAGGCGATTACCTCTTTCACCCGTTTCTTGTCCTTGTTGTGCTTTTTAATGGAATTGATCAACCACTTCTTCTTTTCCTTGTCGCTATTGTTCAAAGCGTAGATCAAGGGAAGGGTCATTTTTTGTTCCTTGATATCGATTCCAGTTGGTTTTCCGATTTTTTCCGCCCCATAATCAAACAAGTCATCCTTTATCTGAAAGGCCATTCCACAAAGCTCCCCGAATTTCCTGAATGTTTCCACTTCCTCCGAATCTGGGCGAACGGAGCAGGCTCCCATACTACAACAAGCGGCAATCAACGTTGCGGTTTTCTGGCGAATGATGTCGTAGTACACCTCTTCCGTAATATCCAAAAGGCGTGCTTTTTCAATTTGAAGCAACTCACCTTCACTCATATCCCGTACAGCATTGGAAATAATATGGAGCAGATCATAATCTTTGTTTTCCAAAGAAACCAATAATCCTTTCGAGAAAAGAAAATCCCCGACCAAAACGGCGATTTTGTTCTTCCACAATGCATTGATGGAGAAAAAGCCTCTACGTTTGTTGCTGTCGTCCACCACATCGTCGTGCACTAAACTGGCCGTGTGGATCAATTCAATTATGGAAGCTCCGGTATAAGTACGTTCATTGACTTCTCCGTTCAATAATTTGGCGGTGAGGAACACGAACATAGGGCGCATCTGCTTTCCCTTTCTATTTACGATGTAATAGGTTATCCTATTGAACAGTGCTACTTTAGAGGACATGGATTTGAAGAATTTCTCCTCAAAAAGCTGCATCTCGTTTTCAATGGGTTCCCTTATCTGCGAAACGATTTTCAACGTAACGGTTTGGTGTTTGGTTTTGAATCCCTAAAAGTAGGGAAAATGCAAGAGTTGTTGGAATGAAATCGAAGTTTTAAGATACAGTTCTAAAAGTATCGATGATTTACACCTGAAAAGGGTACATATCGAAGGGGGAAGAAAATAGATAAAAGGTCTACTATTGGTATAGGTCATTGAATTATTGAACATCTAACTTTTATTGGCCAATTGTCCACAGGCTGCATCAATATCCTTCCCACGGGATCTACGCACAGTTACGGTGATACCATTCTTTTCCAAAGTGTTTTGGTACATTTCAACGGCTATATTGGATGCCTGCTGAAAATCGCCATCATCAATAGGGTTATATTCAATGATATTTACTTTGGAGGGTGCAAATTTGCAAAATTTCACGAGCGCATCAGCAGCTTCTTGCGTATCATTGATTCCTTTCCAAACCACATATTCGTAGGTTATCCTGTTCTTGGTCTTACTGTACCAATATTCCAGGGCTTCCCTTAAATCTTTCAGTGGGAACGTGGAATTAAAGGGCATTATGGAAGTTCTTACCTCATCGATGGCGGAATGCAGGGAAACGGCCAAACCGAACTTCACCTCTTCATCTGCCATTTTTCTGATCATTTTGGGAACACCGGAAGTAGAAACCACAATTCGTTTTGGGGACATGCCCAAGCCTTCGGGAGAAGTAATCTTATCGATGGCTTTCAATACATTATTGTAGTTCATCAAAGGTTCTCCCATACCCATAAATACGATGTTGCTCAGCGGACGATCAAAGTATAATCTGCTTTCGTTATCTATGGCCACTACTTGATCATAGATCTCATCAGGGTTTAAGTTCCGCATGCGCTTTAGACGGGCTGTTGCACAGAACCTACAATCCAAACTGCATCCTACCTGACTGGACACGCAAGCCGTGGTACGGGTTTCTGTAGGGATCAAAACGGATTCGACAATCAATCCATCGTGCAAACGCACTGCATTTTTGATGGTACCGTCCGAACTGCGCTGCATTTGGTCCACCCGAATGTGGTTGATCACAAAATTATCTTCCAGCATTTTACGGGTTTCCTTGGAAATGTTGGTCATGGCATCAAAATCGTGGGCAGATTTCTGCCACAGCCATTCGTAGACCTGATTGCCACGAAATGCCTTATCACCCTGCTCCACAAAAAACTGACGAAGCTGCTCCTTGGTCAATGCCCGTATGTCCTTTTTATTGATTTCCACCATTTAAAGATAAGTAAGAAAAAATCCCGCCGGCACAAAGCAAACGGGATTTTTCTTCCATTATGTTATGTCTTTAGATAATCAACATTGCATCTCCGTAGGAATAAAAGCGATATCCTTCCAAAATAGCCTGCTTGTATGCTTTTTTAATAAGGTCGTGACCCGCAAATGCAGAGACCATCATCAATAAAGTCGATTTTGGCAAGTGGAAGTTGGTAATCATACAGTTTGCGATACTGAATTCGTAGGGTGGGAATATGAACTTATTGGTCCATCCTTCAAACGTATTCAATGTGTGTTCGGATGAAACCGCACTTTCCAAGCCTCTCATTACTGTTGTACCCACAGCGCACACTCTTCTCTTATTGGCTTTGGCATTGTTCACGATTTCCGTGGCTTTTTCGTCGATCACCAGCTCTTCACTGTCCATTTTGTGTTTGGACAAATCCTCTACCTCAACGGGGTTAAAGGTTCCCAAACCTACGTGCAAAGTGACCTCTGCAAATTCAATTCCTTTGATTTCCAAGCGTTTCAACAAGTGTTTTGAAAAGTGCAAACCTGCGGTCGGGGCCGCAACAGCTCCTTCGTGCTTGGCATAAATGGTCTGGTAACGTTCCTCGTCTTCCGGGGTAACCTCTCTTTTGATATATTTTGGAAGTGGGGTTTCTCCCAATTCCCTTAGTTTTCTTCTAAAATCGGTATAGGAACCATCATACAGAAAGCGTAATGTTCTTCCTCTTGATGTGGTATTATCGATTACCTCTGCCACCAAACTTTCATCTTCACCAAAATAAAGTTTGTTACCTATACGGATTTTCCTTGCCGGATCTACCAACACATCCCAAAGGCGTTGTTCTTGGTTAAGTTCCCTTAGCAAGAAAACCTCGATTCTAGCACCTGTCTTTTCCTTATTGCCAAAAAGTCTCGCAGGAAATACCTTGGTATTGTTCAAGACCATAACATCGTCTTCTTCGAAGTAATCAACTATGTCTTTGAACATTTTATGTTCAATTTTTCCCGTATCCCTATGAACCACCATTAATTTGGATTCGTCCCTGTGTTCCGCGGGATATTCTGCCAATAGTTCTTTAGGCAATTCAAAATTGAAGTTCGATAATTTCATGTGGACTTTTTTTCGATTTTTTTAAAGAGGTGCAAATATACGACCTCGCGATAGCGGATGTCAAGTAATTTGATGATTAAATGTGATTTACAATTCCTCGATGCCGAATCCAAGTATTTTAAGGTCCTTCCAAAAGTCGGGATAGGATTTTGACACCACCTGCGCATCATTGACGGCAAAGTCAACTTTAAGGGCCAGTGGGCCGAATGCCATGGCCATTCTGTGATCGTTGTACGTATCCACGGAAACCCCTCCTTTGAGCTGAGCCTGAGGTGTGAGCGTCAGACTTTCGGAATCAATATCCACCTTTGCGCCAAACTTGCCCAACTCCATTTGAAGTGCAGCCAGACGGTCCGTTTCCTTGATCGGCAATGTATGCAACCCAGTTAAGTGGCATCCAATTCCAAGGCCCAAACAGGTTACGGCAATGGTCTGAGCGATATCCGGGGCATTGGAAAGGTCATACTTTAAATTATTGGAACCAACCGCCGTAACTTTTTTAAGATGTATGGTATTACCGGAAAAAGTAGTCTCCACACCAAAATCTTTATAGATTTCTGCCAAAACACTATCGCCCTGCAAGGAGTTTTCTTTGTAGGAGGACAATTGGATTTCTGTACCTAGCTCGGACATGGCGGAAATACTATAAAAATAACTGGCCGAGCTCCAATCGGATTCGACGACCAAAGTTGTATCATCGACTTTTTGTTTGGGCTTAACCATAATTTTGTTTCCTCCAAAAAATGTCTGCACCCCAATTTGGTCCAAAAGCGCCAAGGTCATTTTTATGTAGGGCACCGAAGTGATTTTTCCAATTAAATCCAATTCCAAACCATGCTCCAAACTCGGGGCTATCAATAACAAAGCAGAAATATATTGGCTACTGATGTTGGCCGGAAGTGATACTTGGCTCTTTTCCAATTTTTTCCCAATTATCCTTAATGGTGGATAGCCTTCTTCTTTTTCATATTGAATGTCGGCACCAAGTGATCGAAGTGCCTCGACCAATATTTTTATGGGGCGTTCCTGCATGCGTTGCGACCCTGTAAGGGTGACTTGCTTACCATCTTGGGAAGCGAAATAAGCCGTTAAAAACCGCATGGCCGTTCCTGCATGGTGAATATCCACTACCCCGGACGATTTGGCCAGTCCTTTTTGCATTACCTCCCCATCATCAGAATTGGAAAGGTTCTCAATTTTAATGTTCGGGAAAAGGGCCTGCAGCAACAAAGACCGATTCGTTTCACTTTTGGAACCGGTAATTGCAATGGCTTTTTTAATCTTTTTATCGCGGGGTGCAGAAAGTTGAAGTCTCAATTCGTTACGGTTTGGATGAATTGTCAAAACTAGAAAAAACGCGTCTAAAGTCCCTTTATGCGGACAACTTTATTTAAGCTTTTTGTTATTTTGATGACGGTCGTGATCCCGTTTGGTCTTCAGGTCCAATTTTTTATCAAAAGCTTCTTGCAGATTTATTCCTGTCTGGTTGGCCAAACAGAGTACAACGAATACCACATCTGCGAGTTCCTCTCCCAAATCCTTGGACTTATCGGATTCTTTTTCGCTTTGTTCCCCATACCGTCTCGCAATGATTCTAGCAACTTCCCCGACCTCTTCTGTAAGTTGCGCCATATTGGTAAGTTCGTTAAAGTAGCGGACCCCATGGTTTTTTATCCATTCGTCTACTGCTTTTTGTGCGTTTTCTATGTTCATTATTCCTTATTTTTTGTATCAATCACAATGGTTACGGGGCCATCATTGAGCAGTTCCACCTTCATGTCCGCACCAAAAATTCCAGTACCTACTTTTTTCCCAGTTTTTTGCTCCAATACCTTGACAAATTCCTCATATAGTGGAATCGCAACATCTGGCTTTGCCGCTTTGATGTAGGAAGGTCGGTTCCCTTTTTTGGTCTGGGCGTGGAGTGTAAATTGACTGACCACAATAATATCGCCACCAACATCCATAACGGAACGGTTCATAACACCATTCCCATCATTAAAAATTCGAAGGTTGGCAATTTTTTGGGTCAACCACTCAATATCCTCCTTGGCATCGGCATCCTCAACTCCCAATAACACCAAAAGACCATTCCCAATGGATGAAACTATTTCCCCATCAACTGTTACACTTGCTTTTGAAACTCGTTGTAATACTGTTCTCATGATCGTTCCCTATATGGATTATCTTCATCTCCCGTTACCATTTGAACATAGCTCCGATAACGGCTTTCAGCTATCTTTCCATTTTCCAAAGCCTCTTTTATCGCACACTTGGGTTCATCTAAATGGAGACAATTATTGAACTTACATTCCGATTTTAACGCAAAAAACTCTGGAAAATAATTACCAATCTCATGCTTGTCCATATCCACAATACCAAATCCTTTTATTCCCGGGGTATCTATAATCCGAGCATCAAAAGAGAGGTCGTACATCTCCGCAAAGGTCGTAGTGTGCTGTCCTTGCATGTGCTGTTCGGAAATCTCTGCGGTCTTCAACTGCATACCAGGTTCCAGGGCATTTACCAAAGTTGATTTTCCCACCCCGGAGTGTCCTGCAAACATACTTGTTTTGCCAAGCATCAATTCTTTTACCCCATCGATATTTTTACCTTGCTTGGCTTCAATTCCAATGCATTGATAACCTATTTTGGTATACAGGCCAATCAAATGGTCCACTTCCAATTTTTCCTCTTCGTTATATAGATCCATCTTATTAAACAGCAATACCACCGGAATTTCATAGGCCTCTGCAGTAACCAAAAACCGATCGATAAAACTGGTAAAAGTGGGAGGGTTATTAAGTGTGACCAAGAGAAAAACTTGGTCAAGATTGGAAGCAATAATATGGGTCTGTTTGGAGAGCTTGACCGATTTTCGGACAATGTAATTTTTGCGCTCACCTATTTCCGTGATCACACCTACCGTTTCATCCCCAATGGTTTCCAAATCAAAACGAACATGGTCCCCAACAGCTACCGGATTGGTGCTTTTTATTCCTTGTGTACGGAATTTTCCTTTAATACGGCATTCGTAAAATTCCCCTTCTTCGGATTTTACGGTATACCAGCTTCCTGTTGACTTATAAACAGTCCCGTTCACAATTTGTTCACTTTTTAATTACAAAGTAACAATATTCCATCCTTTCCGTCCTATATCTTTGAAGACAGTTTTAACAATCATTAAAATTAATCATGAAAAAAATCATTTTTATCGCAGTAATTGCCTTGGCAACTGCGTTCAGTGCAAACGCACAACAGTACAAGGTAATCACTAGCGTGGAATCCATTGTGCCCAATGGCCTGGGAAGATCTAGAATCATCAATGCCATGGAGGACAAGGATTACAAGGAATTCACAAGTGTCCAAACCGAAGATGACAATAGCCGTAACAAAGCAGATAGGAGTGAAATCCGTGTAAAGAACTTTGAAGAAACCAAACTATTGAACTTCTATAACCTTGGTGGAATCCGTTTTCAGAACATTGCGGCCAACGATGCCATGATCACCTCCATGATCAATGATATGGTTTCCAATGGTTGGGAATTGGCCTTTGTTGTCAGTGGTGTGGAAAGTGAAGGTGGCAAAGGAGATGGACAGGGCATTTTTATTACCCGTTACATCTTTAGAAAATAGAGAAGGGATAGCCCCTTTTTAAAAGAAAAAGCCCTTTGCGAAAACAAAGGGCTTTTTCTATACATGGATTTTCATTAATCCCTCATATGGACCTTTCCGCCCACAAATGTTTTTTTGCGAACAGTTTTAGGGTTTCCGTATACGTATACATCACCTCCTGCCCTAACATTAATGTCCACCACTTCGGATGCAAACACATCTGCTTCACCTCCAGCTGAAATTTTCACTTCTGTAGTGGCCGTTCTCAATTCCCTTCCTTCAAAAACACCCCCAGTGTTAAGGACCACAGATAGATTTTTGGCCAAACCCGAAGCTTCGATGATCCCTCCCGTTACGGCTCGCATCTCCGCATAATCCACATCCATTCCAATATGGATCTTGGCGCCTTCTTGGGCTCGAAGCTCAATGTTGTTTTTTTGGACCATCTCGTTACAAGTGATCCTTGCACCTTCATTACCGTCGATTACATCCAAATTGGTGTAATAGACCTCGATCAGGGTATCTTCCCCTTGGAATTTTTTGTCCAATTGCATGCGAAGTTTCAGGACACCATTTTTGTTGACCCATTTGATGTCGTCGACATTCCAGCCTTTAATCAAGATCTTGTTCTCATCAGATTGGATCAAATTGACCTCGATCAAATCAAAAACCTTGATTTTATTGAATTCACCAACTTCAGCGTCAATGATTCGTTGTGAAAACATAACCAAGGGAAGTAAAAAAAGACTTAGCGTGTATATTTTTTTCATGATAGAGTGTTTTTACTCCAAAAAGATTATGGTTCCATGGTTTTGTTACACTTTGAAACAAAAAACTATTTATAACAACGGAGTTTTACCGAAGCTACAAATAGTTTTTTGGATTAAACCAATAAAAATCTTACTATCTAGGCGTTGATTATTTTCTCTTGGTGGTTGATGGATTCTTGGTGAATGGCCTTGAACATTTTCAAAACAAATTCTTCGCTTAATCCTCTTTGCTCACCCTCTAAGATCATATTGCCCAAAATAGCGTTCCAACGATTACTTTGAAGCACGGCAACATTCTTTTGCTTTTTCAGTTTACCGATCCCATCGGAAACCTTCATCCTTTTGCCCAAAAGATCGATCAACTGATTGTCCAGGACATCGATCTGTGCTCTTAGGTTGGTCAAATTGTTCATATACTCAGCTTCTTCATCGGTTTCTTTTCTGATACGCAGATCTTTCATGATCTGAACCAAGGTTTTAGGGGTCACCTGCTGTGCGGCATCACTCCAAGCATTGTCCGGATCGTAATGTGTTTCTATCATCAGACCATCAAAGTTCAGATCCAATGCGGTTTGAGAAACATCAAAAACCATATCGCGCTTTCCTGTAATATGGCTTGGGTCGTTGATGATAGGCAAATCGGGGAACCTTGTTTGTAGTTCAATGGCCAATTGCCATTCCGGTATATTACGGTATTTGGTTTTTTCGTAAGTGGAGAAACCTCTATGGATGACCCCTAATTTTTCAATATTGGCGGAGTGCAAACGTTCCACAGCTCCCAACCACAACGAAAGGTCCGGGTTTACCGGATTTTTCACCAATACAATCTTATCGGTTCCTTCCAGGGCATCGGCAATTTCTTGAACGATAAATGGACTTACGGTAGATCGTGCCCCGATCCATAACAAATCAATATCATGCTCCAAGGCGAGGTCCACATGTGCCCTATTGGCGACTTCGGTAGCGGTTTTCAGCCCTGTTTCTTCTTTTACCTTTTGCAACCATTTTAATCCGATGGCCCCAACTCCTTCAAAATTACCCGGACGGGTTCTTGGTTTCCAGATACCTGCTCGGTAATAGCTAACATCGGTATCTTTTAGCTCATGCGCGATTTTTAGCACCTGCTCTTCGGTCTCGGCACTACAAGGCCCTGCTACGACCAACGGATGACCCAAGTTCATATCATCCAACCATTTTCTCATTTCCTTTTTGTTTTCCATAATACGTTCTATTTTTTTGTAAGTGGTATTCCTTTTAATATTTGTTTTATTTTATTGGTATTACTCATTTCTTGGTGGACATTTTCAAAATCATTGTCCAAAATCAATTGTTTAAATCTGGTAAGGTTCTGAATGTACTCTTCCAGGGTTTCCACAACATTATCTTTATTCTGCTCAAAAATTGGGGTCCACATATCGGGTGAACTTTTTGCCAAGCGAACGGTACTTTCAAACCCACTCCCCGCCATGTCAAAAATATCACGCTCATTTTTTTCTTTCTCAATAACCGTTTTTCCCAACATAAAAGAGCTGATGTGTGATAAATGGGATACATAGGCTATGTGCTTATCATGTGCTTTGGGGTTCATGTACCGGATTCGCATCCCTATATCCTGAAAAATGGACAAAGCTCTTTCCTGCAGTTTGAAAGCTGTTTTTTCTACTTCGCAAATAATCATGGTCTTGCCTGTGTACAAACCTTCGAATGCCGCTGTAGGTCCCGAAAACTCGGTACCAGCAATGGGATGGCAAGCCATAAAGTTTCTTCGTTTAGGATGATTTTCAACCTGCTCGCAGATCAACCGTTTGGTGGAACCTGCATCCATTACCACGGTTTCATCACCCACGGCATCCAAAATCTTTGGCAATTCACTTACCAGAACGTTTACGGGGATACCCACAAAGACCATATCAGCGGTCTCCAAATCCGAGTACCCTCCCTTTTTATCGATGACATTGATTTCCATGGCTTTATCCAGATGGGACTCGTTTTTGTCCACACCAATGATTTCCGATTCAGGGTGCAGCTTTTTCACATCCTTGGCAAAGGAACCGCCTATCAACCCAACTCCTATGATGACTACCTTCATAATCTAAAATCTTTCAATGGCTTCTTTGATTTTTTCTTCTTTCACGCAAAGGGAAAAACGGATATATCCTTCGCCATTACTGCCAAATATGGTGCCTGGCGCAATAAAAATATCTTTATCGTACAATACATCATCAATAAATTGTTCCGATGGTGCCGCCCCTTTGGGAAGTTTGCTCCAAACAAACATACCAACGGCATTTTTGTCATAAGTGCACCCCAATTTCTCCACCAACTGGAACATCAATGCTCTTCTTTGGGTGTAGACCTTGTCCAATGCTTCAAACCAATCCGGGCCACTGTTCAATGCGGCAATGGCCCCTTTTTGTATACCGTAGAACATTCCAGAGTCCATATTGCTCTTCACTTTCAACACTGCATTGATATGTTCCGTATTTCCAAGTACCATTCCTACACGCCATCCGGCCATATTGAACGTTTTGCTCAAACTGTTGAGTTCCAAGGTGCAGTCCTTCGCGCCTTCTATGGACAAAATACTAGTCGGGTTGCTGGAAAGCACAAAACTATAGGGATTGTCATTGACCAAGAGAATGTTGTTCTCTTTTGCGAATTCCACCAACGAGGTAAGCTGCTCTTCAGTTGCCGTTGCACCTGTCGGCATATGGGGGTAACTGACCCACATTAACTTCACCTTTGACAAATCCTTTTGGGAAAGTTCCTTCAAATCTGGGAACCAACCGTTCTCTGCCTTCAAATCGTAGTTGACTATTTTTCCGCCCACCAAATTGGTTACCGAAGCATAGGTTGGATACCCAGGATTGGGCAACAAGACCTCATCTCCTTCATTTAAAAAAGCCATACTGATGTGCATAATTCCTTCCTTGGATCCCATTAAGGGTAAAACTTCGGAGTCTGGACTTACCGACACATTGAATTTTTGCCCATAGAAATCTGCAATTGCCTCTCTTAACTGTGGCAATCCTTGGTAACTTTGGTATTGATGCGCACCGGCCTCGGTAACGGAATCCCGTAAAGTTTCCAAAACTAGGGGCGAAGGCGCCAAATCCGGGCTTCCGATTCCCATATTTATAATTGGTTTGCCTTGGGCAATCAACCCTCTTACCTCTCTTAGCTTTTTAGAGAAATAATATTCCTGTACGCTATTTAGCCTATCTGCTGTTTCCATTACAACAATGCGTTTTTATATTCACCCAAAACCCTGAAATCTTCCGCCATGATCTCCAGCAAAGATTTTGCTTTGGCAAATTGCTCATATTTATCAAAAGTGACATCCACAAAAAAGGCATATTTCCATGGGGTCTCGATTACTGGCAGCGACTGAATCTTGGTAAGATTCATATTGCAATCACTCATAACGTTCAAGACCGTGGCCAGACTTCCTCTTTTATGATCGGTAATAAACCTCAAAGATGCCTTGTCAATTTCTTCTTTTGGCAACTCCTTATTTTGTTTTTTAAGGATGATAAATCGGGTTGAATTGTTCACAATGGTCTGAATGTTATCAGCAATAATATCCAATCCGTACAATTCTGCAGCCATTTTGGGAGCAATTGCAGCAATATTAGTTAACTGACATTCTTTTATTCTTTTTGCAGTTTCTGCAGTATCCACACTTTCAACAAGTTTGATGTGAGAATGGGCCTTAAAAAACTCTTTGCACTGCAACAAAGCCATTGGGTGTGAATGCACCTCCTCAATATCATCAAAGGTTGTTCCCTTCAATACCATAAGGTTATGGTGAATGTTCAGATAATGCTCACCTATAACATGCATGTTATTGTGATATACCAAATTGTAATTGGGGATAATGGAACCTGCAATGGAATTTTCTATGGCCATAATGCCCTTGTCTGCAGCACCCGAAAGCAGGTTGTCCACAACCGCATCAAAAGAACTGCATTCCAACAACTCAATATTATCTCCAAAAAAATCCTTGGCCACCTGGTGGTGGTTGGATCCTTTAATTCCTTGTATGGCGACTTTTAATTTCATTGCAAAAAAAAAGCCCCGATTGTATCGGGACTTTATAAATTGGTTATACTTTAAACGTATCTACAACAGTCCCGCTCCTCTTTGAAAAAAGAAGTAAAAATAAAAACGGGTCCAGAAATACGTGTTTGTCATCTCTTTGTTAATTGTCGGCTAATTTAGCTATTCAATTGGAAACATACATAAATTCTCATATTTTTTTTGATATTTTTCCAAAAACACATTTTCACTGCATATTATATTACAGAAACACCTCATTTTTAAGAATTCTTACCCAAGTGATGATTTTGTAATATCCAAATTACCCAATCCCAGTTTTTAAAACCCAAGGATTAAAAAATCTAAAAGTGTATTTTTGATATAAACAAATCATTCTTTAATGTCCATCACCGTACAGAACATCACCAAAACCTTTGGTTCGCAAAAAGCACTCGACAATGTCTCCTTTACCATTGACAAGGGTGAAGTTGTAGGTTTTTTAGGCCCGAATGGAGCTGGCAAGTCCACTATGATGCGTGTTCTCACCACCTATTACAAAGCGGATAGCGGCGAGGCTTCGGTCAATGGGTTCGATGTTTTGGATGCCGCAAAAGATGTTCAAAAAAGTATTGGATATTTGCCCGAGCACAATCCTTTGTACCTGGAAATGTATGTAAGGGAATACCTGGCATTCAACGCAGACGTTTACAGGGTTGACAAATCCAAAATCTACGATGTTATTGAACAAACAGGCCTGTCCCCCGAATCCCATAAAAAAATAGGCCAGTTATCCAAAGGATACCGTCAGAGGGTCGGCCTTGCCGCCGCCCTGTTGCACGACCCAGAGGTTCTGATCTTGGACGAGCCCACCACGGGGTTGGACCCCAACCAACTCATCGAGATTCGAAAACTGATCCGTGAAATCGGAAAGGAAAAGACCATATTGCTTTCCACACACATTATGAAAGAAGTGGAAGCCGTTTGCGATCGTGTGATCATCATCAACAAAGGACGATTGGTGGCCGACAAGAAATTGGAAGAGCTACGTGAAGCGGAGGAACAGATTATTGAAGTGGAATTTGATTATCGGGTGGAAGAACAATTATTGCATCAACTGCCAAATGTTTCAAAAGTAAAAAATACAGGAGGTTTTGTTTACGAACTCACTTTTAGCACCTCCAAGGACATGCGTCCTGCCGTGTTCGATTTTGCCCACGACAACCGATTAAAGACACTCCAGCTGAGTAGAAAGAACAAAAACCTGGAAAGTCTTTTCACAGAACTCACTTCATAACCTTATTTCCCCATTTTGAATTGACGCGGCTCCAAAATCGGACAAAAAAACCGTTGAAAATATGGTATTTTTGTGGTTCAGAACAAAACGGACTTATGAAGAAGAACAAGGCCAGATTGGAACTTTCCAAAGAAGAAATGAAAAACTATGGGTATCAAATTGTTGATGCCATTGTGGAACACCACGCTACCCAACACGAAAAATTACCCGTTGCCGTTGGGTCAAGGGAAGAAATGGAATCCTTGTTTTTGGAGGAAGCCCCCGAACAAGGTTCAGACCCATCCCAAGTACTCCAATTTGTTCTGGAAAAAGTAATGACCAATAGTGCCAATATGGCCCATCCAAAGTCATTTTCCTTTGTTCCGGGACCCAGCAACTATGTCAGTGTTATGGCGGATGCGCTCGCGACTGGCTACAATATCTTTTCTGGGGGATGGGCTGCCAGTCCGGCTGCTGCCGAATTGGAAATTGTAACCATTCAATGGTTGTTGAAAATTTTCGGTTTTCCAAAGAAAAAAGGTGGAGGTATTTTTACCAGCGGAGGATCCATGGCCAACCTTACAGCTGTAGTTACAGCACGTAGGGTCAAGTGTGGCGCTGATTTTTCCAAAGCCGTTATTTATCTTTCGGACCAGGCCCACTCATCCAACATTAAGGCGATTCGGGTCTTGGGGTTCAAAAAAGAACAAATCAGAATTATACCGACCGACAACGAATTTAAATTTGCGGTCAATAAGTTGAAAAACTGTATTGCCAAGGATAGATTGGAGGGGCTCCATCCATTTTGTTTGATAGCCACGGCCGGGACGACCAATACAGGGACTGTTGACCCATTGGTGGAATTGGGAGACATTTGTAAAAAAGAAGACATTTGGTTCCATATTGATGGTGCCTACGGAGGGGCTGCCATTCTATCCAAAAAAGGCAAAAAAGCCATGAAGGGCATTGAAAAAGCGGATTCATTGACGGTGGATCCGCATAAATGGTTTTTCCAACCTTATGAAATGGGTTGCCTATTGGTAAGGAACCACAAAAACCTCAGCAATACTTTTACCGAAAAACCTGAATATTTGAGAGATATCGAAGGAAACACCTCCGAAATCAATTTTTACGATCACGGCATACAGTTGACCCGTAGATTCAGGGCCCTTAAATTCTATATGTCGCTCAAGACTTTTGGGTTGAAAGAGTTTCGCGATGCCATTACCTATAATATTGATTTGGCGGAAGAAGTTGAAACGCTGCTCCGGGGAAGCAAAAGTTGGGAAGTAGTTTTTCCTGCAACCTTGGCGGTCATCAACTTTAGGTATAACCCTATCAATAAGAAATACTCGGAACAGGAATTGGATAAGATCAACCAGTACATTTCTGAAAAAGTGGTGGAATCCCGCAAAGCATTGTTGGTCACCACAATTTTGAACGGACAAATTGTACTGCGTATGTGCTTGATCAACCCAAGGACTACCATGAAGGATGTGACGGATACACTTGACCTGTGTAAAAAGTACGCGTTGGAAATAGAGTCGGAATTGGCCGTTAAAGTTTAGGCATTATGCTTAAAAACAGAATCGATCGCCCCATCCAAAACTGATTGCACCTTTGGGTCTGTGCAGTTAATCAACACAGCGACCACTTTTTCCGCTTCGGGATACACAAAAAGGTTGGTATAGGCTCCAACACTATTCCCGACATGGCCAACAAATGCCCTGCCCTTGTTATCTTGGCTTACTTGAAATCCAAGACCATAGTATGTAGGTTTACCATCAACCGTTTGGGAAGTCAACAATTGATCATAGGTTTCTTTTTTGAGCAATTTACGCTCTAAAATGGATTGCCCCAGTTTGGCCACATCTTCAGAAGTGGACAAAAACCCTCCTCCTGCCAATTTGTATGTATTGTTTACTTCCACGGATCTTTTAAAACACAACGTCCGTTTGGTATAGAACTCTGCCAAATTCTCAACTCCATCTTCCCGCGGGAAGGTATTTTCCATTCCCAATGGTTTCAACACGTTTTCTTCAACATATTTATGAAATGGCACACCACTGGCCTCTTGCATCGCCAAGGACAGCAGTACAAAATCAAAACTGTTGTAGAGATAATTACTTCCCGGTTCAAAAAGCAGCGGGTCATTTTTAAAGATTTCGACCCCCTCCTGTATGGAATAATCTTGGTTCAAAGCAAATTCTTTACCTCGATATCCCCTTACCCCCGCGATATGACCTGCCAGTTGTCGCAAGGTAAAATCATATCGTTTTTTGGGGTAATAGGGCACATAAGTATAAAAAGACCTATCCAAGTCCACGATTCCCTCTTCCATCATTTTACCCAAAGCCAGACCCGTAATACATTTGGATATACTGGCGATACGAAAAATGGTTTGCTTCGGATCTATGCGTTTTCTATTCTCGAAGTTTGAAAAACCATATCCTTTTTCCAGAACCAGTTTACCACGATCCAAAATGGTAACGGCCAACCCGGGCACTTTCTTTTCCGCTACAAGATTATGGAAAAGCACATCGGCTCTTTCCAACCCTTCCATCCCGTCCAACGGTTTTACTTTAGGAAAAGGGGACAAGAGACATTTGAAGTATGTAAAAAGTCGACCCAAACTGTAGATTTGAAATTCTAAATTACTCAGAAATATAATGGGGAAGAAAGATATCCATCATTGTTTGCCTGTGTTTTTTCAATCTTGAAATATCAACCTACCATTGAACAATTCCTCTACATCCACTTCGGGAGGTGTGTTCACACTGATCACATCACCCGTACCCCTGATAACCCCGCTCAAACTTTGTTGTGGGTTAACAAAGATATCATTGGATCCCCTATGGTTGATGGTCACATTGGTGGCTTCCATATTTTCTGCCTCAATTCTGGAATCACCAGCTGCCACGGTAACATTAAAGTTTTCCGTGTTTCCACCTAATTTAAAATAGGCGATACCATTGACCGTAACTCTTACTGTGGTTGCCTTTAATTCCAAATCAAAAGAACCGTCGGTGGTCTCGGTTTCAGGGTTGTTGTAGCTTTCGGCAATTAAAGTAAGGCTCGGATAGCTTAAAACGCCATCACTGGAAATTAGCAGTCCGGTACCACTACGGACTTCTGTAATATTGGGAGATGTAACATAGACCGTGGTCATTCCATAGTCCCGGACATAATTACAGCCATTGTCGTTTCTTAGGATGAGACGCCCCTCCTCTACCACCGCAGTAACATCATTCAGCAAATATTCTCCAGTTTCAATGTCCACTCGCTGTTCGTCTCCCTGTTTTAAGACCACGTTCAAATTTTCAAAAACTGTTATGGTGGTAAATTCCGGAACATCGACCGTTTCCCTAACAATATCCCCAGCATTTTGAAAACAATCTGGAACATTGTCCCCGTTACAGGAAATAAAAAGAAGAACGAAGATGAAAAGCACTGAATTCTTGACCACACTCGCAGTGATTTTTCCAAATGCATAAAATCTTCTCATTGCTATCATCTCAAATCTCAATACTTATAATCTTACCCCTATTCCAAATTCAACTGCCTCTGCTTTGGCACTGTGTGATTTTAATGTGACCGCACCAAATATTTTATTGCCAAAATATCTCTTAATCCCGATTCGATTATATATCCTTCCCTCAAAATCAAAAGGATAATACACATAATAGCCCAATTGGGCCACAATGCTCATTTTATTGACAAACAATTCATGTCCCAAAAACAAACCCACTCTTTTGTAATCCGTATTTGGATCCACATCGAGTTCTGGGAAAGAGGTGGATTGATACCTTATCAGCTCTTTTAAAAAGTTTGAAAAGAAAACGTCCGTTCCCAATTGAATGGCACTGCGCTTTCCCAAACGCTTGTCAGCATAGATTGAAACAATGGCAAAACCATAACGTCCCATATTGATCACATCACTTTCGTTGGCACCTCCACGAAGCACCAAATTATAGCGAATCGGTTCGGTTATTTTACCTGTTGATTCCGGTTTTAGATATTCAAAAGATGTTTCATGGTCCAAATTATATGTCAACCCGAAATTCACGGAAAATGTATTGGTCGATGTATTGGGAGCCTTAAAATTGGCGTTGGAATAGTGGATAAAAGACAGTCCTGCATTTACGCCCAATCCAGCCACTAAATTTTCTTTCTGATAGTTCAACATCAATAAAGTACTGCTCAATAGGTGGCTCCCGTAGGCATTGTTCCTAAAATTATCCTCTTTGTCATACGGGTTTGTATTGTATGCCAACCCATGTGCGACCCGCAACTGGACATTTCTTTTAAAAAAATAGAAATTATAATGGCCGTACAGCCCGTAGTGATCGCCAAGGGTAGGATTGTTGGTGTTGTGATAGATAAAAGTATAACCGGTATCAGGATAACCAAAATCGGCTTCCCATTCCTTTTGTCCGAATGTTTTTCGGCTTACCCCCAAAATAAGACCCGCTGGATGATTTGTGATCAAATGCGAAATATCCGGGTTATGCAAAAGTATGGACCCATAAAATTGGTTGACATCCAAGGTATATACTTTTGGGATTTCCGGTTCTTGGGAGAATCCAAAGCAAAAACATAGTAGAAATACCAAATAAAGTAGGTGCTTCATGGATAGCTAAAGTAGGAAAATTAAAAAAGTTCCTTGGCAATTGCCTTTATATTATCCGATTTTCCCATGGAATAGTAATGTAAGACAGGTACTCCAGCTTCTTTTAATTCCTTTGATTGTTGAATTGCCCATTCTATACCAACTTGACGCACTTCTTTATTGTCTTTGCAGGCTTCTACAGCATTTATCAAATCCTGGGGAATATCCACTCTAAAAACTTGCGGCAATAATTGCAAATGTTTTTTGACCGCTATAGGTTTTATTCCCGGTATGATTGGAACGTCAATGCCCATTTCTCGGGCCGCCTTCACAAATTCAAAGAATTTTTGATTGTCAAAAAACATCTGTGTCACCACATAATCGGCTCCCAAATCCACTTTTTCCTTCAACCTTTTTAAATCGGATTGCAAGGATGGCGCCTCCATGTGTTTTTCTGGATAGCCCGCCACACCGATACAGAAATCACCACAATCACTGGATTCAATGGAATCGTGCAAATAGTTTCCGTGATTAATATCGTTAATCTGCTTCACCAATTCCGAAGCATATCGATGTCCACCTTTGGTGGGGGTGAAATATCTTTCCTCTTTTCGGGCATCCCCGCGCAATGCCATCACATTTTCTATCTCCAAATATTGGCAGTCCACTAAAAGATACTCGGTCTCTTCTTTGGTAAACCCACCACACAGCACATGGGGCACGGTATCCACATCATACTTATGTTTTAATGAGGCACAGATACCCAAAGTTCCTGGACGGGTACGGGTCAGTTTTTTGTCCAACAAGCCATCCTTTTCCTTATAGATGTACTCTTCCCTAGAGGTGGTCACATCAATGAATGGAGGTTTGAACTCCATTAAAGGGTCTATATTTTTATAGAGTTCCTGAATACTTTTCCCTTTTACAGGCGGTACTATCTCAAAACTGAAGAGGGTTTTTCCACCCGCTTTTTTTATGTGTTCGGTAATTTTCATTTTATTAGTTCTTGGTTAATGGTTTTTGGTAGATGGGTAAAGATTAAAGAGAACCATAATAATTAATAAAACCATTCAATAACTTTTTGGAAAGGATAAGTTGATCCATAATGGCATCTAATGATTCCTTATTCAAATATTCTTGATCCAATGACAAATACAATTGAGTTTCCAATTCATACAGAGACCCTCTTGCAATGTGTAAAAATCGTATGGTATCATTTGGTGTTTTTCTTCCACATCCTTCTGCAATATTAGATGGTACGGAACAACTACTCCGTCTCATCTGATTGGTTAAACCATAAATTTCTTCATTAGGAAAAACTCTGGTGATGCCATAAACCAAATTGACCAACTGTCTTGACTCCTTCCAAACTTCCAAATCAGTATACTCCATGAACTCTTAACTCTTAGCTATCAACTATATTGGGAGCCAGCCATTTTTGGGCTTTCTCCAATGTTATGTTTTTTCGTTCGGCAAAGTCCTGCACTTGGTCTTCCTTTATCTTTCCCAATCCAAAATATTTGGCTTGTGGATGTCCAAAATAATATCCGCTGACACTGGCAGCTGGCCACATAGCCAAACTATCAGTCAATTTCACGCCTATGTTTTCCTCGACCTCCAACATTTCCCAAATGGTCAGTTTTTCCAAATGATCTGGACAGGCAGGATAACCAGGTGCTGGACGGATTCCACGGTATTTTTCTTTAATCAACTCGGTATTGTCCAAGTCTTCATCAAGTGCATAGCCCCAGTATTTTGTTCGTACCTCTTTATGCAGATATTCCGCAAAAGCTTCAGCCAATCTATCCGCCAAAGCTTTGATCATAATGGAATTGTAATCATCGTGGTTTTTCTCAAACTCAGCGGCCAGTTCTTGCGTTCCAAAACCTGTGCTCACACAAAAACAGCCCATATAATCCTGAATTCCTGAATCTTTTGGGGCGATAAAATCCGCCAAGGCGATATTGGGAACCCCTTCACGCTTTTTCAATTGTTGACGAAGCGTCCTAAAAACAAAGGTTTCACCATCTTTCTCAACTTCAATATCGTCTTCATTGATTTGATTGGCAGGGAACAGTCCAAAAATGGCCTTGGCCTTCAGTAATTTTTCGTCCAAAATTTTACTCAAGAGCTCCTTGGCATCCTTAAATAGTTCGGTGGCTTGTTCGCCAACTACATCATCCGTTAATATATCAGGATACTTCCCGTGCAAGTCCCAGCTACGAAAGAAGGGGGTCCAATCTATAAATTCCTCTAGTTTGTCCAAATCGAAATCTTCCCACACCTCAATGCCCAATTGGTTCGGTTTTTTGATATCTGATGGGTTCCAGTCAATTTGGAATTTATTCTCCCTTGCCTGTTCCAGAGTCAAATATTCCTTATGCTTGGAACGGCTCAAAAACTTGTCCCTAAAACTCTCATAATCCAGTTTGATGGATTTTTTATACTTGTCGGAAGTCTCATCCTGGAGCAAATCCCCCACCACCGTCACTGCTCTGGATGCATCGTTCACATGGACAACAGCCTGACTGTATTGTGGGTCTATTTTTACCGCGGTATGGGCTTTACTTGTGGTAGCACCACCGATCAAAAGGGGAACATCAAAGTTTTGACGCTCCATTTCCTTGGCCAAAAAGACCATTTCATCCAAGGAAGGGGTGATCAAACCGCTCAAACCAATAATATCCACCTGTTCCTCTTTGGCTTTATTGATGATTTTTTCCGGTGGCACCATCACGCCCAGATCCACAATTTTATAATTGTTACAAGCGAGGACCACACTTACAATATTCTTTCCAATATCGTGTACATCACCTTTTACGGTCGCCATCAATATCTTTCCGGCCGGTTTGGCGTTCTTATCTTTTGATGCTTCAATAAAGGGGGTCAAATATGCTACGGCCTTCTTCATTACCCTTGCGGATTTCACCACTTGCGGCAAAAACATTTTTCCACTTCCGAAAAGGTCCCCGACGACGTTCATCCCGGCCATCAGGTTTCCCTCGATCACTTCCAAGGGCATTGTTGCCTGCTGACGGGCCTCTTCCACATCTTCAATGATATATTGATCGATCCCCTTGACCAGGGCACGGGTAATACGATCTTGCAATGGCTCTTCCCGCCAAGACAAATCAACTTTACTTTCTTTGGCAGTTCCCACTACGGTCTCCGCAAACTCCAATAGTCGTTCCGTGGCATCATCACGTCTATTGAGCAATACATCTTCCACGTGTTCCAGTAAGTCTTTGGGAATATCGTCATATACTTCCAACATGGTCGGGTTCACGATCCCCATGTTCATCCCTGCCTTGATCGCATGGAACAAAAATGCAGAATGCATGGCCTCACGAACGGGATTGTTCCCCCTGAACGAGAACGAAACATTGCTTACCCCACCACTTACACTGCAATAAGGCAAATTTTCACGCACCCAACGCGTACCTTCGATAAAATCGATGGCGTTGTTCTTATGCTCGTCCATTCCGGTGGCAACAGGAAAAATATTGAGGTCGAAAATGATATCCTCGGGTGGAAAGTTGACTTCGTTGACCAAGATATCGTAAGAACGCTTTGCGATTTCTTTTCTACGTTCCAAAGTATCTGCCTGACCAACTTCATCAAAAGCCATTACAATGACAGCTGCCCCATATCGTTTGATCAATTTGGCATGGCGCACAAATTCCTCTTTTCCTTCTTTTAGGCTTATGGAATTTACCACACATTTGCCCTGAACCACTTGCAATCCAGCTTCAATGATTTCCCATTTGGAACTATCGATCATAATGGGAACCCGTGCAATATCGGGCTCGGAAACAATCAAGTTCAAAAATCTGACCATGGCTTCTTTCCCATCGATCATACCATCATCCATGTTCACATCGATGATTTGGGCACCACCTTCAACCTGTTGGCGGGCAATGTCTAGGGCCTCATCAAACTTTTCTTCTTTGATCAGCCTCAAAAATCTTTTGGAACCGGCAACATTGGTTCGTTCCCCCACATTGATAAAATTGCTTTCCGGGGTTACGATTAAAGGTTCAAGGCCCGATAGTTTTAGGTATCGCTGTTGTTTGTTCCTTATTTGTTTTTCATTCTCTTTTTCCATAAGTCCTAAACTATGCTGGATTCAAAAGCTTTCTTGGTTTATAACCCTTCACCAAATCCGCAATAAGTCGAATATGCTCTGGGGTTGTTCCACAACAACCTCCCACAATGTTCACCAGGCCTTTTTCCAAATACTCCTTTATCTGTGCCGCCATTTGTTCGGGGGTTTCATCATACTCGCCAAATGCATTTGGCAACCCAGCGTTCGGGTGTGCGGAGGTAGCAAATTCCGATTTTGCGGAAATTACTTCCAAATGGGGTACCAGTTGTTTAGCACCCAATGCACAATTGAATCCAACGGACAATATAGGTATATGGGAAATGGATATCAGAAAAGCCTCCGCCGTCTGTCCGGACAATGTTCTTCCAGAGGCATCGGTAATGGTTCCACTGACCATTATCGGAACTTCAATATGGCGTTCATCCTTCACTTCTTCTATGGCAAAAAGTGCTGCCTTTGCATTGAGGGTATCAAAAATCGTCTCCACCAATAAAAGGTCCACTCCACCATCAAGTAGCGCCTCTACCTGTTCTTTGTATGCTTTGCGAAGTTCATCAAAGGAAACGGCTCTATATCCAGGATCGTTGACATCCGGGGACATGCTGGCCGTTTTATTGGTAGGGCCCATACTTCCGGCGACAAATCTAGGTTTATCAGGGTCCTTTTTGGTAAATTCGTCGGCAACTTCCCTAGCAATCTTGGCCGATTCAAAATTCAATTCATATACCAATTTCTCCATGCCATAATCCGCCATAGCAATGGTTGTCCCGGAGAAAGTATTGGTCTCGATAATGTCCGCACCAGCCTCCAAAAATGCCCGATGGACCTCTTTGACAGCCTCTGGTTGTGTCAAGGACAACAAATCGTTGTTTCCCTGTAGATCACTTGGCCAATCTTTGAACCGCTCTCCACGAAAATCCTTCTCGTCGAATTTATATTGCTGCAACATAGTGCCCATGGCCCCATCCAGCACCAAAATCCGTTTTTTTAATATGTCTTCAATTTTTTCCATAATACAATTTACCCTTCAAAAAGGATGTAGTGAGATCAAGAAAAGTGCGTGTATACTTGTTGTATTCTTTTCGTTATCCTTCCCTTTTGGCAGGATTTACTGCTTCCTTCCCGAAAGTTGATACAGGAACAGGGTAGAATGTAGCACCTTCTCGAGGCCGAGGGTTGCTAAGGCTTCACAGGGTCCAATCCCTCCACCTTTCTTGATAACACTTTCAATTTATAAATGAACTGAATTGCAAAGAAACGGTACTCCTTAGTGAAAAGCAAAAAAAGGGGTTTAATTTTTAGAAAACCAACAATATAGGAACGGATTGATCCCTTAACCCGTTTTCATCGCTTACAGCCAATAATTTTAAAGCAACAATCCTCCCGATACTTCAATACGTTGTCCGTTGATCCACTTGGCATCCTCAGTGCACAAAAAAGCAACGACCCCACCAATATCATCAGGTTTTCCCATGCGACCCAATGCAGTAATATTGGCAATGGCAGTCCGTTTGTTTTCGTCCGTTTTGTTTACTCCTCCTGCAAAATCCGTTTCAACCCCACCTGGGGCCACAACATTCGCCCTTATTTTTCTACTGGCCAGTTCTTTTGCCTGATATCTCGTCAAGGTATCTATCGCAGCCTTCAAGGAGCCATACACCGAATAACCGGGGAATGAAAACCGTGCCAAACCACTGGAAATATTCACTATCCCACCTCCATCGGAAATGATGGGCAATAATTTTTGGGTCAAGAAAAAAGTGCCTTTAAAATGAATATCCACAAGGATATCGAACTGTTCCTCTGTTGTTTCAACAAGCGGCACATTGATCCCAATCCCGGCATTGTTGACCAAGAAATCGATTTTGGATGCATTGAAATGCGAGTCCAACACCTTTTTCACTTCATCTGCGAACGCCATAAATTTTCCACTCTTAGAGACATCCAGTTGAAGAGCATAAGCTTTCTGGTCCAACTTTTCTATTTCAGCTACGGTTTTATCCGCCTCCTCCTTATTGGATTTATAGGTTACGATAACGTCCAACCCCTTTTCTGCAAGTCGGATGGCCATATTTTCACCAAGACCCCGACTACCTCCTGTAACCAATGCTATTTTGCTATTTGCCATTGTTTTGATTTAATCCTGTCAAACAAAATTAATAGGTTGTGCCATCATCAAGCCATTTTTTAGATGTTTTTATATTAAAATCAAAAACACCCCCCAAAATTTCTTCTGGAAGGCATTTTCTCTTCTAAAAACTAATTTGTATTAATTAATGCTTTGTACCACTTCTTTTTTGGCTTCTTTTTTAGAACCATCAAATCCTTCAACTCCCCCTACGGTGGTGTACTTCATTACAAATCGTTTGTTTGGATTTATGATTTGATAGGCATATTGACACATCACGGCAGCTTCGTGGAACCCAGAAAGGATCAATTTCAGTTTTCCAGGGTACGTGTTGACATCTCCAATGGCAAACACGCCTGGAAGATTGGTCTGGTAATCTTTGGCATTGTTCACTTTGATGGCATTTTTCTCAATTTCCAAGCCCCAATTGCCCAATGGCCCCAATTTTGGTGACAACCCAAATAATGGTATAAAATAATCGGTTTCCACATAGGCTTGCTCTTTTTCTTCATCATTGAATTTTATGACCACCGCTTGCAAATGGTCCTTACCATGGATTTCCTTGACCTCAGCTTTCGTATACAATTGAATTTTGCCCAATTTGGCAAGTTCCCTTGCTTTTTCCACAGAATCTAGGGCACCACGAAATTCATTTCTTCGGTGTACCAAGGAAACTTCGGAGGCCACATCGGCCAAAAATATGGCCCAGTCCAATGCGGAATCGCCTCCACCGGAAATGACCACTTTTTTATCACGGAACTGTTCAGGGTCTTTGATCATATACTCCACCCCTTTACTTTCAAAAAGTCCAATATTTGGAATCATGGGCTTTCTAGGTTCAAAAGACCCCAATCCACCGGCGATTACCACTATAGGAGCGTGGTGCTGTGTTCCCTTGTTCGTGGTAACGATATAGGAGCCATCTTCTTGCCTGTCCAAAGTTTCTGCGCGTTCACCCAAGGTAAAACCAGGTTCAAAAGGTTTGATTTGCTCCATAAGGTTATCCACCAAGGTACCTGCCAAAATCTCGGGATAGGCAGGAATATCATAAATGGGCTTTTTTGGATAAATCTCAGCACATTGACCTCCCGGTTGGGGCAAGGCGTCTATTAAATGGCATTTTAGTTTAAGTAATCCCGCTTCAAAAACGGTGAACAGTCCTGTTGGACCTGCTCCGATGATAACGATATCTGTTTTGATCATAATTCTACTATTAATTTGGCCTATACTCCGATGGAGCTGACCATTTCATCCTTTCTTTAGCAATTCTTTTCCCTAGTGTTGATATTCATTTTGAATATCCAATATTATCTGACGGTGGTTCACCACTTCACCGATAACAATAATGGCAGGATTGGACAACTGCTGCTCCCTTGCCTTGTTCTCAATAGAAGCAACAGTGCCAATGCCTATTTTTTCGTTTTCCGTAGTGCCGTTCTGAATAATGGCCACTGGTATATTTTCTTTTCCTTCGTCTTTGAAGAGTCCCATGATTTCCTCCAATTTTGACATTCCCATAAGGATAATCACGGTTGCATTGGATTTTGCGGCCAGTGTTACGTCGTTGGACAGTTTATGTTCTTTGGTGGTTCCGGTTATCACCCAAAAACTTTCAGTCGCGCCTCTTTTGGTCACTGGGATATTTTGGGACGCAGGCACAGAAACACAGGATGAGATTCCTGGTACAACAGCGACTTCCACTCCGTATTTAGCTGCATGTTCCATTTCTTCAGCACCTCTGCCAAATACAAAAGGATCACCTCCTTTTAATCTGACCACCTGCAATCCTTGAGTGGCCCGCTCAACGATCAAATCATTGATTTGTTCTTGTTGGTACGAATAACATCCCTTGCGTTTGCCCACAAATATTTTCTCGTCAGTTGGGGCATATTCCAACAATTCCGGTGATACCAATGCATCATAAAGCACGACGTCCGCACTTTGCAGGACCTTGACCCCTTTTAGGGTAATCAAATCCACATCACCTGGACCTGCGCCCACGACCGTTAACTTTCCTCTATGCATGTTCCAACTCTAATTTTCTGAACGTTTCCAACCTGTCCAAAACGGTTTTGGCATCTTCCAAATACTTTTTTGCGAATGCTTCAGATGGTTCGTTCTTGTTCAATTGAAGAACCAGGTTTGCAAACCCGTCCTCAAAGGCTATTTTTCCTGTTTCCACATACAGTCTATCAAAATCCTTAATGATACTTGCATGGGTATTGGTCTTTACTTTTTCAGCTGTCAACAATGCTTTGGCAGAATTTACCATGGACTGATAGGCGTAATAGATACTTGCTGCCCACTTCCCTTCCCCGATGGCCTCTTCGGCATTTTCAATCTTCTCCTTACTATCAAAAAACAAGGTGGCCACCAAATCAACGATGACACCGGCACATTCCCCGATTCCTATCTCTTTTTTATATTTTTCTTCGTTGCCCCAATCGATAAAATCTTCTTGGGTAAGGTTGTCCACATTGGTCAACGGTTTTAGAAAATCATAAAAGTAATGCTGTCCTTTTTCCTCATAATAATCTGTGAATGACAAGCCTTTTCCATTGGCTTCAAAATCATCCAAAATAAGTCGAAGTGCTTGTGGTCCACGCTTGCTTGGAATTTTGGCCACTTTATCCGCAAATCTTGCCCTGCCATCACCATAGTTCCCTCCCCCCAACAATACCTGAAGGGCAGGGGCCACTAATTTATCCTTGGTCCTTATGGACATTCCTTGGAATCCGATGTGGGCCATATTGTGCTGTCCGCAAGCGTTCATACAGCCACTGATTTTTATCACTACATCGGGATTATTGATGTATTGGGGGTATTCTGCCTTGATCAACCTTTCCAATTCATCGGCTATTCCTGTACTACTAGCAATCCCCAAGTTACAGGTATCGGTTCCAGGACAGGCCGTAATATCCAAAGCCTTGTTGTAGCCAGCTTCGGCAAAACCCATTTTTCTCAGTTTTTGATAAAAGAAAGGAACCAATTCTTTCTTCACATAAGGAATCAATATGTTTTGTCTTAGCGACAAACGAATCTCGCCTGCGGCATAATCCTGCACCAACTTTGCCAATTCACGGGCCTTGTCGGTATAGAAATCGCCCAGAAGCACTTTAATCCCGATTGCTACATAACCTTCCTGTTTTTGAGGTACTAAGTTGGTGGATTTCCACTGCTCAAATGCTACTTGATCGTCTATTACAACTTTTGGGGTCTCAACCTCTGCAACTTTTACTTTTGGATACGCTTCAAAGCTGATGGGATAGGTTTTATGTGGTATGGCCAATTGTTCTTCCTCCAGTAACTTTTTGAAACCTTCCAGACCAATGTCTTTCAACAGAAATTTCATACGGGCTTTTGCCCTGCTTTTTCTTTCCCCATATCTATCAAACACCCGGATTACACCTTCCATTAAAGGGATAATTTTATCGGTCGGCAAGAAGTCATAAAGTTTATCCGCATGGCGTGGCTGCGAACCCAATCCACCGCCCAACATTACCTTAAAACCTCTTTCCCCTTTTTTTTCTTTGGCGATAAAACCAAGATCGTGCATATAAGAAAGTCCCGTATCAGCATCACTGGCGGAAAAGGAAACCTTGAATTTTCTTCCCATTTCCTGACCAATCGGGTTTCTTAGAAAGTATTCAAAAACAGCATGGGCATAGGGTGATACATCGAATGGTTCGTCAACATCAATTCCTGCGGTTTCGCTAGCGGTCACATTCCTGACCGTGTTCCCACAAGCTTCGCGAATAGTTACTTTATCCTTCTCCAGTTGCGCCCAAAGCTCAGGGGTGCGTTCCAAATCCACATAATGGATCTGGATATCCTGACGGGTCGTGATATGCAACCGTCCGCGGGAATATTCATCGGAAACATCGGCAATGCGGAGCAATTGATGGGAAGTCACCTTTCCATAAGGCAATTTGATACGTATCATTTGTACTCCGGGCTGGCGCTGTCCATAAATGCCACGCGCCAATCGAAGACTTCTGAACTTTTCTTCATCGATGTTGCCTCCCTTGAACTGATGAATTTTTCTCTCCAATTCAATAATATCCTTCTCAACAATCGGGTTTTCTATTTCTGTTCTAAAACTTTGCATAATCTAGTTTTCCTATCTTTTTTATAGGTTAATATGAAAAAACACTCCTAACCCAAACCGAACTACGGTGGAAATTATTCAATAAATCCCACGCCTGCTGTGTTGTTTGTTTTGCTATCAATCAAAATGAAGGAACCATTGGTACGGTGATCTTTGAACCTATCATAAAAAATAGGTTTGTTCAGTCTTAGTCGTACTTTGGCAATGTCATTCATTTGCAGGGAACTTACATTTTCTTCGATTCCCGAGTAATCAGGATGGATCTTATGTTCAATGGCATCAACCTTGGCCAGCACTTTGTTAACCCCATGCTGAAGCACGTACTTTCCTCCAGGGGCAAGACTGTCGCTATCCATCCACGACACCGTTGCCGTCAATTGTTTGTCCACGGTTGGCAAGTCTCCGGCCCGGACCAACATATCACCCCTACTCACGTTTACCTCATCTTCCAAAGTAATTGTTACCGAGGATCGTCTTGGTGCGGTTTTATACTGTTTGTTGTAAAAATAAATCGCCTTGATTCTGGAACGGGTCATGGAGGGCAACACCACAATTTCGTCGCCCACATTGAGCTCACCTCCGTACACTTTCCCCGCAAATCCCCGAAAATCATGGTAATCCTCAGTTTTCGGACGTATGACATACTGTACCGGAAACCGTGGGGTACCTGTATTGTAAACATCCCTTTGGTCCAGTTCTTCCAAATGTTCCAAGAGTGTCTGCCCTTTGTACCAAGGCGTGTTTTGGGAACGATTCACCACATTGTCCCCCTTGAGGGCGCTTACAGGAATAAAGGTGATATTTTGATCTTGATAATCCCTTTTCTTCATCAACTCCTCAAAATCGGTCTTGATGCTGTTATAGGTTTGCTCCGAAAAATCCACCAAGTCCATCTTGTTGATGGCCACGATCACATCTTTCACCCGCAATAAATTATTGATAAAGAAGTGGCGGTGCGTCTGTTCGATAACACCTTTTCTAGCATCTATCAGAATAATGGATGCTTGTGATGTTGATGCCCCTGTGACCATGTTACGTGTATATTCCACGTGGCCAGGTGTATCGGCTATAATGTAGCTTTTGGTTGCGGTGGAAAAGTAGATATGGGCCACATCGATGGTGATTCCCTGCTCTCTTTCCGCCACCAATCCGTCGGTAGCCAACGAAAAATCCAGGTAATCGTAGCCTTTTTGTTTACTGGTCCGTTCAATGGCCTCCAATTTATCGTCGGTCATTGATTTTGTATCGTACAATAACCTTCCGATCAAGGTACTTTTACCATCATCCACACTTCCTGCAGTTGCTATTTTTAAAACTTCCATTGCTTTTCCTATTAAAAGTATCCTTGTTGTTTGCGTTTTTCCATGGCTGCTTCGGAACGTTTGTCATCAATCCGGGCACCTCTTTCCGAAATTCTGGAATCCCTGATTTCCGCCACTACCTTATCAATGGTGTCTGCATAGGATTCTACCGCTGCGGTACAACTCATATCTCCAACGGTTCTAAAACGCACCATTCTTTCTTCCACCGGTTCATCATCTGCCCTAAAAACAACATCGTCCTCGGCGGACCAAATCAACCCATCGCGAAGAAAAGTATTCCTTTTGTGTGCAAAATAGATGGACGGTATTTCTATGTTTTCTTTTTGGATATAGCTCCAAACATCCAATTCGGTCCAATTACTTATCGGGAACACCCGTACATTTTGACCTATTTCAATTTCTCCGTTGAGCATATCGAACAATTCTGGCCGTTGGTTCTTTTCATCCCACTGGCCAAAATCATCCCGGACCGAAAAAATACGTTCCTTGGCCCGTGCTTTTTCTTCGTCCCTTCGTGCCCCTCCGATACAGGCATCAAATTTGAATTCTTCTATGGCATCCAACAACGTTGTGGTCTGCAACATATTTCTACTGGCGTATTTACCTGTTTCCTCCACTACTTTTCCTTCATCAATGGAGTCCTGGACATTACGCACAATCAGCTCCACTCCCAACTCTTTTACCAATTTATCCCTGAACTCAATAGTTTCGGGAAAGTTGTGGCCTGTGTCTATATGCATCAATGGAAATGGAATCTTGGCGGGCCAAAATGCTTTTTGGGCCAAACGCACCAAGGTTATGGAATCTTTCCCTCCGGAAAACAACAGTACGGGTTTTTCAAACTGTGCCGCTACTTCCCGCAATATGTAAATGGCTTCATGCTCCAGTGCATTTGCACTCGGTCTATCAGCACCATTCAAGGACTCCTTTTTTTTGATTTCTTCTGTGAGTGTACTCAATGTTCTATGTTTTTAAGGCTTATGCTCAAGGTGACAATTACTATGTATTAGGTATGCAAACCACATTCACGGTTGGCCAATACTTTTGTGGGATCGAAATACTTGTGCTCATTGGGCAATTGGTGTTGTTTTAAGTAAGCATCCAATTGAGTGTCACTCCAATGGTAAAATGGACTTACCTTAAGCACCCCATCCTTGCTCAAACTCAAAACATCCAATGAATCCCTAAGGGCTGTCTGACCTTTGCGCAGGTTCGTAAACCATACATCCGGCCCATGTTCTTCCATTGCCCTTCGGAATGGCTCCAACTTTACTTGCTCCGTAAATTCTTTGTGCAATGGATCATCTATTTGTGGAATGCCCATAACCGCATCACGATGTGCGGTAGTTTGCTTTGGGACATATAGTTTTATATTGAGTTCCAATCTGGCAATCAACTCTTCGGCATGTTTATAGGTCTGTGGGGTATTGTACCCTGTATCACACCATATTACCGGGATGTTCTTATCCACTTCGGTAACCGCATGAAGGATTGCGACTTCGTAGGGCCTAAAATTGGTCGTTACCACGGGTTTTTTACCATGACCAATGGCCCATGATATAATTTCCTGTGGTGGAATGCCCTTAAACTGGCGATTCAAATTTTGTATTTCTTCTTGAGTCAATGCCATAACCTTTATTTTTATTTACCCCATTTGATAGCGTTCCAAATCCTTTCATGAAAAAAATAAAGCACCATTTTAGTGACCAGTTCCACTAAGCCAATGGAGAATGCCAAACTAAGGGTTCCTGTTACAAGCCACGATATTATAATGGTATCCAACGTTCCAACGATTCTCCAACTTATGGATTTCACAATGCTTCTTTTGGGGCTTTCAGAAGTGTTGTCCTTTGTATAGGTGCTTTGTTGTTCGTCTCTTTTTATTATTAACTGATCAGTAATCATCACACTTTAGTTTATTACCCCATAGATTTAGTAGGGTTTTCAAAAGTATAATTTATTTCCAGAACAAAAAGCAAAATAGGCTCTAATTTGACTTTTACCCTATAGTTTTAGTAGATTAACGATGGAAAAGGATTGTTATTAAAAAATTCTTATTGATAAAGCTTTTATTTTTAGAAACTTTTAAAGTAAATCGGCAAGGGTATTGTTCCTGTAGACATCTAGAGCACTATCTCTTACCTGGAGCATTAATTTGTGCACGGAACATTCTTCCTCATCCGGACAGTCCTCACATTTTTCGTAGAAATTGAGACTAACGCAGGGCACCATGGCTATCGGTCCTTCCAGTACCCGCATCACGGTGGTCATAGGGATATCTTTCGGCTCTTTGATCAAATAATAGCCTCCCCCTTTTCCCTTTTTAGAGCCTAAAAAACCATTTCTTCGCAATGTCAACAAGATACTTTCCAAAAATTTTTGGGAAATATTCTCGTGCTTGGCAATCTCTGCAATTTGCACTGGTTCATTACCTTCCACTTTGGCAAGGTAGGTCAAGGCTTTTAATCCGTATTTTGTCTTCTTTGAGAGCATCACACGAATATAACGAAATTTAGCAATCCACTTTCCAAAAAATAGGTTGGCAACAACTTATCCCAATGCTTGTTCTATATCTGCAATAATATCATCAATATGCTCCAATCCTACGGAAATCCGGACCATACCATCGGAAATGCCCACTGATTCGCGTTCTTCTCTGGTAAGCTTGCTGTGCGTGGTGGATGCCGGGTGGGTCACAATACTCCTTGCATCTCCCAAATTGGCCGATAGGGACAATAGTTCAATGCTATCAAAAAACTTCCTTCCTGCCTCTAGTCCTCCCTTTACCTCAAAAGCGACCACACTGCCACCAGCCTTCATCTGTTTTTTGGCGATTTCGTACTTGGGATGTGATTTCAAGAATGGATATTTTACCCATTCAATCTTATCATGGTCTTCCAGATACGTTGCCAATTTCAGCGCATTTTCACAATGTCTGTCCACCCGAATGGCCAAGGTTTCCAAACTCCGGGACAACACCCATGCATTAAAAGGGGACAGGGCTGGCCCAGTGATACGTGAAAAACGGTACACCTTGTCCATCAAATCGCCGCTTCCTACCGTAATTCCTCCAAGTACCCTACCTTGACCATCCATTAATTTGGTTCCGGAGTGTATCACCAAATCCGCACCAAATTTTATGGGTTGTTGCAAATATGGCGTGGCAAAACAGTTGTCCACAATAAAAATGAGTCCGTGCTTTTTGGCAATTTTACCCAAAACTTCCAAATCCAGCACATCCACCCCTGGGTTGGTAGGTGTTTCCACATAAAGAATTTTGGAGTTGGGTTTGATCAACCCTTCAATCTTCGATAGGTCATTGGCATCAAAATAGCTGGTTTCAATGTTCCATTTGGGGAAAAACTGGGTAAACAAACTATGGGTAGAGCCAAAAATGCTCTTGGACGATATCACATGGTCACCTGCACACAACAGAGCGGCCAAAGTAGAAAATACGGCGGCCATTCCAGATGCGTAAGCAAAACCATCGTCCGCACCTTCCATTTTGCAAACCTTCTCGATCAACTCGGAAGAATTTGGGTTGGAATATCTGGAATAAATATTTCGTTCCTTCTCTTCGGCGAAGGATGCCCTCATATCCTCTGCATCTTCAAAGACAAAGCTTGATGTCATGTATATGGGACTGGAATGCTCCAAATTTTGACTGCGCTCCATTTGCGTTCGTATCGCTTCTGTTTCGAATTGCTTGTCTTTCTTGCTCATATCTTTTCCGCTATTCTTAAAATATCACCAAAACCCCCTCTTGCCGTGACCGCTGCACCAGCACCCGCGCCTTGAATAACCAAAGGATGTTCGCCGTAGGATTCCGTATAGATCTCAATAATGGAATCGGAACCTTTCACTTGTCCCAAAGCACTTTCCTTGGGTACCGAAACCAATTTTACATCTAAAATTCCTTTGTCCTGCTGCAGATCGCCGTGCAAATCACCAACATAGCGCAAAACATGGCCAGGCTCTTGGTTATCCTTTATTTCCTGATAGATTTTATCCATCTCCCCAATGCGCCCCATAAACGTTTCAAAATCCAAAGTTTGAAGTTCGGATGGTATCAAGTTCTGCACTTCAATATCGGAAAACTCGTTTTGAAGATCTAACTCTCGGGCCAAAATCAATAATTTCCTTCCTACATCGTTCCCCGATAGATCTTCTCTTGGGTCAGGTTCGGTAAAACCACTTTCCATGGCTTCTTTGACAACTTCGGAAAACGGAACATCTTTCTCCGAAAAAATATTGAAAATATAGCTCAATGACCCCGAGAAAACTCCTTTGATTCGGGAAATGTTCTCACCTGACAGATGCAACAATTTAATGGTATCAATCAGCGGCAATCCAGCTCCTACATTGGTTTCGTACAGGTATTGCTTCTGGTTTTTATCCAAACACTTTCTTATCGATTTATACTTTTCAAAACTCAACGTATTGGCAATCTTGTTTGATGAGACCAAATCGAAACCGTTCTCGATCAATGATTCATATTCCTCTACAAATGTTTTGCTTGCCGTATTGTCCACGGCAATCAGGTTTTCTAAATGATGTTTTTTGGCAAAAGCGGTAATATCTTCAATTTGAAAGGGTCTCCCCTCCTTTTCCAAACGTTTTTTCCAGTCTGCACCAATACCTGAGGCATCCAAAAGCACCTTTTTCGAATTTGCCACGGCAAACACCTTTAGATCGATACTTTTTCGCTCCTCAATACTGTTTTTAGAATCCAAGATCTGACCGATCAACGTACCTCCAACATTACCATGGCCGAACAATGCCAAATTTATTTTCTTGGCAATTCCGAAGATTTGGCCGTGAATCACATTGATGGCCTTGTGAAGGTCGGTTTTCTTCACCACCATACTCACGTTCTTCCCAGTTACCGTATTATTGAACAGCAAAGGTGTGATCTGGTTCTTTGCCAATGCATTGAACGGTTTGTGGAAACTGCTCAAATCCATTCCCACAATGGAAATAACGGACACATCCTTCACCACTGAAATCTGGTTGATATCTTGGGATGAGTAATCGGTCTCGAATTCCTGATCGAGCACTTTTTTGGCCTTATCCGCTTTGGACTCGTCCACCACAAGACCAATACCACGCTCCGATGACCCTTGGGAAACAATGCCCACACTAATTCCGTTCTGGCCCAAGGCCCTAAAAATCCGCATGTCCACACCCACTTTACCGAGCAATCCCCTACCCTCTAAATTGATCAGCGCCATATTGTCCAGCACCGAGAGTGATTTTATCCCACCATTTTCGGTTTTTGGACCGATCAAGGTACCTTCATTGTCATCATTGAAGGTATTGCATATGCGCAATGGAATATTCTTCTCTATCAATGGGATAATGGTTTTCGCATGCAAAATATTGGCGCCAAAATTCGCCAATTCATTGGCCTCACTATACGATATCACATCAATCAACTTGGCATCCTGAACCAAATCTGGATTCGCGGTAAAAATACCATCCACATGGGTATAGTTAACCAACTCACTGGCATCCAAAAAATTTGCCAATAAAGCTGCTGAATAATTGGTTCCGTTTCTTCCCAAGGTTGTGGTCGACCCTTCTTTGTTGGAAGCGATAAAACCGGTAACAACGGGAATGGTTCCTGCTTCTAGATTATGGAAGTGCCGAATCACATTTTCTTTGGAAAGTCCTTCGTCCACTTCTGCATTACTGTAACTATCATCAGTCTTGATGAATTGTCTAGAATCCAACAAGGTTGCCTTTATTCCCTTTGCTTTCAGTGCGGTGGTCACATATTTTCCCGAAATCAACTCCCCAAAGGACAGTACTTCATCCTTTGTTTTCAGGCTGTAATCACCAGTTAGGGAAACCCCGTTCAGTATTTTCTCGATAGCGGTCAATTCTTCATCAATGTCCAGATTTTCTAGATTATTTCTCTGATAATCGAAGAACTCTTTCAAATCTGCCTGAAAATCAATCCCTTTGGCCGCCTTTTCCAACAAATTTTCCAACTGGTCCGTGGCCTTTCCCCGAGCGGATACCACCACGGCGAAATGTTCCTCCTCTTCAAACCTTTTGGCGATAATGTCCAACACGCGTTGTATACCCTCCCCATTTGCCAAGGATTTTCCACCAAATTTTAAAATTTTGATACGCTCCGTATTCTTTTGGAAAACAGGTTCCAAAAGTTTTTCCAATTGTTCAAACTCCATCAAAAAAGCGTCGTGCCCATGAAGGGATTGTACTTCTCCGTAGGTGACATTGGCATTGGCTTGGGCCAATCTCTTAAAGGTTTCCTTATTTTCCTCGGCGGTAAAGAACAGGTCGGAATTAACACCAATGATATGTATTTTGGTATCACTCTCTTGCAGAGCATTGAATGCCTCTTCCCCGTTTCGAGTAATATCGATGGACCTCAATAGTTGATTCATCAACTTATAGGCCGAAAGTTGGAAACGTTCCTGCAACTTCTCCCCATGGTGCATCAACCAGCTTTCCACATTAAAAACCTGAAGCTCCTCGTTGGTACTTCGTTTAAACCTATCTTTAAAAGATTCCGGCGTGCGGTAGCACAACATGGCGTGCATACGGGCATCGTGTACCGGTTGCTTGGAATTGACCAAGAACTGCTCTTGAATCTGGCAGTTGGCAATCAACCAATCGGTGGATTTCCAATCCGAGGCCACTGGAATCAAATGTTCCGTAATATTCGGGTTGATGGCGGCCATCTCCCAGGCTATACCACCCCCCAAGGAACCACCGATTATTGCGAACAATTTTTCGATCTTCAATTGCCCCAGTCCCCAAAGAAAGATTCTGGCCATATCCCCGGCCACAAAATCCTTATAGTTTTCAATGATGAAACCATCATAACCGTTACCAGGAATATTAAAGGACAGAATGGTATACTTTTCGGTATCGATACATTTCCCATCCCCGATCAAATCAGACCACCATCCATTTTCACCTGCAACATTTGAATTGCCCGTGAGTGCATGGTTCACTAAAATTATGGGAGCGGTATGCAGAGGTTTACCAAAAACTTGATAGGACAATTGAATATCCTGTTCGCTGCCACTCAGCGTTGTGAATTTCTCTATTTTCAGATGCTCCAGCATATAGGTTTTCTAACGCATTAATTCTTTAATTAAATTTTTGCAAAGGCCTGCTCTAAGTCTGCCTTTAGATCGGATAGGTCTTCCAACCCGACCGACAAGCGAATCAAATCCTGGGTCACCCCTGCAGATTCTTGGTCCGCATTGCTCAACTGTTGGTGTGTTGTACTGGCCGGATGAATGATCAAAGATTTTGTATCACCAATATTGGCCAACAACGAAAACAACTTGGTTTCATCTGCAATTTTCTTGGCAGATTCATAACCACCTTTTACCCCAAAGGTAACAATACTGCTTTGACCTTTGGGCAAGTACTCATCTGCCAAAGCTTTATATTTACTGGACTCCAACCCGGGATAGTTCACCCACTGGACCTCATCCCTATCTTCCAACCATTGTGCTAGGGCGAGCGCATTTTCACTGTGTTTTTTCATTCTAACATCCAAGGTTTCCAATCCTTGAATAATCTGAAATGCATTGAACGGGCTCAGACAGGCTCCGTGGTCCCTCAATCCTTCCAATCGGACCTTGGCAATGTATGCTGCCGCTCCAAGAGCATCATGGTACACCAATCCGTGGTAACCAGGGGAAGGTTCGGTAAATTCCGGAAATTTACCATTGGTCCAATCAAAATTACCCGCGTCAATTATGGCTCCGCCCATGGCCGTTCCGTTCCCATTGATATACTTGGTGAGGGAATGAACCACAATATTTGCCCCGTGTTCAATTGGGTTCAACAATGCTGGGGATGCAACCGTATTGTCCACAATGAACGGGACCTGCGCCGCTTTTGCTTCTTTTGAGATTGCTTTGAGGTCAAGTACGTCCAACTTTGGATTTCCCAATGATTCCACAAAAAAGGCCCTGGTGTTCTCCTGAACGGCCTTCCCAAAATTTTTGGGATCCGAAGGATCCACAAATGTCGTGGTAATTCCCAAACGCGGTAGGGTCACGCTAAAAAGATTATAGGTGCCACCATAAAGGCTGTTCGAGGCCACAATATGGTCTCCAGCCTTAAGCAACACCAAGAGTGCTGTGTTGATGGCTCCGGTACCGGATGCGGTGACCACAGATCCTATTCCGCCTTCCAACGCAGCCAATCGCTGTTCCAAAATATCGTTGGTAGGATTGTTGAGCCGGGTATAAATGTTGCCAAACTCTGCCAATGAGAAAAGATTGGCGGCATGATCGGAATTGTTGAACACATAAGCAGAACTTTGATAGATCGGTACAGCTCTTGTACCTCCGTTTACGGTTACATCATGCCCTGCATGTAGTGCATTTGTTGAAAATTTTTGATTGCTCATTACTTTGCTTCTTTATTAGTTAAAGTGATAAAATAAAAAGCCAAACCCTTTGACCTGAGGCCATAAGGAAATCAAAAAGTTATAAGAAAATGAAATCGAAAAAAGTCGATTGTCGTTATCTATACCCAAATGGGATAGAATGTAGCACCTTCTTGGCACTGGGGGCCAAGGGTTGCTAAGGCTTCGTTGGGTCTATTCCCTCCACCTTTCTTGATAACTAATCAATACGTGTTTGAACTTCGTTCGGCAAATATACTATTGGAACGATTGATTTTCCTAATCTTTTGGGAAATTTTAATCAAAATAGCTTACCCGACGATGTTCTGTTTTTCATTTCAACACCGTAAACTCAATGCTGGAATCAGTGAAAACGGTATGTGTTTGTGTTTTAAAATCGGATTCGTCCGCCTTAAAAATATTATCCACATAGGTCTGTGGGTTCAGATCAATTAGCGGGAACCATGTACTTTGCACTTGGATTTGCAGTTTATGTCCTTTTTTGATGGTGTGGAACACATCCTGAAGCTTGATGTTCACATCGGTCTTTTGATTTGGCGTAAAAGGCTCGGGGTCAGAGAAACTATTTCTAAAACGGCCACGAAGCACTTCGCTCCTCACCATCAAATGGTAGTTACTCATCTTTAAATGGTCCTGCATTTCCTCGTTCGTCTCGGTATCCGCTGGGTGCACATCTATTACCTTTACGATCCAATCCGCTGCTGTTCCTGTGGTAGCCACTTTCAATTTTGCCATAATATCGCCCGCTAAGGTCAGATCCTCTTCCATCACATCAGTTTCAAATACAAGTACGTCAGGACGGCGAGCTGCGAAACGCTGATCGTCCGTCATGTATTTTCTTGGGGTAAAAACGGTCTTCACGTCTTCGGAATACGGAACGGGCTTCTTCACGTTGCTTATAAATTGGATTCCGGTGGTTTCCTTGGGCTCCAATGTGAGTTCTTGATTTTCGGAAAGGTACATCGTCTGTTTTACTGCATTTTCCGGTGGCCAGGAATCATACGTTTTCCATTCTTTTTTACCTGTATCAAAGACATAGGCTTCAGGCAATCCCGAATCCATATCTCCCTCTCCCTTTAGGAAATGATTGAAGAACTTGGTTTCAATTTCTTTTTGAAAGAACAAGGAAATGGAATCTCCGAAATAGTAATTGCCAACTGCGTTTCGCACTTTTGTCCTTGCCCAAGCGCCATGATCCCATGGCCCGAACACCATGGTATTGTAGTTGCCCTCGTTGTATTTCTCAATATTTTTATAGGTTTCCAATGGACCGTACAGATCTTCTGCATCGAACCACCCCCCCACTATCATGGTGGCCACACTGCTCTTTACATTTTTAAGGTGCTGTATCAACCCTCTGCTCTGCCACATTTCATCATAATTGGGATGCTCCTTTAGTTCGTTCCAAAAGAAATCATCCGTTACCCCTTCGGGGCGCATGGTCGGTGTATCTGTTGTTTCGTATTCAAAAAAGTAATCCAAATTTTTAAGTGGCCCGGCATCCAAAAAGAATTGATACTGGTCTTCCGTAGGTAAATTTGGAAGTGTGTACCAAGCTGTATCAATAGGAGCATCTCCGTTGGGTCTTGGTGTACCAAAAAGAGAAGTTGCCCTAAAATAACTTAACATATAAGCCCCGTTATGGTGAAAATCATCAAAAAAGAAGTCCCCGATACAGGCCTGTGGTGAAGCAGCCTTGAGTGCCGGGTGTGCATCCACAGTGGCATAGGTCGCATAATACCCTGGATAAGAAATCCCCCAAATCCCAACATTTCCATTGTTGTTTTCCACGTTGTTCACCAACCATTCAATGGTATCATAGGTATCGGAGCTTTCATCCACTTGGTCATCCGATGTTTTATTGGGAATGTAAGCTCTCATATTTTCGTAATGCCCTTCACTGAGCCATCTTCCCCTCACATCTTGGTACACGATAATGTTCCCTTCTTTCATTAAATGCTCATTGGGGCCAATTTTGGTCCTAAAATTCCCCTCACCATAAGGTCGGGAGCTATAGGGAGTCCGTTGCATGATGATTGGATACTTTTTTGATGTATCCTTTGGAGAGTAAATGGTAGTGTGCAGTTTTACCCCGTCCCTCATTTCAATATCCACCTCTTTTTTGGTGTAATGGTCGGCAACATAGGTATCTACCGGCTGTACTTCGGTCTTGACCGTTTTTTTACAGCCTGCGGTCACCGCCAATAATAAAATGCTTAGAAACAGGATTCTAACTGAGCTTTTCATAATGATGTATTTTGATATGCTAAAACTAATAAAGTTCCCGAGAGTATGCCAATAAAAAAAGGAGCCTAAAAAGTATTGAAAGGGTCATTCTGAATTCATTTCAGAATCCCACCATCTAAATAAACGAATCGCTATGAGAACCTGAATCAAGTTCAGGTTGACGAAATCCTCCCTTATAGAGAGCCCACTACTTCAACTTTAAGGATGGATTACAACCCAAAGGTTTCTTTCACCTTATCCACCATATCCAGTTTTTCCCAAGTGAAAAGCTCCACTTCTTTTTCAATTCTTCCGTTATAGGGTGACTCAAAAACTTTGGTAATTGTTTGTGGTTCTTTGCCCAAATGCCCGTAGGCTGCCGTTTCCAGGTAGATAGGGTTACGCAATTTTAAACGTTCCTCTATGGCGAATGGTCTCATATCGAACAGCTCCGATGCTTTTTGGGCAATTTCACCATCCGTTAGATTTACCTTGGAAGAATTATAGGTGTCCACATAGATGGATGTGGGCTCCACTACCCCAATGGCGTAGCTTACTTGCACCAAAATCTCATCGGCAACACCAGCAGCAACTAGGTTTTTGGCCATGTGGCGGGCTGCATAGGCAGCGCTACGGTCCACCTTGCTAGGGTCTTTTCCACTGAATGCACCTCCTCCGTGGGCTCCCTTGCCTCCGTAGGTGTCCACAATAATCTTTCTTCCCGTAAGGCCTGCATCGCCATGGGGGCCACCAATTACAAACTTCCCTGTTGGGTTGATGTGGTATTTTATATTGTCAGTGAATAATTTTTGGATGTTCCCGGGCAACAACTTTTTCACTTCCGGAATCAGGATGTTGACTATATCCTTTTTGATTTTCTCCAACATGGCACCGTCTGCATCAAATTCGTCGTGCTGCGTGGATACCACAATGGTATCGATGCGCTGTGGCACGTTGTCATCCGAATACTCTATGGTAACCTGTGCCTTTGCATCCGGGCGCAAATATGGAATTACATCTCCTTCTTTTCTCAAACGGGCCAAAACCTGGAGTATCTTATGGGAAATATCCAATGCCAGTGGCATGTAATTTTCGGTCTCGGTAGTGGCATAACCGAACATCATTCCTTGGTCTCCAGCACCTTGTTCTTCCTTGGTTCCACGGTCGACCCCTTGATTGATATCCTGGGATTGTTCGTGGATCAACGAGATGACCCCACAGGAATCCCCACTAAATTTATATTCGCCCTTGGTGTACCCAATGTTATTGATAACGGTACGGGCAATGTTCTGCAAATCCACATATGTGCGGCTCTTCACCTCCCCTGCCAATACGACCTGGCCTGTGGTCACCAAAGTTTCGCAGGCCACTTTGCTTTCTGGATCAAAGGCCAAAAAATTATCCAATAGGGCATCGCTTATCTGATCTGCAATCTTATCTGGATGTCCTTCACTAACAGATTCCGAAGTAAATAAATATGACATTGTTCTCCTTTAACGGAAAGATTCAACAGAAGACCAAAGGAGTTTTTTTCTCGAACAAGAAAACTGAACACACATCCAGTAAACTGCTTTAGCATTTTTTGATCCCGATACCCATTCAGGACAAGAGGTTGCAATCAGTCAAATCTTTCCTCATTTTGATGGGCAAAAGTACGGTGAAACCGAAAACCAACAAAATTTTGGATATAAAAAGAGATCACAATTCATATTTCACCTTTAAAACTACGTACCGCGGCTGCACCACATAATTTGAGGTACTGAAATAAAAGTCATCATAGGAATTTTGATCCAAAGAGGAATTGTTCGTCAAGTTGGTCGCCTCAATGCTATACTCCCATTTACTATCGCTTTTTTGGTACGATAGGCTCGCATCCAAGAACCCATATCTATTATCAATGGTTCCTTCCTTATCCGTATATATGTAGTGGTCATAGTCCAACAAGAAGAGGAAGTTCTTCAAGAAGGTGGCATCAAACTTAACAAACGGCCTGTTGGTGTAGTAGGTTGTACTTGTATTTCCATTATCATAATCGTTGATGGAATATCTGAGTCCCAATTCTAAATTCGGGGCATTGGTAAAACTGCTCCCAACGGATGCAGAATAACTCTGGGTCACCGACTTGGAGTTCTGTGCCGTTTCATTGACAATGTTATAGGTATTGGAAAGTGACAATGATGCACTGGTCTTTACCTTGATCCTCCCAAAGGTTCGCTGAAAACTTCCGGAACCACTGAATGTTTCGTCCTCCAAATTGGAATTAATGGTGGTGCGGATTTGGTTGATCCCCACAATACCGGTATTGCTCTTAAAGGCATCGATACGTTTGCTGTAATTGAACCTTGCAAAAATGTTCTGAAGGTTGAACATGTTAAAACTAAAATAGTTCAGGGAAAGGTTGTGATACAGGGCGCTCTCCAAGTCACGGTTACCTTGATAAACCGAGTTGTAACTGTTGAAAATGTACCCTTCCGCCAAATTGTTTATATCGGTAAAGTTCCGGGTGATGTTATAGTTGAACCTAATGCTTTCGGATTGTTTTAGTTGTAGGTTTACAAATAGGTCTGGCACCAAATTGGTCAGTTCATTTTTCACCTCCGTCCCCAGTTGTGTATTGGTGGCCACATAATTATGAACGTGGAACCCGGGATTAAAAGTAAACTTGCCCAATATCCACTTATAATGGAACCCAAAATACATATCGGAAAAATTAAATTGGACATCATTGTTCAAGTCCTCGTCATCAAAGGTGATTTCGTTGCCGGAATCCAGTATCTGGAATATGGATGAATTGAACCGTTGGCTGGATTGGGTGGTACCCAAAGTAAAATTAATATTGCTCTTTGCCCCGGTCACCCAAAAATAGTCGAGCTTGGCATCCAACCTATTGGTTTGGGTATATTGCCTTTGGTTGATATCGTATTCCGATTGGTCCGAATCCAAAGGAATAAGTCCTTCAAAAGGCTGTTCCGATCGGATCGCATTATAAAATGGGTCTTCATCCGAATATTCGTATTGCCCTTCAAAGGCAAATATATGGTTCGGGTTCAAGGTATAGTACAAATTGGTATTCTGTGTAACGGTAGTCGGTTTTTGCGCATTGTTTTGCCCAATATCGTCCGTTACATCGGAAACCGACAGGGTATTTGTGTACTGGTCCTCGTCCGACAATTTGGTCTGGATTTGATAATCCCATTGCAACCTGTCGTTTGGTTTATAGGATGATTTGAACTGTAAAAGTCCCAGCTTTGATGTTTGATCGGTGTTGGTTTCCGTAAATTCAGTTTCCCCGCTGGAGATATAAGTTTTGCTTGCCGTGGTTTGCATCAGCGTATTGTTGTAGGAATAAATTCCGTAACCGCTCAATCTCCATGTTTCAGATGGCTTGTAACTGAAATTTATGGCCCCGAACTTGGTTTCCACAGATTTTGCCCTGTTGTTCTGTGCTGTGGTAATTCCTTGGCTGCTTGAACTCGTGGTAAAGGATGTCCCTACCGTGCTCCGTGTTGCACTTCGAAAACCTCCGGTAAAATTCCAGTAATCGCGCGAGGAAAAGGCCACCTCTCCAATATTGTTCAGGTCCGTCAAGATGTTCACACTAAAATCAGGTGAATAGTAAAAGAGTTTGGGATGGGCAATGTACCGTTCATCCAAACCAATACCCCCGGTAATTTCACCGAACCAAAATTTCTTTTTGCCTTCTTTTAGCTTAATATTTAGGGCAACATTATCCTCATTGTTGGTCACTCCGCCCAATTGGGAAACCTCTGAGTAATTGCGAAGCACCTCAATCTTGCTCAATGCGTTGGCCGGAATATTTTTGGAGGCAAGCTTGGAATCCCCATCAAAAAATTCCTCTCCCTCTACCATTACCTTGGTCACTGTTTTTCCCTCCACCTGTATCTCACCTTCATCGCTCACCTCAATTCCCGGCAGTTTCTCCAAAACATCGGACAACTTTCGTTCCGTACCGGAAACAAAAGAATCCGTATTGTACACAATGGTATCGCCCTGTATGGTAATGGGAATTTCATATACCACCTCAACTTCGTCCAGACTCTCGGCCTGTTCATAAAGGACAACATCAAGGACAACATCGGTTTCTGCCGTTTTCAAAGGAATTTCGGCGGGACTGAATCCGAGGTAGCTTACTTTTAAAATATAATCGGAGTTGGCCTTTAGGTTTAATTTGTACTGCCCTTTATCATTGGTTATCCCGAAACCGTCCAACGCTTGGTTTTCTTGGTTTACCGCAACCACATTGGCCACATCCAAAGGGTTTTTAAGGGAGTCGGTCACCATTCCGGTTACTGTCACCTTTTGAGCCATGGCAGATGTTACGAACAGTAACAAAATTGCCTGAAAAATTTTATTCATCAACTATCTTAAAAATATTTATGGTCTACCACCTGGACCTCCACCTCTTCGTCCGTTCCTAAAACTTTCTGACATTTCCTTTATTTTCTCCGCCATTATTTTGTTGTATTCGGCCTGGCTTACTTCCTTACCTCTTTTGGGCTCCTCAATTTCAATTTCTTCATCGGGATTGAGGACTATTTTGGAACATAGAATGGCAGTACGTCCATCATTCACCTCCAATATCAGACCGGGAAGTCCCCAATAGGAACCTGGTCCCTGACCTACGGGAATATCGGGTGTGAACCATGCGGTAATGATCTGTTCTTTTGGAGCTTCTATACGGGACAACAGCGAATTGTTCTTTACAGTATCCTGCTCCTTTTCGGGGTTCTCCGATTGAGCATCGTTCCTTCTGGGTGGCCTTAACATACTTCTAAGGTTATCTATGGCCGCCGTATCTATTGATTTTACCGCTGTTGCTTTGTAACAAGTATAGTTACCGATTTTTTTTGTTTCCGAGGTAAGTTGCCAGTTCAATTGTTGCAGACTGTCCTTTATCAAAAATTTCTTGCCAAAAGTCTCCACCTGATTGGTGTAGGTCTGTTCCTGGATATTTTTATAGTAGGTGCCGCCACTTGCGGAGAACATACCAAATCGACGCCCTCCTCCACCAGGATTCATGGATGGTGCTTCTAATTTTTCCTCTTCCACATAAATGGAGGCTGAACGATCAAAAGTCAATTCGTAGGTTTTCTCCATTGCCTTTTTCATCCGTTCCATAATTTCTTGCCTGCGGGCCTCCGGCATGTCCGGCGGGCCAAAATCCCCTTGAATAGAAGTTTTGCTCCGATATGTTGCCTTACCTATAAAACTTTGGGAAAACCCATAAGATAATGGGAGTATCAAAAAAACAGAAAGGAGGAGTATCTTCTTCATAGAGTTTAATCAAGTTTGCAGATTTGACCCTAATATCGCAGAATGGTTTAATCGATACTAGCAAAATATTATATTTTAGGATATTTTTAAGAAAATCGAACCGTCATCCAAAAGTTTTCGGTCATGCATATTAACTTTGTATATTGTGCCGCAGGTGTAACTGAGAAAACAAAACATCAACATTAAAGACTAATTTATGCATATTGCAGTAGCCGGAAATATTGGTGCCGGAAAGACCACCCTAACCAACTTATTAGCAAAACATTACAAATGGGAAGCCCATTTTGAAGACGTGGTGGACAACCCTTATCTGGATGATTTTTACACCCAAATGGAACGGTGGAGCTTTAACCTACAAATTTACTTTTTGAACAGTAGGTATCGTCAAATTCTTAAAATAAGGGAAAGTGGTAAAAATGTGATCCAAGATCGTACCATTTATGAGGACGCCCATATTTTTGCGCCCAACCTACATGCCATGGGATTAATGACAAATCGTGATTTTGAAAATTACAAAAGTCTTTTCGAGTTAATGGAAACCTTGGTACAACCACCGGATTTAATGATCTATCTACGTAGTTCCATACCCAATTTGGTCAACCAAATCCATAAACGTGGCCGAGAGTACGAAAATTCCATTTCCATTGATTACCTCAGCCGATTGAACGAGCGATACGAAGCTTGGGTAAACACTTATGAAAAGGGCAAGTTGTTGATATTTGATGTCGACCATCTCAATTTTGTCGACAATCCAGAGGATTTGGGCGAGGTAATCAACCGCATTGATGGGGAAATTCACGGATTGTTCGAATAATATGGAGAGAAGAAAAACTCTTCATCATCTAGCTAGCTGTTTTAAGTTTTTCTTTTTTCAACAAACACATTATGGGTTTGGGCATTACAACCTAAACCTATAATTTCCACTTCCCTCACCCAAACTACCCGTTCCCTCATTACCCTTTTTAATTGATTGATTTTCAAATTAGTTTAGAATTGGGACTTCTCCCATATTCATTAACCAAGCCCTTGTTTACGGGCAAAAATTTGAAAATTATGGAACCAAAAAAAAATCCGCACCTTGATGTAAGACGAAACAGCCTGCTTTTCTTTTTTGTAGGAACGACCCTGGTACTGCTCTTGACCTATTTAGCTCTGGAATGGAAAACCTATTACCAAGATAATGCTTGGGATATCGGCAATCTAAAAGTACAGGATGAACTGGACGAAGAAACACCATTTCTTAAATTAAAATTACCGGAACCTCCTAAACCTAAAATTAAAACGCCACCGGTGATAGATATTGTGGAAGATGAAAAGGACATTGTGGAAACGGTGATAGAATCTTCTGAACCCAATCAAGATACCGAGATTACCCCTATTGAAAGTATTGAGGTTGCAGACAGCGACCTTCCGGACGAAGTTCCTTTCATACTTATAGAAAATGCACCTGTTTTTCCTGGCTGTGAAAACGAGACCACGGAAAAAGGGAAAAGAGCCTGTTTTCAAGAAATGATGCTAAAGCATATCCGCAAAAATTTCCGTTACCCAGAAGTTGCCCGTGAAATGGGATTGCAAGGAAGAGTGAGTGTTATGTTCATTGTTCAAAAAGATGGGAGCATTGGTGATATAAAACTTCGTGGTCCCCATGAAAGTCTGGAAAAGGAAGCTGCCCGAATCATTTCCAAATTACCACAACTGGAACCTGGAAAACAGAGAGGCACGCCTGTAAAAGTTCCGTACTCCATTCCGATCACCTTTAAATTAAATTGAATCAACATAAATTTCTCACACGCCCAAAGTCGGTTCGAAATGTCAATTGGAACGATGTGTTGTTTCAACAAGAGAACTAAAAACCATAAAAAAACCACGCCAATGGCGTGGTTTTTTCAGCTTAACCTTAAAGCGAGAACTAATTCTTTGCCTCAGCACTCTTATGTTCTTGTATCTTTTTTTCAAGCTCTTCTTTGGTGTCGGCCATAAACTCAGTGGTTTCTTCCACCGTTTCTCCATTAATATCCGTATTGGAAGTAATAATGGCTTTGTATGCCCCATCTTCAGTATTGCTCACCTCCACCCTAATTTGCTTTTCCACCTCTTTGGTTTCCTTCATCCCCTCTTCGGTGATGGTAATCATGGTGCCGTCTTCTTTAACCATACTAACTTCATCAGCTGGAGAAAGGCTCACCAAGCTAGGTGCGATCACCAAAGCCACCACAGACATCAATTTAAGCAAAATATTCAACGAAGGCCCTGATGTATCCTTAAAAGGATCACCAACCGTGTCACCTACTACGGCTGCTTTATGGGCATCACTACCCTTGCGGCCTTCACTTTCGATCGTTTTTTTGGCATTGTCCCATGCACCACCTGCATTGGACTGGAAAATGGCCATCAACACACCACAAGTAGTTACACCTGCCAATAGACCTCCCAACATTTCTGCTTTACCTAAGAAACCTACGGCAACCGGAACAACAATGGCCAACAATCCCGGAAACACCATTTCTTTAATAGAGGCTTGGGTAGATATTTCAACACATTTGTCATATTCGGCCAGACCATCTGCGGCTTCAAATATGTCCATGTCTTCCTTACTGGCCTTGGAGAGATCTGAATCGTATTTACGCATTACTTCCAAAGCTGCTTTCAACTGAGGAATATCCTTAAACTGACGACGTACTTCTTCAATCATCGACATGGCTGCCCTTCCTACCGCATTCATAGAAAGTGCCGAGAACACAAAAGGAAGCATTCCCCCAATCAAAAGACCGGCCATTACCTTTGGTTTTGAAACATCAATAGACGAAACATGCGCAACTTGCATAAATGCTGCAAACAGTGCCAAAGCGGTCAAAGCGGCGGAAGCAATCGCAAAACCTTTACCTATTGCCGCGGTGGTGTTACCTACTGCATCCAATTTATCGGTCCGTTCACGGACCTCATGTGGCAATTCCGCCATTTCCGCAATTCCACCCGCGTTATCCGAAATGGGTCCGTAGGCATCAACGGCCAATTGGATACCTGTATTTGCCAACATTCCTACGGCGGCAATCGCAATTCCGTACAACCCTGCAAAATGGTGAGAAACCAAAATGGCAATCGCTATCAATAAAATTGGAACCATAGTTGACATCATACCTACACCAAGACCTGAAATAATATTGGTTGCAGCACCGGTTTCTGATTGACGTACAATGGAGTTCACCGGTTTAGTTCCCGTACCTGTATAATACTCTGTTATTTTACCAACGCCCAAACCGGCAACGAGACCGGCTATTGTCGCCCAGAAAATTCCCATTGATCCATAGGGCAAACCTTCAATTTCTTCCGGAATCATGGAATTGATTATGAAATAAGAGGCGATCACCATTAAAATAGCAGAACCAAACTCACCAATATTCAATGCCGTTTGAGGATTTCCACCATCTTTTACCTTGACAAAAAAGGTTCCTATAATTGACATCACAATACCAACAGCGGCCAACACCAATGGAAGATAAACTGCTCCCAATCCTTCAAATTCAGGAGTCACAATAAAAGCTCCCAAAACCATTGTACCAATGATAGATCCCACATACGATTCGAACAAATCTGCCCCCATACCGGCTACATCGCCCACATTGTCTCCAACATTATCGGCAATCGTTGCCGGATTCAATGGATGGTCTTCTGGAATGCCTGCTTCCACTTTACCAACCAAATCCGCACCTACATCGGCAGCTTTGGTGTAAATACCCCCGCCCACACGGGCAAACAAGGCTATTGAGGACGCGCCCATGGAAAATCCAGTAAGTACGTTCAAGACCATAGACAGATTATCGGCACCGGGCCACATTTCCTGATATATCCAAAATAAGCTGCTCAATCCCAAAACACCCAATCCAACAACTCCCAATCCCATCACAGAACCACCTGCAAATGCCACCTCGAGGGCTTTTCCAAGTGAAGTTCTAGCGGCATTCGTTGTCCTTACATTGGCTTTGGTAGCTACTCTCATTCCAATAAAACCAGCCAAAGCGGAACAAATGGCCCCAACAATGAAGGAAACGGCCACCATACCATTGGAGCCTTCTTCATTGCTTCCTTTAAAGTACAGTAAGACGGCCACACAAATCACAAAGATGCTCAGTATTTTGTATTCAGCCTTTAAAAATGACATTGCCCCATCGGCGATGTTCTTGGCAATTCTTGCCATTTTCTCGTTCCCGACCTCTTGTTTTGAAATCCATACGTTCTTGATGAACACATAAAGAAGGGCCACGATACCAAATACGGGCAAAAATTTTACGATTAAATCCATAGATTAGATTGTTTAGAATTTTTTAACGCTAGCTAATGTAGTAAAATACGAAGTAATAAAAAAAATGCGCCTTTAATTAATAAAAGCGCATTTTTTTAAACTCATTCTTGTCCAATCTATATTGTGTAGGTACGTTTCTTTTTGTGGTCACTATCATCATAGCGTTTAACGCATTCATGATAAATCTTTATGGCTTCATTCACATCGCCCCAACCACCGGTATCTACTTTTTTCTCTTCCAAATCTTTATATACTTGGAAGAAGTGTTCTATTTCCTTTAATCTATGTGGGTTCAACTCACTGATATCATCCCGTTTACTCCAAATTGGATCGGAAACCGGCACACAGATGATTTTTTCATCCGGCCCTTTCTCATCGGTCATGTGGAATACGCCAACTGGCTTAACTTCCACCACCACCATGGGATAAGTTGGCTCGGTACAAAGAACCAGCACATCCAAGGGGTCGCCATCCAAGGCCAAGGTTTCTGGAATAAAACCATAATCCCCAGGATACATCATCGAGGAAAAAAGGGTTCGATCAAATCTAATTTTGTTCAGGGTAAAATCGTATTCGTACTTATTTCTGCTACCTTTTGGAATTTCTACCAGTACATCAAAGGTAATACTTGGTTTTTTAGACATTTTAACAATAAATTTATTATGCAAAAATAACCAGTATTACTGGAATAACCCTAATAAAATGGGGTGTTTCACATTAATTAAAAATTAAATCCGAACGTTCCCGTTATCCCAAATGCGCGAGCATCGGGATTTTGGAGATAATTTCCCCTAAAGTTAAAGTCTATGCGAAGGATCTTAAAGATATTTCCAACTCCAAGGGAATATTCCCAATACACCTGATCTTCCGGGGCCATTAACGGAATATTCGTCGGAGCACTCAATGCGATATTTTCTTCGGACAATTGCCCCCATGCCCCCCTAAGTCCAATAATTTCCCTAAGGTTGAGCTTTCGCAACAACGGAATTCTGGAAAATAATCTTCCGTTAAAGTTGTGTTCCAAATGCACCGTTGCGTAGGTGTCCGTAACAAATTCGTAAAAATCCAGATTTGGGAACACATTATACAATGAAAACAAGGTTTGGTTACCCGGTATCACACTCAACAATCCCAAAGGGACGGCACCAAAGGTCTTACCCAGTTCCACACTACTGGTCAACCTGCCAAAACCACCGATTTGCCATGGCTGTTGGTAAGAAAACTGTATTTTCTCATAATCAAAATCGCTTTCCAAAAATCCATCAACCCCTTTGGTGTATTTAAGTACAAGTGTACTATAATCGTCGTTGATATCCGAACGTTCCACACCATACCCAATGGTACGTTTACCAGGGGTATATATCAATGTTGTAGTTATATCGAACTGTTTTATTTCGGATGACACACCTGTTGCCGAAGCAGGATCTACATAATCAAGACTGAAGGCATCTGGCAATGCAGAACTCAATTCACGGAACGAGCCCCCAACGTTTATCCTGAAATTCTTCACGGGCTCCATTTCCACATTGAAGGTGGAAAGGTCAATGTTGGTCAAACGGTCATTGGAACCAACCGTGACCAACGATGATGAGGCTATGCTCCTTCCCATTACATCATTGGTGCTGGTCAAACTGAGGCCGAGCTGCTCGATATCCCTACGATTTCCACCAGAAACAATGAGCCGGTTTTTACGGTCGAGCAAGAACTTACCGGAAAAACCGTGCTTAAATTTCTTATCATCAAACCCATAGGCCATATAGCCCTCCAAACGCCACAGATCGTTCTGTCCGAAATAGGTTCGTGCTCCGGCGCGCAACCGAATCCCCTCGGCATCGTTATAGCCGAAAGTGCTGTAAATGTCACCGATGTCCAGGTTCCATTTATCAATTTCGATGTAACCAGAACCCAAAATACTCACAATATCGTAATACGTCCGGAACTTTGGCACTGTTTTTAAGGTATCCAAGAGTTCGAAGATTCCCGATTCATCCTCGTTCAAACTTTCCAACCTGGCATTTTTCCAAAAAATGCTATCCTGTGAGAAAACCCTGGGATCATATGGGTCCGATACTGCTTTGTAAAAGTCTTCGGGACGGTTGGTATTGAAGCTATAATTGTCAAAAACGGTGGTACGCTTTCCATACACCCCACGCGATTCTTCCTTTTTGGAAAAACTGAAATCACTCAACATATAGTCCCGTTTCAATAAAAAGACGGAATCGTTCACTACGTCAAAATCCTGTTCAATATAGATTTCCTTCACCCAGTTGATGTTGGCGCTTTTGGTGACCTGCATATTTATTTTCTTGATGGCAAAGGTGGTATCGTTCACCCAAAAATCCCCCTTGAAAGTAAGTTCGTTCTTCCGCCTGGGGTAATAGATAATGTTGTAGCACCACTTATTGTCTATAAAGGTACTATCGGACAGTACGTAGTTGTAGACATCAATCCCTGTTTTGGACAACGGACTGGTAAAACTCTTATCAAAAAACTTGAGGTAATTATCATAAATATCGTAATCGGAATAAAGGTCTTCCACAAAAGCGGTGATGGATTGATTACCACTGAATCCAGAATTTTTGTTACCAAGGACATCTTCTTTTTCCTTGCCCAAAACGTTGTCCCCGTACACCTTGGAAAAAGTTTCGTTCAGGAACATCGGCAAATAGGTTTTCCCTGTGATCCTTGAAGTATCCAAATCTTCGAACATAAATTCCAACCCCTTGAACAGTTTGCTTTTGATCAACGCACTATCTATTGTATTTAGGTCAAATTCTATTTTCTCATATTTATCGTATTGGTACTGCTTGAACTTTCGGACACCATTTTCCCTTTTCTTGGACCATATCTTTTTTAGGATATCAATGGCAGGGTTGTTCTTTTTAGATTGTTTTCCTGTATAAACAATCACCTCTTTAAGCTGTTCGGCCGATTCCATCAATACGATTTCCATACCGTAGTTCACTTTCTGGTCCAATGGTATCTCTTTCGTTTCGTAACCGATGAAAGACACCTGGATGGCACTGTAAGTTTCATCTGATTCTAGATAAAAGCGTCCATTATCGTTTGTGATGGTCCCTTCGGAGGAATCAACAAAAATTATGTTGGCAAAGGCGATGGGCATGCCGGATTCGTCGGTCACCACACCCTCAATCTTGGTCTGTGCGGTAACGGTAACAATAAAAAGTAGAAAAAAAACAGAAAGGAATCTTTTCATAGGCAGATATGTGGGACAATGGGCAACAATCAACAGTTCACCCTCTAAACATTGGTCAAATTTGGTTCAAAGTAATTTCTTATCAAAAAATATTCCCTAAAAAAAGCCCCATCAATAAAATTGACGGGGCTAATATACCTTACAAATATGACACTATAGCTTATATAACACTTTCTTAACAGCCTTGATAACATCTTCGTGATTTGGCAACCATTCCGCTAAAAGAACCGGAGAATATGGTGCAGGTGTATCAGCTGTGTTCAATTTTACGATCGGGGCATCTAAATAGTCGAATGCCTTATCCTGAACATGGTAGATAATTTCGGTCGCCACATTCCCAAAAGGCCATGCCTCTTCCAAAACCACCATCCTATTGGTTTTCTTAACCGAATTAAGAATGGTCTCATGATCCATTGGGCGCACTGTTCTCAAATCAATGATTTCACAGCTTATGCCTTCTTTTTCCAATTCATCTGCAGCTTTATAGGCTTCTTTGATTATTTTTCCAAAGGAAACAATGGTCACATCCGTACCTTCCCTTTTGATGTCGGCAACACCCAACGGAATGGTGTACTCCCCTTCGGGCACTTCACCTTTGTCTCCATACATCTGCTCCGATTCCATGAAAATTACGGGATCATCATCACGAATGGCCGATTTCAACAATCCTTTCGCGTCGGCCGGATTAGAAGGAACCACGACCTTCAGCCCCGGAGTATTGGCGTACCAGCTCTCAAAGGCTTGTGAATGCGTTGCAGCCAATTGTCCTGCGGAAGCCGTTGGCCCCCTAAAAACGATCGGGCAATTGAACTGTCCTCCGGACATTTGACGAATCTTTGCAGCGTTGTTTATAATTTGGTCAATTCCCACCAAGGAGAAATTGAATGTCATAAATTCGATAATAGGCCTATTGCCGTTCATTGCAGAACCAATACCAACACCTGCGAAACCAAGTTCCGAAATGGGGGTGTCGATCACTCGCTCCGGTCCAAATTCATCCAACATGCCTTTGGAAGCCTTATAAGCACCATTGTACTCGGCTACCTCCTCGCCCATCAAATAAATGGTATCATCCCTTCGCATTTCTTCGGACATAGCCTCGGCTATTGCCTCCCTAAACTGTAATGTTTTCATTGAATCGTACTAAATGTTTATAGTCTGCTTAAAAACGCAAGCAAAAATAGGAAAAACTACCCAAAAATAGCTTGGGCAAAATTCAAAAAAAGAACAAAATTTATTATGCATGCATAATAAATTTCGGATTTTATACCTATATTTGAACATATAAACCTTAAGTATATATGAAGATTTTAGTTTGCATAAGCAACGTACCGGATACCACTTCCAAAATCAATTTTACGGAAGGCGATACCAAGTTTGACACAAACGGGGTACAATTTGTTATTAATCCAAACGATGAATTTGGACTGACCCGCGCCATGTGGTTCAAGGAAAAGCAAGGTGCAACGGTCCATGTGGTCAATGTTGGCGGACCACAGACAGAACCCACCATACGTAAAGCCTTGGCCATCGGTGCCGATGAGGCCATTCGTGTAAACGCAGAACCCGTGGATGGTTTTTTTGTTGCCCAACAACTGGCCGAAGTAGTTAAAAAGGGGGAATATGACCTTATTATCGCTGGAAGGGAATCCATCGATTATAACGGTGGTATGGTTCCTGGAATTCTGGCCACCCTATTGGACATGAATTTTGTGAACACCTGCATTGATCTGGAAATTGATGGAACCAATGTAACAGCAGTTCGCGAAATTGATGGTGGTAAAGAAAAAATAAGCACTTCACTTCCATTGGTTATCGGTGGACAAAAAGGATTGGTTGAGGAAAGTGACCTTCGTATTCCCAATATGAGAGGCATTATGATGGCACGTAAAAAACCGTTGAACGTTGTAGAACCTGTTGATGCCATACAACCCACACATGATCAAAAATTTGAAAAACCTGCAGCCAAAGGCCCAGTTAAGTTGGTCGATGCTGCTAACGTAGGTGAATTGGTCGAACTACTGCACAACGAAGCAAAAGTTATCTAAACAAGATTAAAAAATTATGTCAGTACTAGTATATACAGAATCCCTAAAGGGAAAATTCAAAAAAAACGCCTTCGAAGTGGCCTCTTACGCACATAAAGTGGCCCAAGAACTAGGCACAACAGTTACTGCTGTATCCTTTAATGCCGAAGATGATGCATCATTGGGAACTTATGGTGTTTCCAAGGTGCTGAAGGTCTCGGACGATTCCTTAGCAACATTCAATGCCAAGGCCTATGCCTTTGCATTGGCCCAAGCTGCAGAAAAAGAAGCTGCCAAGGTAATTATCTTAAGTTCAAGTGCGGACAGCAAGTTCTTGGCACCCATACTAACGGCTAAATTATCAGCTGGCTATGTCCCAAATGTGGTCGCCGCACCGGAAAGCACCTCACCTTTTGTGGTAAAGAGGACCGCTTTCAGTAATAAAGGGTTTGCCTTGACCGAAATCTCGGCAGACATTAAAATTATTGGTGTATCCAGTAATGCCTTCGGATTGAAGGAAAACAATGTTTCCGCTTCCATCGAAGATTTTGCCCCATCATTGGGCGATGATGCCTTTTCGGCAAAATCCATTGAAGTGGACAGGGTGGTCGGAAAAGCAACCATTGCCGATGCAGATATCGTTGTATCTGGTGGCCGAGGACTCAAAGGACCAGAAAATTGGGGCATGATCGAGGAATTGGCAGATGTATTGGGAGCCGCAACTGCTTGCTCCAAGCCAGTTTCCGATATGGGATGGCGCCCACATAGTGAACACGTAGGCCAAACAGGAAAGCCCGTAGCAAGTAATCTTTACATTGCCATCGGTATTTCTGGGGCTATCCAACATTTGGCGGGAGTAAATTCCTCTAAAGTAAAAGTGGTCATCAACAACGACCCTGAAGCACCTTTCTTTAAGGCCGCAGACTACGGAATTGTTGGGGATGCCTTCGAGGTAGTACCCGAACTCATCGAAAAATTAAAGGAATTTAAAGCCCAAAACACTTAAATTTTGTTAATTTGCCCATTGCAAGGGGCTGTTCAGATAACTGGCAAAGTCACTTATTTGAACAGCCCTTTCGCTTTAGGAGGAGATATATGATATGAGTTTAGTACGGTTAAAAATAAAGGGGATATCATACAGCCAAACACAAAATGGCGCATACGCCCTTATTTTAAATGAAGAGGAGGGAGATAGAAAACTTCCCATTGTCATTGGCGCGTTTGAAGCACAGTCCATCGCCATTGCACTGGAAAAAGAGATCAAACCACCTAGACCTTTGACCCATGACTTGTTCAAGAATTTTGCGGACAGGTTCAAAATTGTGGTAAAACAGGTGATCATCCATAAATTGGTGGATGGCGTATTTTATTCCAGTCTTATTTGTGAGCGTGGAGAAGAGGAAGAAATCATCGACGCCAGGACCAGCGATGCCATTGCACTCGCCCTTAGGTTCAATGCCCCAATTTTTACGTACAAGACTATTTTGGACAAAGCGGGCATCTACTTAAAATTCTCATCCAAAGAGAAAGATGAAGATGACGACGACAGCATTATGGTCGACGAAATCCTTCAAGAAGGAGAAGCCGTTGAACTAGAATCCGGTTCCGACACCCATGGCTACCGTGAAATGTCCCTACAAGAACTCCACAAAGAGTTGGATAAGGCAGTTGCCAGCGAAGACTACGAAAAAGCTGCCAAATTAAGGGATGAAATTTCCAAGCGCAAATAAAAACGTACATGGCCAAAAAGACCCAAAGTTTACTTCTATTTTTACTTGTTTGTTCGGTCGCTTTCGGCCATAGTTCATTGCCCACCGATTCACTTAACACCGTTATCGGAACTACCATTGCAGAAAATATTCCGCAGCAGGAAGTCTCCGAGATAATTCCCAATCAAGGTTTTTCCCTTTCCACCCTGTTGCGTGGAGCCTTGGGAATGGCAATACTTATCCTAATTTCATTTTTGTTCAGTTCCAATAGAAAGGCCATTAACTGGAAAACGGTCGGGATAGGCCTTTCCCTACAAGTCTTGATAGCGATAGGAGTGCTGAAAGTACCCTTTGTACAATATATTTTTGAAAGAGTGGGCAGCATTTTTGTCAGCATTCTCGATTTTACCCGTGCCGGCAGCCAATTTCTGTTTGAAGGGTTGGTAGTTGACATGGACACTTTCGGGTATATTTTTGCCTTTCAGGTATTGCCGACCATTATATTTTTCTCGGCCCTGACCTCTGTCCTATATTATTTGGGGGTTATCCAAGTTGTGGTAAAATGGATGGCGTGGCTTCTTTCCAAATCATTGGGCATCTCCGGAGCAGAAAGCCTATCTGTTGCAGGCAACATCTTTTTGGGCCAGACAGAAGCACCATTGCTGATCAAGGCCTATTTGGAAAAGATGAACAAATCCGAAATTCTTTTGGTAATGGTTGGTGGAATGGCCACTGTGGCCGGAGCCGTTCTGGCCGCCTATATTGGTTTTTTAGGAGGTGACGACCCCGAGCTCCGTCTGGTTTTCGCCAAACACCTCTTGGCAGCATCCGTAATGGCAGCACCAGGAGCCATTGTCATTTCAAAAATATTATATCCACAGACCGAAGAGGTCAACACCGATGTGGAAGTTTCTTCGGAAAAAATTGGTGCCAACATTCTGGATGCCATTGCCAACGGAACTACCGAAGGTCTAAAGCTCGCTTTGAACGTTGGGGCCATGCTTTTGGTTTTTGTGGCCTTTATTGCCATGATGAACGGCATATTGGAATGGATCGGTGACGTGACCACTTTTAATAATTGGATAGCGGCAAATTCCCCTTATGAAAATTTCTCCCTCGAAGCCATCCTCGGAACCATTTTTGCACCGCTCATGTGGCTGATCGGTGTTGCCAACGAAGATATTATGCTGATGGGGCAATTGTTGGGGATAAAATTGGTCGCTAGTGAATTCGTTGGGTATATTCAATTGGCCGACCTTAAAAATGTAGCAAGCGGAGTGCATTTTACTTATAACAAATCCGTGATCATGGCCACCTATATGCTCTGTGGCTTTGCCAATTTTGCTTCCATTGGTATTCAAATTGGAGGTATCGGGTCATTGGCACCGGGCCAACGCAAGGTACTTTCCTCGTTTGGCATGAAGGCTGTTCTGGGTGGCTCGTTGGCCTCCTTACTTTCAGCGACCATAGCCGGGATGATTTTGGGGTAAATCTAAATGGCGATCGGTAAAAGGCCAAAGGGATAAAATAACACCAATACTGTAAACACAATCAACCTCGAAATTTTAAACATACATTCATTGTTATGAGAAATTTTCGAGAGCTGAACGTTTGGAAAGACGGACGAGTCTTGGTAAAAGTATACACTAACAAAACTTTTACCGGATTCTGAAAAATTTGGCCTTATTCCCCAAATTCAAAGAAGTGCTATTTCCATACCCGCCAATATCGCTGAAGGATGTGCAAAATATTCACAGAAAGATTTTGTTCGCTTTCTACAAATCAGTTTAGGCTCTGCATACGAACTGGAATCACATATTATTCTATGTGAAGATTTAAACTTTATTTCTTCTGATTCAGCAGAGCCCATCATCAAAAACATTCAAAAACTGCAACAGGGGATTGCATCCTTGATAAAATACAACCGGACAAACCATTAACCCTTCAACCAAACACCCTTTACCTTTCACCCCATACAGTTAATAAACTTTTCATAAGTAGACCCTTTGACCTATTGTCCGTTTAACCGTAACCATTTACCTTTATCCGCACTATGAAACAATACCACGACCTTCTAAAACATGTATTGGAACACGGTAACCAAAAAGGCGACCGTACGGGAACAGGGACCTTGAGTGTTTTTGGTTATCAAATGCGGTTTGACCTCTCCGAAGGCTTTCCCATGGTGACCACCAAAAAATTACATTTAAAATCCATTATCCATGAATTGTTATGGTTTTTAAAAGGCGACACCAATATAGCTTATCTCCAGGAGAACGGCGTGCGTATTTGGAACGAGTGGGCTGATGAAAATGGTGATTTGGGTCCTGTGTACGGCCACCAATGGCGTAATTGGAACGGTGAGGAAATCGATCAGATCAAGGAAGTGGTCAACACTTTGAAGAACAACCCCAATAGCCGTAGGATGCTGGTTTCGGCATGGAACCCGAGTGTATTACCTGACACTTCTGTTTCGTTCGCGGAAAATGTGGCCAATGGAAAGGCAGCGCTTCCGCCCTGCCATGCCTTTTTCCAGTTTTATGTGGCCGATGGCAAACTTTCCTGCCAGTTGTACCAACGTAGTGCGGACATCTTTTTGGGCGTACCGTTCAACATCGCTTCCTATGCCTTGTTCACTTTGATGATGGCGCAAGTATGTGGTTATCAGCCCGGGGAGTTTATCCACACCTTTGGTGATGCCCATATTTACAACAACCACATGGAGCAAGTGCAACTGCAACTGAGCCGTGACCCACGCCCCTTGCCCACCATGAAACTGAATCCTGAAGTAAAGGATATCTTCTCCTTTACTTTTGATGATTTTGAGCTGTTAAATTACGACCCGCATCCGCATATCAAGGGGATTGTGGCTGTATAATTAAAATAAGTCCCCTTACCCAGCATCCTCTTTGTAAGTTCTGGCTACCACAAACGAACTAAGAATGGACACTATAGCCAATGTTCTAAATAATGGAGGAAGTTTTACATAGATTCGAGGAATTAATCGATAAGCACTTTAAGGTAGAACACGATATCGCTTTCTATGAAAGGGAATTAAATCTCCAGCCCAAATATTTGAGCAAAATTGCCAAAAAAATATACGGAATACCACCTTGCCAAATGCTCATCAAAAAGCAAATTTCACATAGTGAGGATATATTACTACAGACCGATAAAACCATAAAAGAGATTGCTCACGAAATGAATTTTGAAGACCCGTATTACTTTAGCAGGCTATTTAAAAGCAAAACTGGTTTTTCCCCTTCGGAGTACAGAAAAATCCATAAGTGAACCTTTGTCCATTGTTCAGGCCTTTCAATAGGTCTAATTTTGAAAAAAAATATACTAATGAAACAATTTATAAAACACACTCTTGAAAGCGCCCCAGAAGAAGCAAAAGCAAATCTGGAATATGGACAAAAAAAATATGGGATGCTGCCAAATCTTTTTAGGTATATGTCCGGTGCCCCAGCTACATTGGATGCCTATATAAACTTGTCCAAGATATTCAATGATACAAGTTTTACGGCCGGTGAGCAACATTTGATAATGCTAGCCACCAGTGTTGTGAACAAGTGTGATTATTGCACAGCAGCGCATACAAGGGCCGCAAAAGCAAATGGCATTTCTTCCACTATTTTAAACGCCGTGAGAAAAGGCAAAGAGGTGCCGGATTCCCGATTGGCAGCATTGGTTGAAATCACACAAAAAATAACCGTTACCCGTGGCAACATTGAGGCAGAAGATTTAGCATCGTTCTACGAACAAGGCTTTGCTCCAGAAAATGTTATGGAGCTAATCGTAGGTATTTCCATAAAAACAATCAGTAATTATATCAACCATATCACGGAGAATGTAATAAATGATGAACTGCAACCTTTTGCTGTAGGAAAGGAAGTAGAAGACTAAAAAGTCCAATCTTTTAAAAAAAGTCCCGTCCCAATAAGAGCCACAAAGAAAGTACAACCTGTTATTTCTCAAAACCTTGCCGGTTCCACGCCAGGTAAGCTGCCATATATTGAGTTTTCCTTCAGACAATACGCCTTCTTCTATATAAAAGGCATTTGTATGTCATGTTGGACTTGTTTTAGCCTCCCATCAAAATGGAAAACTAAACTTGTGGATGCTAACAGGTTTAGGGTGACGCCAATAAACTAAACCAAACCCACGGCGTATTTTGAGGGATTATATACTAAAAATGGATAAATGGTAAAGAAAAACCACCATCCGTTTGGGGAATGTGATGGTGGCCCAACAACAATTTAATTTATACTTCCAAAACAGCATTTTCGGTTCCTGCGTAATCGTTCCATTGGTAACGATCGGCCTCGGCATCATTGATATAGTTGCCATCAACCAAATATCTAAACTCGTAGCTATTTTCTACAGGTAGGTCAAACGTTCCCTTAAAGGTTCCGTTCTTTAATTTCTTCAAATTGCTCTTTTTAGGGTCCCATTTATTGAAATCCCCAACTACCGCAACTGTTTTTGCCCCTTCTGCAGGAACAGTAAATGTTACTTTGCAAATGGGCTTGCTTTTTAAGTATTGTTTTTTAATTGCCATGGTACCAAAATTTTAATTTCCTATACAAAGCAATGTATAAAACCTCTTATTTACAATAAGTTATATTCGATTTATCAAATTGATAAAATGCACCTAACAATAGAATCACTATCATCAAACTAGGTTGCTGTTTTTTGCCAATTATTATCATGAAGACCAATGCTTTAGTAGTTTGGCAACGATGTCGACTTCCTCTTCGGTATTGTAAAAATGAAAGCTCAACCGAATACCTCCTCCCCGTGGCGAAACCACAATATTTTCTTCCGTCAACTTATTGAAGAGTTTCTCGTCTCCCTTGATATTGAAAATGGTGCTGTGCTGTTTTCTTTTGAGAATCGACGGCGCCAAAAGATCCAGCTCGGAAAATGCGGACATGGCTCTTTTTGATAGTTTTTCCAGCTGGGTCTGTACATTGTCCAAACCTATTTCGTCCAAAAAGTTGAGCGCAAATTCCAAGCTTCCAAAATTGAAGGAATCCAGATGGCCCGGTTCCAAAAATTTGCAAAAGGGTATACTGTTGCGCTTGGATGCGTCATTATCCACAGAGCCGTTGCCAATGCCGCGCAGCTCAAATTTGTCCATCACCTCTTCCTTAACCAGAAAAAAACCGTTGCCATAACCGGCCAGCAACCATTTGTACGCACTTGCCCCTAAGATATCAATACCCGATTCATCAAAATCAAACGGTTCCATACCACAATATTGGGTGCCATCAGCCATAATCATCAGATTGGGAAAATCATTTTTCAACTCTTTTAGAAAGTCAAAATCCACCCGAACACCATCCACCCATTGCACCAAACTAAGGGCCAACACATCAACACCTCCATCTTTTACTTTTTTATGGATGTTTGCCTCCATGTTCTCGTCGGCGTCCACATAATCCCTTTTAAAATTTCGGGTCTCAAAAGGCCAGTTCACACTTGGATAATCCTTATTGACAAGCAAAATATTCTTATCCTTGGGCAACCCTTCCAACAAAAGGTTGAACCCGAGACTAAAATTTGGGACCAAAGCCACATTTTCAGCATTACAATTAAAAAAGTGACCTACGGTTTTCTTGATCTCAGGCATATGGGCGAAACCCTTATTCTTGGTTTCACTGCCTCCAATAAGATAATCAAGATCGTGTCCTTGGCGCCATTCCATCAAATCTTCATTCAACAAACCTGCGGATGCAGTATTGGCATAAATACATTGATTTAGGACCGGGAATTTTTTTCTTAGATTCTGCATATCGGGATTTTTGGATACAATTCAGTTATCTTTGTTTATAAAGATAGCCATTCCATGTTGTCATTTGGTAAAAAGAAGAAGCCTGAAATAGATTTGGAGCAGCACGAACTTTTGGAGTATGCGCAAAAACGCATCAAACAAAAGAAAAGATTATTCTCCCACCTTGTGATTTTTTTAATCGGAAGTATTTTTCTGATTCTGGCCAACAAGGTTTTAAAGTATGGGGAAGCTTATGATTGGTCCATTTGGATCATATTGGTCTGGACTTTTTTACTTGCCCTGCACACATTCAATGTATTTGTGACCCATAAATTTATGGGACAAAACTGGGAACGCCTACAGCGCGAACGGTTGGTGAATCTTCAAAAAAAACGTATTGGTGAGATACAAAAAGAAATAGAGACGGATTTTCCACTTTCCAAAATCAATAAAAAAAAAGATCAATGAGAAAATTGATCATTATTGCTGCGGCCGCAGAAAACAATGCCCTGGGCAAGGACAACGACCTGATTTGGCATCTGCCAGACGATTTTAAACGATTCAAGGAGTTGACCTCTGGGCACAAAATCATAATGGGCAGAAAAACCCTGGAAAGCTTTCCGAAGCCCTTGCCAAACAGAACGCATATTGCCATAACCCGTGATGAGGATTACACGCCAAAATTCCCTTGTACCATTGTGCACTCCATTGGCGATGCCATTGCTTTGGTGGGCGACCACGAGACTGCCTTTATTATTGGTGGCGGTAAAATTTACAAACAGTCCATGGCCATCGCCACCGACATTGAACTTACGAGGGTGCACGGCACTTTTGAAGCAGATGCTTTTTTTCCCGAAATCGATGAAAATCAATGGGAATTAGTGAACGAGGAATACCATCCAAAGGATGACAGGCACAAATATGACTTCACCTATCTTACCTACACCAGAAAGTAAAGTCTAAAAATCCAAATTGGACACTTGGGCCGATGGGCAATCAATCAGGTTTTTTAGTACTTCCACAGTGGCATTGGTGTAAAAAATATGCTCTGGTTTACCATTACCATCGGAAAGCAGGCCATTGCGCTCCAACACGGCTTTTGTTTGCCGCGCTACTGCTTCGCCAGAATCGATTATGGTGATTCCTTTGGGCAAAATATCTTTCAGAACCGGCATTAAATAGGGATAGTGGGTACAGCCCAACACTAAACAATCCATTTGCTGCTCCAGCATGGGCTCCAAAAAATCGGACAAGAGTTTTTTTGTTTCCTCTGATTGGATTTTACCTGCTTCAATGAGTTCCACAAGTCCTTTACCTTCTTGTTCCAAAACGGTAATGCCTTCCGCAAAAAGCTTGGAGGTATTATGGAACAAGCTGCTTGAAAGGGTTCCCTTGGTGGCCAAAACCCCAACTTTTTTGGTTTTGGTATGAAATGCTGCCGGTTTTATGGCTGGTTCAATACCAATAAATGGAATATCATAATGGGAACGCAGGTAGTCTATGGCATTCGTTGTGGCGGTGTTACAGGCCACTATAACAATCTTACATCCTTTATTAAGGAGAAGTTCCGTGTTTTTAATGCTCAAGTGCAAAATCTCTTCCTTGGACTTCTCTCCGTATGGAGCATTCGCACTATCGGCCAAGTAAATGGTATTTTCATAGGGGAGCATCTTTGCCACTTCTTTCCAGATGGAAGTACCTCCTACTCCTGAATCAAAAATGCCTATTGGTCTGGTCATGTCCAAAAATAGTCCCTTAAATTATTATGGCATAAAAAAACCGCTTTTTTAGAAAAAGCGGTTTTGATTTTTTTTTTCAAAAAACTCCGTTAAAAGCCCAATTCTTGTTTAACTGCCGGCAAAAGGTCTTTTCCTTTGGCCACGATAAGGCTCAATCCTGGACTGGCATCGATTACATAATCCACACCTTCTGCTGCTGCAACTTTTTCAATGGCTGCTTTTGCCTTTTCGGAGATTGGAGCAAACAATTCTTGTTGTTTCTTTTGTATGTCCTGCATAGCTTTTTGCTCTGCTTCTTGGATATTTTTTTCAAACCCTTGAAGCTCCATCGCCCTTTTCTCATTCTCTTCCTTTGTTTTGGAAGTGGCTTCGTTTTGGTATTGGGTATACTTGTTTTGAAGCTCTGTCATGGAACCTTGAATATCCGCTCTATAGGTTTCCTGTAATTTCTTCAATTCGGCCTGTGCAGCCTTCATCTCCGGCATTTCGGATAACAGTTGCTGTACGTTAATGTGGGCAATTTTGCTCTGTGCATTTACAAAACTCGTAGCCGCAACAAACAATACCAAGGCTACAGCAATCTTTTTTACATTTTTCATGATTCTCAACGTTACTATTTTGACTTTAAATTTAGTGTTTCAATATATATTATCCTATTGAATCTTTTTCTTGTTCTTGCGCTTTTTTTCGTGCTTCCAATTTGGCTTTCCTCTGGGCTTCGCGCTCTTCCAATAATTTTTTTCTTCTTTCTTCGTATGCTTTCTTGCGTTCTTCGCGCTCTTTCAACTTCTCGACCCTTTTTTCTTCAGCTGCCTTTTCCCTTTCTGCCTGCGCTGCCTCCGCTTTTTCCTGTCTTTCCTTCAAGGCTTCGCTAATTTGGCCTTCTTCTTCCTTAAACTGTTCCAAACGGCTTTGTTCCTCCTGTTTTTTCTTGGAGGCACTCACTTTTCTGGTGCGACTAATTTCCCTTAGGACCAAGTCACTGATATCGTGCCGTTTTTCGGAATACAACATTACAACATCTGCGGATTTATCAAAAATAAAATCATAACTTTTATTGGCCCCTATTTTTTGCACTTCATTAAAGACCTGGTCTTGGATGGGCTGTATCAAAAGCTGTTTTTGCAACACCAAATCTCCTTGCGGTCCAAAACGATCTTGTTGGTAATCCAGCATTTCTTTTTCCAAAATCTGGATTTCCTCTTCCCGTTCCATAATGAGCTCATCCGTAAGAAGCACTTTTTCTGCCATCAAATCTTGCTTCATTTGATCGATGACACTTTTCTGAAGCTCTATTTCCTGCTTCCACTTTTGGGCCTTTGCATTCAATTGTTCCGTAGCGTCCCTGTACTCTTCGACATTTTCCAGGATATACTCCATATCCACATATCCTATACGTACCCCCCTTTGGGAGAACCCATAAAAGGAGGTCATCAAAACAATTAATGATAAAAGAACTTTGGTATTCATCTTTGATTCCGCATTTTACATAGAAAATATCGTGCCAAAATTACTAATTTATTTATAATGAACCGTTTACAAATCAGCAATACACGTTTTTTTCCATTGATTAAAATTGCTGCCCGATGATGAAGTGCGTTTGCCAGCCACTTGGCCCGACGGATCCTGGCTGGGCATCCGAATCGAAGCCATAACCAAAATCAATTCCCAACAGTCCGAATGCCGGCATAAATATACGTAGCCCCATTCCGGCAGATCTTTTTAACTCAAACGGATTATAATCATTAAAATTGTTGAAGGCGTTACCTGCCTCTAAAAAAGATAGTGCATAAATGGAAGCCGTTGGCTTTAAAGTAAGTGGATAACGTAGCTCCAAAGAGAATTTATTATATATGGTCCCTCCATCTTGCTCTGAATATCCCGTAATGGCATTTGTGATATAAGGTGTAAGGGATTGATTTTCGTAACCACGGAGCTGTACCACATCCCTACCGTCCAATGTAAAGTTCCCAAGGCCATCGCCCCCTACGTAAAAACGCTCAAAGGGCACATCGCCGATATCATGGTTATAAGATCCCAAAAAGCCAAACTCGGCATTGGTCCTCAAAACCAGTTTATCCACTAACGTTGTATACCAATCTCCCTTGAATTTTATTTTATAGTATTCCAATAATTTAAAGCGTTCTTCTTCCATTTCCTCCAAATCCTCGCTCAACTGTTCGAACTCCAATACTTCTTCTGTAGAGGTTGCTCCTTGCAGTTCATATAGCCTTTCCGTGGTAGCATCGATATCTTCTTTCAATTGTCCGTAATCCTTTCCACTGAACAAAGAGTATGGTGGAGTAAATTTCGCGGTCAACTCAAAATTGGAACCTGACGTTGGGAATATCCTATTCGGTCCTTGGGAGCTCCTGGAAATTCCAAAAGTATAGCTCAAGGAATTGGAACTACCGTTACCAAAATTGAAAAGTCCACTGTTATAATCGTTAAAGTCGTACAACTGATAGCTCAATGAGTGTGACAGGGTAAAGAAATCATCTGGCCACTGAACCCTTTTGGCCAAACCTGCCGAAACCCCCGTAATGGCAAAACCACGGGATTTATCCACGTCCAAACTACCGTTACTGTCATAACCGGTAGCAAACTGTTGTGTTCTGGAGAGCGATAGATTGAACCTAACCGGTTTTTTTCCTCCCAACCATGGCTCGGAGAAATTTAAACTGTACACCCGGAAAGTCCTACTGGCCTGCAAACGCAAGGCAAAAGTTTGTCCATCTCCCATGGGAACCGGCTTATAGGCTTCTTTGTTAAAAATATTCTTTAAAGAAAAGTTGCTAAAGGAAAGTCCCAGTGTACCAATAAAACCTCCGCCACCAAAACCACCTTGCAGTTCAATTTGGCTAGAGCCGGACTCCACCAAACTGTAGTTTATATCCACGGTTCCCGCATTGGGGTCTGGGTTTTGAATATCCGGTACTATTTGTTCCGCATCAAAAAATCCGAGCTGTCCCAATTCACGTATCGTCCTTACAATATTTGATTTACTATATTTTTGACCGGGTCTTGTACGAATCTCCCTAAAAATTACGTGATCGTTCGTTTTATCGTTACCGGTCACCGTCACATGATCCAAAAAGGTTTCCTTACCTTCAATGATCCGTATTTCAAAATCGATGGTGTCGTTCACCGCAGAAATTTCCACTGGGTTGACACTTGAGAACAGGTAGCCATTGTTTTGATAAAGGTTTGTCAAATCCGCTGCGTCCGGATCGGAATCATCGGCCACACGTTCCTTGAGCAAAACACCATTATAGGTATCGCCTTTTTTAATTCCCAGTACTTGGCTCAACATCCTATCGGTGTACACGGTGTTTCCAACAAAGTTGATGTCCCCAAAATAGTACTTATCCCCTTCCTCAACCTTTATGGTAAGTTCGATATTCTTTTCATCCAGTTTCACAAAAGTGTCCGACAAAACCCGGGCATCCCTATATCCCCTTTCAGCATAGGTATCCACAAGATTTGAAAGGTCTTCATCGAAATCGGCCGCTATGTACTTGGACTTCTTCCAAAAACGGTAAAACTTTTTCTTCTTGGTGTTTTTTAAAGACTTTCTGAGTCTCTTATCGGACAGTTTCTCGTTGCCGACAAAGTTGATTTTCTTAATTTTCACCTTGTCCCCCTTGTTCACATTGATGACCATGTTCTGGACATTGTTCCCAGTGGTATCGGCCGAGGTGGCAATACTTACCTTGGCATTTAGATAACCTTGTTTTTTATACTTGTTCTGAAGGTAATTTTTGGTGTTGGCAATCAAACTCTCCGTTATCTTCTTGCCCTTCTTAAGGTCGGTATCATCAATAATGCCCTCAACCTTTCGTTTTTTCACACCATATACCGTTACGTTGTTCAAGGTTGGGCGTTCGGTAATGTTCAGTTCCAAAAATATTTTGTTGTCTTCGATTTTTGTGTAAAACATCTCAACATTACTGAACAGGTCCAAGCCCCAAAGTTTTTTGATAACGGCACTTATTTGATCGCCCGGCACCTTAATGGGCTGCCCTACGCGCAAACCGGTATAACTTTTTACCGTTTGCTCATTATAACTTTGCAGTCCTGTTACGGTCAGTCCTCCCAATATATATTGCTTGCCCTCCTCAAAAGATGTCTCTTGGGCAGTACCCTGGGTTGAAAGTAACAGTAATGGGATAATAAGGGCTGAAAGTATGAAGTTTGTTGTACCCTTAGTTAAGTTGTTCGCTCGTTTTTCCAAATCGTCGTTCTCTATTTTGGTAACTTAATATGGCCTCTACCAAATGGTTTTCTCTAAAGTCCGGCCAAAATACATCAATAAAATATAATTCGGCATATGCTATTTGCCAAAGTAAAAAATTACTTATCCTACATTCACCACTAGTGCGAATCAATAGGTCCACATCAGGCAAAAAATGTGCGTAAAGATGTGTATTTATAACTGTTTCATCAATATTTTCCGGGGAAATTATGTTATTTTTAACTTTGGTGGCGATGCGCTGGACCGCAGTTTTTATCTCTTCCCGCGAACCATAGCTCAATGCGAGCGTCAGAGTCATGCCCGAATTATTTTCGGTTTTGGACATAACCTCGGTAAGTTCTTTATAGACTTTTTTGGGCAATGTATCTATTTTGCCTATTGCCCTTAACCTTATATTATGCTTGTTCAAGGTCTTCAGTTCCTTTTTCAGGACATTTACCAAAAGCCTCATTAAAGTATCCACCTCGTTTTTTGGCCGCTTCCAGTTTTCGGTAGAGAAGGCATAAAGGGTCAAGAAAGGTATTTGAAGCTTTGCACAACTCTCAACGGTTTGATGGACAGACTCCACCCCATTCTCGTGCCCAAACATACGGAGCTTGCCCCGCTGTTTTGCCCATCTGCCGTTGCCATCCATAATAATGGCGACATGCTGTGGCAATTTATCTTTGTCTACGTCCTCTAGTGTGTACATTTTATTGAAAACAATCCTGGCAAGGTTTACGTCCAAAGGTATATGTCAATGTTATACCTGAAAAAACGTACCAGTCATCGCTCAATATATTCCCGAATCGAAATTCTTCAAAATTGGAACCTTCTGGGTTACTCGCGTCCAAATTGTCCGTAAAAGTATATCTGGCCCCAATTTCGGCTCCAAGAATCAGGAATTGATTTAAGCGATACTTAGCCCCAACCGTCATTGGAATTGCAAAACTACCTTCTTTTTGGTTAATATCCTGCACTTGAAGGGCATCAATATAATTAAAATCGTACCTAAAGTATGTAAAACCGGTATAAAGGTAAGGTGTAAAGGCCGGTCCGAGCTTATGAAGATTATATTCTACGAAGTTAATTTCCAGTCCTGCGGAGAACTCCAAAATGGAATTATCCACCTTATAGCCCCTTTGTTGTCTGGATTCCATGCTGGATTTGGTATCATCGGCGGTAACACTTCCGTAAAGCACACTGGCCCGCCATGCATAGCGCTTTCCTTTGTTCCATTTAAAAATTCCACCAAATGCCGGCCCCGAGGGCAATATATAATTGGTCCTCCCTACATCACCTATGACGTTGGCACCTCCAGCAAATACGCCTATCTCGTAGGTTTGCGCACTTACCTTGATCACACAGCATAGAAAAACAGCCAAAACTATCCGCATACTTTCCAAAAAGTTTCAAGAATTAAGAGTAAAGGAAGATCTATAGGCCCATATTTAAAATTGTTCTCCCTTGTTAAACAGTTTTTCGTTCCTTTTATTGTTTTTGACGGTATCAATTGCGTCGATCTTCCCCCCAAAGTAATTTGTTGCGCAATGTTTTTAAAAAACTTTCGGACTTGTACTCGATCATTTTGATGGTAAAATCCGCTTTTTTGATTCGAATCTCCTTTCCGTTCGGAATATCGGCAATGCGGGAATCCAAAGACACCAAATGTGTTTGTTCCCTACCCGAAACTTTCAACCTGATCTGTGTACTGTCCGAAATCACCAACGGGCGTGCATTTAGATTATGGGGAGCAATGGGCGTCAACACCAAAGATTTTGCAGAGGGTGCAATCACTGGCCCGCCACAGCTCAAAGAATATCCCGTTGAACCTGTCGGGGTCGAAACAATCAGGCCATCGGACCAATAGGAGGTCAGGTACTCATCGTCCAGCCAGGTTTCCACAGTGATCATGGATGTGGTGTCCTTACGGCTCACCGTAATCTCGTTCAACGCAAAATTGAGCCCATTGAACTTGTCCAATTCAGAGTTCAGCTCCACCTCCACCAAGGTACGTTCCTCGATGGTATAATGGCCTGCCACAAACTCGGTCACCAATTTACGTACATTTTCTTTTTTAAAAGTGGACAAAAAACCCAAGCGACCCGTATTGACACCCACAATGGGAATCCCGTAGTCCTTTATATAGGTAACGGCACGTAACATGGTCCCATCACCGCCAAAACTGACAAACATATCAAAGGAAGCATCCAATCCTTCGGATTGGGTAAATGTCCCCTTTACCTGTTCTTTAGTGATTTGAGCGAGGAGTCCATTAAAATTTTCCTCAATATAAACGGATGCATCCAACTTTTTCAACTCGTCCAAAAGCTCCTCTACACAAAGCTGATCTTCTTCTTGAAAAGACTGACCGTAAATGGCTACCTTCATACTAAACGTTAAGATATTTTTCCAGATAATCGGAACGCTGTTTCAAATCCTCCAAGAACTGATCATCGCTGTTTCCATAAACAATGGTATAGTTATACCTTCTAAAGGTCTGGGTAACCTCGTTTACGCTCTGCGTTCCAACTTTCAAGGTAATTTGAACGATATCATTCTCGGATTGGGTGATAAAAGCACCCAGCAGACGTGCATTGTTGCCCTCAACAATCTGGGCGATTTCACTGAAGGAATAATCTTTTATCCCTGTAGAAACCACCAAAATGGCACCGGGCTCCCTAAAGAAAGGGGTGTCAATGAACACATCCACCACATCTTCAAGGTCATAATAGCCAACAATTGTACGGTCCTCGTCAATTACAGGCAATATATTGGCCTCGTTCCTCGAGAACATTTCCAGTAAATCCAACCAAGAAGTATCCTTGGTGACAAAAAAATCCTCCATTTCAAACCTAAAATCATCAATCTTTTTTTCAGGCTCAAAACAAGGAAGGTCATTCTCCGACAGTAATCCCAAATAAGTACCGTTCTCAGTTACGCCCACATGGGAATATGTGGTTTCTTCGAAAAACGTGATTACGCCCTTCAAATTTTCAGAAACCTCAAAAACAGGAACCGTGTTGATTATTCTATCTTGGATGTTCATAACTCTTCTATTAGGTGCAAAATACTAATTTAAAATGGCAAAAGGCATGCCGAATTCTTATTTTTGACAATCTAAAAAAGAACTCCATGACAAAGTTGAGTGTCAACATAAATAAACTGGCAACTTTACGAAATTCGAGGGGCGGTAACATGCCCAACCTCATAACTTCGACGAAGGACATCGAATCCTTTGGCGCCCAGGGCATCACAATACACCCAAGACCCGATGAACGCCATATTCGTTACCAAGATGCCAGGGACCTAAAAAAAGTGGTCACCACAGAATACAACATTGAGGGCAATCCCATTCCAAAATTTATTGACCTGGTGCTGGAGGTAAAACCTACCCAAGTAACATTGGTCCCTGACGCAGAGGATGCCATCACGTCCAACGCAGGCTGGAACACGATCAAGCACAAGGATTTTTTGGTGGATGTGATTAAAACCTTTAAAGAGAACGGTATCCGCACTTCGATTTTTGTGGATCCCGATGTAGAAATGGTAAAAGGTGCAGCAGAAACCGGCACCGACCGCATTGAACTTTATACAGAAAGTTTTGCGGATGAATATGCCAAAGGCAACAAAGATGGTGGCATTGCGCCCTTCATCAAAGCAGCTGAAATGGCACACCAAGTTGGTCTTGGGCTTAATGCGGGACACGACCTTAATTTAGACAATATCAAATTCTTCAAAGACCACATCCCACATCTGCTGGAGGTATCCATTGGTCATGCATTGATTTGCGAATCCCTTTACCTAGGTCTCGAAAATGTAGTGAACATGTACTTACATCGGTTAAAATAATGGAAATATTACATTCAAAAATATTGGGAAAGGGACAACCTTTCATCATACTCCACGGCTTTTTGGGAATGTCCGATAATTGGAAAACCTTAGGTTCCAAATATTCCGAAAACGGGTTTGAAGTTCATCTGATAGACCAACGGAACCACGGAAAAAGCTTCCATTCCACTGAATTCAATTATGATGTATTGAGTGATGACATCATCAATTACATGGACCATCACCATATAAAAACCGCATTTGTAATGGGCCACTCCATGGGAGGTAAAACTGCCATGCAATTGGCCACTTCGCACCCGGAAAGGGTATCCAAATTGATCGTTGCCGACATTGCCCCAAAGTTTTACCCACCCCATCACGACTTCATCTTCAATGGTCTATCCAAGTTGGATTTCGATGAAATATCTGACCGCAGGGAGGCCGACGATGAACTTTCCAAACATATTAAGGATAGGGGAATCCGACAGTTTTTATTAAAAAACCTCTATTGGGTGGAAAAAGGAAAACTAGGTTTCAGATTTAATTTTGATGTGCTCAAAAACAAAATGGAAGAGATCGGGGAAAACATACTCCCCAATGCCGTTTACGATGGACCTACCCTATTTTTGCGTGGTGATCGTTCCGAATATATTCAACCCAACGACTTTGCTGAAATCAAAAGGCATTTTCCCAAAGCCGAAATTGAAACCATTGATAAAGCAGGTCACTGGCTTCATGCCGAGAATCCAAAACAGTTTTTTGAAAAGAGTTTTGGGTTTTTGAATTCTTAAAATTCACCCTATTTTATTATGCATGCATAATTTTTTTGCCTATTTTATTGTCTGTATGACAAATTTGATATAGATTTGGTTAGTTCTGGTTGTTTCCATAACGATTAACATAAACTAACTATAACAGATTATTTGATATGAAAAAGTTTTATGCCTTTCTCCCATTTCTAGGCTTATTCTTGATTGCATGTGAAGATGACACCCCGATCGACACACCAGACCCAACTCCCGTAGAATACACTTCAGGAACCGCAGATTTTTCCAACTATGTGGCCATTGGCAACTCATTGACCGCTGGTTACTCGGACAACGCACTATTTATTGATGGACAAGAAGCATCTTTCCCCAACATGTTGGCCACAAATTTCGCACTGGCCGGGGGAGGAAATTTTGAAATCCCTTATATGGCGGACAACTTGGGCGGAATGACACTTCAAGGGAATCCTATTTCGGGCAACAGGTTGATTTTATCATTCTTGGGCGAAAGCCCCAGCCCTGTGGAAGTTGAAGGGCAAGGATCTACAGAAGTCTCCGATAAACTAACAGGCACATACAACAACATGGGCGTGCCCGGAGCCAAGAGCTACGAATTACTGGCCCCTGGCTATGGCAGTGTAACCGGGGTAGCCCTCGGTACAGCAAACCCCTATTTTGCGAGGTTTTCATCCTCAGAGTCCGCAACGGTGATTGGTGATGCCGCCGCACAGGGAGCCACCTTTTTTACCGTATGGGTCGGAGCCAACGATATTTTGCAATATGCCACCGGGGGAGGAACCGGGGTTGACCAAACAGGCAACCTAGATCCGAGTACCTATTCCAGAAACGATATTACAGACCCTAATGTATTTGCCGGCACACTAGATGCCATTTTGCAAGCCATGACGGAGAACGGAGCGGATGGCGCGATTGCCAATTTGCCCAATGTCACGGATATCCCTTATTTTACGACCGTCCCCCACAATCCAATCCCTTTGGATGAAGCAACAGCAGCTTATTTAAACAGTATGGACGCTTACGGTGCCTATAATGCCGGTTTGGCCCAACTACAACAACTGAATTTGATTTCAGAAGAAGAATTGGAGCAAAGAACCATCACATTTTCACCAGGAGAAGGAAACGCTGTTGTAATATATGATGAAGATTTAACGGACTTGACCGGTTTCAATCCAGCATTGACCAATATGAGACAAGCTACAGAAGACGACCTATTGGTACTTACAGCAAGTTCCTTTATAGGAACCCTTGCCGACCCGAACAACCCCACATCAATCAACGGGGTGGCTGTTCCATTGGGAGACGAGTGGGTCTTGACACCCGATGAGCAGGACCTTATAGAAACCGCTCTGGACTCCTACAACCAAACCATTGCAGGTCTGGCGACCGCATATGATCTTGCGTTCGTGGATGCCAATGCATTATTGGCCGAGCTTAATGCAAATGGATTCCAACAATCCGATGGCAGTATCGTGGACGCCACATTTGCCACAGGTGGAGGATTCTCTTTGGATGGTGTTCACCCTGCCCCAAGAGGATATGCCATTGTTGCCAATGCCTTTATTGAGGCAATTAATACAAAATATGGATCAAATTTACCCGGTGTAGATCCTTTGGACTATACTGGACTATATATTGACTAAACAAACATTATTTATTTTCTTTATCTTAAAGGCACCGAAATACGGTGCCTTTTTATTTTTATTTACATGAACCCTAAAAAAATAGACCTATGAAACTTATCCTAAGACTATTGTTGAATGCCTTGGCAGTTGTAATACTTTCTTACGCGCTGCCGGGAGTAGGAGTTGATTCAATGATGACCGCCATTATTGTTGCCATTGTGCTCAGCCTTCTAAATTTTTTGGTAAAACCCATATTGGTCATCCTAACATTGCCCATTACCATAGTAACCCTTGGACTCTTCCTTCTGGTAATCAATGCAATAATAATTCTCTTGACATCCAAACTCATTGACGGGTTCCATGTGACCAGTTTTTGGTGGGCCATAATTTTCAGCCTATTACTTTCATTTTTGCAGGCCATTTTGCAGTCTATTTTGAAAGAAGACCAATAGAAATCATTTTATTTGAAAGTCAACGATTTAAAAACTTGTCGACAACACAAAAAAGACTTATTTTTGCATCCCATTTTTGAAAAGCAAATTTAGGTAGGAGATGAATATAACCAAAGAGCAGATTGACGATCTTAATGCAGTTGTAAAAGTTGCTGTTAGCAAAGAAGACTATCAGGACAAAGTAGAAAAAATCCTGAAGGATTACAGAAAACAGGCCAACATACCCGGCTTTAGAAAAGGACAAGTTCCCATGGGACTTATCAAAAAGCAGTATGGCAAGGCTGTTTTGGTGGATGAAGTGAACAAATTGCTTCAAGACAATCTGAACAAATACCTTACAGAAGAAAAATTGGATGTTTTGGGCAATCCACTGCCCAAACAACAGGACGATTTTGATTGGGACAAGGACACCCTCGATTTTGAATTTGAATTGGGGCTGGCACCAAGCTTCGAAGTCAACCTAAAGACAAAAAAAGCGGTAACGCACTATAAAATCGTGGCCGACAAGAAAATGGTCGACGAACAGGTGGAGCGCATTCAAAAACAGTACGGAAAATTGGTTTCCAAGACCGAAGTAGGCAAAACTGACGAGGTCACTGGGTTCTTCACCAATGAAGAAGAGGAAATCGACCACAAGGCAACCATTGAAATGGACAAGATCAAAAGCAAAAAAGCAATTGATGCCTTGGTCGGGAAAAAGGTCGGTGACACCGTTACCCTTTCCACAAAAGGACTTTTTAAAGAAGACTACCTCCTATCAAGTGCTTTGGGAATCGCCCAGGACAAAGCAGACGGTTTAAAAGTTGATGTAAACTTCACCATTGAAGAAGTCAACCAACGTGAGCCAGCTGCCTTGAACCAAGAACTCTTTGATAAATTGTTCGGTGAAGGCAAGGTTACTTCGGAACAAGAACTTAAAGACAAAATCAAAGAAGATTCAGAAAAACAATTCGAACAACAATCCGATCAAAAATTGTTGAACGATATCACTGAAAAATTGATAGAAGAGACCAAATTCGAACTTCCTGCCGAGTTTTTGAAAAAATGGATCCAAATCAGTGGGGAAAACCCACTTACAGAAGATGAGGCCAAAGAAGAATTCGAAAAATCGGAAAAAGGACTGCGTTATCAATTGATCGAAGGCAAGATCATTCAAGAAAACGAACTTCAAGTACAATTCGACGAACTGAAAGAATTTGCCAAAGGATTCATCAAGTCACAAATGGCACAATACGGCCATATGGACCCTAAAGATGAAGAGCTTGAAGGTATCGCCGCAAGGGTTATGAGCAATCAAGACGAGGTCAAAAGACTATCAGAACAGTTGATGAGCCAAAAACTTTTGAATCTATATAAAGAAAAGGCCAACCTTAAGGTTAAGGAAGTGTCTTATGAAGACTTCATCAAGGAAGCATACAGCTAAGGCTTCGCTAAAAGAAAATTAAGTATCTTTACGGTGCCGAAAAGCAAATTTTTCGGCACCTTTTTTTTAAGATAAATCGAGTCAAATCCTATGGATTACGGAAAAGAATTTCAGAAATACGCTACAAAGCACCATGGCATAAACAGCATGTACTATGATAAGATCATGAGTACCATGTACCCTATGAACATGACCCCAAATATCATTGAAGAAAGGCAATTGAACGCAGTTGCCATGGATGTTTTCTCCAGATTGATGATGGACAGGATAATTTTTATGGGGACCGGAATCAACGATCAAGTAGCAAATATTGTACAGGCACAGTTGCTTTTCTTGGAAAGTGCTGATGCGTCCAAGGACATCCAAATATATATCAACTCCCCTGGCGGAAGTGTTTATGCCGGTCTGGGCATCTACGACACCATGCAGTTCATAAAACCGGACGTGGCCACCATTTGTACCGGAATTGCGGCTTCCATGGCGGCCGTGCTGCTCTGTGCAGGACACAAGGGCAAGCGTAGTGGACTGCCCCATTCCAGGGTAATGATCCACCAACCACTATCGGGGGCGCAGGGACAGGCGAGCGACATCGAAATTGCCGCACAAGAAGTACTCAAAATCAAAGATGAGCTGTACGAGATCATTTCCAAACACTCTGGGCAAACCTTTGAAAAGGTATACGAAGACAGTGATCGGGATTTTTGGATGAGGGCACCGGAAGCCAAAGAGTACGGAATGATTGATGAAGTTTTAGTGAGAGAAAAATAAAAAACTCTCCAATTGTTTAAAAAACAACCATTTAACGTAGAACATATCTGTTTTTTTTACGTTATTGAAGGTTGAAGATTAAAATAATATGGCAAAGGAAAATTTGGAATGTTCTTTTTGTGGTAGAAAAAAGCCGGAAACCAATTTATTGATCGCCGGTTTGGATGCACATATCTGCGATAGATGCATAGAACAGGCCCATAGTATTGTAGCCGAAGAGTCCAAACAGACCAAAACTCAAGACTTATCTTCAGAACTGGTCTTAAAAAAACCCATGGAAATCCATGATTTCCTGGACACTTTTGTAATTGGACAGGAACGGACGAAAAAAGTGATGTCCGTAGCGGTATACAACCACTATAAAAGATTGTTGCAGCCCAAAGGCAAAGACGAGGATATCGAAATCCAAAAGAGCAATATAATCATGGTCGGGGAAACCGGTACAGGTAAAACACTGATTGCCAAGACCATCGCCAAAATGCTGAATGTACCCCTCGCCATTGTGGACGCTACTGTTTTAACAGAGGCCGGGTATGTTGGTGAAGATGTAGAGAGTATTTTGACCCGTTTGTTGCAAGCTGCCGACTACAATCTGGAAAAAGCGGAGCGCGGGATTGTTTTTATCGATGAAATTGACAAAATAGCACGTAAAAGCGATAACCCTTCCATAACCCGAGATGTTTCCGGGGAAGGGGTCCAACAAGGGCTCTTGAAACTATTGGAAGGAACCACGGTCAATGTTCCACCCAAAGGTGGGCGTAAGCACCCAGATCAAAAATTTATAGAGGTCAATACTGAAAATATCCTTTTTGTGGCCGGTGGTGCTTTTGATGGTATTGAACGTATCATAACCAAACGCTTGAACATGCAAGCAGTAGGTTACAGTGCTTCAAAAGCTGAGGAAAACCTAGATCAGGAAAATATACTTCAATATATAATTCCAAAAGACCTGAAGGAGTTTGGACTTATTCCGGAAATAATAGGAAGACTTCCAGTTCTTACCCACATGAATCCTTTGGACTCAAAAACGCTAAGGGCCATTTTAACGGAACCAAAAAATGCCATCATAAAACAGTACGAAAAACTGTTTGCCATGGATGACATTAAATTCACCATTACCGATCAGGCACTGGATTACATTGTGGAAAAAGCAGTGGAATATAAGCTTGGTGCCAGAGGGCTTCGTTCGTTATGTGAGGCCGTTTTCACCGATGCCATGTTCACATTGCCTAGCAGTGATGAGACCGAGTTCAAGGTCACCAAGGATTACGCCGAGAAAAAATTATCGTACGAAACGGTCAAAAAACTAAAAGCGGTCTCTTAGACCGCTTTTTTTGTGATATTCTCCAGCAGTTCCAGACTGATCTCTGAAATTATTTTTTCGTCAGAATAGAGCGTATGTCCAAAATTGGGAACAATTTTAATATTTGCCCCAACCCTTTCGGCCCATTTTAAACTTGGTTTGGATGTATCGCACTCACCATAGATTAATTTTACATCGGCATTTGGCACTTGTTCTTCCATTTCAATTCCAATAGCCGAAATTGCCGTTATCGATTTGGCGGGCAAACCCTTTAACGATGCTTTATAGGTAACCGTTGCACCTGTTCCAAATGACAAATAATGTGCTGGTTCCACTTCTTTTTTAAGCAAATTGGAAACAGCCCTATCTATTCCTTTTTCATCAAAGGCCTTGTCTATATTTTCTTCTGATGAAATGGAGACATCTACATTCCCCAATTGCTGGCAATCGTGAAAGACAATATCATAGTACTGCTGAAGATAGCCAAAGTATGAGGCTATCCATAATCCTTTTTTTGCTCCCCACTTATCTGAAATTACAATAAGTTTTTCTGACATGATGTTAATGGTTTTCGTGTTTAATTTAGGAATTGCTCCGGGGGGAATTTCATCATTTAACGTCACAAATCCATTTTTATTTGTTCAAAACAAATGTTTTTACGACGAAAGGCCTTAACCTACGAAAACGTTTTCGTAAATCATTATAAAAGTTATAAAATCTAAAAAAGGGACCTCTTAACCATTCATTCTAAGCAACTCCTCAATGCAATCCCTCTCATTGGAAAGTCTAGGGATCTTATGTTGCCCCCCCAATTTGTTCTTGGATTTAAGCCAGTCATGGAATAAGTTTTTACGGGCAATATGCACTTTTGGCATCTTCAAGGTAATATTATTGTACCGCTTGGCTTCATAATCGGAGTTAAGGGACTTAAGGGCATTATCCAACACTTCCGTAAAGTATGCCATATCTTCCGGTGGTTTTCTAAATTCTATGATCCATTCGTGGGCACCTTTCTCTTTGTCGGTCATAAAAATCGGTGCAGCGGTATAATCCATAATTTCCGCATCGGTTTTCTCGCAAATCTGCTTTAGTGCCTGCTCTGCATTTTCAATGATCAGTTCCTCACCAAAAACATTGATATGGTGTTTGGTTCGCCCCGTAATTTTGATACGATATGGATTTTTGGAGGTGAATCGGATGGTATCGCCAATTTTATAGCGCCACAGTCCGGCATTTGTAGTGATCACCAACGCATAATTGACTCCTAGCTCCACTTCCCAAAGTGGAATGGCCCGATCTCCCTCCCCATTTGAATCAATAGGGATAAATTCATAAAAAATGCCATAATCCAGCATCAACAAAAGTTCATCAGAATTGTTTTGGTCTTGGATGGCGAAGAACCCTTCCGAGGCATTATAAGTTTCGTAATAATTGAATTTTTTCCTGGGCAGGAGTTTTTCATATTGATTTTTATAAGGTGTAAAACTCACCCCTCCATGAAAATAGACCTCCAGATTTTCCCACACCTCGAACAAATGGGTTTTTCCTGTTTTTTCCAATACTTGGTTCAGCAACACCAACATCCAGGAAGGCACCCCTGCCAAACTGGTCACGTTCTCCCGTATGCTCTCTTGGATGATGGCTTCCAATTTGGACTCCCATTCCGTCATCAAGGAAACTTTATTGCTTGGTGTGCTGCTGTATTCGGCCCAAAGCGGCATATTATCAATCAAAATGGCGGAAAGGTCGCCAAAAAAAGTCCCATTATCCTCGTATAGCTCCTTACTTCCGCCCAAACGCAGCCCCTTCCCGGTAAAAAGCTGGGAGTTTTCGTTGTTGTTCAGATATAGGCACAACAGGTCCTTACTTGATTTATAGTGGCAATCTTCCAAAGCTTCCGTACTGACCGGGATAAATTTACTCTTGGCATTGGTGGTACCACTGCTCTTTGCGAACCATTTTATCGCAGTTGGCCAGAACAGATTTTGTTCACCCCTTCTAGTGCGTTCAATAAGAGGGGCGATATCTTCATAGGTTACGATGGGCACTCGGTTTCTAAACTCATCATACTTGGGCGAATCTTGAAAACCATATTGTTTTCCAACCATGGTGTCTTTGGAAAAATCCAAAAGTTGGTGCAAAACCTCATCCTGTACATCCAAAGGATACTTTAAAAAAAGTTCTATTTGGTGGTAGCGCTTACGTAATAACCAAGAAGCGATGGAGTTGAATATTGTTATTGGCATTTTAGGTATCTTTAACCAAAGAAACTTAGGTTGGTACAACTGCTAAATTAGCTTTTCTGGCCCTCATTTTCAAATAAGATAAACACATTCATTTCAATATGCTATACGAAGGAGTCCTGAGAAAAATGCAAACGGAAATAGGTAATCCCATTCAATATTATTTGGTTTTTGAAAACGATTTCATCAACATGAACCAAGGTCTGAACAAAGAACTTCAGATAGATTTCATCAAATATCAATGTCTGAACTGTGGAGAGGACAAACCTATATATAGACAGGGATTTTGTAAGTCGTGCTTTTTTGAAACACCCCGTGCGGGCGATTGGATAATGAGACCGGAATTGAGCACTGCCCATTTGGGCAAGGAAGACCGTGACCTTGAGTTTGAAAAAAAAATGCAGTTACAGCCACATATCGTTTATTTGGCGAATTCCAGTGACATAAAGGTCGGTGTTACCCGAAAATCCCAAATTCCCACACGATGGATCGACCAAGGTGCCCACGAAGCCATTGAAATCGTGGAAGTTCCCAACCGCTATTTGGCCGGCATTACGGAAGTTGCCCTAAAAGAGCATGTGAGCGACAAGACAAGTTGGAGAAAAATGTTGCAAAATGATATCCAAGACGTGGATTTGGTGGAATGGCGGAACAAATTAAAGGCCAGTATTCCGGACGAGGTCATAGACTATTATTTGGATGACAAAGAAGAAACCCATTTGGAATTTCCCGTTTTAAAATATCCTGAAAAGGTAAAAAGTCTCAACTTGGACAAAACACCAAGTTATAAGGGCATTCTCAAAGGAATTAAAGGGCAGTACCTTATTTTTGAGGACAATACAGTTTTCAATGTCAGGGGAAGCGAAGGATATTATGTAGGTATCAATTTCAGTTGATCTAGCAACCGGACAAAACAAGCCATGAGCAAAAAAATCAGACTCACTGAAGCAATCTCCATTGGGATCGGTGGTATGGTGGGTGGTGGTATTTTTGCAGTTTTGGGTTTGGCCGTAGCTTTTTCAAAAGGAGGCACGCCCATAGCGTTTCTTTTCGCGGGCATATTGGCTTTATTAACCTCATATAGCTATGTAAAGCTTTCAAACACCTACCCAGACAGGGGCGGCACCGTAAAGTTCATAAACCAAGGGTTTGGTAAAACTATTTTTAGCGGAGGCATCAACAATCTGTTATGGGTCAGTTATGTCATCATGTTGTCCTTGTACGCTTCTGCATTTGGTTCCTACGCTCCAAACTTGCTCCCCTTCACAGGTAGTGAACTGGATTTTCACATTTATGCAAGTGCGATTATCATTTTGGCATCCATTATCAATTATTACAACATAAAGGTGGTAGGAATGATAGAATCCTATGCCGTGGTCATAAAACTAGCCATCCTATTGGCATTTATATGTGTTGGCCTATATGGCTTGATGGGCAACCCAAATTTGGAACAATTGTCCCCCGAAAACTGGGAAGCGCCCTTACAACTTTTGACCGGGGGAATGGTCATATTTGTTGCTTATGAAGGTTTTGAATTGATTGCCAACTCTGCTCCCGATATTAAAAACCCGGAGAAGAATATTCCAAGGGCTTACTACATTTCCATTATTTTTGTGATCTTATTGTACATCATCATCGCAGTAGTAACTGTTGGATCTCTCCCATTTGAACAAATTAAAACTGCCGAAGACTATGTGCTGGCCGAAGCTGCCAAACCCATGCTCGGTCAAACTGGGTTCACCATAATTACCATTGCAGCCCTTATTTCAACTTTTTCTGCCATAAATGCATCACTGTACGGAGGAAGCCGTGTCAGTTATGAAATTGCCGAAGATGACGAACTTCCCCACCAATTTACCTATAAGTTATGGAACCAGCCGATCGGTCTGTTGGTTACGGCCATCCTGACCCTCACCTTGACCAACACCTTAAAGCTGGAAAGTATCTCCACTGCGGGCAGCGTAGGTTTCCTGTTTATTTTCGCCATGGTCAATTACGTAGGCTACAGGTTATCCAAAGAGACCAAAAGTGTCAAAACAATACCAATAATCGGGTTCATACTGTGTACCATTGCTACGATTGTCTTGCTAAAGCAACAATTTAAAAGTAACAGGATGGGGGTCATTGTAGCCATTTCTATCATGGTCGCCTGCTTTTTGATCGAATATATTTATAAATGGACCGAAAGAAAGAATAGTAAAAAATAGCTTCCATTCCACTGTCTTACGGCTACAACCCAATAATTTTTTTTCAAGAGGTTATGCACTTTTATCGCCACCAAACTTCTAAAACCAACCTAAATGAAAAAATTCCCGAATGCCTTTGTGATTTTAATCGGAGTCATTCTCTTTTACATGGATACTTGCCATTGCAAACATACCCTATAACAAATGGCTCAGATTTGTATTAAAACCAACGTTGTTGATGCTATTGGTCGGAGCTCTTACTATAATGGCAGCAGTTACCATTGGTTACAATTAGTCGGTGACTTTTTGTAGATTAGACAAACCTATCCTGCCGAACCATGCTCAAGTTTTTTAGAAAAATCAGAAAAAAGTTAATTGCTGAAAGAAAAATAAGCAATTACATTTTATATGCCATTGGTGAAATTGTGCTAGTGGTCATTGGAATTCTTATCGCTCTTGCCATAAACAACGCCAATGAAAACAGTATCAAAAATAAAAAAGAACAAGCCTATCTCATCGGCCTTAAAAACGAATTTGAAACAAGTAAATTAAAACTGCAAGAACTAATCAGGGTAAACAGGGTGAGTTATGAAGCAGCCAAAAGCATAGTCGCGCTAATGGATATGGAGGACACACCTTCCGAAATGGAAATGTCCCAATTATTTGTTGATGCTTTTGCATTCGATATTTTCTTCAACCCGAACAATTCCCTATTGAACGAAATGATCAATTCAGGCAGTCTAAAGGATGTTTCAAATGATTCATTAAGGATAAGACTTACCAATTGGGTCGCCACCATGGATGATATTGCCAACCAAGAAAAGATCCTCGACCACCAAAGGACCAATATTGTGGATTGGTTTAGAACCCAAGGGCATAGTATCAGGACAATTTTGGATCATACCGGGATGGCCACCCGGTTGGGCATCCACAAGGAAAAAGAACCGATCAGCAACTTATCGGCCTTAAAGTCCATTGCTTTTGAAAACAATATCCTTCTTTTTATCATAACCAGTAAATCCACGGAAACCGAGCATTACGATCCTTTAATGGAAAGCCTGGATGGGATTCTAAGTTTGTTGGACAGTGAAATAAAGGAATAAAAAAGGCTGTTCAAAAAGTATTGAAACACGTCATTTTAATTTCACAATCTCATCAATTGCAAACGAATCATTATGAGAACCTGAATCAAGTTCAGGTTGACGACAACTTACATTTTAGACAGCCTCCTCGTTTTAGTTTACCGTATCTTTTTTCTTCTTACTGAGCAATCCACTCAAAATGGATTTGGCCGTGTTTTTCACCTCATCCTTTTCCTCGGTTTTTGTAGTATCGGTTGCACTCGTTTTGCTTCCTCCCAAAAGATTTCCAATGGTCTCTTTTACACCTTCAGAACCAGTTGATGTAGTATCGGACCCATCCTTTTTAAACACATCGGAAAGCAAATCCTTCGCCTTGTCTTTTCCTTGATCCATCAATTTATTTTTTTGCATTTCCACTAATTTGGTTGTCAAGGTCTTTACACTTGAAGTTAAATCCGTGCTCACGGATGGGTTGCTGAATTCACCTCCAATATTGGCCGTAACAGGGACGGTAACCTCTTCCAAACTGTCGTCGTTCAATTGCGAAATAAGACTACTGACCTCGGTACCCAAATATTTGGCAGGCACTTCCATGGTTGCTGAGTAATTCAATTGTTTTTCAAATGAGTGGCTTCCGTCAACATTGATGGCAATATCCTTATAATTCAAAGTAAACGGTTTCACTTTGACCGTACCGTTATCAAAACTCAATGCAGTTTTGAGCCCATCCAGATTAATTTCATCGACATTTAAAAAACTGAGCTTACTGTCCAAAGCTGAAACCAATGGCGCTTTTTGTGTGTCAATGGTGGGTGATAACAGTTCTGCCAATAGATCACCAGAAATTGTGGCCAAGTTCGGAGTTAAATCGTCCTTCAAATTTCCTGATATTTTGACTTCCGAGTTTAGTTTTCCCTCTATGGCACTGGCCAAAGGTGTCAATACTTTTAAGAGTTCCAAACCGGCAAAGGATTCCCCAATATTAAAGTTGTTCATCCCCAAATCAACATCAAAGGTAGCGTTGTCCTGTTTTGTGGACACCGATCCAGATAATCCCAATGTACCCCCGAACAAATCGGAAGTAAGGTTTTTCAAGGTCGCTGTTTCATCTTTGATCACCAAGGTCCCTTTTACATTTTTCAGATTAAGGTTATCGTAAACCACCGTATTGGCAGAGGCATCAATGGTACAATCCAAGAAAGACGGTATTTTGATACGCTCTTCGGCCGTTGTGGTAGTCGAGCCAGTTTTTTCTTCAGGGGTTTCCTGTTCTTCTTCGATTTCCTCAACCATAAAATCGCTCAAGGCAAACTGATTGGAGCTCAAGCTGAATTTTCCCTCAATGTTTTCATCGTTGAACATAAAGCCCAACAAATTGGTCAGGGTTCCTTTTGCATCAAAATCCGTACTTCCCGTTTTTCCGGTAAATTCATCCAAACTCACCGTATTTGGGTTAAAGGTGACCGCTGCGGTATTTATCGCCACGGGGTTTTTAAGTTCTTCCGAATCGTATTCAAAACCAGAAACCGAAGCTTTCCCGCTTGTTTGGGTGTTTTGGTACTGTTCGTTTTCCACGGATGCCATATCAAAGGCAGTGGTGACATCGGCATTCAGAATTCCTTTAAGATTGTAATCATCGGGCATTGGGTAGGCCTGGGAAATGTTGGCCAGGTTAATTCTCCCATCCATGTGGGCACTGACCTTGGTGTTGCCCATCAATTCCCTGATTTTGGCATTCATATTAAATTTATCCTCATCTATCAGAAACGATAATCTGTTGATGTTGACATAGGTGTCTTCAACAATCCCAGTTTCATTGTTAATCTCGGTATCGATATACACATTTCGTACGGATTTTGGCAAATCGGGATACTTGAAGGATGCATTTTCTGAGTTGATCGCGATTTTAAAAGTAGGGATATGCTCATCATCGACCACACCTTTAAACTCTCCGTTCACCTCAAAATTTCCCGTGGTTTCCACATTTTCAATGTTGGAAGCATAGGCTTCGGGAATCACCGCCAAAAAGTTTTTAAAATCCGACGATGGCGTTTTAAAAGTGACATCCACCTCTTGATTATCCTCGTTTATCTGCACGAAACCATCAAAAACCAATGGTAATTGATTGATCATGGCCTTGTTTTCCAGGAAAGTATATTTGTTCCCTCCCAAGTCAATACCTATAAGCGCATCCAAATTGATTTTATTCCTATTGAGGTATTTGGTGCTATCCATTTCAAAGGAGACCAAGGCATCGGTAAGGGTTTTTAGTTCAGATTTTTCCAATGATAGGTCACCGGTTCCGGAATGGTTCATTTCAGTAATTTCCAATTTCATTCCACTGGCCAAATCCTCATAAATAATTTCAGAATTGGTTATGGCATACGAATCCATGTTCAGCGTAAAGTTGTCCCCGGAAGCTTCGGGTGATGTTGTGGAAGATGGTTCTTCACTTTCCTTTGCAATATCGTAATTGGCATTTCCTTCGGCATCCGCTTTGATATGTACTTTGGCCCCATCTATATTGAATGTTTTAATGGCAAATGGCTCATCTGCGGATTTAAAAAGCTCCTTTATGGACATGGCCAGTTCTATCTTTGATGATGAGAATAGGGTATCTCCCTCAAAAGGTGCCTTGTTGACCAAGGATAGTTTGTTGATCTCCACATTGGCATAAGGAAAACTTCGGAGAAGGCTAAGGTCGGCCTCCTCAAAATCCAATGTAGCGTTCATGCTATCATTTGCTTTGGTTTTGATGATTTCTTCAATCTTACCTTGAAGGAACAAGGGCAGGGCAATTATTACCGCTAGTAGGATAAGTAGGGTTATTCCAGTAATTTTCAGGACTTTTTTCTTCATACTTAGGTGTTTTACAACAAATTAAAGGAGAAGTATCAATCCAATGAAATTTCTTCCCCCATTTTTAAGTTAAATCTTTTTCGCATTAGATATACGAAAAAATAGAGAAAAGGGGTGTCGAGGAGTGCGATCATTATTTTGAAGATAACACCACTAACAAGCAATCCGTAGAACATATCCCAGGGCAACACCCCAAAAATGCACAACAGTCCGACAACGGTAAAGGTGTCAATAAATTGTGAGGAAAAGGTAGAAAAGTTGTTCCTGAGCCAAAGCATCCGCCCTTGGGTCACCCTTTTCCAAAAGTGATAAATGGTTATATCGATGTACTGCGCGGCCAAGTAAGCCAGCATGGAAGCTAAAACGCCCAAAGGAGACAAACCAAAAACTTTGGTAAATGTGTCGTCATCGACCGGTGATGAGGGAATTGCGGTGGAATAATTGGCCAATAAAATAATGCCCATGGAGAAAAATGAGGCAAAAATACCGGCGGTGACCACTTGGTTCGCTTTTTTCTGCCCATAGATCTCTGAAACCAAATCGGTAATCAAAAACGTAATCGGATAGGGCAAAATGCCCACAGAAAGTTCAAATAACGGTGCTCCAAAAACGGTTACATCGCCAAAAGGGTTCCAAGAGAAAAACTTTTGGAATATAAGGTTGGACACTACTAGGGAGGTGATGAACAACGCCCCTAAATATAGATATATGGTAAATGCTAGCTTCTTGTCCTTTTGTGTCATACGATTAAAAGTCCATTGTATACCAACTACATTGGACTTATTTGATTTTTAGGCTAAACGGCATCTTGGCCTGGATCCCTTCTTGTTTGGTAAACTGTTTGAACTCTTTTAAGATTTCGTAGGCTTCTGTTCCTATTTCTTCCTTTATGATGGACTCCCCGATTTTGGTCTTTACAGATCCGAAGTCTTCCATGAACCTTTCAAAATCAGATTTGTATTTTGGGTACTTACGGATTCCATAATCTTGCAATCCGGCCATATCGGCGGCAATGGCAATGGCATCTTCCAAATCACCAAGTTCATCGACCAAACCGATTGCCTGTGCATCCACCCCGCTCCAGACCCTGCCTTGGGCAATTTCGTTTACTTGGTCCACGGGCATATTACGACCTTGGGATACGCGATCCAAAAAAGTAGCGTAGGTTTCCTCGATGCTCTCTTGCATCACCTTACGGAAGGTATCCGTCATGGGCTCAAAAAAGGAGTAATCCACAGAATTCTTGTTGGTTCCGACCTGTTCCGCGTTCACCCCAATATTTTGCGTTAGTTCATGGACATTTGGAATGGTTCCAAAAACACCTATGGAGCCGGTTATTGTAGTAGGTTCTGCAATTATCTTGTCACCGGCCACCCCAATATAGTAACCTCCCGATGCAGCCACATCACCAAAAGAGACCACTAATGGTTTTTCCTTTTTAGCCAACTGCATTTCCCTCCAAATAATATCGGAGACCAAGGCACTGCCTCCTGGAGAGTTTACGCGAACCACAATGGCCTTTATGCTCTCATTGTCCACCGCCTTGTGCAAAGCATCAACAATCAGCCCTTGTCCAATATAATTTTTACCACCTTCCCCTCCAATAATTTCCCCTTGGGCATAAATAACGGCGATTTTATCAGCTCCTGTCCTGATCGTCTTTTTGTTCGCTTTTTGCACATAATCCGTCAACCCCACATAGTTCAGGTCATCGTCTTCGGACACCCCCATCTTTTCTTTGAGCAAATTCTCGTATTCATCATAATGCAAAACTCCATCCAATAGTCCGGAGTTCACGGCATACTCAGGTGTTCTTCCACCAAGGGTATCCGCTATAATGTTCAAATTTTGGGGCGTGATGTTCCTTGATACTGAAATATCGTCTACCATGGTACCCCAGATAGAGGTAATGAGTTCTTTGATCTGAGTACGGTTTTCATCGCTCATCGTATCGGAAAGATATGGCTCTACCGCGCTTTTGTATTTCCCATGACGAATCACCTCCATTTTTATCCCGGATTTTTCCTGGAGCTCTTTATAAAAAAGCACTTCGGTGGCCAATCCCTTAAAATCCAAAATACCGACCGGATTTATATACATCTCATCCGCGGCACTGGCCAAATAATAGTCCTTTTGGGCATACACATCGGAATGTGCCATTACAAATTTGCCCGCGGATTTAAAATCCAGCAAAGCTTGCCGGATCTCACGGGTCTGGGAAAGTCCCGCCTGTAAAAATCCCGTGGTAATACTTATTCCCTTGATGTTTTCATCATTTTTGGCAACTTCGATAGCATGCAATATTTCATCCAGACCGAGCTCCCCGTCACCAAAAGCGGCAAATGGATCGGTCTCGTCCTTCCCAGTATAGTCCATGATCGGGGCCGTAAGACTAATTTCCAGTATAGAATTCTTCTTAACCACGACACCATCATCCATGCTTCCCACAAGGGCCATAAAGATGAAGAACATCCCAACAATAATCATAAATGCTACCAAGCTCCCCAAAATCGAGGCCAATAAGTTTCTCAAAAACTTCATCCGAATAAAATTTAATCCGCTTCAAATATAACCATTGTTGTATTGTTTTGTTTACTTTGTTTATTCGATTATGGGCAGAAAACAAAAGGTATATCTTTCATTAGGGAGCAATTTGGGAAATCGCCTTGCGAATCTCCAAAAAGCCATTTTTCATATCCAACAAAAAGCAGGGAAAATATTGGATATTTCCTCCGTATACGAAAATCCGGCCATCGGTTTTGTAGGTGATGATTTTCTTAATATTGCTTTGTCCCTATTGACACCACTGGACCCCAAGGAGCTACTGGACATCCTTTTGCAAATTGAACAGGACTTTGGCAGGATCCGTTCTACCAATGGATACAGTTCAAGAACCTTGGACATTGACATTATTTACTATGGTACGGAAATCATCAACAATCATGACCTGGTGATTCCGCATCCACAGATGCAGCACCGAAATTTCGTATTGAAACCTTTGAGTGACATTGCTCCTCAATTTTATCATCCCGTGCTGGAAAAGGACACCCGTAACCTCCTACAGGAATGCCGGGACAGAAGCGGCCTTACCAAGACGAAGCTCAAACTTTATAAGGATAGGGCGGGACTTTTTTCACAATTACAGCTTATTGCCATTGAAGGGAACATTGGGGCGGGAAAAACAACCTTGTCCAAAATGATCGCCAACGATTTTAACGCCAAATTGGTCCTGGAACGTTTTGCGGACAACCCATTTCTCCCAAAATTTTACGAAGACCAATCGCGTTATGCGTTTCCTTTGGAAATGTCCTTTTTGGCGGATCGGTACCAACAATTTATGGATGACACCTCGCAATTCGACCTTTTCAAGAATTTTATGGTGAGCGACTACGACATCTTTAAATCGTTGATCTTTGCCAAGGTCACCTTGCAGAAAGAAGAATACAATCTATACCGAAAGGTTTTTAACTTCATGTACAAAGAGGTGAAAAAGCCCGAGATATACCTTTATCTGTATCAAAACACTGAACGCTTGTTGGAGAATATCAAAAAAAGGGGGCGTGAATATGAGCAAAATATCGACCCTGCATATTTGGAAAAAATCAATAGGGGATATTTGGATTTTATCAAAAGCCACCCCAATCAAAACAGCATGATTTTGGATATAGGCGAACTCGATTTTGTAAGCAATCCGAACGATTACGAATTTATTTTGGAAAAGCTGGAGGACAATATACTTTCATCAAGTATTTAAGAGAATTTTTAGAAAATGTTTGGATATAACAAATGGTTTTATTTTATTAGCTGCCTCTATAAGAGAAACTAACTAACTCAGACTTATATATGGCCCTGTTTTTTCAGGGCCTCTTTATTTTAGGGCCCTTTGTTTGGACCAAATATCCCATACCACTATCCCCGTACTTACCGAAATATTTAAAGAGTGCTTGGTCCCAAATTGGGGAATCTCCAAAACCGTATCGCTCGCACTTACCACATCTTGCGAAACCCCTTTTACTTCGTTCCCAAATATCAAAGCAATGGTTTCTTCCGGTTCCGCTGCATAATCGTTGAGCATCACCGCATTTTCCGCCTGCTCCACAGAGGCAATTTTTACACCTTCCCCTTTTAGCTCCTTCACAAGCTCCAAGGTATCTTTTCTGTATTCCCAATCCACACTTTCGGTGGCCCCCAAAGCTGTTTTCCGAATATCTTTATGGGGAGGGGTGGCCGTAATTCCACAGAGATAAATTTTCTGAACCAAAAAAGCATCGGCGGTCCTGAACACGGAACCGATATTGTTCAAACTACGTACATTATCCAAAATGATGATGATCGGCGATTTTTTCGCCTTCTTAAAACTGGCAACATCCAAACGGTCCAGCTCGCTATTTTCCAGTTTTCGATTCATTTTTTTTAAACATTGGGGTGAAAATATCAACAAAAATTTTTGATGGTCGATGAAAACAATATATTCGTTTCCATCCCAATTTTGGGCAAAAGTAACAGAATTAAATCGCTTTGGCAGCCAAGAAAAAAACAAAGAAAGTGACCCCGTTGATGCAACAGTACAACGCCATTAAGGTGAAACACCCGGATGCCCTGTTGTTGTTCCGCGTTGGTGACTTCTACGAAACCTTTGGAGAAGATGCGGTCAAGGCCGCTAAAATTTTGGGCATTATCCTAACCCATAGGAACAATGGGGGCGACAAAACCGAATTGGCAGGGTTTCCGCACCACTCCCTGAACACCTATTTGCCGAAATTGGTAAAGGCAGGGCAGCGTGTTGCCATTTGCGACCAGTTGGAAGACCCCAAACAGACCAAAAGCATAGTAAAACGTGGGGTCACAGAACTTGTAACGCCCGGAGTTGCCCTTAACGACGATATCCTGACCGCCAAGAGCAACAACTTTTTGTGTGCCGTCCATTTTGGGAGAAATAAACTAGGGGTATCCTTTTTGGATATTTCCACAGGGGAATACCTAACCTCCGAAGGGTCGGTGGAACAGCTGGACAAATTGCTCCAGAACTTTTCCCCTAACGAAGTACTGGTCTCCAAAAACCATAAAAAAGATTTTGTGGACTATTTTGGAAACCAATATCACAGTTTCTTCTTGGAAGATTGGATTTTTCAGGAAGATTATGCCAAAGAGAGCTTAAACCATCATTTTGGCACAAAAAACCTAAAAGGTTTTGGTGTCGAACACCTCAACCATGGCATTATTGCATCGGGTGCGGTACTTCACTATCTGTCCGAAACCCAGCATAGCAGATTACAGCACATCAATAAAATACAGCGCATTGCGGAAGAGGAGTATGTATGGATGGACCGATTTACCATTCGGAACCTGGAACTCTATCATTCTTCGCATCAAAATGCAGTGACCTTATTGGACATTATCGACAAGACGATTTCCCCCATGGGAGGGCGACTGTTGAAAAGATGGTTGGCACTCCCTTTAAAAAATGTCGAAAAAATAAAAGAACGCCATCAGGTTGTTTCCTTTTTGAAGAATACGGACGAACAGCTCAACAAAATCCAAGGATACATCAGACAAATGGGGGATTTGGAACGATTGATATCCAAATTGGCCACGGGAAAAATCAACCCGAAAGAAGTCGTGCAACTTAAAAATTCGCTCGAAGCCGTGGTCCCCATCAAACAATCGGCGGAGAACTGTAGTAATGGTTCCCTAAAAAATATCGGCGCACAACTGGACGATTGCGAAGCCCTACGATCAAAAATAAAGGAGGTGCTCAATGAAGAAGCTCCCGTGAACATTGCCAAAGGCAATACCATTGCCCAGGGTTATTCGGAGGAACTTGACGAATTGCGCAACCTGGCTTTCTCGGGGAAGGACTATTTGGATAAAATGTTGGAACGGGAAAGTAAGGAAACAGGGATCACCTCCTTAAAAATTGCTTCCAACAACGTTTTTGGCTATTACATCGAGGTTCGGAACACCCACAAGGACAAAGTGCCGGAGACTTGGATCAGAAAACAGACTTTGGTAAACGCTGAGCGATACATTACCGAAGAACTGAAGGAATACGAGTCCAAAATTTTGGGTGCGGAAGAGCGGATTTACCAACTGGAACAACAGCTTTTTGAGCAACTGCTCGTCTGGATGCAAGAATATATTGCCCCCGTTCAACGCAATGCCCAGCTTATTGCCCAACTGGATTGTCTGTGCGGGTTTGCGCAACTGGCCAAGGAAAACAATTATATTGAACCTGTGGTCAATGAATCTACCGACATCCACATAAAAGAAGGAAGGCACCCTGTTATCGAAAAGCAATTGCCCATCGGCGATGCTTATGTCACCAACGATGTGCTTCTCAATCGTGAGGAACAACAGATCATTATGATCACGGGGCCGAACATGAGCGGTAAATCGGCGTTGTTGCGACAAACAGCACTCATCGTATTGCTGGCACAAATGGGAAGTTTTGTCCCTGCGACCGAGGCCAATTTGGGTGTAGTGGACAAAATTTTCACCAGAGTTGGTGCCAGCGACAACATTTCGATGGGGGAATCCACTTTTATGGTTGAAATGAACGAGACTGCCTCTATTCTCAATAACCTTTCGGAACGTAGTTTGGTGCTATTGGACGAGATCGGGCGCGGTACAAGTACCTACGATGGCATTTCCATTGCCTGGGCCATCTCTGAATATTTGCACGAGCACCCTACAAAGGCCAAAACCTTGTTCGCCACGCACTACCATGAACTCAACGAGATGACCAACACCTTTTCCCGAATCAAGAACTATAATGTTTCCGTGAAAGAATTGGAGGACAATGTGCTCTTCTTGCGGAAATTGGTGCCCGGGGGGAGTGAACACAGTTTTGGGATCCATGTGGCCAAAATGGCGGGAATGCCGCAACAAGTGATACAAAAGGCAAACAAAATCCTTAAAAAGCTGGAAAAATCGCATTCCAGTGAAGAAGTGAGCGATAAACTCCAAGCTTCGCAGAACGAGATGCAGCTGAGCTTTTTTAATTTGGACGATCCATTGCTGGAAGAAATCAAAGAAGAAATATTGCACTTGGACATTGATACACTGACCCCTGTGGAAGCTTTGATGAAATTAAACGAGATCAAACGAATGCTCAGCAAAAAGAAAAAGGCTTCTTCGTGAAAAAAATTCTTTTATTTTAATAGAAATATTATAAATTTGCATCCGCGCTTAAGAAAAGTGCTGAGTTCCTTAAAATGCGAAAATAGCTCAGTTGGTAGAGCATCACCTTGCCAAGGTGGAGGTCGCGGGTTCGAATCCCGTTTTTCGCTCAATTTCAACTCCGCTCAGTCACCTCGGGTGGAGTTTTTTTTTACTTTCAAGTCCTGCTCGAGTGGTGGAATTGGTAGACACGCCGGACTTAAAATCCTGTGGGCATTATTGCCCGTGCGGGTTCAAGTCCCGCCTCGAGTACAGAAAAACCCTGTAAACCCCTTGTTTATGGGGTTTTTTGTTTTTGGATTTTAAATATCATCCATAAAAAAAGCCTACCGAACGGTAGGCCTTTTCTTTATGATAGTGTTATGGTATGCAGACTAATTCACATCCCACCACAATTTGGTATAATTGCTATCAGCTCCTTGGAAACCGATCATGGCATTGTAGTTGGCTTCGTTATTATCCGCTATTGACGGGTCATAAGCCATTCTAACCGGAATCGTTGGCTCACTGGCATATTCTGATGGCTCAAGATATGGAGCATCCAATCTTCTCCATTCAGCCCATGCCTCTGGCCCGTTCAAATACAAGGCCACCCATTTTTCATAGGCGATATCCTCTATTCCGGTATAAGGGTGGGCGGCAATGTAATCTGCAATATCCGCTGCATCAACACCCCAGTATTCCATAGAGGCTTCCACACCGGCTTCGTAGAATGAAGCTGCGGTACCGCCCCCAACGTCCCAACCTTTGGCAGCAGCTTCTGCCAAGGATAGATTAACCTGTGCCGCCGTAAATATTGGCGAAGGAAAATCGGGCTCATAAATAATTTCACTCCTAATGAACGAATAACTAGGTACGTTACCATTGACTTTCCCATTTGGGGCACCGACATAGCCGGCATCAATTCCACCCGGGAAGTTTGTAACCGGAGAAACACTGTCCCTTGCCTCCTCTGCATATTCAAACAAACGAGGGTCTAGGTTCTCCCTTAGGTATTCCACCATAGTTCTGGAAAGGATGTAATCCTCACGAGTCCTAAAGTTGTCCATCCAAGGGCTATCACTGGCATCATCGGTACCATAGTTGTACTCAATATTATCACTGTTGGAGGTTATCAATCTTCCGGAGTCAACGGCCTCTTCAAACTTGGTCTGGGCCAAACCTGGTTTCACATCGGAAATTCGCAATGCCATGACCATTTTCAAGTTGTTGGCGAAGGTAAGCCACGCATCCATATCCCCTCCAAGGAAATAATCGCCTGTCGGACCGGTCTCACCCATATTTACCATGGAGATAGCCTCTTCTATTTCCGCAAACAGAAAATCGTAAATGGCCTCTTGGGTATCAAAGCTTGGTTGTGGGTTTTCAATTCCCATAAATGCTTCGGACCAAGGCAGCGCACCCCATTTATCCGTCATATAGTGAAGGTAATAGGCCCTTACAATCTTTGCGACTGCAATTTGGTTCTCATTGTCACCGTAGGTTATGGCTTCCGCAGCAGTTTCCGGATCGGAATTCAACGCAATAATCTCATTCAAATCCGTAAGCGGCCCAGTATACCAACTATCGTATGACTCATACAATATATTGTACCTTGAAGCTCCAGGATATTGGCCCTGCGTAATGTGCTGCATGTACAATATCGGGGTCTCATCCACCAAAATTGTGGTCATAGAGACCAAGGCATTGGTAAGCAACTGGGATGTTACAGCCGCCGTTGGTCCATTTGGGTTCACATTGGTATCCTCATAATCTATTGTGTCACACGCGGTGAACAGAATCACGAAAGAGACGATCAACCCTATTTTTATATTTAAACTTTTCATCATCATTTTTTTTTAAAACGTTAATTTTAGGTTTAAACCCATAGTTCTTGTCATCGGAAGTTGCCCTGCTTCAGCCCAGTTGATTTCATCTCTCTTCTCAATCTCAGAAGGATCGATCCAAGGTAGATCCGAATATATCAACCAAAGGTTATTGGCAAAAAAGCTAATGGATGCATCGGACATTCCTATTTTATCGACCAAAGCCTTGTCAAAGTTATAACCCAACCTAACCGTTCTCAGTTTCACGTAGGATGCATCGTGGATATTGTTCTCATAAATGTTTCCGAGGTTACCGGAATTATATAGATCTTGTGGATCCACATATGCATCGACCACTGTACCGTCGCTAATGGGGTTGCCCAATTCATCGGTACCTGTTTGAAGAACACCTACGATGTGCTCCCCACCACCTAGGCTCACAGGATCCCTTTTCGGGTTGCCCATATCGTTAAGTCCGGCTGTATAGGAAGCAAGACCTGCTGTATTGAAATACCTTTCTGTTCTTGAATAATATTTCCCTCCTTTTTGGAAATCGAAATTCAATGCAAGTGAGAAGTTCTTATAGGTAAAGTTTGAAGTTAAACCTCCGGTGAAATCCGGCAATAGGGAACCCAACAACTTGTTCTGCTGAATACTGTAATAGTACACACCGTCATTTTCGGTAAACATGATATTTCCATCTTCATCGGTAGCAAATCCCGTACCGTAGAGCAGTCCATATTCCTCTCCGACCCTTTCCTGTAGCCTTACGCTGCCATAGGTACTAAGGTCCCTTGCATCAATACCCTCATAAAGTTCGTCCACCACTCTTTCCAGTGTGGCAAAGTTGACCCCAAGTTCCCACTTGAAATCCTCTCCGTCAAAAATATCCCCAATAAGACCAATCTCAAACCCTTTGGAAGTCTGTTTACCACTGTTCACGGTAATTTCGGAATATCCTGTTGCTCCATCCAAAGGCACATTAATGGGAAGATCCTTATCTACCCTATTGAAGTAGGTAACATCCAAAGCCAACCTATTTCTAAAAAATTGGAATTCGGCACCCACTTCAAGTTCATCCCTGGTACCACCCGTTAACAGTGGGTTCTCCTGTGTATCGGAGACAGACAACCTGCCGTTACCTTGGTACAATGCTCCTACGTCGTAAACGGCCGAGGTCAAATATGGATCTGGGAAAAATGGTGCACTTGCATAACCCGCCCTGAATTTGGCAAAGGTAAGCACATCGTTGGTGGGCAACAGATTGTGTGCCAAGAAGCTCAAGGAACCACCATAGGTCTCCACCCTGTTGTCACTTGCCCTAGCCGTTGAAGACCAGTCCAACCTGTATGATCCATCCAGGTACAATGTGCTCTTATAGCCTAATGACCCCTTAAAGAACAAGGCATCCGTTTTGGATTCCTCAATTTCATTTGTCGCGGTCACAGCATCCTGCGAGCCTGCCAAATTATAAAAGTCCGGAATGGTCAGGTCACCATTGGCTGAAGCATATAGCTCCCTGTAATCACGGTCAACCCTTTCCACACCCATGGTCAATGCAACGTCCAGGTCGTCATTCATGAACCTGTCGTTATAATTCAACATACCAAAAAAGTCGGTTCTCTCATATCTGCGATGTTGTTCCGTATAATCGGCAGGATCCAGCAAACTGATTGTTGTAGACCTGTTATCGTACATATAGGAATGAAAGGTCTTCTTGGCATCAAAACTAAGGTTCAACTTGTCATTGAACTCATAAACGATGCCCAACTTACCGTAATAAGAATTCTTGCCCTGATGGTATAGGTTCTCATAAGAATGAAAATAAGGTGAATCCCAATATAGTGGTCGGGTATCCCTTGGACCTCTCATATTCCAAGAGACTGTTTGACCATTTCTAACATATTCTTTCAAGCGATCAAAGTCCAATTGTCTTTGCCACCATTGGTTAAAGTTGGAACCAAGGTTTCCATATCCCTGATCTGGAGTGTTCAACCTATTTCTATCCTCTACATTGATGTTACCGATAAACTTTAATTTCTCGCTCACATTATAGCTTGCATTAATTGCCACCCTGGTGGTCTGGCTATTGGAATTTGGAACCACCCCGTTTTGGTCGATATAAGATACCGTTCCCCTAATATTGTAATCTTCACCTGCTTTGGAGAAGGCAAGCGTGGTATTCGACGTTAGTGCGGCATTATAAAAACTTTTTACGTCGTTTGGCGATTGTGTCCATGGCCTAAGCTCCCCAAATTCAGGGGTTCCCGGAATCCAGCTGTCCCAATGTCTGACCATTTGACCATCTAATTTTGGTCCCCAACTTTCATCGGCCCAGAAATCTGGATATAGCTGTCCGTCAAATGCTGCCCAAGATTCTGGATCTTGGGTAGGGTCATAACTGAACGTATTGAAGGTTTGGCTATAACCACCACCATATTCGTTTTGGTACTCTGGCAAGGTAGTTACCGAGCTGATTGACATCGAATGGTCAATTTCAAACTTGGCCGCGCCGGGCGTTCCTGTTTTACTGGTAATGATAACTACCCCGTTTCTTCCCTCAGGACCATAAATAGCGGTCGCTGAAGCTCCTTTAAGTACCGATATATCGGCTACGTTGTCGGTATTGACATCACTGGACGAGTAAATCCGAACACCGTCCACTACATAAAGTAGATCGTCGTTACCCCTAAGTCTGATACTTGAGTTTCCAAATGTGGAACTACTGTTACCCACAATCTGCACCCCGGAAATTTTACCGGCCAATGCATTGGCAACATCCGTTTCCCTTGCTTGCACAAGTTGCTCCCCTCCTACAGATTGTTGGGAGTATCCAAGGGATTTCTTCTCCCTTTTAATACCCTGTCCGGTCACTACCACCTCGGCAAGAGCTTGTGCACTTTCTTCCATTTGCACATTGATAGTACTGGAAGCTCCCACAACCACGGTCATGTCCTTTTGACCGATGTAGGTAAACAATAATGTTTGTCCCTCCTCGGCTTCAATCGAATAATTACCATCAAAATCGGTCTGGGTACCCGCTGTTGTCCCTTGAACCAAAATGTTGACCCCTGGTAACGGTAGGCCATCCTGATCGGTAACGGTTCCTGTTATTGTTTTATTCTGAGCTTGGGCAAGACCCGTCATCAAAAACAATAGCAGTGCTACCAAAGAATACATCTTTTTTTTAATCATTGATTTTGTTTTAGTTTATGAATGAATTAGCTAGTGGCATAAAATGCCTTTTGTTTGAAACTTCAATTAAATCCAAAAAGAAGAGGCAGGATTTTATTTGCAACGGAATGCCAATAATTTGAAATAAAGAAAAAGGGGGATTTTGGAACTAATTCAAAAACAATAAAACAACAGCTAAGTATCATTCATATTTTTTGATATCATCCCCCTCTAGTTAAGAAAATTAACATACAAAACAGTTGCAAGTACTAATTTGCAATAAAAGAATGTTTATTTGAAACTAAAATGGTGTTACACAAAAAGAAGTTCTTCCAAATCCTTGCAATAATTGTTGGATATACTGATTTCCATATCATTGTTCAACGTAATGGTACTGTTTACCTTGTTTTTGGTAATCATGCGAATAGAATTTACATTGACCAGTGTAGATCTATTGGTGCGAATAAAATTGGAGGGAAGTATTTCCATGAGCTTTTTTAACGTTATCCTCAACAAGGTCCTACCCTTTTTTGAGTAAACGTTAACATAATATTTATCAGCCTGTATCCAATCAATTTCATTGCTTTTGAAAAAATGTCTTCTGTTTCCTTCAGGAATAACGATGATGTTGTTGTTTGCAGTCATGAGGTTTGTTTGTGTTAGTTTGAGTTAGATTGTAAATCAGCCAGGGCATTTTAACAATTTGCCAACGTCAACATTGTCACAATTTAACATAATATTAGTAAATTAACTATATTCACAACAGTTAAATAGGATAAAAAATTAGTTTTTTACGACATTAACACAATATCGTTTTGTATTTAACAAATAACTCAAATAGCAAATTGTATTTTAAAAAGTTGCCAATGTCACAAAACAGAAAAATTACTGATAAATATAGGTGCCACATCATATTGTTTTGTAAAGATCACTTATTCCCCATAGTGTAGTAACTACGGTTAAAGCACTTCCACATCAATTACAACAACTTTTCTTTTGGTTTTATTTGTTAAAAGCCCGTTCCATTCTTTAAAATAGAATTCACCTCACACCACTATTTTTTTATCCATCAACTCAAACATATCATTCATCAATCCAAAACGGGTAAGCGTCAATTTCTGCACCCAATCATCAAAGTCATCCCTTACCTTTAAGTTTAACTAACTCCCAAATCTTTATACTTATGAAATCTAAATTTCTTTTTAGTTTCCTCCTTGCCACCTTATGTATTTGTTTCAATTCATGTTTAGTAGAAGATGGAGTTGATGGTATTGACGGTGTAAATGGTGTGGATGGGAAAGATGGCATCAACGGGATTAACGGCCAAGATGGTCAAGATGGTACGGAAGGGCCTCAAGGAACACAGGGAGACCCGGGCAACGATGGAGAAGATGGTGCCGGGCTAGAGGAAATGGCCCAGTATGGATGGGTATCTTTAAACTTAAGTGGTACAAGACCAGATGATGTTCCTTTTGAAGATTCCGTAACCTTTAAATTCACTCCGGTCGATGCTGATGATTTTGGTGATTACAACATAGTCACTTTCACTGAAATAGGGGAAGATACCGAGTATTTTTTTAATTTTCGTAGATTTTTAAGTTCACCTGACAATTTATATAACATAACCTACTTCGATTGGGAAGTCACTATTACCAACCCTGGAGAAAACACGGAAGTGGTAGATTTAGTTGAAACCACACTTAACAATTATGGTGTAATCGGAGAGGACAACAAGTACTTTATACTGGATGATGGCTACGATTCTGATGGTGAAGGAGTATCCGGCATGGAACTTACCAACATTGTATTTGAACCTGAAAACGGCAATCACCTTTCTTTTTCCTATTCCTTTACCGTTGATGCAGCCAACAACGGATCTGGACATGAGCTAAACGTATCCGGAGAAGTGGATGTTTTTCTTTTTGAGTTGATAGAGTAAATCATTCAACAATCGATTATCTAATATTTGCAAAAAGAGGCTGTCTAAAATATCGGTTTTTGTCAACCTGAACTTCTTTCAGGTTCTCATAATGATTTACTTATCAATATGACGGGATTCTGAAACAAGTTCAGAATGACGTATTTCAATACCTTTTTGACAGCCTCTTTTTTATACCTCAACGTTTTCCTTACGTCAACAAATTACCATTCTCGTCCCATTCAGCAATAATACCCCGTTTACTCTGATCCACACATTTGGCGAGCCATTCCTCATCATAGGAAACGCCATGCTGTTCCAAAACATCATCGGGAACACCATCCCACACATTGGGCATATTCCCTTTATAACCAATTTCCTCTATGCCAATCTTACTGGTATAAAACCCGGTCATGGTCAGATTACGGACCAATGAGAAGAAATTTACTTCAAAAGGTCGCTTGTTGGTTGGTACGTCGGGGTCATAATAAGCTATTTCATCCAAAATGGCTTTTTGCTGCTCTTCAGTAGCCGTTTTGAACTCCACACCGTTTTCGGTGTTGCACTTATGGTCCAACCACATGATCCCACCTCGGATATCTGGCTGGAAAGCCTCATTATCCTTGCACATAAACTCAATAAAACCAACCACATCAGCATCCGATGCGCCTTTGAACTCATCCGAAGGAGGCAAAATTAAATCACAAAGCACCGTAAGCGTTTCTACTTCATGTGGGTTCAAAAATTGCTTGTCCTGTAATTCCTGGATCAGTTCCGTTTCCAGGGGAACCCTGCCGGGATATGTGATTTTTGGAGATTCCACCAGTTCTTCCGACCCAGCCTCAGTTTTGCACCCATGCATGGCCAGTCCACCTGCCACGGTGCCCAGTACAATCGATTTTAAACTTTTTCTTCTGTCCATGTCCTTAAATGTTTTGTTGTTTCAATTGCTCCACAATATATTCCGAAGCCCTCATGGAGAGTGCCAAAATGGTCCAAGTACAGTTCTTGTCAGCCTGGGACACAAACGGCCCAGCATCCACAATAAACACATTGTCCACATCGTGCAATTGCTGGTATTTATTGGTCACTGAGGTCTTGGGATCATCACCCATTCGGGTCGTGCCCACTTCATGGATTATATTGCCCGGATTGTGCAATCCATAATTGGTATCCTTGCCCGGCTTGTCGCCCAAGGGCTCACCTCCCATATTGATCAAGATTTCTTCAAAAGTGTCCTGCATATGTTTGGCCTGATTAATTTCATACTGCGACCATTTGTAATGGAAACGCAACACGGGGATACCAAACTCATCCACCGTAGTGGGGTCTATCTCACAATAGTTGTCCTTGCGGGCTATGGATTCCCCACGCCCGGCCATTCCCACCACGGCCCCGTAATATTTCTTGGCATCGCTTCTAAGCATATCGCCATAACCGCCCACTTTGGTCCCAAAGAACTTATTGAACTCGTTTACATTAAAACCGAACCCATAACTGGGCATTCCCATACCGCCCCATACTTCAATGTGATAGCCCCTGGGAAAGTCCAATTTGGAATTGTCGCCCCACCACGGGGAATATACGTGCATGCCCCCTACCCCATCTTCGTTATAGGATACTTTGCGGTTCATCAGGTCGGGGATGAACCCTGCCCTATCGGCCCCAGTGGAATCGTGCAGGTACTTGCCCACTACATCACTGCTATTGCCCAATCCATTAGGGTGCTGCCTACTCTTGGAGTTCAATAGGATTCGTGCCGTACTACAGGCAGAGGCCCCGAGCACAACGACCTTTCCTTTTAATTGATACTCCTTTCTATCTTCTTTGTTGATATAGGACACCCCCGTGGCCCTTCCTTCATCATCCACCGTCACTTCACGGACCATACAGTTTACGAACAGATCTATTTGCCCCCCTTTCTTCTGTGCTGGAAAAATCAAACAGGTCCCAGCGGAGAAATCGGCATATACCTGACAGGCACGGTTACATTGTCCGCAATAGAAGCAAACGCCACGGTCCTCATTTATTTTTTTGGTGAGCATGGACATCCTTGAAGGATAGACCGGAATATTGCTCTTGCGAGCTCCCTTTATATAGAAAAGCTCGTGCAACCTTGGTTTTGGCGGCGGCAGAAAGAAGCCATCGGGATCATTGGGAAGCCCTTCGTTTGTCCCAAATACCCCGATCATTTTATCCAACTTATCATAATATGGTTTTACATCATCATAGCTTATGGGCCAATTTTCCCCATGGCCATCCACGTCTTTGTGCTTAAAATCCCTTGGGCCGAACCGCAGGGATATTCTTCCCCAGTGGTTGGTTCTCCCTCCCAACATTCGAGACCGGAACCACTCAAACCGGGTGCCATCTTTTTGTGTGTACGGTTCACCTTCTATGTCCCAACCTCCATAGGCCGCATCAAAATCGCCAAAGGGACGGTACCGGGTACTGGCCCCTCTTCTCGGGCTTTCATAAGGCCATTTCAATTGGGTCTGATGTTCAGGTTTGGCCGGGTCAAAATATGGGCCGGCCTCTACAATGGCAACCTTTAGCCCAGCCTCTGAAAGCACCTTGGCGGACATGCCGCCTCCCGCACCTGAGCCAACAATGATAGCATCGTAAACCGTGGAATTTTCAATAATTTGCATTGGTCTTGGTTTGTTTAATTTTAAGCTTGTTTTGAATCAAAACCTTGGACATTATTTATAATAAAAGGCTTGATCCAGTTCGCAACTTACATCTTTTAAAGATAACTTTTCTAGTTAAGATTGATCATGATTCTAGATTTTTCGATTGTCCAGATTCCGGAAAAGCTCATCAAAATATCCGATATTTGAGGAACAAACCATCTTAAATATTATACGCACCATGGGAAGATTTTTTACACTTACCTTACTATTTCTTATCGCTTTTAATCCGCTTGTGGCCCAAAAAGGAAATATCTCCAGTTTAAAAATCAAGGATATTATGCAAGGGGATGATTTTGTTGGCCATAGACCTTCCAATCCGTATTGGTCAACGGATGGACAAACTCTGTATTTTGATTGGAACCCCAATGGTGCCGCACTAAGTGATTCTTTGTACGCCTATTCCATTGGAAGCAAAAAGATTCAAAAAGTGGACTTTTTTACCGCAAATTCACTTCCATCTTCCAGAATAACTTACAATCAGAACAAAACGCAAGGAGTATATTCCAAAAACGGGGATATTTTCCTTTTGGATATGAAAACCCATAAATCGACCCCCATAACCAAAACCCAAGAAAGGGAAAGCAGCCCACATTTTACCGATAATGGAAAAAGCATAGCTTTTGTGAAGGATGGAGAACTCTTTACATGGAGCATTGCATCCGGATTGCTGGAACAAAAAACACGGTTTGTAAAATCCAAGAAAAAGGAACCGAAGCGCGATTCCAAAGACGAATGGCTGTACCAAGATCAATTGGATATTTTTGACGTACTCCGAGAGCGTAAAGCAAAAAAGGATGCTGGGGAGAAAATCAGTGAAAAATTGAAACTCTTGGAGCCTTTGGAAATCGAAACCAAAGGAAAACGGGTCATCGGTCTGCAAATAGACCCATCGGGATCGTACATTACCTACACCTTAATGGATCGCCCGAATTCCAAAAGGACCATAGTCCCGCATTTTGTAACGGAATCCGGTTATACCGAGGATCAAAATACCCGTTCCAAGGTAGGGGACGAACCTACACAATACGAAATGTTTGTTTATGATGTGAAAAATCGCAAAAACTATCCTGTGGTTTTGGACAATCTTGAAGGTTTGGATTATGTTCCGGAGTACACCAAAGACTATCCAAACAAACCGTATGAAAACAAGGACCGTATTGGCTTTATAAATGGCCCAACATGGAACATGGATGGTACCAAAGCCATTCTGGACATACAAGCGAATGATTATAAAGATAGATGGATTGTTCTATTGGATCCCAAAACAGGGAAAGTGGAACAATTGGACCGCCAACATGACGAGGCTTGGATAGGTGGCCCGGGCATAGGTAGTTATCGCGGAGGGAACTTGGGATGGATGCCGGATAACAAAAGTATATGGTTCATGTCAGAAAAAACAGGATATTCCCATCTGTACACCATGAACCTAAACAATAAAAAGACCAAAGCCCTTACTTCCGGGGAGTTTGAAATATATGATGCCTTTCTATCCAAAGATAAAAACAGGTGGTATTTCACTTCCAATAAAACGCATCCGGGCGACCGTCAGTTTTACACCATGTCGCTCAAAGGTGGTAAATGGGAAAAACTGACCAATATGGTAGGTAGAAATGACGTCGTTCTTTCCCCGAACGAGGAAAAAATGGCCATTCTCTATTCCTATTCCAATAAACCTACGGAGTTGTTCATTCAAGACAACCCAATAAAAGCTGGGCAATCTACCCAAGCGGAACAAATTACAGATTCCAACAGTGAAGCATTCAATGCCTATGATTGGAAGGACCCAGAGATCATTACCTTCAAAGCATCCGATGGCGCAGAGGTCCATGCGAGGCTTTATCAGCCCGAAGCGTCGGTAAAAAACAAAGCCGCCGTTATTTTTGTTCACGGTGCAGGATACCTGCAGAACGCCCACAAGTGGTGGAGTTCCTATTTTAGGGAATATATGTTCCACAATCTTTTGGTGGACAATGGCTATACCGTACTGGATATTGATTATCGGGGAAGTGCCGGTTATGGCAGGGACTGGCGTACCGGCATATACAGGCACATGGGGGGCAAGGACTTGTCCGACCAAGTGGATGGTGCCAAGATGCTAGTGGAAAATTACGGTATCGATAGTGATAAAATCGGTATTTATGGAGGTTCTTACGGTGGATTTATCACCCTAATGGCCATGTTCAATGCGCCCGACACTTTTAGTGCAGGTGGGGCCATCAGGTCTGTCGGGGACTGGGCGGCCTACAACCATGGCTATACCGCTCGAATTTTAAACACACCAGCCACCGATAGCTTGGCCTACAAACGCAGTTCGCCCATTTATTTTGCTGATGGGTTACAAGGTGATCTTTTGATCCTTCATGGTATGGTGGACGACAATGTACATTTTCAGGATATGGTTCGGCTCTCCCAACGCTTGATCGAACTTGGCAAAGAAAACTGGGAAATGGCGGTCTATCCGGTGGAAAGACATGGATTTGTAGAACCAAGCAGTTGGACGGACGAGTACACACGTATCTTTAAGCTGTTCCAAAAATCACTTTTAGGGAAAGAATAAACTATTTTGCCGGTAAGAAGACCTAAAATCTTTCAACAAAAAAACATATCTTCCTACCTGAAAATTAACTAACAAACTGCATGAAAGCATTGTTGAAAGCACTCGGTCCTGGCCTATTGTTTGCCAGCATGGCCATTGGCACATCCCATTTGGTCCTCTCAACCAAAGCTGGGGCCCAATATGGTTGGATAATGGTGATTCCCATACTTTTGGCCAACTTGTTCAAGTACCCGTTTTTTGAGTTTGGTATTCGGTACACCACAGTCACGGAAAAAAGTCTCATCGAGGGATATTTGAACTTGGGCAAGACCTATTTATGGATCTATGCCTTTGTTACCCTGATTTCCACTTTTACCATTTTGGCGGCACTTTATGTGGTGACCGCCGGTCTATTCATGAACCTGTTCGATATAGCTTCCGTGGGAGCCGGAGCTATTTCATTGGGGCTATTTATATTTATCAGTTTGCTCTTGATCATTGGAAAATATAAGTTTCTCGAAAACTCTTTGAAGGCCGTTATAACCATTCTTTTTGTTGCTTTATTGGTCACCACGGTGATGGTCATACAAAAGGGGCCGGTACCCGGCAGCGCATCCTATGAGCGGCCGGAAATCTTTAACGAGGTCGGTATTTTGTTCCTGATCGGTCTTGTTGGATGGATGCCCACGGCGGTGGAGGCATCGGGTTGGGTGAGTCTTTGGGGCATGGAAAATTTAAAGACCATGAAGAAGAAGCCTTCACTTAAAATAGCGCTCCAAGAATTTAACGTAGGCTATATTTTAACCGCAGTTTTGGCCTTGTTTTTTATGATTATCGGATGGATGACCTTGTACGGTACTGGAACCGAACTTAGCGGTAACGCAGTGGTTTTTGCAGATCAATTGGTAAACCTGTTCACCACCCACATCGGGAGCTGGGCCTACTTTTTTATCGCAGTGGCCGCCTTTGCCACCATGTTCAGCACGTGCATGACCGCACATGATGCCATATCCAGGGTTAGTTTGGACGTGCTGCAAAAGCTATATCCGAAAAAGGATATCTACAATAAAAAACATGCCTTTGCATTAATGGTCATCGCAATGGCTTGGATCAATTGGATCGTGATCAGTCTTTTTAGTGCAAACATGGGCGACCTGGTAGCATTGGCCACTTTTGTGTCTTTCGTATTTGCCCCGCTATTGGGTTGGATGAACCTCAAAACGGTTATTGGAAAAGATGTTCCAAAGGAACATAGACCCAAAACAGGAATGAGGATACTCACCTATATCGGTATGGTCTTCCTATCGCTGTTTGCCCTATATTACTGTTGGATGTTATTGACGTAACTTAATCAAAGAGCACATTATCGTTAAGCACAACAATCAGAGAACGCTGGTTTTGTTTATGCAGTGATTCCAAACAGAACACCCCATTGGTGCAGTTGTTCAAGATTTTCTCCTCTCCATAACCTATGGTGTACAATATATTGATGGCAGGCACTCCATTTTCCACCAAATACTTTTTAATGGCATCAGAACGCTCTTGGGTAAGCCTAAAGTTTGAAGTGCTGCTTCCCCTACTATCGGTATAGGTCTCTATCCGAAGCTGTGCCTCCGGAAAAGCCTTCATAAAATCGACCACTTTGTTGAGCTCGGTTTTGATCTCTTCCGTTAGTTGGGTAGAACTTGTATCAAAATAGAAATCATTCAACTTTACCACTTTCTGGCCTTCCCGCTCTTCCACCAGGTCATCGTACAACAAAATCCCAATATCATAGGATTGGTTCTGTAATGCTTTCAGCTCCTCAACCCCTAATTGTTCAATATACCTCGAATACCGTTTTTTGGTCGCTTCGATCACCACATCGGTTTCATAAGGGATTTCCAATCGGTATTCCCCGTCTTCATTCGAAGTGGTAGTGGCCACCTTGTTGCCATCCATGTCCCAAAGGCTCACCACCACGTTTGGCACCGGGGCGGATGATTGGGCATTTACCACCTCCCCTTTGAACGTAATCGTTTTTAGACCCGGCTTTTCATCTACCTTAAAACCATATATATCATCTTTTCCCTTTCCTCCCGGACGATTGGATGCAAAATATCCCAGCAGGCCTTCGCCCTCGTTTCTTATAATAAGTCCAAAATCATCATACGCTGAATTGATTTGGTCCCCAAGATTGATCGGGATCCCAAAATCCTCTCCTTCTATACTGGATTTATAAATATCCATTCCACCAAGGCCATAGAACACATCCGAAGCAAAATAAAAATTGTCCTCAAAAATAAATGGTGCTATTTCGTTCCCCGATGAATTGATACGCGGACCGAGATTGATCGGCGCGGACATGATCTGTCCGTTATTGGTATAGACATAGTAAATATCCGTTCCCCCATAACCATCCTCAAAGTCGGCCGAAAAATACAGTTTGCCATTGGTATCATCATAAAAAGGATAATAGAACGAGGTGCTCAAATCTTTCAACAACAACTGATTGCTCCCCCCAATGGTCTGTTTAGCGATCGACAGGGCATTTTTTCCGTTGGAATCGAAAGCAAGTTCCCCGTTTTCCGTGTTGGACACCACATAGAAAACACTGTTCAAAGCAGGAGAGTAATAGGGCGTGGCCTTATGGTAATCGGTATCTTCCACTTCATCAAAAACATGCAAGGACATAACCTGTCCAGAAGGTTGTATTTCTGATTCATATATATTGAAATACCCCTCGTTACCGGGTTCGTACCGTAATTTTTTATTTACCTCACGTCCACTGGAAAACAACAGTTTATTGTTATAAAAACTTGGGGCAAAATCCGTTTGGGCGCTATTGGCGTCCAAATTGAAAATCTCATACTCCAACTGATGCTCTTCCGAACCATCTTGTAACAACTGATGGTTGAACTCCATATTTTCCTTCAACTCTTTTGGGAAAGTGGATAAAATATCGGCCAAAAACCCCTCCATTTCCGCAACATTTGGAGTCTTGGAAAGGCTCTGCAACATTTTGTTATAGTGATGGGGGTCCATCAGGGTATCCTGGCCATAAATCTCCATATAGGCTTCCGAAGCTTTTTCAAAATTATCCGTTTCGAAATAGGCATCGGCAAGATTCAAAAATTGCTGTTTGGTCAAAGTACCTTCCATAAGTTGTTTTTCGTAGGCCCTGACCGCTGCTTGATACTCGTATTGAAAGAATAGCACATCCCCTTCGGATTGCTTTTTTTGGGCGAAGCAGAAAACCATGCCCAGAAGGGTTGCCCATAGCGTTATCTGTATTTTTTTTGCTTGGTTCATGTTAGAAAAATCTTGGGGAATCTATCTGCTTACCTTTACTTTTTGGTTTCTTGCTCTTTGATTTTTTGGTTCCGCCGGATCCGAAACCACCTCTTCCTATATAAAATTTTAAAATGGCCTCGTGGGAGCCACCACTATACTCTCCAAGACCGTTGGTGTTGTAATCGTACGAATACCCAATGAACATGGCATTGGAAATCTGGAAACCAGCCATACCGCTCACTGCATTGTCGAATCGGTAGGAAGCCCCAACGGTAAGGGCATCTATAAACTGGAAATTGGCCGATAGGTTCACCGTTACCGGGGATCCTTTCAGATAGTTTACCAAAAAAGCGGGTTTGAATTTGGTTTGATCGCCCAATTGGAAAACATACCCCCCAATAACGTTCAACTGCATGTAATCATCCACAATGGTGGCCACTTCGTCGTTATAAAGCTCATCGGTCAAAAAGTTGGGAACGGAGGCCCCCAAATACCAATCTTCTTCGTGGTACATAAACAAGCCTGCTCCCACCGTAGGGTAAAAATTGCTGTAATTCCCACCCAAAATGGAGTTATCCGAGGGATCTTCAAACGTGCCTTTGGAATAATCAATATTGAGCGAAGACCCGCCCGCGTTGAGTCCGAAGGAAAGTTTGGTCTCGTCGGACAACTGTATCTCATAGGAATAGGCCACATCAAAATAGGTTTGTGTGGAGGGTCCCAACTCATCGTTCACGATGTTGATTCCCAACCCCATTTTCTCGTTGCTAAAAGGAATATTGGCCCCGGCACGTATGGTAGTCGGTGCCCCGGGGATATCCACCCACTGTGCACGGTACAATCCAATGATCTCGGGGCTTTCCACCGTACCCACATAGGCAGGGTTAAAACTTCCAATATTGTACATGTACTGTGTGTACTGCGGCTCTTTTTGGGCATGGACATAGCCCACCGCTATTAGAACCACGAGCAGTACCTTTCTGTAAATTGGTAAGATTGTTTTATCTGGCATTTTCGTTTTTACCTTACTATTTGAATCCATCCTTTAACCACATCTGTTCCGTCTCCATTAAGATCAAGGATATAAAAATAAGTTCCATTGGGCAAATCCCCATTCTTTCCTGTTCCATCCCACGAACTATCATAACCATCCATTTGGAAGACACTGTTGCCGTAGCGGTCAAATATTTCCAATGAGTTATTTGGATACGATGTATGGCCCACAAGGGTCAACGTATCATTATCCCCATCATTATTGGGTGAAAAAATAGTACAGAGGGTTCCCGGGTCTTCACATTGACTGCGATTGACCTTGACTTCTACCGTGGCTGTATCATTATCTGGATTGTCATCAATGGGCAACGAGGACGATAGACTGGCCGTATTGGTCAAGGTTCCTAATTCGATCACCCTTGCCCGAATATCCAAAGTGGCACTTTCTTCCCCTACCAACTCATCAATGGTCCATTCACCAGTGGTTTCATCATAATTTCCTTTGGAAGGATCACTGGACAGCAATTCAAATCCATCTTCCAAAACATCGCTCACCACAATATCCTCCACCCTGTCCGTGGTCATGTTTTCCACAGTTATGGTAAATCTTACTTCTTCGTCCAAAAGCACTTCATCATCATTCACTTCCTTGGTAATCGCCAAGTCAATGGTTTCATTGGAGATACAATCCTGCACGGTAATGGTCAGTTGTGCCGATGAGGTTTCGGTACAGTCACCTACGGGTTGCGTAGTGTACTCAAAAACGTATGCTCCACTGGGGAGACCTGTAAAATCAACTATGTTTTCGGCATTCAAGGTTGCCTCTCCGTTGGATGGGTCCGTTATTATAGTCCATGTTCCCGCATCTTGCCCCATCAAACCATCGTCCAGATCAAATGTTGTTGGCCCTTCGTCACTGGAAACGTTGCAGACCGTAAGATCTTCAATGGGAATCCCTGCGGATAGCTCTTCATATATGGTAGCCACCACTTCCACCCGTTCACTTTCACAACCGTTTGCCGAAGCCGTTACATAAAATGAGGTGGTTTCGGTCAGGGTATTTGTGGTAAAGGTATCACTGGTGCCCACAATGTTCCCTCCTGTCGGCGCATCGTACCAGGTATAATTTATCGTACTATCGTCCTCCACCGATGCACTTGCGCTAAGGGTCAAAATACTTGAACCACAGGAAGCGTCCCCGCTCGTACTGTCAATTGTGGGTGTGAAATTTCGTTCCAAGGTTATGGCCAGCACAGGACTGCCACAATCGTTGACGGAATCGTAGTAGAAGCCGTAATAGGTTCCCGGGGACACTACATTGGGATTATTCAAATGCGCCCCTGTTTCTGAAGGCTCATCACTTGTACTCCAAATGAGCTCTGTACCCGACGGGGGTGTGCTGATCACATAATCGTTAAGGTTTGCACTGACCTCATCACAAAATTCGATGGTTGAACTACCACCATTGAGTGCGGGGGCAACATTGCCCGCATCGCAAGGACCGGAACAATCGTTAACGGTCACCTTCAATTCTACCGTTTGATCAGAACAAATACCTAATGCCGTAGCAGTATAGGTGAAAATATATTCGCCATCTGGTTGACCTACAAAATTAACAATATTACTACCATCAATAATAATTGAAGAACCTGACACAGATGAAGTTAAAGACCAAAAGCCTGGATCTTCATCGGATATTTGATCATCAAGATCAAGAATGGTATTCCCATTGGAGGAATCCGAACAACGGGAAACCGCAGTAGTTGTTCCCGCATTAGGTTCCTCATTAACAGATAATATTACGGTAACTGTTGGACTTGCACAATCGTTCACTGCATCATAATAGAAACCGTAGTAAGTTCCAGGATTACTTACCACACTACTTGTTGTAAGATGACTTCCTGTTTGGCCAGGATCTGGATCAGTACTCCAAACCAAGTTTGCGGTTACATCAACATAATCATCCAAATCTTGACTAAAATCACTTAGATCCTCTACACAAAATTCGGTACTTGTACCATTTAAAGTTGGTGCTGTTGTGCCTGCAAAGCAAGTTTGTTTTGTTGCTGTATCTGTTGCTGGTGCACCAGCTCCATTGTCGTTGGACAGAATTACGGAAAGCGTGATAGTTCCATTAGGAAGACCACTAAGATCAATACCAGATATTTGTTGGTTAGCTGATGATATAGTTCCATTTCCAATAACATCAGTACCTCCTCCACTACTACTAATGGTATAATTGTATGTAGCATCAACTTCCGCATTGGAAAATGTAAAACTTACATTATTTTCGTTGGTCTGATCAATTGGATCTTGATCAAAACTCACCGTATACCCAGAGGGTATTGTTGTTAATTTCACAGCAGTATCGGATGTTTCAGGACCTTCCGTTCCCAAAACATTACTAACCGTAACCGTTAAGGTAATGAGGCCATCTTGCAAACTACTTAAATCTATACTGTTCACGGTTTGGTTAGAAGAAAGTACTGGTCCTACTCCCGTTACCGATGCTACATTTCCATCTCCATCACTTGTGAATGTATAATCATAGGATGTTAAAAATGTGGGAGCCCCAGAAAAAGTAAAACTAACCTCGTCTTGGTTAGAAGAATTAATAGGATCTTGATCTATCGTAACTGTATAACCAGAAGGTGGCACATCATCTTCACTAATAATATTTACCGTAGCTGTATTTGGCGTACCAATCGTGTAGCCAGTACCCGCATCCAATGTAACTTCAACCGTTTCCGTAGGCTCGGTGAGGTTATCATCATTGGGGTCAACAATTATGGTAGCGCTGGTTTGCCCAGTTGGAATTGCAACAGTTCCAGTTAGCGCATCGTAATCATCTACCGGAGTTGCAGTCCCACCAACAGAATAGTTCACTTCAATATCACTTCCTGTATTATTAATAGCACTTAAACTCACGGTAAAATCTCCCGGAGTTGTTCCAAGTTCCGTAGCTGTATCATCGGATGCTGTTATTGTGACGGTAGGGATATCGTCATTGTTTATCGTATAGGTCGTGGTTGTCTGGGCACCCAATGTGGCATCGCCCGTGGCACTTCCCAAGACCAGATCTATCGTATCGTCCCCCTCGACGTCCGCATCTCCAGTGATCGATAGTGTCGGTATCGGGATCGCCGTGGCGACCGTTCCATCATAAACGCCAACAGGAATGTCAACCACCTGGGGACTCGTAAATTCATAGTCCGTGCCGGAGAGCGCACTCCCCGTCAGAGCGT
>NZ_PABT01000047.1 GCF_002699205.1 Allomuricauda sp.
CAAAGAGACCTTTGTGACCCCTGAGGATTACAGGTATCCTTTCTTGGGATAATTACAAGATTTTCCAAATTTAAAAAGGCATCCATTTTAAAATGGATGCCTTTTTTGTTATCGATTCGGCCCCTTAAGAAACCACCATCAAAAGGAAAAAAATTGTGTCAAACACAATATGTATGTAAATTTAACGTTAACTAATTGTAAATTTAATGCAGTTAATATAACTTTACATCACTAAATCAATTGATTATGACAGCAAGAATATATGATTGGGGAAATTTGATTGTTAAAAAATATCAGCAATTATGGCAATATGCCAAGAACTACGCCAGAAAATGTAGATTGGTATATCAGATAATGTACAGCATTTAAAAACTAGCCCTTAAACTTCTGAGGCAGGTACACTACTTTTTTTGTTTCGAAAAAATCTTCCTCGAAACATTCCTTCAAATCAAAGATTTGAACGGTTTCATAACCTTGTAGTTCTTCGGTAAGGTCTCCACCCTTTAGGTAAAGTATGCCATTTTTCCGCTGATGGGCAGAATCTTTCTTGATTTTACCCTTGGTCCAATGCACAAAAGTAGGCATTGCCGCAACTGCCCTACTTACGATAAAATCAAACTGACCAGGAATATCCTCTACACGGGAATGATGGGTTTCAACGTTTTCCAATTGTAGCCCTTCCACCACTTCGTCGACCACTTTTATCTTCTTGCCAATGGCATCTACTAGCGTAAACTTTACGTTTGGAAACAAAATGGCCAATGGAATCCCAGGAAATCCACCACCTGTTCCAACATCCAAAATTTCCGCCCCTTCGTTAAAAATCTGGATCTTGGCAATGCCCAGGGAATGAAGTACATGCCTGAGGTAGAGCTCATCGATATCCTTTCTGGAAACCACATTTATTTTTTGGTTCCAATCTTGGTACAACGCTTCCAATTTGGAAAACTGTTCCTTCTGTTCATCGTTGAGCGTCGTAAAATATTTAAAGATCAGTTCCGCTTTCATATCTCATACGTTAATTTTAGCAAAGCTAATACTTTTAAAGACCTTAACACCGTTTAACATGAGGGTGTGAACTTGAAAGGAGCATTTTAGTTATCTTTGTTAAAATTTTTTTTATGGATAAGAATACCATCCGGTTCTCCAGAAAGGATTCCGCACAATTCTTCAGGACACTGAACAAACGAGTAAACGAATACTTTAAAGAGAACAACCTTAAGAAAACCGGAAACTGGAAACTTCACTTGAAGACCATAGTGATGTTTGCAATTTTTTTGACCCCCTACTTTTTAATGTTGACCCTTGATTTACCATTTTGGGGCTACCTCCTACTTTCCATCACCATGGGAGTTGGGATGGCCGGAGTTGGAATGAACGTGATGCACGATGGCAACCACGGTGCCTATTCCACCAAAAAATGGGTAAACAAACTCATGGGAAGCAGTATTTATATCTTGGCAGGAAATGTATATAACTGGCAAGTTCAACACAACGTGCTTCACCACACATACACCAACATCCATGAACATGATGAGGATATGGAAGCAGGTAGGATATTGAGGTTCTCCAAACATGCCGAATGGAGAAAACACCATAAATTCCAGCACTATTATTCCATTTTCCTATATGGATTATTGACCTTTAATTGGGCGATTACAACGGATTTCCAACAGATGTACCGCTACATGAAGAGGAAGTTGAGCTACGGAAAATTACCAAACCCCGTAATCAATTGGAGCACATTGGTGATCACTAAAATTATTTATTTGACCATTTGGATCGTACTCCCTATGATCTTTGTTGATATCGCTTGGTGGCAAGTACTCCTGGGATTCTTCATCATGCACTATGTTGCTGGAGTGATTCTAAGCGTAGTATTTCAATTGGCACACATTGTAGATCATGCGGAAACCCCGTTACCCGATGAGGAAGGAAACATGAAGAATACCTGGGCCATACACCAATTGTTCACTACGGTCAATTTTGGCACTAAAAATAGAATTGTAAATTGGTTTACCGGCGGATTGAACCATCAGGTAGAACACCACATATTCCCGAACATCAGTCATATACATTACACAAATATTTCCAAAATTGTGAAACAGACTGCCCAAGAGTTCAATTTACCGTACCACGAATATAAAACTACCAGAAAAGCTATAATTTCGCACTTCAAACACTTAAAGGAGCTAGGTAAAAAACCTACCCTTCAATATCAGTAAAAACGAAGTTACCAATGAGCAACCATTTATCTGACAGGATCAAAAACATGTCCACGTCAGCAACTTTGGCCATGGCCGCCAAAGCACGGGAATTACGAAATGAAGGAAAAGATATTATCGGTTTGAGTCTGGGAGAACCCGACTTCAACATCCCTGATTTCATCAAAGATGCAGCAAAGAAGGCCATCGACGAAAATTATAGTAGCTATACCCCTGTTGATGGGTATGCAGAGCTAAAAACCGCTATTTCCAACAAGTTCAAAAGAGACAATGGCCTTGATTATGGATTGAACCAGATCGTGGTTTCCACGGGTGCGAAACAATCATTGTTCAACGTAGCCATGGTGGTTCTTAATCCGGGGGACGAAGTAATTCTTCCGGCACCATACTGGGTAAGTTACAGCGATATTGTAAAACTGGCCGAAGGTGTACCGGTGGAGGTCACGACCCAAATCGATACAGACTTTAAAATGACACCTGAGCAACTGGAGGCCGCTATTACCCCAAAAACGCGGATGATTTGGTTCAGCTCCCCTTGCAACCCAAGTGGTTCCGTGTACAGCAAAGAAGAGTTGGAAGGTTTGGCTGAAGTACTTAAAAACCATCCTGACATTTATGTGGTATCGGATGAAATCTATGAACACATTAATTTTTCCGGTGGCCATGTAAGCATTGCCCAGATTGATGGTATGTACGATAGAACGGTTACCGTAAACGGGGTATCCAAGGCATTTGCCATGACGGGATGGCGTATCGGGTACATCGGTGCTCCGGAATGGATCGCCAAAGGATGTACAAAACTACAGGGACAAGTAACCAGTGGTGCCAATGCCATAGCACAGCGTGCAGTCATTACCGCACTGGAAGCTCCTGTGAGCAAAATACAATATATGATTGACAAGTTCCACGAAAGAAGGGACTTGGTTCTTGGCCTATTGGGTGAAATAGACGGGTTTAACCTCAACGTACCGGAAGGAGCATTTTATGTATTCCCTGATATTTCCGCATTTTTTGGTAAAACACTGAACGGTGCCACCATAAACAATGCTTCGGATTTTTCGCTATACCTACTGGAACACGCCAACGTGGCCACTGTTACGGGCGAAGCTTTCGGAAACCCAAATTGCATCCGTATATCGTATGCCGCATCAGAAGAAGAACTGAAGGAAGCCATTGCCAGAATCAAGGCGGTACTTTAACTATATAGTGGCACGTTAGCTGAACTTGATTCAGCATCCCATCATCAAATTTGAAAAACCTCTTGGAGTCTACTTCAGGAGGTTTTTTTTATTAGGTCTTTTTCCAGAAATATGGGGTAAGCACGATCAGGACAGTAAACAATTCCAAACGCCCTAAAAGCATTAAGAACCCACACCACCATTTACCTGCGGCCGGAAGACTATTGAAATTGCTCAAGGGATCTAAACTACCAAAGGCAGGCCCCACATTCCCCAATGAGGAAGCTGAACCACCGATTGCAGAAACAAAATCAAGCCCCAACAGACCAAGAACCAAGGAACCGATTATAAAAAGTAGCATGTACAGTACAAAAAACGCCACTACATTATATACGATATGCTCGGTAACCGTTTTTTGGTTGTAGCGGACAGGTATCACCGCGTTGGGGTGCAAAGTCCGTTTAAACTCCAAGATGCCATTCTTAATGATCAACAAATGACGCATCACCTTTATCCCCCCGGCAGTTGAACCAGCTGAACCACCGAGAAACATCAAACCAAAAAAGAATATGGTCAAAAATGGTGTCCAAGAGGTAAAATCCGCCGACACAAACCCCGTCGTCGTAATGACTGCAACCACCTGGAACAGTGTGTGCCTAAAGGCACTTTCCGCTTTACCCAAAACCATGGGATGGAAATCCGATACCGGGACATCAGCTTTAAAATAGACACTAAAAGCTGCTATAATCGTAAACACCACTACGAACCCAAAGTAGTACAAAAACTCTTCATCTTTGAGAATACGCTGTACGCGACCCGTCAAAGCAAAATAACTGAGTACAAAATTGCTCCCGGCCAAAAACATGAAAAGTATTATAATGTATTGAATCAAAGGTTGATCGTTCCAAAAGGCCAAACTGGCATTCTTGGTAGAAAAGCCCCCTGTTGACATTGTGGCCAAGGAATGGTTGATCGCATCGAAAAACGACATTCCCACAAACTTCAGCAATAAGGTTTCCAATACGGTATAGCCAAAATAGATAAGCCATAACCTTTTGGCGGTATCGGTAATCCTGGGATGAAGCTTATCCCCTCCGGGACCAGGTGCTTCCGCTGCAAACAACTGCATTCCACCGATTCCCAAAAGCGGCAAAATAGCAATGGCAAGCACAATGATCCCCATTCCACCAATCCAGTGCGTGAGGCTGCGCCAAAGCAGAATACCTTCTGGCAAGGCCTCTATATCGTCCACTATTGAAGCCCCTGTTGTGGTATAACCGGACATGGTTTCAAAAAAAGCATCGGTTATAGTGGGAATGGAACCTGAAAAAAGATAGGGCAACATCCCCGATATGGACATCACGATCCATCCAAAGGTCACTACAATATACCCTTCCTTACGTTTCACCTCTTTTTTATGGCCCCTCGTATAGAACATGGCCATAATCCCGAAAAGCATGGTGACGATGGCAGCCAGCATAATATCCATGGTGGCACCATCTTTATAAATGCCACTGGCCAGTGCCGCCAACAACATAAAGGACCCATTGCAAAGCAACAATAGCCCCATGATATGAACAATGATTCGTGTGTTGAGCTTCATTATAGGAACAGCTTTTCTATCCTTGGTATGGCCTTGGGCAGGCAACAGACCACGACTTTATCCCCTTCGGCAATTCTGAAATCCCCCAAAGCAATAATCCCTTTTCCATTTCTAATGACCCCTCCGATACTCGCTTCTCGTGGAAAGTTCAATTCCCTTATGATTTCTCCGTTAACCAATGATGTTGCCTTCACCTCAAATTCCAAAATTTCGGCATTTAAGTTGTTCAAACGGGTAAGGGCAAGCACCTCACCTTTTCGGATATACCTGAATATGCTATTGGCGGCAAGGAGTTTTTTGTTAATTAGGGTATCCACACCGATAGAATGGGACAACTGAAAATAGTCCATGTTCTCTACCAAAGCAATTGTTTTTTTGATCTTTTTGCTCTTGGCCACCAAACAGGACATAATATTGGTTTCCGAATTGCCGGTAACCGCAATAAAGGCATCCATGGATTCCAAATTCTCCTCCTCCAAAAGTCCCACATTTCGCCCATCACCGTTGATAACAAGGGCGTGGGGCAATTCATCGGCAATATCAAAAGCCTTTTCCTTGTTCTTTTCTATAAGTTTGACATTGAACCTTTTGTCGCAAAGGTCCCTGGCCGTTTTATAACCCACCTTGCTTCCCCCGAGGATCATTACGTTCTTAATTTCCTGCTTTTGCATTCCCGAAAGCTTGTACAGCTCTTCCACCCCTTTATCGGAGGTAATGAAATACACTTGGTCCCCTTCCTTAAAGATCGTATCCCCCCTCGGGATCAGGGTAAACTGTGTTCCGGTTCGCTGTAGGGCAATCGGCATGAAATTGAGTTCGGGAAAAATCCGGGCAGCTTCCTTCACCATCTTCCCCACAAAGGGAGCGGTTTTGGGGAGCACTACCCCAAACATGGTCAGCAAGCCCCCTTCAAATTCATAGGTATCATTGAAAGCGGATTGATTGAGCATCAATTGGATTTCCATGGCGGCCAATCGCTCCGGCGATATCAATTCATCAATACCCAGTTCTTCAAACTTTATAAGGTCACGATTGTCCATGAACTCCGTATTTGAAATTCGGGCCATGGTACGTTTGCATCCCAATTGCTTCGCAAGAACACAAAGGGTCAAATTCGTGGTCTCGGAAGCGGTCACTCCAATTACCAGATCGGATTCGCCCACCTGGGCATCTTGCAATACTTGGATGGAAGTGGCATCCCCTCGGAGCACACGAATGTCCAAATGGTTATCGGCATAGGACAATCTTTCCTTGTTGGTATCGATCAAAGTGATTTCCTGTGCCTCGTAGGACAATAATTTCGCCAAATGAAATCCCACTTCACCAGCACCTGCAATAATGATTCTCATTAATTAGAATAGGATGTGTTAAATAAATTCCACCTGTACCTTATAAAATGATACTAAGAATGGTATGCGATCCGTAAACTACATACTTTTAACCAAATACGGAAAACAATTCCGTTTGGACGCCAAAATTACACAATTATTTTTGTCCACATCCCTTATGCTAAATTGTATATTTGCCAGCAAATTAAAGCAATGTCGAAAAAGGTGACCCCATATAAAGATTCTGAACTTGGCAAGAAAGAGCAAGTAAAACAGATGTTTGACAATATATCCGAAAATTACGACGGTCTTAACCGGGTAATTTCCTTTGGGACCGATGTCAAATGGCGGAAGCGCATTGTCGCCTTTTTAAAGGACAGATCACCAAAATCCATTTTGGATATAGCAACCGGTACTGGTGACCTTGCCATTGCACTGGCACAAACTGGTGCCGATAAAATAGTTGGACTGGACCTTTCTCCCGGCATGTTGGAAATTGGCAAAAACAAAGTGAGTGACAAAAATCTACAGGACACCATTGAAATGGTTGTTGGCGATAGCGAAAATCTCCCTTTTGAAGACAATTCCTTTGATGCCGTTACCGTGGCTTTTGGTGTAAGAAATTTTGAAAACTTGGAAAAAGGACTCCAAGAAATTTATCGTGTTTTGAAACCAAACGGGCACTTTTTGGTCTTGGAAACCTCCGTACCCACGAAAACCCCGTTTAAACAAGGATATAAGGTGTACACCAAATATGTTTTGCCCTCAATTGGAAAATTATTTTCCAAGGACCGATCGGCCTATAAATATTTGAGTGAATCGGCCTCAGTTTTTCCACATGGCGAAGCTTTCAACAATATTTTGAGGAAAATTGGGTTTATAGGAGTAGAGAACAAACCACAGACCATGGGTGTAGCATCCATTTATGTCGCTTCAAAATAGATTAATGAAAAATCTCCTCATCCTTTTTGGACTGCTAGTTTCATCAAGTACCGCTGTCGTCGCCCAATTTGGGAGCGAACCCATTTTAAACCTTCAGAACGAGGATAAGAAATTTTTAAACTGGGGGTATTACCTCGGTTTTAACCAATATGACTTCCAATTTGAGTACAAGGATGATATTGGAAGGGATATTTTGGTCGATAAAAGTTTTGGGTTTAATGTAGGATTGATCGGTGAACTTCGAATCAATGAATTTTTGGATGCCCGTTTTGAACCCGGTTTGCTCTACACTTCCCGAACCTTGGGATTTCCTTATCAACAGACAGAAGCCGATGCGATTCGCGAGGTACGCTCAACATACATTCGGTTCCCCTTGTTGCTCAAAGCGAGTACCCGCAGGATTGGAAACTGGAAGCCATTTATTGTAGGAGGGGTATATACCTCCATTAACCTGGGCAGCAATGAGGACAGTTTGGATGACAACAGTACAGGGCAGTTCAGGATGAAACAGAACGTATATGGCTATGAATTGGGTTTTGGGATAGATTTTTACACCGAGTACTTTAAATTCACACCTTCCATACGTGGAGTTTTTGCCCTGACCGACGAACTGGTACCGGACGAAGACCCCAATAGTCCCTGGACCGGAAATATCAACGCTATGCGTACCCGTGGTATTTTCATCAATTTCACCTTTGAATAAACTATCCACGGCGTATTTCACTTAACAGAATGGCTGTTGCCGTAGCGACATTCAGACTTTCAGTAGTAGGAACCCCAAATTGAGGAATGGAAATCCTTTTGGTAATAAGCTCGCCGACCGCATCCGATACGCCGTTGGCCTCGTTGCCCATCACCAAAACCCCTTTTTCCGGCAAATTGGCATTATACACAGGTTCACCATCCATGTAGGCTCCATAGATTGGATATTTTATAGTGTTTAGATATTTTTCCAGATCAACATAGGCCACACCCACTCTCGCAATGGAACCCATGGTAGCCTGCAATACTTTTGGATTATAACAATCCACGGTATCCTTTGAGCAAACCAGTTGATCTACCCCAAACCAATCACAGAGCCTTATAATGGTGCCCAAATTACCGGGATCTCTGACCGCGTCCAAGGCAACGATCCAATCATGGTCTGTTTTTTCTCCGTTTTCAATCATATGAAAAACACCCAGTACACCGTTTGGGTGGGTCAAACTGCTCATTTGCTTCAAAACCTTGGTGGAAACCAACTCCGAGGTATTGAACTTCTTCATTTTTTCGGATTCGTCAACAAAAATTTTAAATGGCTTCATTCCAGACCGCAGTAATTCATCCACCACCTTTTCACCCTCCACAACAAACAGTTTGTGTTGAGATCGGTACTTTTTTTGCTTTAGGCTAACAACTAGTTTAATTTGGTTTTTTGTAACCATCTAAATCGTGTATTTTTGGCGTCTATGAGGGGTTCTTTAGGTCTAATGTGCAATAGGGCAAAAATAGGGTTATTGTTGCTTTTGCTAAGCATTTCGGGTTGCAATACCTTAAAAAAGGTTGGGGAGGATGAATTATTGCTCACTAAGAACTCCATTTTTGTTGATGGCAAAAAAGTCAGCGACAGTGAAGTAAAGGGGCTTTTAACGCAAAAACCCAACAGCAATGTCCTTGGTTATCCTTTAAAATTGAACCTTTACAATCTCGCCAAGGAAAACCCGGATTCTTCTTTCCAAGACTGGTTACACCGAAAAGAAAAAAGAGAAAAACGCTTAAACAACCTACTTTCAAAGAAACAAGTAAACAGGTTGCGCGAATCCTTTATGGTAAAAGGGGCCAGTGAATTTTTAAAAAAAATAGGGGAACCGCCCGTAATAATCGATACGGCAAAAGCCAACAAATCCATCAGCAAACTGAAGGCATATTACAACAGCAAAGGCTACTTTAACAATACTGGGGATTATGAGATAGTGGAAAGCAACAAAAAGAAAAGGGCAAAGATTGCGTACAACATAACCTTGAACAAACCTTACATTGTGGATACGGTCCAAAAAAATATCACCTCCCCTGAACTGGATTCCATTTACATGAAAACCGCCCAACAAAGTTTGATCAAAAAAGGTGATCAATTCGATTTGGATAAATTCACATCGGAGCGGGAACGATTGACCTCACTTTTTCGAAATTCGGGAGTTTACAATTTTCAAGAAAGCTCTATTAACTATGACATTCTCCGGGACACCACATTAGCTGCCGGCGATCAACTGATGGACGTAAAACTCAACATAAAAAAATTCAGGAGTTCGACCGACAGCACGGGTACCACTAAACCATATAAAGTTGCACGGCACAAAAAAATCAATATTTATGCCGATTACGATATAAATGGAACTGCCGACACTTTGAAAAAAATAGAATATGAAAACTACAATATATATTATAGCGGGAAACTTAGATACAAACCCCAAGCACTGACCGATGCCGTTTTTTTTGAAAAAGACAGTGTTTACCGCGATTTGGACAGAATAAGGACGTATAGGCAGATTACCAACCTGAACACCTTTAAGTACCCCAACATTGAGTTTATACCCGATTCCACCCAAACACAACTGGAATCAAACATTTACTTGGCGGCCAAGCCCAAATATTCCCTTAACCTAAACTTCGATGTGACCCACTCCAACATCCAACAAGTAGGTACCGCCTTTAGTGCGTCCGTGATCACAAGAAACGTATTTGGGGGCGCTGAGACTTTAAATGTTTCCGCCAGGGGATCTATTGGCCTGTTGAGCGATGCCTCACTATCAAATGATGATTTCACCTCAGAATTGGGAGGGGATGTCACCATCACATTCCCAAGAATTTGGCTACCGTTCAATACGGAAAAAATAATTCCACACTATATGTTGCCGCAAAGTCGTTTATCGGCCGGTACCAACTTTCAGCGGAACATTGGACTGGACAAGCAATCCTTGAACACGGTTTTGTCCTATAACTGGTCCCCTACGGACCAAGTGAAAAATAACATTGAATTGCTGAACATTGAGTTCGTTAGAAATGTGAACCCAAACAATTTTTACAATGTATACCAGAACACCTTTTCCAGTTTGGATGAAATAGCCGATAGTTTTGAGGATGACCCAAATTATGCAGATTATTTTGAAATTACCGACGACGATGACCTGAGTCTGGACATTCCTGACGGTGCCAACAAATTTGTTTCCGATGTGCTGGATGGCACCCTCAGCGTCACCGACGATGAGTATGATGAAGTTAGCAGTATTGAGGAAAGAAGGATTCGTTTAACGGAGGACAACCTCATTTTTGCCTCCAATTTCACCCATACCAAAAACAGTAAGTCCGGAATCAACGATTTGGATTTTTATCAATACCGTATCAAATTGGAAAGCGCAGGAGGAATGCTATCCCTACTGACAAATGTAATACCCTACAACAAAAATGATGGCGGACAAAACCTCGTTTTCAGTGTGCCATTTTCCCAATATGTAAAAACCGAGTTCGATTTTATCAGACATTGGAGGATTGGCGGAGAACAGGTAATCGCCTTTAGAAGTTTCTCAGGTATAACCATTCCGTACGGGAATTCCAATAGTGTTCCGTTCGTTAGGAGTTATTTTGCTGGTGGGTCCAACGATAACCGGGCATGGAACGCCTACGAACTTGGGCCCGGCAAAACCGATAACATCAATGATTTTAACGAGGCCAACCTCAAACTTGCGTTGAATGTGGAATATAGGTTCCCGATTGCCGGCGATGTAAAAGGAGCACTATTTGCGGATGCAGGAAATATCTGGAACGTGTTCGACAACGAAACCAATCCCGATGCCATATTCAGTGGTATCTCTTCCCTTGGTGACATTGCCTTGGGCACTGGACTTGGACTACGTTACGATTTTACTTATTTTGTTTTTAGATTGGATTTGGGATTCAAGACCTACAATCCGGCCAAAGTTGGATCAAATCGTTGGTTCGATGACTACAACCTTAAAAAGGCCGTCTTCAACATAGGTATCAATTATCCTTTCTAGAGCAAATATTTTATTACTTTTGTTCCCTATTTAATTCGAAACCATCTATAACTATGTCCCACAATATAAAACCCGGGGTTGCAACCGGTGATGAAGTACAAGCAATTTTCAACCATGCAAAGAAAAACGGATATGCACTTCCGGCCGTAAACGTTATCGGTTCGGACAGCATCAATGCCGTTATGGAAACAGCAGCGTCATTGAACGCTCCGGTAATCATTCAATTCTCGAATGGAGGAGCGCAGTTCAATGCAGGTAAAGGACTTTCCAACGAAGGTCAAAAAGCAGCCATACTTGGAGCCATTGCCGGTGCCAAGCATGTACACCAACTGGCCGAGGCCTATGGGGCCACTGTAATACTTCATACGGACCATTGCGCCAAAAAATTACTGCCTTGGATCGACGGCCTATTGGATGCCAGCGAAGCGCACTATAAAGAAACTGGAAAATCCTTGTTCAGTTCGCACATGATCGATCTTTCTGAAGAACCAATTGAAGAGAACATTGAAATCTGCAAGGGATATTTGGAGCGCATGAGCAAATTGGACATGACTTTGGAAATCGAATTGGGAATCACGGGAGGTGAAGAAGATGGTGTGGACAATTCCGATGTTGACGATTCCAAATTGTATACCCAACCAGAAGAAGTGGCCTATGCTTACGAAGAACTTTCAAAAGTAAGCCCAAGATTCACCATAGCCGCCGCATTTGGTAATGTACACGGTGTTTACAAACCCGGTAATGTAAAATTGACACCCAAAATCCTGAAGAACTCCCAAGAGTTCATCACGGAGAAATATGGGGTCGAGCACAACCATATCGATTTTGTATTCCACGGAGGTTCCGGTTCCACTTTGGAAGAAATCAGGGAAGCCATTGGGTATGGTGTGATCAAAATGAACATCGATACCGATTTGCAATATGCATTCTTGGAAGGTGTCAGGGATTACATCCAAGGAAAAGCAGACTATCTGCAAACACAAATTGGCAACCCCGACGGTGATGACCAGCCCAATAAAAAATACTACGATCCACGAGTTTGGTTAAGAGAAGGTGAAAAAACCTTTATTGCACGTTTAAAAAAGGCCTTTGAGGATTTGAACAACGTGAACACCTTGTAAACCTTTGTCTAACTAAATATTGATTGCATGTCGTCTTGGTTCAAAAGAAAGGAAAAAGGAATACAGACCGCCACCGAGGAAAAAAAGGACACCCCCAAGGGGCTCTGGTACAAGTCCCCGACCGGTAAAATAGTGGAGGCCGAAGATTTGGCCAAAAATTACTACGTAAGCCCCGAAGATGATTACCACGTTCGAATAGGCAGCAAAGAATATTTTGAAATTCTTTTTGATGACAACAAGTTCAGTGAGCTTGATACAAAAATGACATCCAAAGACCCTTTAAAGTTTGTCGACACCAAAAAATATTCCGATCGCCTAAAAGCCGCCCAGAAAAAAACAGGATTGAAAGATGCGGTCAGAACAGCGGTTGGCAAATCCCAAGGAAAGGATATTGTGGTGGCCTGTATGGATTTTAGTTTTATCGGAGGATCTATGGGAAGTGTTGTAGGTGAAAAAATATCACGTGCAATCGATGTTGCCAAAAGGAAGAAAGTACCTTTTGTAATGATATCCAAATCAGGTGGGGCCCGTATGATGGAAGCAGCCCTCTCATTGATGCAGTTGGCAAAAACATCCGCAAAATTAGCTCAATTGGCAGAGGCGAGAATACCATATATATCATTGTGTACCGACCCCACAACTGGAGGGACAACAGCTTCCTATGCCATGTTGGGGGACATCAACATAGCAGAGCCGGGAGCATTGATCGGATTCGCTGGCCCAAGGGTTGTGAAGGACACCACGGGCAAAGACCTCCCAGAAGGTTTCCAAACTGCCGAATTCGTAAAGGAGCATGGTTTCTTGGATTTCATTACCCATCGCAGGGATTTGAAAAAGAAAATCAATTTGTACATAGATTTGATTACCAATCAACCGGTTAGAAAATAAATAAAGGCCCCGATATCGGGGCCTTTACTTTTTTAAATCCGTTTCAGTTTTATCTAATTTAAAAACCGACGCAAATAAATTTCTTCCTCCGCACCTTCAGAATATGTCAAGGTTCCCTTGGCATCGCAACTACCATCACCAAAATCCAGACTTACCGTATTCCCCAGACGGGAAATTTCCAACACACCGCTAACAATAAATCGACAGGACAACTCTCTTCTTAATGGCGTAACCACTTCCTTAACAAATTCGTTCCCTGCCCTACTGATATATGTTCGTGTACCGGTAATCAAAAAGACATTGTCGCCCCAATACCCGGTGCCATATCCGTCGATCCATTCTCTCGTTCTGGTCCCAGTAAAGGATGCCGTTTCCCCACTTGGCCAAGTTGCCTCAAAAGCTCCATTGGCAATCCCTTCCGGATTCCCATTTTCATTGCTTCTTACTCTAACAATATCGGCCTCTCCCTCAATTGCCACATCATTAAAAGTAAAATCTTCCAAGGTTAGTTCAATGGTATTTGATTCGGCCTCCATATCCAATGCGTAACTTAAGTAAACGATACCACTAAGGGTATTTCCCGTGGGAAGCTCACACCCTTCACCAAAATCCAAGGTAATCTCTTTGGTATTCTCAGCCATAACAACGGATACCGTAACACAATCTGGCAAATAATCAGAATTATAGCCCCCTTTTGATGTACTTACGATTTCATCCGCTGCATAGACATCTTCGGCAATTGCCATAAGTTCCTCCGAAATCATTTCAGTCTCATCACTATATTTTAGCTCGGTGGACGAAATCACCTCGGTACTTGTCAAGTCTTCTTCACCAGAGGATTCCGTACTGCACGATACATAGGTCAATAATAAACTTCCCATAAGCATAGGGACGATTCCTTTAAACTTCGTTTTAAGTTTCTTTTTCATAATAATTGAATTTAATAGGTTTGCCCCTTTGACTCAAATAGTTTGAAAAGGTTTAATTTTTTGTTAGAATTCGTAGATTAGAAAAAAGAACCTATCTTTGCACGCTGATTGAAGGTCAATCAATACATAAAAATCATTTAAATAATATTGGAATGTATTTAACTAAAGAAGTAAAAGCCGATATTTTCAAAAAATACGGCGGCTCTGAGAGCAACACCGGTTCTACGGAAGGGCAAATCGCCTTGTTCACCTACCGTATCAACCACTTGACAGGACACCTTAAAAAGAACCATAAGGATTATAACACCGAGCGTTCTTTGGTGGCATTGGTAGGTAAAAGACGTAGTCTTTTGGATTACCTAAAGAAAAAAGATATTGAAAAATACCGTTCCCTAATCAAGGAATTAGGTATCAGAAAATAAAAATACAAGGGGAGGCTCTGGCTTCCCCTTTGTTTTGGTTGAACGTGTTTCAACAACAAAAAGACCCGGTCCAAAACTGGGCAAACACAAAAAGCTACAAATAGTTTTTCATTGGTCAAGTGCCTTGGGCACAAACAACAACAACACAACCCGACCGCCCGGATGGCGGTAGACCAAATGTTTAACGACCCGGCCACAATGGTGGGGTAAGATTAATTTTATGATTCCAAAGACATTCAAAGAGGTCATAGACCTTGGTGACGGTAGAGAGATTTCTATCGAAACCGGAAAACTGGCAAAACAGGCCCATGGCTCTGTTGTTGTCCAATCAGGCAAGTGTATGCTATTGTGTACTGTTGTCTCCAATTACAAAGCTTCAGATGTGGACTTTTTGCCACTAACTGTAGATTATCGCGAAAAATTTGCTGCCGCAGGACGTTACCCGGGCGGTTTCTTTAAAAGAGAAGCTAGGCCCAGTGATGGTGAAGTACTGACCATGCGTTTGGTGGACAGGGTTCTACGCCCATTGTTCCCAAAGGATTATCACTCCGAAACACAGGTGATGATACAGTTGATGTCACATGACGAGGATGTCATGCCCGACGCTATGGCTGGATTGGCTGCTTCTGCTGCCATACAACTTTCGGATTTTCCATTCGAATGTGCCATATCCGAAGTTCGTGTAGGTAGGATAAACGGTGAGTTCATCATCAATCCGACCAGGGCACAACTAGCAGAGTCTGATATCGACATGATTATCGGTGCCTCTGCAGATTCCGTAATGATGGTAGAAGGTGAAATGGACGAAATTTCCGAAGAGGAAATGGTAGAAGCCATCAAATTTGCCCATGAAGCCATCAAGGTACAATGTGCGGCACAAGAAAGATTGGCGGAAGCTTTCGGAAAAAAAGAAGTTCGTGAGTACGAGCCCGAACCTGAAGACGAAGAACTGGAGAAAAAAATCCATGACATGGCCTACGACAAGGTCTATGCAGTGGCCAAGGCCGGTTCCTCCAAAAAAGAACGGACCGAAGCATTCGCTGCCATTAAAGAAGAAATCAAAGCATCTTTTTCTGAAGAAGAATTGGAAGAAATTGGTGATTTGGTTTCCAGATACTACCACAAAGCGGAAAAAGAAGCGGTTAGAAACCTTACTTTGGAAGAAGGACTTCGCTTGGATGGACGTAAAACCACGGATATTAGACCTATCTGGTGTGAAACCGATTATCTACCATCCGTACACGGCTCGGCCATCTTTACCCGTGGTGAGACACAAGCCTTGGCAACCGTTACTTTAGGTACATCCAGAGAGGCCAATCAAATAGACATGCCGTCTTATGAAGGTGAGGAAACATTCTATTTACATTACAACTTCCCTCCTTTTTCAACAGGTGAAGCACGACCAATTCGTGGTACATCCCGTAGGGAGGTAGGTCACGGTAATTTGGCACAACGTGCACTAAAAGGTATGATTCCCGAGGACTGCCCTTATACGGTCCGTGTTGTTTCCGAAGTATTGGAATCCAACGGTTCCTCATCCATGGCTACGGTCTGTTCAGGTACCATGGCATTAATGGATGCAGGGGTTCAATTGAAAAAACCCGTTTCAGGTATTGCAATGGGATTGATCACGGACAAAGAAACCGGTAAATATGCCGTGCTATCCGACATCTTGGGTGATGAAGATCACTTGGGGGACATGGACTTTAAGGTAACCGGCACCAAAGATGGTATCACAGCTTGCCAAATGGACATTAAGGTAAAAGGACTTTCTTATGAGATTTTGGTCAAAGCATTGATGCAGGCAAAAGACGGTAGAATGCACATTTTGGACAAACTTATCGAAACTATTGCCGAACCAAGACCAGAAGTTAAATCCTATGCACCAAAAATTGTAACCAGAACTATTCCTGGCGAATACATAGGTGCATTGATCGGTAAAGGTGGGGAAGTTATCCAAGAACTTCAAAAAACGACCAACACCACCATTGTTATCAACGAAGATCCAGATACCGAAGAAGGTATTGTGGAAATCCTTGGTACTGATCAGAATGGCATCGATGCGGTATTGGCCAAAATAGATTCCTTGATGTTCAAACCCGAAGTAGGTAGTGTTTACGAGGTCAAGGTGATTAAAATGCTGGACTTTGGAGCTGTGGTGGAATATACCGAGGCACCAGGGAACGAAGTATTGCTTCACGTATCCGAACTGGCTTGGGAGCGTACTGAAAATGTATCCGATGTTGTAAACTTAGGAGATGTTTTTGATGTGAAATATTTTGGTATAGATCCGAGGACCAGAAAGGAAAAGGTATCAAGAAAAGCCTTGTTGCCCAAACCTGAAGGTTATCAAGAACGCCCTCCTCGCAACGATAGAGGTGGCGACCGTAGAGGTGGTGGTGATCGCAGAGGCGGCAACCGCGACAGAAAACCGAGAAGGGATTAATTGAAAACAATCCTATCACATAAAACGACCCCGGGATCCATTCCCGGGGTTTCTTTTTTTAAAAAAACACAACTAAAATGTAACTTTTTATTTTTTTCAACGTATAACCTAATGAGCTTCGGTTCATAAATTTAATTTGAAGGGATTTTTAGATGAGACAGTTAAAGATTACAAAACAGGTTACCAATAGGGAAACCGCATCGTTGGACAAGTATTTGCAGGAAATCGGTAAAGTGGATTTGATTACCGCCGATGAGGAAGTAGAATTGGCACAGCGTATAAAAGCGGGAGACCAAGTAGCCTTGGAAAAGTTGACCAAAGCCAACCTTAGGTTTGTTGTTTCTGTAGCAAAGCAGTATCAAAACCAAGGATTGACACTTCCTGACTTGATCAATGAAGGAAACTTGGGACTTATCAAGGCCGCACAACGTTTTGATGAAACCCGTGGATTTAAATTTATTTCCTACGCCGTTTGGTGGATCCGTCAATCCATTCTTCAAGCATTGGCAGAACAATCCCGTATTGTTCGTTTACCATTGAACAAAATTGGTTCCATCAACAAGATAAACAAAACGTTTGCTTTCTTGGAGCAGGCACACGAGCGTCCACCATCTGCCGAGGAGATTGCCAAAGAATTGGACATGACCGTGGAAGATGTGAAACAATCCTTAAAAAATTCAGGTCGCCACGTATCCATGGATGCCCCTTTGATCGATGGCGAGGATTCCAACCTTTACGATGTACTGCGAAGTGGGGAGTCCCCTAACCCGGACAAGGAACTTTTGCACGATTCACTTCGTACCGAGATTGAGCGTGCATTGGAGACCCTTACCCCTCGCGAAGCTGATGTAATCAGGCTTTACTTTGGTTTGGCCGGACAACATTCCATGACCTTGGAAGAAATCGGTGAGACTTTTGACCTTACCAGAGAAAGAGTCCGTCAAATTAAGGAAAAAGCAATTAGAAGGTTAAAACACACCTCCAGAAGTAAGATTTTGAAGACATATTTGGGGTAAACTGTAAAAATAACCCCATAAATTACAGTTAAACTATCCTTAAATTTGATTTTTGGCAGGAAAGTTGTAATTTAGTAGATATAACAGTTTATCATGACTGTTCGTTTTTTGATTGATGAATAAACTCCGGCTGATTACCGGAGTTTTTTTCGTTTACAGATGGCCGTAATTGGCTAACTTTGTAATATGAACAAATCAATTATCGCCCCTTCGCTCTTGGCATCCGACTTTGCCAACCTTCAAAAAGAAATAGAAATGGTGAACCAAAGTGATGCCGATTGGTTTCATTTGGATGTGATGGACGGAGTTTTCGTACCTAACATTTCCTTTGGAATGCCAGTGATACAAGCCATTGCCAAACATGCCAAAAAACCGTTGGACACCCACTTAATGATTGTGGATCCCGACCGTTACATCAAAACTTTTGCGAATTTGGGAGTAGATAACCTGAGCGTTCATTATGAAGCATGCCCACACTTGCACAGAACATTACAGGCCATCAAAGCGGAAGGAATGAAGGCCGGTGTGGCCATCAACCCACATACTTCCATAAAATTATTGGAAGATACCATTCAAGACATCGATATTGTAATCATAATGAGTGTGAACCCAGGGTTCGGAGGACAGTCCTTTATTGAGAACACTTACCAAAAAGTTACAGACCTAAAGGAATTGATCAAAAGAAAAAATGCGAAGACCCTAATAGAGATAGATGGTGGTGTTAATGCAGGAAACGCCAAAAAGCTTGTTGATTTAGGTGCAGACATTTTGGTTGCCGGCAGTTTTGTTTTTAAAAGTGAAAACCCTACTGAAACCATTAAAAAATTAAAAGAAGAAATAGCATAATGCAGGAATTTGATGTTGTCATAATTGGAGGAGGTCCCATTGGGATTGCATGTGGATTGGAAGCTAAGAAGCAAGGGGTGACCTATATTATAATTGAAAAAGGGCCCATCGTCAACTCATTGTTCAATTATCCCGTGAACATGCAGTTTTTTTCCTCTTCCGAAAAACTTGAGATCGACGAAATCCCATTCATTAGCAATGAGGCAAAGCCAAAACGCAATGAAGCCTTAGAGTATTACAGACGGATAGTTACCTCGAACAAACTCAACATACACCTGTTTGAAAAAGTTATCGATACCAAAAAAATGGAAAACTATTTTTTGGTAAAGACCGATAAAGATGAGTACCGGGCAAAAAACGTGGTAGTGGCCACTGGATTCTACGATTTACCGAACAAAATGAACGTTCCTGGCGAAGATTTGCCCAAAGTATCCCATTATTATAAGGATCCACACTTTTACGCCAGTCAAAAATTAGTAGTGGTGGGCGCCAGTAATTCGGCTATCGATGCAGCCTTGGAATGCTGGAGAAAAGGTGCGGAGGTAACCTTGGTGATCCGTGGTCATGAGATAGGGTCCCGGGTTAAATATTGGGTACGCCCCGACATCATCAACCGGATTGAAGAGGGTAGTATCAAGGCCTATTTCAATTCCACGGTCAAGGAAATCAAACCAAATGAAATTATCATCAACACTCCCGAAGGTGAAGTTACATTGGAAAATGATTTTGTTCTCGCATTAACGGGGTATCGGCCCAATTTTGCCTTTTTGGAAAGACTCGGCATAGAACTTTCGGACGATTCAAAAAGATTGCCCACCTACAATCCAGAGACCATGGAGACCAATATTGATGGTCTGTTCTTGGCCGGAGTGATCTGTGGTGGCATGGAAACCCATAAATGGTTTATCGAAAACTCCCGTATCCATGCCCCAATTATCATGAACACCATTAAGCGTAAAATGGGATTGGTGGAGAAATAAGCAAAAGCTTGGCCCAAATAATAAATCTATATACATGGACTTTTACGATTTTGAAGCAGAACGACTGGACGGTTCCATTGAAAAAATGGAAAAATACAAGGATAAGACCATTGTTGTGGTAAACACCGCCAGTAAATGTGGGCTAACCCCTCAGTACAAGGGACTGGAAGAGCTTTATCAAAAATACAGGGACAAAGGATTGGTTGTTTTGGGATTTCCCTGCAACCAATTTGGAAACCAAGAACCGGGAGATGCCAATAACATCAAAGAGTTTTGTCAAGTAAATTACGGGGTGAGTTTTCCCATATTTGCAAAAGTCGATGTTAACGGAACCAATGCCCATCCGATTTTTAAGTACCTGAAATCCGAATTAAGAGGTTTATTGGGCGGGAAAATCAAATGGAATTTCACAAAATTTGTAATTGATAAAACGGGTATGCCCGTTAAACGTTTTGCGCCTACAACAACACCTTCATCAATGGCGTCATACATTGAGAAAACCTTATAAATAGCAACCTATTGTGGCTTTAATTGTGCTTGGAGGGCCCCGTTTTGCCTCAACATTGCCATTCCTTCTTTAAAACTTAAATAGGAACATCCTTGTTTGTTGTTCAAAATACTGATTTCGCACAGCATGCCCCAATGACGGGCAACTTCCCGCCATGCAAAAAATAGGGAGTGTCTTGGGTCATAAATATGGGTAGCCTCCCCTCCTGCCCCGTTCACCTCAATAATACTGAAGTTTTTACCTTCGCAAAGCTCTTCAAAGGTGTTGTAGAGCACATCCAACCTACCATAATGGAAGCCTTTTATTTGGGAACAAACTCGATCTATCGTTTGCACCAAACCATCATTTATTTTATGACTGATATCCACGAACTTGGCTCCACGGGTATGGCTTCCGTAGGGTACCAAAACAAACTTCTCTCCTTCATGCAAAACCGTTTGGAGCTGTCCACCAAACTTTTTCCTCAATACCTTTAATTGTAAATGGCTGCGCGGGTTCTTTTTGATGAGCTCCTCCGTTGTACTAGACCCATCACCAGTAATGGACAGGAATTCCTTGGAGACGACCCCGGTGATCTTACCCTTGACCTCCCCTGGTTTACGTACATAAAAAATTCCAACTTCTTTTTGGTATGGAATGAGTTCCTGTACCAAAAAATGGGAAGGGCTCCAACGAACATATTTTTGAAACTCTTCTTTATTATGAATTTTCTCCACTCCAAAGGCCTTCATCCCAATATCGGGCTTGGCTATGAACGGAAAACCTATTTCCAGGGCTAAAATGCGTTCCAGGGCCGATTCGGGGGACTCATCCTTTTCCACAAATACCGTTTTGGGTATATATCGGGAAGGAACCATGGTATAAATATCCATTTTGGAAATCATGGCCATACCCCCATTTTTCATTCTGGGATTGGCGGCATTGAAAAAGAAAAAAGAACGCGCCTTGAAAGAGAAATATAACCAGACGGGAAACATGGGATAATAAATAAGCCAAAAGGGCCAGTATTCCCAGTGGGTTATTTTATGCCATATCAGTCTAAGGGAATCCATTGTTGTCACAAGGTAAGTTGTCCAAGGGAAAAAGGTACTTCAAAAAGCTTATCGTTCAGCAAGTCCAAGTGGCGCATAACACATTCCTCTTGGCTCAAAATGGCTTGGGTAACACTGAAGGTCTTTAGCCCCGATTCCCTGTCAATAATAAACCCGTTTTCAAAATCATCATGGTTGTTCGAGTGAAAACCTGCCACTTCCGAGGCCGTAATATGGGGGTTTTCTTCAATAAATTTGTTGAACAAATGGCTTCTGTACCTTACCACTTCATCCGTATAGAGGGTAGCGGAGGACCAAATATGGTTCTTGGTCTTGTCCAACGGTCTAAAGTACTTTTGGTGTCCATCCCACCGAAATTCCAAAAGACCAGAAGTGAACAATACCAAAGTAAAGGGTTCTATTCGATATAATTCCATTTCTTGGAGCAAGGTATGTGGGCTTTCCGAAGCAATAATATCCAATAGTACCAATCCACGGCTTTTGGCATAGTCCCCGGTTGGTCTGTGGTTCACAAAACCACCATTGAGCAACACGGCGACCGCTCCTTTTTCGTTCAATGCAAACCAAGTGCCCCCGGCTTTGGGATCTCTGGGGAAAAGTACTTTCACCGAACCTATGGTCTCTTCCTGGGGTTGCAGGGCCAGTGGACGGGAAATATGCTCATCCCGGTTGGACGTTATGACATATTGGTCACCTGTTGAAATAAAGCTTACTGTGCACATGCTTTTCTATATTGTATGGTAGACGGGGCCACTCCAAAAGACTCAGGAATTTCTTGGCCCGAAAAGTGTTGAATGCCCACTTTGATCAAAGCTTGATGATGAATGGCATGTTCCAAATTATACATTACTTCCCTGAAGTAGTTGGAATCAAGTTGATTTTCCACTCCAGACAGCTCATACCTAACTTTAATGGCCTTGTTTGGTTTTTCCAAATGTTCTTGAATGTACACCAACTGCTCCAAGGCAAAGGAAAGGTCTTCTTCAATCCTTTTATTGCGTTGCCTATGATCATATGAAACATCAGAATTATCATAGCCCTTGATCAAACAAAGGTACAGTTCAATGATATGTCGAGTATGTTGACCTATGCTGGCATCAGAAAGAAGACTACATGAGCGGGAATAACAATCTTTGGGGAGATCCATAAGAACTTGTTTAAACTGTTCCAAAGTATCCAAAGAAGATTTGAACATATTTGTTTTGGTTTTTCGTTTTTGAATGAATTTTAGTATAAGATAGAAAGAATATTCAATTCTTCGTTTTCTGCCAATTTTTATCTGCTTTGGATTTTAAGACCTCAGGGGATTGGTCCAACCAAAATTGCAATGTGTTGTTTTTTCCCCTGTTGTAGAAAAGATAGAGTTTGCCCTCCCTAATCTCAAAAGTCTCGGGATTCACATTTACTTTCTTTCCATTCACGGCCATGGCATACGCACAATACCCTCCATATTGGGGCAAATAGGCGGGAGGGTCAGCAATAAATTTATCTCTGTTTTGATCACTAAGGAACTTATAGTTTACACCATCATAGTTTGTGGTGAATTCCTTTTTTCCTTCCAATGCCTTACCATCAAAATACGAAACCACATCATATCCATTGGCTCCAAAATCCTTTATGATATTATAATCTATCCGTTGAGCCTGAAGAAATATTCCCATGGTTAGAAAAACAATAAAAAGTACTTGTTTCATGGTTGAAGTTTTAAAATAAAAATCTGTGTTGGAGGTTTTTCCCATCAAAATTTAATTTATTGAGTACGCTAAAGTCAGTCAAAAAAAGAGGCGGTTCCTTTCAAAACATTACAAAAAATGAAATACTATTATTATCAACTCCTCTATATCGGATAAATTAATGGACCCCAAAAATGGAATAGTCGTCCGAATGGAAGATGATGATGTCCTAGGCGTTCAGAACGATGAAACCTATACAGTCCGCTACATATTGGTTCCAGCCAATGTGGCTCAGACCAGTGGGATAGCAAATAAAATGCCCGAAAGTTTTGGAGAAGCGCCCCCTACTTGGACTTGATCACTAATTTTAACATAAGAACAAGCTAATCCTTTAGTCACTGATAATCACCATCAATTAAAATCTTTGATTAAATACATAATCCAATAAAAAAGCAGGCTGATAGCCTGCTTTTTTTACACGTGACCTCAACGGGACAGAGTTCAAACTTTTTGAAGGAGGATATCGAAACTATTATCGCTAAATCATTTAATATTAGAAATACAAAGGAGGTCACTGAA
>NZ_PABT01000048.1 GCF_002699205.1 Allomuricauda sp.
CGGTGTTGCCGATGGCTATCAAGGCACAATCACCGGAATGGGAAACATTGAAAAACACCTCGGGATTTGAGGATAGATATGGTTTTTTATTACTACCACTATCAATAGATATATCGGAAATTGCCAAACCTGTTTGTTTCGCAAGCAAAAACTTGAGAAATGCCCGGCAAACGACAAAGCGGTTGTAATCTTTTTTAAAATGATATCGCTGGGCACGGAGTACTTCATGTTTTTGCAGGAAACTGATTAAGTGATTGGTATCGCCTTCAAAGCCCGACAATTTGATTTTAAAGAGTTTGACATCCGAACTGTTCCAGTCCACCTCGGAATAGTCATAAAAAACAACACTTGATTTGGCGCAGACTACTTTCAACACATTATTTGTTTGCCGAATCATTGCTATCAAGTGTATCTTGAAGCAGTTTTGCAAAAACTTCCACATTGGGAGAAACGAACATATCGTTATGGTTGCCAGGCACCATATGCTTGCGTATACCTTTGGTCGCAACCGTCTTCCACCCCAAATACTTAAAATCATGGGCGAAGTAGACGTTCTCTGAAGCGCGGAACAAATCTACTACTACGTCTTCTGGCTCTATGTTATAGCGGTCAAATGCCCTACTGTGCATTTTATCTATTTTCAACGAGCGATTGAACTGTAATTCGGTTTGTTTTTCTTTACCATATTTCAATTTTAGGTAAAACCCAGAAAACATCGTTTTTAATAGTCCTATCCTTCTATTGAAATTCTTTTTATTGCTGAACATGTTCAAAAACACGAATACAATTTGCCCCAATGTGTACAGGCGGTACATGAGTTTTTTCTTGATCGGGTTTTTGTAGTAGTAGTTAGGATATACATAGCTGTCCAATGAGGCCAGTATCTTGACTTTTTCACCTTTGGCCTTTAATTGCCTATACATTTCAAAAGCTATAATTCCTCCAAAGGAAAAACCTGCAAGGGAATAAGGTCCATGCGGATATACAGTTTTGATTTCAGCAATGAAATTTGCGGCCATTGCTTCAACGGTGTCATCTGGTTCGTCGGTTCCATCGATACCTTTGGCCTGAAGCCCATAAACAGGTTGGTCACTGTCTAGGCTATTTGCCAATTTTTCAAAAACCAGAACATTATAGTTGGCGCCGTGCACTATAAAAAGGGGAGTCTTATCGCCATTTGGCTTGATAGGAACCAAAGATTTCCAGGTGGATGAGAGATTTTCCTTTTCCAATAATGAAGCCAATTGCCTCACTGTGGGGTATTCCAATAAAGCAGACAACGGCAATCGTTTGCCAGTTTCCTTCTCTATGAGCGACATAGCCTTAACAGCTATCATAGAATGGCCACCAAGCTCAAAAAAGTTGCTGTCGGGGTCAATTTTGCCCACGTCAAGACAGTTTTTCCAAATTGTTGCTACCAGTTGCTCGTTTTTAGTGCTTATTGCTGTACAGTCGGTTGTATTATCTTTTTGTTGCGTTTGGTACGACAAAGCCTTACGATCTACTTTTCCATTTAGCGTGGCAGGGAATTCATTAAGAATAAAATATTGTTGGGGTACCATATGGCCGGGAAGCAGTTCTCTAAGCTGTTTTTTCCATTTATTGGCAATGTTTTGAGAAGCCATTTCTTTGTCAACGAGAACCACATAGGCCGTAAGAAGGTCGTTATGTGCCGAAACAACTGAGCCCTGAATTTCACTTAACGTATTCATTGTTTCTTCGATCTCCTCCAATTCTATGCGATGCCCCCGAATCTTTACTTGTTGGTCTTTTCGTCCTAGGCATTGGATTTCACCCGTATTGAGCAATTTTCCGAGGTCACCTGTTAGGTACAGGTTATGGCCCCCGCTGGCATTAAACGTGTTGCGAATAAACTTATCTGCCGTTAAATCAGGCCTCATCCAATAGCCTTTGGCCACCCCATCCCCGCCAATTGCAATCTCCCCTACGGTTTCTGGGGCCATGGGCAGGCCTTGCTCATTTAGAATATAGATTTGTGTGTTGGCAATGGGTCGACCAATGGTTATGAGTTGGTCATTTGGCGTAATCTTTTTAATTGCAGACCAGATGGTGGTTTCGGTTGGGCCATACATGTTCCAAAGTTCGTCTACCCTTTCCAAGATTTTTTTTGCTAGACCCAATGGTAGGGCTTCTCCACCACATAATGCTTTTATGGGCAAAGGTTTTTCCCATCCGGTATCCAATAACATCTGCCAAGTGGTCGGTGTAGCTTGTAATATGGTTATGTTTTCATCTTGTAAGACTTCTAAAAGTAAACGGGCATCTTTAGAGGTTTCATCGTTTGTCAATACCAGAGTTGCTCCTGTAAGCAAGGGCAAAAACAATTCTAGCCCGACAATATCGAATGAGATTGTGGTTATGGACAACAATCTGTCATTTTCATTGATACCTGGCTCACCTTTCATGCTGTATAGGAAATTGACCAAGTTCTTATGCGTAATGGGCACCCCTTTAGGATTACCTGTAGACCCAGAGGTATATAACAAATAGGCCACTCTGTTATTGTCTACCTTTACACTTAGGGGTTCAGGTAGGTATTTGTGAATCTCGGAAAATAAATTTTCAAGAACCAATATGTTTGTACCGGCACTCAATTTAGATTGTAATTCTTGTGTGGTGATCAAATATTTGGCACCAGAATCCTGAAGCATGTAGTCCAGTCTTTTGACTGGGTAGCTTGGATCCAAGGGCACATATGCAGCACCACATTGCATTATGGCCATTAAGGTGATTACAAGTTTTTCTGAGCGGGGTAGTGACACCCCGACAAAATCGCCTTGTGAAATTCCGAGTGCTTCAAGTTGGTGTGCAAGTCTATTTACGTCTTTCTGCAGGTTTTCATAGGAAACTCTTGTTTTGTTGTACTGAACCGCAAGCTTTTTGGGAGTAGTAAGTGCCTGTATGCCCAGTAATTCAGATAACGATACCTGTGGATAAGATACTTCTGTTTTATTCAAATCATCATATGCAGAATAATCTTCTTCAATAATGTCACCTATGCTACTGCTCGGATTTTTTATAATACGGGCAATTATTTCTTCGAAAGAAGCCATCATTTGTGATATGGTCGATGGCTTAAAAAGAGAAGCGTTATATGACCACTCCAATATCAGTTTTTCTTCTGTTCCACTGGCATTTAAAAAAAGTTCAAAGGCTTCATATGCTCTTGGGTTGTTGTATACCTCAAAGGTCAATCCTTCAAAATAGACGTCCGTGCTCATTCCAACATCGATATTGAAAACGACAGGTACGAGAGGCACTCTTGAGGGGTCTCTTGCAATCGATAATTTCTGTAGAAGTTGCCCAAAACTTAAATTTTGGTGTTCGTAGGCATCGAAAAGCTCGTTTTTACGTTTTTTAAGATATGTTTGAAACGATGTGTCAAAAGTGATTGTACTGCGCAATGGCAACAAATTGACACAATGCCCTATCAACTGGGTCTTGCCACTCATTGATTGGCCGGCCGACGGCAGACCTACCACTATTTCATTTTGACCGGTTTTTTGGCTTATGAACACTTCAAAGGCTGCCAATAAAGTGGTAACAAGACTGCACCCATTTTTGATGCCAACATCCTTTATTTTAGCCAGTAATTCTTTGCTGAGAATGAAATCTTGCCGTCTACTTTTAAAAGTTCTTAAGGGTGGTCTGGGAAAATCGGTCGGCATGTTTACTTGTGGAACCGTTGAGTCGAATTGACGTAACCAAAAGTCTTCGGTTATTTTGAACTCACTGCTTGTTTCAAATAATGCTTGTTGGTCAGCATAAGAACTGAACCGTTCAGCCTCTGGCAAAACAGCGGGCGTACTATTTACATGTGCAGAGTAGATACTGCCCAGTTCTTCCAATAGTATTCCAGAAGACCATCCGTCAAATACGATATGGTGTGCGGTTAAGATCAGAGCGTGTTCAAAATCAGATTTTTTGACCAGGCCCACTTTCAGCAAGGGGCCTTTCTCTAAATCGAATACAAGATTTGCATCTTCAGAAAGATATTCCGCGATTATTTTCTCTTTCTCCGAATCATCAAGGGCAGATAAATCTTGGTAATGTATGTTCAAAGGAATTTCATTGAAAACAGTCATAAAACGACCATCAGCACTAAAGACCCCCCTCAATGATTCGTGTCGTTGAATGACCTTTTTCAACGCATTTTCCAATGCGGGTTTATCAAGGCTACCCCTTAAGGTAATGGTAAGAGAATCGTTATATGCCCTGCTGGCATCATCGCCTCCAAATTGACAGGCTGTCCAGATTTCGGTTTGCGATTGGGTAACAGGTATAACGACTTCTATGCTCGGACCAGCAAACGGATTAAATGAAGTTTTACTTTGTGTGTTATCGACCGCGATCTTTCTCTCGTTCAATGCATGCAAAGATTGAAGTGTTACAAATTGATTTTTACGTATTCCCCTTCATTTTGGTTATCTGCAATAAACCATGCAGGATTACCATTAGAATCCATTCCAAGTTTTGCTCCGGCAACCGGTGGGTTGTTATTGCTCAAAGACTTACGAACTTTGTCTGTTGTCGTTATATTTTCAAGGCTCTCTTTTTTTGATGGGATAAAACCGGCATCTATAAGTTCATCTATACATGAAAGTAGTACCGACTTAATTTTCACCATATCCTCTTCCACAAAGGCATCGGTCAAAAAGCAAGAGAAACCATCCCAAATGTGTATGCCTTTTTCACGCATCAGAACAAATAGAAGTTCAGAATAGGGTATTTCTTCGGTAAATTCAATTCTCCACATTGAACCGAAATAGGTGATTTTAATAGGTAGGTTCCGGCCACTAAATTCTTGATTAAGCTCCAAAACAAAGTCTTCGGTCATTTTGTTAAGCCTATTCTGTAGCACAGGCCCTTTCTCTTTCATAAATGTCAGAGAGGCTTTTGATGAGGCCAGCGCCAGAGGATGGCGCACAAACGTCCCGGCAAAATAGGTCACCCCGACCTCTGGAAAAGAATCATCGCCGTATTGCCAGAAACCGCCGTCAAGGGCATCCATATATTTTTTGCCTCCAACTATCGCACCTATTGATAAACCGCCCCCTATGACTTTACCATATGTAGCAACATCTGCTTTGATACCAAATAGTGCTTGGGTACCGCCAGGGTGCATTCTAAAACCAGTTATTATTTCATCGAAGATAAGTACAGTTTCAGATGCTTTTGTAATTTCTCTTACCTCTTTAAGAAATTCAACGGGTTGAAAATCAGGTCTTCGGCTTTGCACAGGTTCTACCAGTACTGCCGCAATTTCATGGGCGCGGCTCCTTATTATCTCTAAGCTTTCTTTTGTGCCATATTCCAATACCAAAACGTTTTGCACTGCACTTGGCAAAACACCTGCAGCAGCGGGAAATGTCTTTAGTTTCTTTGATCCCCTGACCAAGGCCTCGTCGTTTATGCCATGATAAGACCCCTTGAACGCTACTATTAGAGAGCGTCCGGTAACTGTTCTTGCAATTCGCATAGCACCTAAAACAGCTTCAGAGCCGGTATTGCAAAGACCCGCACGTTCGTGTCCCGTAAACTCGCAGAGTAACTGACAAACTTCTCCGGCCAATGGATGCTGTGGACCAACTTCAAACCCGTTTTCTACTTGTTCATGAAGCGTTTTTTTAATAAAATCCGGTTGATGGCCAAAGAAACATGAGCCAAACCCGTTCAGCAAGTCGATATATTCGTTTCCATCTAGGTCCCAAAGGCGATTGCCTGATGATGTTTTGATTACTATTGGGTATACCAATTCTTTGGTTAACGGTTTAAAGCCAGAGACCACCCTTGGGTCTGCCATGTGTTTGCGATTGCTTTGGGTATAGGCCTTACTTGCTGCAGTTTTCTCATTATATTTCGTGATGAATTCATTCAAAAAAGATTTTTGGGCGGCAGTAAGTTCTGTTGCCTGCTTATCGATACGTGGAGAGGCACCAAAGGGCTTCTTAAGCTCTTTTTGTTCTGCTTCAGTTAGTTCCTCAGTGGCAGAGGCCATCGGTGGGCTAACGATATTTTGAGTTGGTTTCGCTATATTTTTTGATGTTAAATTGTTTGATGCTTGAGTACCTTGAAGTAAGTTTATTTGCTGCCCGAGTAATTGTATTTGTTGTGCTATAAGGCCTAAAGCAGTGTTCTGATCACCATTTAGCTCGTATGAGGTGGGTATGTTCACAAAGTTTTCATTGTTTGCTACAACCTTAGTGACCTCTGTATGGGTATTTACTTGTGACAACCGTGGGATTTCTTCTTCTGGAGCGTAGTGATCCGGGGCTAGGTTTTTATCTAAAAATTGTGCCAACAATTCCGGAGAACTATACTCGTCGTTGAGCTGCCGAAACGTAATAGGAAGGTTGAACTCATTTTTAAACGTAAGAGCCATTTGTATCAGCACCAAAGAGTCAAGGCCCAGTTCAAGAAAGCTTAGTTCGTATTCTGAGGGCTCTAAATCAATACCTGAGGTGTTCGATATGATTTCTGATATTTTTTCAAGTATAATTGTTTTTCTCATGGGGCTTGCACTAAAATTTGTTTCATGTAAATCAGGTTTTTCTTGTTTTGAACCATTGCCAATGGTTGTGGGCCCAATAGTGGTCTGTGCAACGGCTGGGGGATCCACCCAACATGGTTTTCTGTCAAAAACGTAATGTGGCAGGTTGACTTTTCGCCTTGAGCGACCTCCATAAAACTCCTTCCAATTGGGCTCTACACCGTTAATCCACAGCTCTCCCATGGCTGATAATAGGGCATGGTAAGAACCTTCGCCGTTTTTAGGAACAGGTAAACCAGCTATTGAAACAAAAGATTTTTGTCCTTTCTTTTGCCTTGATAAGGTCGTCAGGGCGCGACCTGGGCCAACTTCGAGCAATATGGGGTCTTCAAGTTCAAGAATGGTTTCCAAAGCATCTGAAAAACGTACCGTTGCCCTTAAATGATTCGTCCAGTACCCAGGGTCAGTTGCCTGTGCATCACTGAGCCAATGGCCGGTTACCGTAGAAACTATGGGCAATCGTGGTATTTTTAAAGAAATTTTTTCAACTTCTTTTTTAAAAGTATCCACAATTGGGTCCATCATGGAAGAATGAAATGCGTGGCTTGTGGCCAACAGCATGCTGGGAATATTTTTGTCTTTCAGAATTAAGGCGAAATCCTCAATTTCTTTATAAGTACCTGAGACAACGCATAACTTGTCTGAATTTATGGCCGCAATGGAAACAGTATCTGGCAATACTTTTGCCAACTCATCTGCAGTTGCTCGCACAGATAACATGCTTCCCCCGGGCAGCTCACTTATCAAGTTTCCACGAACGGTTACCAGTCTTAAGGCCTCCTCTAGACTGAAAACGCCGGCGATGTGAGCCGCGACAAATTCGCCTATGCTGTGCCCACAGGCCATGGTAGGTTTTATACCCCAACTAATCCATAATTGGGCCAACGCATATTCTATAATGAATAAAGCAGGTTGGGTAAATTTGGTATCCTTTAACCTAGCTTCTGAAATTGGGTCTGAAGATTTTGGATAAATGATTTCTATTATTTCGATCTGGAACTCTTCTTGTAAAAACTTGGCGCATAGGTTCACAGCATCCTTAAAAACTACTTCGTTCTCATAAAGCTCCCTGCCCATCTGTAGATATTGTGAACCTTGGCCCGGAAAAAGGAAAGCCAAATCACTGGGTATTGTCTTAAGAATATTGGTTTTGACAGCATTTTTTTCTTCAGACATCAGCTTTTGGGAGGCAACGTCTTTTTTGTCTGCCAAAGCAAAACTCCTATGATTGAATACGTCTCTGGTGATACTTAGTGAGTAGGCAATGTCTTCGAGATGACCGTCTGCATCTCTCAAATAGTTGCCGAGCGCCTGTTGGTAGCCTTCTAGGCTGTTGGCACTCTTGGCAGACCATGTGAGTATTTGAAGGGGTCTTCCTTCATCAACGGGCAATACTTTATTGGAATATTCTTCAACTATAAGATGTATGTTCGTTCCTCCCACACCAAAAGAACTTATTCCTGCCTTTTTTGGCCCCTTTGAGTTCCAATTACTCAATTTGCTATTTACGTAAAAAGGGCTGTTCTCAAAATCAATGGCAGGATTGGGGGTTTCAAAACCTAATGAAGGGGGTATTTCACCATGCTCCATGGCCAATATAGTTTTGATCAATCCAGCTACCCCTGCGGCAGCGGTAAGGTGCCCCATGTTGCTTTTTATAGAACCAATGGCACACTGTTTTTTTGAAGATTTTTTGCCAAAGACCATATGAAGTCCCTCCATTTCGATGGGGTCGCCCATTGGGGTCGCTGTACCGTGGGCTTCAATATAACTGATATCTTTTGGATCAATACCTGAATCGATCAAGGCAGTACTTATTGCACCTGCCTGCCCTTGTACGCTAGGTGCGGTAAAGCTTCCTTTGTTACCACCATCGTTATTGACACCGATGCCTTTGATTATACCATAAATATGGTCTTTATCTTTTTCGGCATCTTCTAAGTTTTTTAGAAGAACAACACCTGCGCCATCACTAAAAACGGTTCCGGTTCCTTTTGCATCAAAAGGCCGACAATGGCCATCTGAGCTTAACATCGAACCTTCTTGATACAGGTGGCCACTGTTCATTGGCGAGGTTACGCTTGCAGCACCGGCAATAGCAACATCGCACCTGTCACTTCTAATGGCCTCTACAGCCTCTGCAATGGCGAGCAATGAGGTAGAGCAAGCAGAATATACATTGACGGCAGGCCCCTTTAAATTTAGGTGGTAGGCTGTTCTTGTAGCGATATAGTCTTTGTCATTGACGGTATTTGCTTGAAATTCGCCGACTTGATCTAATAAATCTCGATTGCAGAGTACGTTGTTGTAATAATAGGTGTTTCCACCTGCACCGGCATAAACGCCAATAGTTCCGTCATAATGTTTTGGCAGATAACCTGTTTGCTCTAACAGTTCCCAAGAGATTTCCAAAAATAACCGCTGCTGTGGATCCATGGCATCGGCCAGTTTTGGGCTTATTCCAAAAAATCTGGCATCGAACTGCTTCGCTGAGGGTATGATTCCCCGTGCACCGACGTAAAGAGGGTCTTTTCGTAATGACTCGGGTACACACTTATCTAACTCATCTTCGGTAAAAAAGCTCGTAGTTTCTTTACCTTGCTTCAAGACTTCCCACAATTCATCGATGGTATCGGCACCGGGAAACCTTCCGGCCATGCCTATTATGGCAACATCTTTGGATAAACGTTCTTTTTTCTTGACCGAACTCCAATTGAAATAAGGCTTTTCGTCGTCATTTTTTAAAAACTCAGCCAATTCAGATATAGTAGGATTTTGATAGATTTTCGTAACAGGGACCTTTATGCTAAGGCGTTGCTCCATCTCTACCGACAATTTCTGAACAAGAAGTGAATTGCCGCCCATTTCAAAAAAATTGTCATCGATTCCGATTTTTGGTATATGCAATGTTTCAGCCCATATCTTTGCTATTTCCTTTTCTGGACCGGTACGGGGCTTTCTATAGATTGGAGCTGAATCAGGTCTTTGGTATTCTGGTTTTGGCAAGCTTTTTTTGTCAATTTTGCCGTTTCTTGTCATTGGAAAACCATCTATCCATATATAAAAGGAAGGAATCATGTATGCGGGAAGAATTTTGGCAATCGAATCACGAATTGTTTTGGTGTCTTTTTCGCCGCCAGATGTTTGCAAATAGGCCACCAAGTTTTGTTCTGCACCGAAATGATCACTGGCAACTACAACTGCACGATCAATACCTTCGATTGAATGGAGTGCCGATTCTATTTCACCCAACTCAATACGGTATCCCCTGATTTTGACTTGATCATCTTTTCTCCCTATAAATTCAATGGTTCCATCTTTTCTCCATTTGGCCAAATCTCCTGTTCTATACATTTTTCCCTTTGGCTCAAACGGATTATCCACAAACTTTTTTGCTGTCAGCTCGTCAAGATTCAGATAGCCCCTTGCCAGCCCACTTCCTGCAAGACACAACTCTCCGACCTCACCAATTGGCAACAAGTTCAAGTCATCAGACAAAATATAAGCCTTGGTGTTGGCGATAGGTTTGCCTATCGACAACGATTTCTCATGCCTATTTTTTTCGGAATATTTGAAGACGGTCGAGGTTACGGTATTTTCTGTTGGCCCGTAGGTATTGAATAGGGTACAGTAAGCAGCCATTTTTTGTGCCAACTTCATTGAGCAAACCTCCCCTCCGGTTACGATTAGCTTGAGTGTCTTTATATGGGATAGATCAGGCAGTGTCTCTAGATAACTGGGTGTGGAGTTTAGATGGGTTATTCCATATTTTTCGAGAATAGATGGTATCTTGTGGTCTCTGATATCTTTCTTATCAACCACCACCAATGTGCCGCCATTCAACAATGCGAGAAACATTTGTTCGACCGAGGCATCAAAAAAATAATTCGAAAAAAGCAGTGTTTTGTCCGACTCATCAATTTGAAAAGTATGTGTCAAAGAAAAAATAAGATTGACCACCGAAGCATGTTCAATCATTACCCCTTTGGGATTACCCGTTGTGCCAGAGGTATAGATTATGTATGCTAAATCTCTAGATTGCACAGAATTGGCAGGCTTTTTTTCAGAACAACCATCTTTATTTGCTTGAAAATCCCTGATCAATGAGGCGCCAACGGTTGTTTTGCAGGCACAGTCGTTTTGAATATATTCCCTTCTTCTTAAAGGAGACTCAATGTCAATCGGAACATAGGCACCACCTGCCTTAAGAATTCCCAGAATACTGACTATTAGGTACTCGCTTTGTTCGAGTATAAGACCAACTAAATCGCCTGTTTTTACGTTGTGTTTTTTTTGCAAATAATTTGCAAACTGATTTGAAAGTATATCGAGTTGATGGTAAGTCAGTTCATCGTTTTTGAAAGCTACAGCGGTATTTTCGGCAAACTGGCCCACTTGCTCGGAAAACAAATCTATAATTGTTTTGTTTTTGGGAAAATTTGCTTGTGTGCTGTTAAATTTTTCCAGTAAGGCGAGATCTTCTGCGGTCAAATGCATATTAATCAGAAATAATAACCATGTTGAATCACTTAACCTTCGGATACATTAATAGAAACATTAAATGTATAAGTGGTTAAAGTTAGTTTCTGGGAAAAGAAAAATATAAGAATATCGTTGAATGAATCGTAAGATCGGATTAAAGCTATGGCTATCAAATATTTGTGGTCAACTAATGGTTTATTGCACCTAGAAAGCTGATGTAATCAGAATTCCCCTCCAATTCCTTTTTAGAAGAATGCCAAAGCTCAAAACCTGAAGTTTTGAACAGTCTGGGGTAGTTGTGGGAAAAGGAACGTTCGGGGCCATAGACTTGTGAATTAGGGTTTTTGGCAAAATCATGATCGATTCCGTTCGGCTCGATTGCCACGAATATAATCTTTCCCAAACTATTCAATTTTCTAAGAAAAGCGTATAATCGTTGCTCTGTAAAGTACTCCAAAACTCCCATAAAGGTTATAAAAACGGTATTTTCTTGACCGTTTTCATTGACCCAGTCGAAAGCGTCTGAAGCAACGAACTCAAGTTTGGGATTATTTTTATAATGTTCTTGATTGATCTTTGTTTGCTTTTCGTTTAAATCGATGCCAATAAATCGTTCAATTTCAAGAAATCTAGAACTTAAATAATCAAGAACGATTCCATTTCCTGTGCCAATTTCTACTAGAGTGTTATATTTCTCTGGTTGGGTCGATAGTTTTTCTTGCAAATGGTCGAATATAAAATCACAAAAGGGTAAATGAACATGCTCTAGGCGCATATTATTGGCAGCAAAAAAATCAGCTCCTTTGTTTGTCCAATAATTCTGATGAAACTCAGCCAATTTGTCAAGGCTACCCCTATTTTCAACTTTTTTAAGGATTGCCCTACGCATTAAACGTTCCGAGATAGATAAACCATTGTCACCTATTGAAACCGTCATTCCCTTTTCGCTCAATTTCTTGGCCTTTTCGGGTCTTAAAACAACCAACATTTCGCCAATTGTAGCGGAAAGCAGGCTCACTATCAAGCTTCTAATTTTATTCATAATTGTTGGTTCGGTGTAAAGATGATGTCATCACCTAAATACACTGCTAGTCACGGGGCTAATTTAAATAACAAAATAGTAGCAATAGGTTTGATTATGAGGTGTTAAGCATTTTTAAAGAAAAGGATTAAAATTAAAAAACGGTGAAGAGATGAACATTTGATTTATGTAAAATTCCAATGATTATTTACCGATGCAAAAAGTAACAATATTTTATTTTACTGGGCTTGCAGACTTGTGAGACACAAATGAGAAACAAAACAAGATTTTTGCTTACTTCTATACAATTATTGAAACAATATTAATAAATTTTATATCACTTGCTTTAAATTGATAAAGAATTATGTGCTTTTTATTTCCTTAAATATTAAAATAAATTTTTGTTATATTTCCAAAAACTTTGAAGGTGTATGATAAATTTTCCATTAGTGGCCGGAACGCTCGCTTCAATGCTCCATGTAATTTCTGGGCCAGATCATTTGGCAGCAGTAACACCATTGGTAATCGAAACTAAAAGGAAAGCATGGAAAATCGGCTTATTTTGGGGACTTGGACACTTATTCGGTATGCTTTTAATTGGTGTTTTATTTTTTTTATTTAAAGATGTTATTCCCATAGAAAGTATTTCAGAATATAGTGAGCAGTTAGTGGCCATAGTACTGATTGGTGTTGGCTTATGGGTGTTTTATCGCATTTTTAATCAGAAAAAGAAGCACCTACATCCACATGTGCATCATGGGACTGAAACCTATGTTCATATTCACGAACACGAACATATTCATTCGGATGGGCATCACCATACACACAATAAAATTGTAAAACAGGATGTGTTATCTTCTTTAGGAATTGGTTTTTTACATGGATTAGCTGGTGTAGCCCATTTTCTATTGCTTTTACCAGTATTAGGCTTTAAAGATAATTCCGAGGGTGTTCAGTATATCCTTGGGTTCGCCATTGGAACTGTATTAGCGATGTCAGCCTATGCGTTAATTCTAGGTAGATTAACGACATATTCGAAGCATCAGCACAATGATAATTTCTTTAAAGGAATTCGTTTAGCTGGTGGGCTATTTGCTTTGGTAATAGGTTTTTACTGGCTTTACTTAAGTCTTTAAGTTACAAATTACAAGTCTATGATTTCCAGTATCTGCAATAAATAATTGATTGTTATGTGTAGTTATTGAAAAAGGCCAATAAATAGCACTTTGCGTTCCTGTTAAGTTACCTTTATACTCACTACTTGTTTGAAAGTTAGGTCGTCCAATTAAACCATCCGCACCTTTGTTATTTTCTTCAGGAATCTTATCAAAAACTAAAATCCTACTATTGCCTGTATCATTTACTAAAATACCTTCTTCATAGAAACAGGTATCATAAGTCCAGTTTAAGGTATTATTTTCAGGTGAAAGCCTAAATTGATTCTGTCCAGAATTGTCAAAATTTTCCTGACCTATAATAATATCTGACTGTTTATTAGGGGCTTCATTCTTATCCTTCCAAATTAAAATCCTATAATATTGCGTGTCCGCTATTGCTAAAACTCCCTCTTTATTTATTTTAATCGAATATGGCCAAATAGGATCTTTATTTTCATAGTCTCTTGTACTAAAGTCGGCTTTACCAATAACCTTATCTGCTTTGGAAAAATTTTCGGTGGGTATAACCTTAAAAAATAATACACGTCTATTACCTGTATCTGCAATCCAAAGACTTTTGCCATCAGAAAATACACCATAAGGCCAATTTAAAGTATCCGCTCTAGGGCTAGCTGCTTGGCCTTTAACATTGGGTTGATTATTTTCAAAATCTGGTTGCCCTAGAACTACATCAGCTGGTTGTGCATTTACTGTTGGAATGTTATGCCAAATTAAAACGCGATGATTCCAAGCATCTGCAACAATTAACATTTTGCCATCGCTCCAAACACCAGAAGGATACTGTAACGTTTTGGAAGAGACTAGGGAATCTGAATTTCTGCCTGAATCTTCAATGACTTCTTGACCTAAAATAACATCTGGTTCTTGAAACTCAGTAACAGGAATAGTATGCCAAATAAATACACGATTTTGCCCAGTATCAGAAACAAATAACATATTATTAGCTACAAAAACACCTCTTGGTGCTAAAAAAGGTTTTTGTTTTGAACCTTTAAAAACATAGGAGTTTGTGACTTTATCACCTAAAGTAGAATAATCCATAGGCTAACAAATTCTTGGCAACTGTTCTCCTGGAAGCATACTTACCATGCGTTTGCCACCAATGGCGCTCTCCAAAATCACTTGTTTTGGGTGTGCTTCAACAACAGTTCCTATAATTTTCGCATTGGTGCCATTTTCATCCTTTTGTAAGGTTTCTACAAATGAATTGGCTATAGAAGCATCAACAAAGCTTAAAAATAACCCTTCATTTGCGACATATAACGGATCTAACCCTAATAATTCACAGGCACTTGCTACTTGACTATCTATTGGTAAATCTTTCTGAAAAATATCAATTCCAATATTAGAAGACAAAGCAATTTCTTTTAAAACTGTAGCCACGCCGCCACGGGTTGGATCGGTTAATAAATGAATAGCTGAACCAAACCCATCTATTAATCTTGAAATAGTATGATTCAAATTTATAGTATCGCTTTCAATGGTGGAATCAAACTCCAATCCTTCGCGAACTGACATAATAGCCATACCGTGTGTTGCTATGTTACCACTAACAATAATTTTATCTCCAATTTTGATATTCTTTTCACTGATATGCGCTTTTGGGTGAATGTTACCAATACCGGAGGTATTGATAAATACTTTATCGCCTTTGCCTTTTTCTACTACTTTAGTATCCCCTGTAACTACTTTTACATCCGCTTTCTCGCAAGCATTCTTTATGGCAACTAAAATCTCCCAAAACTCTGTCATTTTAAGGCCTTCTTCTATGATAAAACTTAAGGATAAATACTTTGGAGTAGCACCACACATGGCTAAATCATTCACGGTGCCGTTAACCGCTAGTTCGCCAATATTTCCACCGGGAAAGAAAATAGGAGATACTAAAAAACTATCTGTAGAAAATGCCATTTTTCCATTCATTTCTAAAAAGGCACCATCATGTCTTTCATTAAGAATATCATTACTTAATACATCAAAAACACCACTGTCCAGTAGCTTATTGGTTAATGTGCCGCCACTACCATGCCCAAGTGTTATAACATCGAAGTCTAATTTTGGCATTGGGCATTGCAGCTGCATTCGTATTTTCTTTGAATCCGACATTTATTTTTATTTAAAATGTATTATGCTTCTATTAAACCGGAAAAATGATAATAGGCAGCGCAAGCACCTTCACTGCTCACCATTGGTGCGCCAAGTGGAAAAGAGGGTTTGCATTTTTTTCCAAATTGAGGGCATTCATAAGGTTTCTTTATACCTTTCATAATTTGTCCTGAAATACAATCTGGGTGTTCTGGTGCTTCTTCGATTGAGATACTAAACTTTATGTTGGCATCAAAGGCGGCATATTTTTCTTTAACGGCATAACCGCTTTCAGGAATCTCGCCAATGCCTCGCCATAGCTGGTTTCTAATTTCAAAAACTTCAAAAATCATTTTTTGAGCTTCGGTATTGCCTTCCTCTTTCACAATTCTTGAATATTGATTCTCAACTTCAGCTTTATTTGCTTCTAACTGACGAATTACCATCAAGATACCTTGCAAGACATCCAAAGGTTCAAAACCAGTAACTACAATTGGTACATTATAAGTTGCCGAAAGTGGATGATACTCGGAATTACCCATAATGGTACATACATGCCCAGCAGCTAAAAAACCATCTATATTACTTTCATCATCATCAATTACTGCTTTTATAGCCGGTGGTACCAATACATGGGACGCTAAAATGGAATAATTAGTCAAACCTTTTCGGTGCGCATGAATAACAGATAATGCATTGGCTGGTGCCGTAGTTTCAAATCCCACAGCAAAAAATACAACTTCCTTATCTGGATTGTCTTCAGCTACTTTTACTGCTTCTAATGGCGAGTATAGAATGCGAATATCTGCACCTTTCGCTTTGGCCTCTAATAAATTAATTTTAGAACCAGGTACACGCAGCATATCGCCAAACGAACATAAAATCACATGCTCATTTAACGCCAAATGAATGGCTTTATCAATTAAATTTAATGGTGTTACGCAAACTGGGCATCCTGGGCCATGAATCATGGTTACTTGTTCTGGTAACATTTCTATAATACCATTTTTAACCAAACTATGTGTTTGCCCACCACAAACTTCCATGATAGCCCAAGGTTGTGTTACCGTTTTTTCTATTTCTTCGAGATACTTCTTTGCTAATTCAGGATCTCGATATTCATTCATATATTTCATGACTCTTCTTTTTTAGGTAAATAGTCTTCAACATCTTCCAGCTCGCCTAACTCGCCAATTTCTTCTAAATATTCAAACGTTTTTTTAGCTTCTTCCTCGTTAACTTTACTTATTGCCACACCCACATGCACTAAAACATAATCGTCAACATTAGCATCTGGTAGCATTTCTAAACTGGCTTCTTTCATAATGCCGCCAAAAGAAACCTTCGCCATTCTCACCAAGCCGTTATGTTGTAATTCTATACTTTTAATTTTTCCTGGAATTGCTAAACACATAGTACTTAATTTTTTATATGTTGATGATACATCAACTGCCCGAACGATATATTTTCGTCGTTAGCAGACAATTTACGATTTAATTTTAAATTTATTTTATCTTTTCTTGCCACCTGAGAAAGTATTGAAACTAACAGTGCATTTTGAAAAACACCACCACTACAGGCAATTGTGTTTATTTGAGTCTTTTTAGCGATTCTTATAATAGATTTTGCCAAAGTGTAGATGAAACTATAAGCTAATCGTTCTTTACAAAACCCTTCTCTGTAAGCTTTTACAAGCTTATTTAGAATATATTTGGATGGTATTTCGTCATAAGTTTTATCATGTAAAAAATCAATATAATAGCTTTTTGAGTATGTGTTTGCACAATCTTCGAGTCGCATTGCCGCTTCAGCTTCAAAAGTATTTATATCTACTAAACCCAAGGCCGAAGCTGCCGCATCAAACAACCTTCCTACAGAGGATGTTTTTAGGTTATTGGTTTTGATGGTTTTTGAATAGACTTTCCATTCGGTTTCAGTAAACTTATCTTTAATAAAAGGCTTCATTTCATCATCTAATAGACTGAATAATGGCAAACGAGATTCTTTAGCCATTTTGTCGTTAGCCAACCAATCGAAATATTCAAAATGTGTTAAACGCTCAATTTTATAATTTTTGTAAATAAAAAATTCGCCTCCCCAAATCTGACTATCGTCACCCAAGCCCGTACCATCCCATATAACTCCTAATATTTTTTTATTAGTATCGAATGCATCATGCTCTCCCAAAACACTTGTAAAATGCGCCTTATGATGCTGAACTTCTTGAATAGCAGCATTGTATTTTGAAGCCAGTTCGTATCCCAAAACACTGCTTTGGTATTGTGAGTGTTTGTCAATAAGAATTGTTTTTGGTTGGGTTTCAAATAAGTTTATATACCTTTCAATAGTTGTTTCATAACGCTTTAAAACATCGTAATTATCTAAATTTCCCAAGTATTGGCTTACATAAGTTTGCGTATTTGGGACATAAGTAATTGTACTCTTTAAATGTGCTCCCATTGCTAAAACTGGTTCTGTAGATTTTACATTAGCATCAATATAATTTGGTGCTAATCCTCTTGAACGCCTATAAATAAGCTCTATGTTACCGGCAAACTTTACTACAGAATCGTCTTGCGGAAATTGAATATCGAGATTGTGATGCAAGAAACAATCGGCAATATTTTTTAAGTGTGTATTAGCTTCTTTTTCTTCAGAAATAATAGGCGAACCATGTATATTTCCACTGGTGGCAACAATGGGCTGTTTAATTTCTTGCATTATCAATTGCAATAGTGCAGAAGACGGTAGCATCACACCTGTCTGGTTCAAATATGGTGCGATGGCGCTTACAGATATACTTGTGTTTTTAGTGTTTTGAAGAATAACTATGGGTGAAACTCTGGATCGTAAGGATTCTTCTTCGTGAGATGATAATTGAAACTCTTTTTTTACTGTTTTAACTGAAGGATACAATACTGCAAAAGGCTTATTGGGCCTTTTCTTTCTTTCTCTTAACTTTTTGATGGCTTCTGGATTTGAAGCATCACAGCACAAAAGATAACCGTTCGTGTTTTTAATAGCAATGATCTTTCCTTCGGAAACATATTGCCCAATTGTACTTATACATTCTATTTGATTTTTGGTAATAGTTTCTTCTACATTTGTTACTAATTTTAATTGTACCCCACATGAATCACAAGAATTTGTTTGTGAATGAAATCGTCTGTCGTTTGGATTGGCATATTCCGCATGGCAAGCCTCACACATATCAAATCCTGATAACGATGTATTTGCTCTTTCAAACGGGAACTTGGTTGTAATAGCATAGCGTGGCCCACACTGCACACAGGTTGTAAATGGATAATTATAACGCCTGTTTTTAGAGTCCGAAAGTTCGGTTTTACAGGATTCACAAACTGCAAAATCTGGTGTTAATGGCACATTGATTTGTGCCTGTGTTTTTGAAGGAATAATGGTAAAACCGTCAAATTTAGTAAATGTACTTTCAACGATTTTATAAGAAGTTATGATGGCTATTTCTGGTTTATTCTGAAGAATATCCTTTGAAAATTTATCTATATCTTCTTTTGAGGCGTTACAATAAATAATAACACCTTTTTCATTATTTGAAACTGTTCCCTCGAGTTGGTTATTTTTCGCAAGGTTAAAAATAAAGGGACGAAAACCCACGCCTTGGACTCGTCCATTTATTTGTATTTTAAACGTTTTAATCACAAAAGCTACACCTTAAACTTGTTGCTTCTGTTTCACTTTTTCAACGAGCCAATCACACCACTTATCAATACCTTCCTCAGTTAAAGAAGAAATTTGAATCACCTCTAATTCGTGATTCACTTCTCGTGCATCTTTGGTGACAGCCTCTA
>NZ_PABT01000049.1 GCF_002699205.1 Allomuricauda sp.
CAATTGTTGTTCCCGAACCAACACCGCCAAGCGTCAATCCGTTGATTTCGTTGTCCTGTCCAATGGTAACACCACCATGGCGGATGGAAACATATTTCAAGGAACCGGAATTGTCGGCAGGATCGGTGCCACCGTACTGTCCATAGTCCTCATCAGCTGGGATACCTTCGATCTGGGCAGTCTCGATATCCCCATTTACGGAAATAGGAGCCCTACCTAATAGTATGACACCGCCCCAAAGACCTGTGTCGGCAGTGGTCAATGTTCCAGTAATTTCTCCTGGCTCGATACCATCAAGTACCGAAGTAAAGATAATCGGGCTGCTAGGGGTACCCTCAGCAATCAATTTACCACCTTGGTCGACCACAAGTGCGGAAGCAAGGGATTCTTGTCCTTCCTCACCTTTGATGATAGTGCCTGGCTCAATGGTCAAGGTTACATTCTCACTTACGACTACTTTTCCTTCCAGAATATAAACGTTCTCGGCTTCCCATGTTTCATCAGCTGTAATGAAACCTGTTTTGATAATTTCCTCACCAGTACCCGAACCTGGGTCATCATCAGTAGGGGTGATTCCACCATTGTCGTCGCTGCTACAGGAGCTAATTGCGAACGAAGCGATGGTTAATAAGGAGAAAAGAATTTTTTTCATGATCTTTTTTGTTTTATCGTTTAATTAAATTAGGCGATTCACCTTCTTGGTTATGGTAGCAAAGAACGACACGGGTTGTAAAAGCCATGTTAGTTGTATGTTAAGTGTTTATTTCAGTTCCGTTACAATAAGGTTACCAGATTAAATCAATGTTAAGCGTTTATCCCGTAAGTGTATTATCTTTACATTTGGGTGTTTAACAGAGAAATACCATCCCATGAAAAACAAGGACATTAAGATTTTACTGGTTGATGATGAACCCGATATCTTGGAAATTATAAGCTATAATCTTTCCGCGGAGGGTTACGAGGTCTTCACCGCCAAAAACGGTGTTGAAGGCGTGGCCAAGGCCAAAAAGAAAAACCCACATCTCATAATCATGGATGTTATGATGCCTGAGATGGATGGTATTGAAGCATGCGAGGTTATCAGAAACACCCCAGGTCTGGAAAATACCATAATTACGTTCCTTACCGCACGAGGCGAAGATTATTCCCAAGTAGCTGGCTTTGATGCAGGTGCGGACGATTATATTACCAAACCCATAAAGCCAAAGGTATTGGTGAGCAAAGTGAAAGCTTTGTTGAGAAGGTTGAAAGAGGACAAAAAGGAAATAGAGGATATTGTTAAAGTAGGGGATATCATCATTGATAGGGAAGAGTATAAGATTGTTAATGATGGCGAAGAAATGGTCCTTCCAAGAAAGGAATTTGAATTATTGTCCCTATTGACATCAAAGCCCAACAAGGTTTTTAAGCGCGAAGTTATATTGGACAAAGTCTGGGGCAACGAAGTAGTTGTCGGAGGGCGAACCATTGATGTCCATATCAGAAAATTACGCGAAAAAATCGGAGACCACCACTTTAAAACCGTTAAGGGCGTAGGGTATAAGTTTGTGCTCTAATGGCGATTAAACTAAAGAAATCATATAAGTTTGCCCTAAGATCTTCCTTAGTTATTACGCTTTTGATCACAGCCGTGTTCGTTGGATTTCAAATAGAGACGGAACACATCGAGTGGACACATACCGTACTTTTTGCCCTGATATGTTTTGGAATCTGTTTTGCCATCATCCAAATACGGGTTGAGCATTTTATATATAGACGTATCAAAAGAATTTATGATGATGTGTCCCTCTTGGAATCCTCCTCCTTTTCTTCCAAACCGGTGACCACCGATATGAGGACTTTGGTGGAAGAGATTGAAAAATTTGCCGAAGGGAAGAAAATCGAAATTGACACACTCAAAATAAGGGAAGAATACAGAAAAGATTTCTTGGGGAATGTATCCCACGAATTAAAAACACCACTTTTCACGGTCCAAGGGTACATCTTGACGCTGTTGGATGGTGCCATGAAGGATAAAAACCTTCGAAAAAAATACCTCCAACGAGCCAATAAGGGGGTGGAACGTTTGATTTATATTGTGAAGGATTTGGACCTGATCACTAAACTAGAGGCTGGCGAACTGAAGTTGGAACGCGAGGATTTTGATATCATAGAACTCATCCGCAACACATTTGATCTTTTGGAGATGAAAGCGGCCCGAAAGGAAATTTCACTCACATTTGATATGGAGTACCCCAACCCCATCTATGTTAACGGGGACAAGGATAAGATTCAGCAAGTGATTAGCAACCTATTGGTGAACTCTATCAAATATGGTCTACCTAAGGGGACAACGGAGGTGAGCGTTGAGGACCTGATCAAGAACAAGGTGATCGTAAGGGTTACGGACAATGGGGCGGGAATCCCGAAACAACATATCCCAAGACTTTTTGAACGTTTTTACCGAGTGGATCAAAGTGGAAGCAGGGCAGAGGGAGGTTCAGGTCTTGGACTGTCCATAGTTAAGCACATTGTGGAGGCACATGGTGAAAAAATTTATGTGGAGAGCGAGGTCGATGTCGGTTCCGAATTTTCCTTTACCTTGGAGAAGACCTCAAACAATGTGGAGAAGTCCACTACCGGTTCAAATTGAGCCAACCCGGAAAAATCATCAATCTTGGATAGATCAGCCAAAGTGAAATCTTCTTGCCTGCTAAACGGAACAACACCTTGTTTTTGCAATCTTTTGGCCAAATATTCCTGTTCGTACTGACCAGGGGTCGGAATAAAAAACGCCTTTTTTTCCAACTTGGCAAGATCCATTATTGTAGTGTATCCAGATCTGCACAGCACTTTGGCGCTTTGGTTTAGGGCATTTTCCAATTCATGGGACTTCATAAAGTTGTAATGAAGAATTTTTCCTTTGGGCGTCTGTATTTCTTCCTGAACCTGTTCGTCTTCAATTTTACCTTTCACAAAAAGGATGCTGCCTTCAAACCCTTGTAATTCAAATAATAATCGCTCTTCCAATATGCTCCGTTGTGGCTCAGGTCCGGAAAGCAAAACCATCAAATCGTAAACGATGGGCAGTTCCCTTTTTTCAAATCGGCTCAAAGGCCCCAAATATGCGATGTTCAATTTGGTCTTTTTCAGATGGCCCAGTTTCCCCGTCAAATTTGGTTTTTCCTGTACGTCCGGTACCCAACAGGCATCGAACTTCTTTATGATTTTTTGATGCGCTTTGGAGCTCATCCAAGTGGTGTTCCCCGAGAGCACATTAAGCTGATGGGTAATGAACACGCAAGGAACCTTTTTGTAATAACCACCCAGGCGGTTATCGGAAATAATCCCGTCCAAGCCATGGTTTTTCACCAAATTTTTCACCACTTTTTTTTCTTTGGCAATGGCCTTTAACACTTTGGGTGAGTCCCATATCATTTTTATTTTGAAATGCCTGCCTTTTTCCGCGTAGGAGATTTTATACGAGGGCAATTCAAAAGCGGGTAAATATGGGAACTCCTTTTTAAGTAGGGACAGGGCAACCCCATCGGAAGCGATAAATGGCAGATGGCCATGATCTAACAAGGCGTGGATTATTGGTATGCACCTGGTGGCATGTCCCAGTCCCCAGTTTAAAGGGGCGACCAAAATACGTTTGGAATTTTGCATAACAACAAATAAACAAAATGCGAATTGCTTATAGATTTCCTTAGTTTTGCCAAATCATTAATTTTTTGCGCAATAAAATTCTGAAGTGGGAAGTAAAAACAAACTCAAAAGGTTTAAGGAGAACGAAACGTTTGCCAATGTGGTACAGCCCACAAGAGAGGATGTTTTAGCGGGATTTAAATATAAAGGCAACTGGGCCACTTTTTTTGGAAATGACAATCCCATTGTTTTAGAACTTGGTTGTGGCAAAGGTGAGTACACCGTAGGTCTTGCCAAAAGAAACCCGAACAGAAACTATATCGGGATAGACATAAAAGGGGCACGGTTTTGGCGTGGGGCAAAAACCGCTTTGGAGCAAAAACTGGACAATGTAGCTTTTTTGCGTACCCAAATTGAATTGGTGGACCATCTTTTTGGAAAAGACGAGGTGAGCGAAATCTGGATAACCTTTCCCGACCCACAGATAAAGTACAAGCGAACAAAACACAGAATGACGAATCCCGTGTTTTTGGAACGGTATAAAAAAATTCTCAGGCCCAAGGGTGCTGTTCATCTAAAAACTGACAGCGAGTACATGCACGGCTACACACTCGGGCTTTTACAGGGATTGGGACACGAAATTTTATACGCCAACCACGATGTTTATAAAAATGAAGGAGCTCCCCCCGAAGTTCTTGAGATTCAAACTTTCTATGAAAATCAGTATCTTCAAAACGGAAAACCAATCACATACATCCAATTTAGGATCAACTGATTTAGGATCAACTAACCAATGACCCACATACTCATTCTTTTTTTTGCCACATTTTCTGCAGCCTTTATGGCCACGGTGCCACCGGGGTTGTTGAATATGAACGCAGCAAAGGTCAGTGTTGAAAAAGGAAAGCTCAACGGTGTTATTTTTAGTTTAGGAGTTTCAAGTACCATTATGGTACAGGCCTATATAGCTGTATATATCTCTAAATTTTTATACAGAAATCCAGAGGTCATCGATATTTTGTTCAAAATAGCGGTAGCTGTGTTCGCATTTTTTGCCATCTATTTCTTTGTTATGGCAAAACGGAACAAAACCCAGGGAAAGACCATAAAAGAGGTCAAGCTTAGTAAAAGGAACAGTTTTTTTAAAGGGGTTTTGTTGGCGGCGCTCAATTTGCTGACCATTCCGTATTACAGTGGATTGAATGCCATGTGGAACGAGGCGGGATGGATCAAGTTTGAAGCGACAGACATTACTACCTTTGTTGTGGCTGCCGGGGCAGGAACATTTTCTGTGCTGTACCTCTACACGTTTTATTTTGATAAGATGGAGACCAAGACCAATCGTTTCTCAAAGAACTCCAACTATATATTGAGTGGCTTGATGCTGTTGTTGCTTATCATTACCCTTATTCGGATTATGTATCGCTAATATGGAAGAAAAAGGCTTTTTTGATAAAGTATACGAAGTGGCCAAACGGATTCCATACGGAAAAGTAACTTCTTATGGAGCCATTGCCAAATATCTGGGAGCAGCACGAAGTGCAAGAATGGTCGGTTGGGCCATGAACAATTCTTTGGAAAAAGATGTGCCTGCACACCGTGTGGTAAACCGTGTGGGCGTGTTAACCGGAAAACATCATTTTGATGGTTCCAATATCATGCAACAGCTCCTTGAAAATGAAGGCATTCAAGTAAAGGACAACCAAATCGTTGATTTTCAAAAACACTTTTGGGACCCGGCCAAAGAACTTTGATCAATATCCAGGCGGATGCAATTCATCAAACGAAGTCCTGTCCTGAAAGGCCTTGGCCAATAACAAAATACTTGCTTCATCATATAAATTGCCCACAAAGGTCATGCTCGTAGGGTGATTGTCCTTGTCCAATCCAGTGGGCACCGCAATTACCGGATGCCCTGTGAGGTTCGTTGCCAAAAGTTGGTCGTTTCCGAAGGTTGGCGAAATCAAAACATCATAATCCTTCATCAAATCCTGCATTTTTTGAATGAGGACCTGTCGTTGTCTGTTCGCCTGAATATACTCCACAGCGGGGATGAACCTGCTCTGTCTTAATGAATTGGCCCTGGAACGTCCATCTTGTTCAACCATCAAATCAACTCCTCCCGTACGCACAAGCTCATCAAAAAAGGCCCCGGCCTCAGCCCTGAGGATAATATCGAAACCACGGTAGGGAATACCCTCCGGCATTTCCACAGCTGTGGGCTCGACCCCCATCTCTTTAAGTGATCTAAGGGCATTCCTGAGGTTGTCTCCAGATTCCGTAGTGTCTTTCTCTATATCTTTTTTCAAATAGGCCACCTTCAAATTTTTGATGTCCTTCTTCCAATCGATCCCAAAAGGAAGGTCCATCGTTGTTAGATCATTTTTATCTTTTCCTTGAATAGCCTCAAATACTATGGCACAATCCTCTGCATTTCTTGCCAAGGGACCTACTTTGTCCATGGACCAACTCAAACTCATCACACCATGTCGGCTAACCCTTCCGTAGGTTGGGCGAAGGCCTGTTACCCCGTTCCGGGTACTAGGGGAGGTAATGGAGCCTAAAGTTTCGGTCCCCAAGGCAAAAGGAACAAGCCCTGCCGATGTTGCGGAACCTGACCCTGCCGACGAACCGCTGGCTCCCTGTGTGGTATCCCATGGATTTTTTGTCTTTCCATTAAACCAAACATCGCCTCTCGCCAAAGCCCCAGAAACCAATTTTGCCACCAAAACGGCTCCTGCTTCTTCCAGTTTTTTGATAACGGTGGCTGTTTGGTCGATTATTTGGTTTTTGTAAGGGGCGGCTCCCCAAGTGGTTGGATATCCAGGGACTGCCATCAGGTCTTTTGTGCCGTAGGGAATCCCATGTAAAATACCCCGGTACTTTCCGTTTTTGATCTCTTCATCGGCACGTCTTGCTTGTTCCAGTGCCAAGCTGTCCGTAATGGTAATACTGCATTGGAGTACAGGTTGATATTTTTTTAATCGTGCCAAGAAAAACTTGGTAAGTTCTGTTGAGGTTATTTTTTGGTTTTTGATGAGTGAAGCCAATTGTGGGATGGTATAAAAGGCCAATAGGTCGTATGGCTCAGGTATTTCTACATTTTCAGGTATGTCCCATTCGGTTCCATCTTGTTGCTCTGGCATGGTAAAGCCAAAAGGTATTGGATCAAAACGAACTGCTGGGAAAACATCATTGTCCAACGGGTATTTTCTTAATGAATCAAAACCGCTACGGTTTCGTTTTAGATAAGGATAAAGAGTGTCGATATCTTGTTTGGCAAAATGTAGGCCAATCAATTTTTCTGATTTTTTGATATCTCTCTTGGTAAAGGCATTTTTGTTGGTGGAACAAGAAAACCAAGTCAAGGAAATCAGCAATAAAATAAAGTGGGTGGTTTTGTTTTTAGGTAGCATATTGGTTGATAATTTCAAAAAGATGCTCCTAAGCTACAGTTTTTCAAAAAAATGAACATAACATGATGGTTCTTTTATACATGATGTGACCCATTTATTCCATTACCCACAATTCCCGTTGTGATTTTTTGAAATTCAACAGTACAACTTCTTAATCTAAGTCCAACACCGTATCTTTGTAGTTTAGAACCAGTTCAAACTACTGGTTGCAAAATTTGGACACATGAAGTTGAAAAAAGCAGACATTCTCAAGGCATTGGAAAAAATATCCGCACCTGGCGAAGGCCAAAATATAGTGGAAAGCGGTTCGGTGACCAATGTGCAGGTATTTGGTGATGAGGTTGAAGTGGATGTTACCATCAAAAACCCCAGTCTTCAGGCAAAAAAGAAGACCGAGGTTGAAATTTTGAAGATAATCCACAGCGAGGTATACGAAAAGGCCAAAATAAAAGTCAACCTAAAGGTTGATGCCCCTGCAAAGCCCAAGGTGAACCAGATAAAGGGCAGTCCTATTCCTGGAATTCAAAATATAATAGCGGTTGCTTCTGGTAAAGGAGGCGTTGGTAAATCGACCATAACCGCAAACTTAGCAGTGACCTTGGCCAAAATGGGTTTTAAAGTAGGGCTGTTGGATACGGATATCTACGGACCATCCATGCCCATTATGTTTGATGTGGCTACAGAAAAACCGTTGTCCATCAACGTTGAGGGCAAAGCCAAGATGAAGCCAATCGAAAATTATGGGGTAAAGTTACTTTCCATTGGATTTTTTACCCAGCCCAACCAAGCGGTGATCTGGAGGGGTCCCATGGCAGCGAAGGCACTGAACCAAATGATTTTTGACGCCCATTGGGGCGAACTTGACTTTCTTTTATTGGATTTGCCGCCCGGAACCGGAGATATTCATTTGAGCATCATGCAATCCCTGCCCGTAACAGGCGCGGTGGTGGTAAGTACCCCACAGGAAATTGCATTGGCGGATGCCAGAAAGGGAGTGGCCATGTTCCAACAAGAGGCAATTAATGTGCCCGTATTGGGAATCGTGGAGAATATGGCGTATTTTACACCTGCGGAGCTACCGGACAACAAATACCACATTTTTGGTAAGAATGGCGCAAAAAATCTATCGGAAGACCTAAATGTTCCATTTTTAGGAGAAATTCCATTGGTTCAGAGCATCAGGGAAGCGGGCGATGTTGGAAGACCGGCTGCCTTACAGACAGCCACCCCAATAGAAGAGGCTTTTGAAGAGCTTACAAAAAATGTGGTCCAAGAGTTGGTGAGAAGAAACACAGATCTTCCCCCGACCGAAGCAATAAAGATTACAACAATGGCTGGTTGTGCCGCCGTAAAAAAGAAATGAGCATGACAACAATGACATCAGAAGAGACAAGGAGCAATGTAGAAAAGGCATTGGAAGAAATACGACCCTTTTTGCAGAGCGACGGAGGAGACATTACCTTGATATCCATTGAGGACAATACCGTTAAGGTGCGTTTGGAAGGCAATTGTATTGGGTGCAGTGTCAATCAAATGACATTGAAGAGTGGCGTGGAAATGACCATAAAGAAGTATGCACCTCAAATTGAAGAGGTAATCAATGTTAGTTAACTGATATAAATCATTATTCCTTTTTTGGGCAAGCCGTAAGTTGCACGCCAAAATTTCTATTTTATGATCAAAACCGATATTCTGATAATTGGAGCGGGACCTACGGGTCTCTTTGCTGTTTTTGAAGCGGGTCTGTTACAACTAAAATGCCATTTGATTGACGCATTGCCACAACCAGGGGGGCAATGTGCTGAGATTTATCCAAAGAAGCCCATTTACGACATTCCCGGTTTTCCCGAAGTATTGGCGGGTGACTTGGTAGATAATTTAATGGAGCAGATCAAACCGTTCCAGCCTGGTTTTACCTTGGGTGAACGCGCCGAGACCATTGAAAAACTGGAGGACGGGTCTTTTGTGGTCACGACCAACAAAGGAACCAAACACCATGCCCCCATAGTTGCCATTGCAGGAGGGCTGGGTAGTTTTGAGCCCAGAAAGCCACAATTGGAGAACCTGGCAAAATATGAGGACAATGGCGTGGCATACATGATCAAGGAACCCGAAATATATAGGGGCAAAAAAGTATTGATTGCCGGAGGGGGTGATTCCGCTCTGGATTGGTCCATCTTTTTGACCGATGTTGCTGAAGAGGTCACGTTGGTGCACCGCAGAAATGAATTCAGGGGAGCCTTGGATTCTGTTGAGAAAGTACAGCAGCTCAAAAATGAGGGGAAAATCAACTTGATCACACCAGCAGAAGTAGTTGCCTTGAAAGGCGAAAACAAATTGGAGAAAGTAACGGTAAAAAATACCGAAACCTCTGAGGAAATCGATGTGGAGGTTGATAATTTCATTCCTCTGTTCGGATTGTCCCCTAAGTTGGGTCCCATTGCCAATTGGGGACTGGAGATCGAAAAAAATGCCATCAAGGTGGATAATACCTACGATTACCAGACCAACATTCCCGGAATCTATGCCATTGGAGATGTCAATACATATCCAGGTAAACTAAAATTGATTCTTTGTGGTTTCCATGAAGCTACCTTAATGTGCCAAAGTGCTTATCAAAAAATATTTCCGGACAAAAAATATGTAATGAAATATACCACTGTTGGTGGTGTGACCGGATTTGATGGAAGTAAAAAGGAAGCACCAAAAGCAGTTGTAAAAGCTATCGATTAACAATAAAGTAAGAATTAAATCTTTATGGAAACTCCATAGAAGAGTTCCGATTGGGTATGAGCGACATAAAATTGAAGATAACCGACCGAGAGGGTGTTTTACATGAAGTAGACGCCCCAACCGATATGAACATGAACCTTATGGAGGTGGTGCGTTCTTATGAACTTGCCCCTGAAGGAACCATTGGAATTTGTGGGGGAATGGCCATGTGTGCCTCTTGTCAATGTTATGTGCTGTCCGACCACCAACTTCCCGAAAAATCGGATGATGAAGAAGCCATGTTGGCCGAGGCCTTTTTTGTGAAGGACAACAGCCGATTGGGTTGTCAAATCCATATTACAGAGGATTTGGACGGACTGGAAGTGGAGTTGGCGCCTGCCGAGGATTAAATTCTCGCTTGATAGGTAAACAGGTTGTAATATCTTCCTTCGGAAGCTATCAATTCTTCGTGTGTCCCCTGTTCTAGGATATGGCCATTTTCGATCACCAAGATTTGATCGGCTTTACGGATTGTGCTCAATCGGTGAGCAATCACAAAAGTGGTTCTGCCCTTGGTAAGCTCGCCCAAACTTTTTTGAATCAATGCTTCGGATTCGGTATCCAAGCTGGAGGTTGCCTCATCCAAAACCAAGATTTTCGGGTTCGCCAAAATTGCCCTTGCTATAGCGATCCGCTGTCGCTGGCCGCCAGATAGTTTCACACCACGTTCCCCGATCAGGGTATCCAAACCTTTATCAAAACGGTCGGTAAATTCATCCACATAGGCCGCTTTTACCGCTTCCATTAATTTTTCTTCACTCGCATCGGGCCGAGGAAAGAGTATATTTTCACGGATAGTGCCCTCAAATAAAAAGTCATCTTGAAGCACTACGCCCAAGTGTTGTCTAAAACTGTTCAAGTTCACTTTGGAAAGGTCATGTCCATCAATGGTTATGGTTCCCGAATCAGGATTTAAAAAACTGGCTGCCAGCCCTGCAATGGTGGATTTTCCCGAACCAGAGCTTCCCACCAGGGCGATAACCTGTCCAGGTTCTACATCAAAACTGATATTGTGCAGTACTTCCTTGTCTTTTTCATAGGAAAAGCTGACATTTTTAAAGGACATACTACCAACTACATCACCCAATATAATGGTACGGTTTTCCTCATCGGCCTCTTCTTCCAAATTCATTAATTCTTCAGTACGGTCCAGACCGGCCAATGCTTCGGTCAATTGGCTTCCAACACTGCTCATTTGGACAATTGGGGCGATCATCAGTCCCAATAGAACCGTGAACTCAACAAACTCACCTACGGTAAGTGTGCCTTGGATTATTTTATAACCACCAAAACCCATTACACTAGTGGTGGCCACCCCCAATAAAAAGGTTGAAGAACTTGTCATAAAGGCCGTGGTGGTAAGGCTCTTTTTTACATTTTCGTACAATCGTTCCACACCTTCTTCAAAAACCTCCTCTTCTTGCTTTTCAGCATTAAAACCTTTTATGACCCGTATACCGCCCAAAGTTTCGGTCAATCTACCTTTTACTTCAGCATTTATCTTGCCTCGATTTCTAAAAATCGGACGAATTATTTTAAAGGCCTTTAATGCGATAATGGCAAATATGGTTAGTGGGATAAAGGTGAAAAGTGTCATATAAACACTTATTTTCATAAGCAAGGTAAGTGAAACAACTGCGGTAATGATTCCTCCGACCAACTGAACCAAACCAGTGCCAATGAGGTTTCTGACCCCTTCAACATCCGACATGATACGGGATACCAAAGCGCCAGATTTTGCATTGTCAAAAAAACGCACGGGAAGCGCAAGCACTTTTTTCTGTACCTGTGCCCTAAGTTCAGAAATCAGATATTGGGCCTGTACACTTAAAATTTTGGTCAGAAGGAACGATGTCACAGCTTGTACCAAAATGGCCAGCATGACCCCGGCCACCAGATATTTGAGCATGTTCAGGTCTTTTTTCACGATGACATCATCGATAAGGTATCTGGATGCAATTGGGGAAACAAAACTGGCTGCTTTGCTTATGGCAATCAACAACAAACCAAGAAGAACCAGTTTGCGTTTAGGCCAAATAATGGTTTTAAAGGCGGTTAGTATACTTACTTTTTTTTCGGGCATGGTAATTTTTAAAAGAAAGTTGCAAGTTACGGCAAATTAGGGGGAAGCCTAAGTGAAAGATAATTGAAATTGGAAAGAATACAAATGGTATATTTAACTGGTCGATTTTAAATAAACTATGCTAAAAACGAGATTGTTCGGTGTCTTATTTTTGATGTTCTCCTTGTGTTTTGCCCAAGGAGGGCACCCTAATTTGACCGATATAGTTACCGATAATGCCAATATTTTCACAGAAGAACAGCTTACAACACTTAGGGGCAAACTCTATCAATTTGAATCCGAGACCACAAACCAAGTGGTGGTTTTGACGATAAATGAACTGGGAAACGAAACCATTGAACACTACGCTCTTGAGGTGTTCAACCAAAATAAACTGGGACAGGAGGATGCGGATAATGGAATTCTCATTCTTTTCTCAAAATTGGACAGGGAAGTCCGAATAGAGGTCGGGTACGGGCTGGAACCCTACATTACGGATGCCGTTGCTTCTCGGATTATCCGCAATACAATGATTCCACGGTTCAAGGAGGAAAATTACTTTGAAGGAATTGACCTTGCCACCAACCAAATCATTGAATTTTTGACCAATCCCGAAGCCCTGGATGAATTCAACAAAGAGATTGAGGCAGAAAACGAAATGCCATGGTGGGTTTTAGGGATTATGGGGTTGTTCTTGATGATGTTCGTTGCGGCCGGATCTTTTGTTTTTTATAAAGGATATTCTTCCCTTATTGAGATAATTCGTGGGGTATTCATTGGAAAATTAGCTGTAGTTCGAGGGGTTTTCATGGCCGTGTCCACGATTTTTCCGTTAATGTTTGGACTTGGTTTTATAGGTGTCCCCCTCGTTTCTGCTTTCTTTTTACTTGGTTTTGAAGATGTGTTGAACCGTTTGGTCAACGATTTTACTTGGGTCTTTTATATTGTTATTGGTTTTATAGGTCTTACCATTTTGTTGGTTGTCAAAAAAATAAGATCCAATGGTGATCAAGACCTCAAGCTATCCTTTTTTAAATCGGACAAGAGTTATATCAAAAAAACCTTTTCCTCTTCGGGCACCCATTCCTTCGGTTCAAGTTCTGGTTCCGGTAGGAGTTCGTCAAGTAGTTTTTCTGGAGGAGGAGGTAGTTCTGGTGGCGGTGGAGCAAGCGGAAGTTGGTAATTGTTTCCGATTTGATGTATTTTCACAAAAACTAACTAAACAGGTTTCCAAGATGAGAATTACAATACTTGCGGCATTATTGCTATTTATGTCCTGCTCCGAACAGCCCTTGACAGAAGTTGAAAAATGGGAGGCCCAAGCTGAAAACATTACGATTATCCGAGACGATTTTGGAGTGCCACATATTTACGGAAAAACGGATGCCGATACGGTTTTTGGACTGTTGTATGCGCAATGTGAAGATGATTTTAACCGTGTGGAGCAAAATTATATATGGGCTACAGGACGTTTGGCAGAGGTTGAAGGAGAAGATGCCCTTTACAGTGACCTGCGCGCAAAACTCTTTATGACCGAAGAAGAGGCCAAGGCCAATTATGAAAAAAGCCCAAAATGGCTAAAAGAACTTTGTGATGCTTTTGCCGACGGTATCAATTATTATTTGTACACCCATCCGGAGGTAAAACCTAAACTCTTGACCCGTTTTGAGCCTTGGATGCCCATGTATTTTAGTGAAGGCTCCATTGGCGGGGACATTGAACGTATCTCTACCCGTAAAATCAAAAGCTTTTATGAGAGCGATATGGAGATTCCAGAAATGGAAGAGCTTCAACTTAAAAAAGAAGCCGAAATGGCCGAGCCACAGGGTTCCAATGGAATTGCTATTTCAGGAGATTTGACGCAATCGGGAAATGCAATGCTCTTGATCAATCCACATACCTCATTTTATTTTAGGGGGGAAGTCCACGTAGTGAGCGAAGAAGGGTTGAATGCCTACGGAGCGGTTACTTGGGGACAGTTTTTTGTGTATCAAGGTTTTAATGAGAAAACGGGCTGGATGCACACATCAACCTACACTGATGTGATGGATGAGTTTAAAGAGATCATTGTTAAAAATGATGGTAAGTTGTTTTATCAGTATGGGGAAGAATTACGCCCGGTTGATTCCAGCAAAGTAACATTGAAATATAAGGATGGGGAAAGTTTACGCGAGAAGACCTTTCCGATATATAGAACACATCACGGACCTATAACCCATAAAGTGGGTGACCAATGGACAGCTTCGGCCATGATGTGGGAACCTGTAAAAGCGTTGGAGCAATCCTATATTCGAACCAAACAGGATGGTTACGATGGTTTCAGGAAAATGATGGATATCCGCACCAATTCTTCAAATAATACGGTTTATGCCGATGCTGAAGGTAACATTGCTTATTTTCACGGAAACTTTGTGCCAAAGCGCGACACTATTTTTGATTATACCAAACCTGTTGATGGAAGCAATCCCCAAACCGATTGGCAAGGTTTGCACACGGTGGATGAAAATATTTTGTTGTTGAACCCAGAAAACGGGTGGATTCAAAATTGTAATTCCACACCCTACACAGCTGCATTGGAGTTTAGCCCCAAGCGAGGGGATTATCCAAAATATATGTCGAGGGACCAGGAAAACTTTAGGGGAATCCATGCTATTGGGTTGCTGACCGGGCGTAGTGGTTATACGTTGGACAGCCTTATTGAAATGGCCCACGATCCATACCTTCCCGCCTTTGAAGCATTGATCCCTGGATTGGTCAAGGCTTTTGATGCCAACCCAACCCCAGGGTTGAAAGAAGCTATTGAAGTTTTGCGGAACTGGGATTTTACCACCTCAAAGGAATCCATTGCCATGACTTTGGCCCATTATTATGGGACTCTCTGTTATTCGAAAGCAGAAAGGCCAGAAGGGATGTATCCCATGCAATGGGTGGAATATTGGGGTGATGGATGGGACGATCAGAAAAAATTGAGCTTTTTAAAAGAAACCTTGGATATTTTGGAGTCTGATTTTGGCACTTGGAAAATGCCTTGGGGGGAGGTAAACCGTTACCAACGATTGAACGGGGACATTCGTCAAGCTTTTGATGATAACAAACCAAGTATCCCCATAGGTTTTGCAAGTGGTCGCTGGGGGGCTTTGGCCGCTTACGGTGCGCGCTACGATAACAACACTAAAAAGATATACGGAACAAGGGGTAACAGCTTTGTGGCCGTAGTGGAATTTGGAGAAAAAGTTAAGGCAAAAACCATATTGGCCGGGGGACAGAGCGGTGACCCAAACTCACCCCATTTTAATGATCAAGCGCAGCGCTATGCGGACAAAGAATTCAAAGATGCAGCTTATTACAAAGAAGATGTGTTGAAACGTGCCCGTGCAACGTATTCGCCAGGGGAAAAACATTGAAAATAGCTTAGTTGCCCTTTTCGGTCAAGCTATCCTCTTCCTTTACAATAATGAGGCTGGCCTTGGACCCAGTGGATAGGTTCCAACGGTTGTTGTGGATGACCACTCCCTTGTCGTCCGTAACAACCACTTGTGCGGTGTTCGGTCCTGAGGAACCTTGGTTGAGTGCCTCAAATTCTATACGGTTAAAGCCTTTTACCAGATCCAGGTTGATACCTTTGAAAGAGCCATCCAATAAAAGGTTATATTCGGCCACCTCTCCATTTACATATATTTTGATACGGTCACCATCCACATATTCGTGATCCCTGGCCACGATCCCAACAAATTTGGCAGTGGTCTTAAAATCACCTAGGTATTGGTCTCCAAAATGCTCCTTGGCTCCTTTTTCTTTCTTTTCAACCACTTTGGGGTCAATGACCAAATCATGTCCTGCTTGCACAAGTTCCCTGTCCGGAAGCATCTTAACTCCCGAATTTTCATTTTTAGAAGTAAGGTCTTCATCCAATACCGATGGCATGCGAAGCAAGGAGCCTTGATTGCTTGTTTTTACATCAAGTTTATTATTGTCACCAATTTTTAAAGGTCGTGTTGTGGGCAGGTCAGAGGATTGGGCAAATGCCGAAACCATCCCAAAAATTATCCCCAATAAGGTAAAAACCAGTTTTTTCATAACAAGGGTAAGCAAGTATCTTGTCATAAAATTAGCAAATACCTTGCCACCAACATGATAAATTGTAGTTAAATCGTTAAGCTGCAGGCTATTTTTTGCTTTTCCCTTTCAAACCAAAAAATGGGTGCAAAAAAGGAATCCTTAAAATTATCAGGTCGTAGATGAGCCAACTGATTCCAAATGTTCCCACTATCAGTGTCATCGCCTTTGGAAAAAGTCCCCAATCCAAATCCCTTAAATAGTAAGCAATGCCGACAGTAATGGTCTGGTGCAAAATATAGAAAGGATAAACCGCCCTGTTCGCATAGGCAAGTCCGGAACTGGGTTTGTTGAGGTATTTTGCAGCTAGGGCAAAGAGTACCAATATCCAAGACCAGATGTTTACCACTTTTAACAACGCTTCGGTGAAGTGGACCACATATCCATCTTCAAAAAACGACCAAATTATGGCTTGACCAGAAAATCCAATAACTCCCAAGATCAAGGCTTTGTTTCTTATTTTACTCAGTGTTTGCCAAAATACATCTCCTGTAGCTATCAGAACAAAACCATAAAAAAACAGGATTATATTGAAAGTAAAATTAAACCAGTCATCAACCAATGCATGGGTGATAGGGAAAAAGGGTTCGACCAGAGATTCCACAAAATAGAGCGGAACCGCGAATAGATATATGCCCCAAGTTTTTTGAATTATCCTTTTTATCCAGTCTATAAAATGGGTGTTGTGTTTGCGTAAATAAACAAACAGGGGCGCCAAAATCCATGAAAAAACCAAGAGGTACGGCAAAAACCAAAGGTGGTGCCAACTGTAGTTTCCTTCCGGATAGATGCCATCAAAAGCAATCGTAGTGAAATATTCCCAGTATGAACCTGAAAATGCGCCTTCTGCCAATCGCTCAAAATATACTTGTGGGGGTACGATCAAAATCATTCCGGCTATCAAAGGAATGCCCAAACGGAGAAAGCGTTCCCAAACAAATTTTCCCATACTTCTTTTGCCCAAAGCATAGTATGTTCCCATACCGGATATTACAAAAAGGATAGGCAGTCGCCATTGGTTCAAGAACGACATGGGCCAGCGGAGCCAATCGTAAATCACATTGTTTTTAATATGCCAGCCCCAGGGCACAAAGAACATCCCAACATGGTAGAAAATAAGCAGTCCGAATACAATGACACGTAACCAATCCAAATCGTAACGTCTGATAGTAGTTTTCATCTTTAAAATTTTTTCAAAGATGAAAAGTGGTGTTTACAAAAGAATGTTTTTCTGTTCGGGAAACGTCCTGAATTGCAATTATGGAGAAATTACCCCCTTTTTTGTCTCATAAAAGCGGAAGGTGATTGTCCGGTATGTTTTTTAAAGGCATTGTAAAAGGCGGATTTGGATTTAAAACCAACGGATTGGCCAACAGCTTCCACAGTAAGATGGTTGAATCCATCATCCAACAACCTTTTCTGGGCCAATGCAATTCTTTTTTGGTTGATGTAGTCATTGAAATTTACTCCTGTTTCTGAATTGATCAGTTTTGAAACTGTATTCCCGTTGGTGCCCAGCTCTTCGGCTACTTTCTTTAGGTTGATGTCTTGATTGGAATAGTATTGGGAATTGGATATAAAATTTTCAATGGTTTCAAATTGAATGGAATTGCTGGTAAGCGTCTCATATTTGTCCGCAATCCAAGATTTTTCAAAAAAACGGGATTCCGAAAGGATAAAAAAGGAGGTGATAAAAATAGTGACGGTCTGCATAATACCAATAATATGATCGCCACCATCATCATCATAATTCAAATAAATAAGGAACAAGGTCAGCATAAGGATGAAAAAGAATGCAACTGTATTTCTGGAAAAAATATACTTGTCCATTTTGATGTTCTTGGTGGAGACCCAACCTTTTTTTCTGGTTTTTATCACTAATAAAAGGGACAAAACAAGATAAAATGCAAAACTGAAGAGCACCAGCCATCTAAACTGATCTTTGATAAAGTGATAGGAGTAATCCATGTTTCCGGGAACGTCCACAAAACCCAAATCCCTGTGGTAGGCACCTAAATATGCATTAAGTTTTACTTCGATGGGACTCAAATAATAGTTGGTTTGTGAAACAAGGTACAATACAGGCAAAATAAAATGGGGCCAATGTTTTTTGAGGGTAATGGGCTTTCGTTCCAATAAAGTATACAGAAAAAAGTAAAGGGTCGGAGTAATCAAAAGCACCAAAAATTCCGTTGAATCGTTTAGGTGGAGCATATATTTGATGAGTCCGGTGTAACAGAGGTACACATCCAAAAAAACCAGACATTGAACCATAAGCGACCAGCCAAACAAGTGGATGGCCGATTTTCTTTTTGCCCTTAAAAAAATAACAAAGGCCAAGAAAAACCCCTGAACAATGCCCAAGAGCATAAGGTGTGACGCGAGGTCGTACCTGATGGGGATTTGATCAAATATGCCCTGTATATGTTCCATGTATAAAGGATTCAATGATTCATATAATCAACCAATTTTTCCGGCCCTTCCAATAATACCCGTACAATCTGAAGTGTGCCATCGGGCTTGGTATCTATATGCCATTTGATAAGGGAAATTTTTTCATTTTCTATTTCAATGCCGGTTATGCTCCTCGGATGGACGCAGCTCCCATCATTAAAAAAGGGTATTTGGCCCGGTTCCGGAAAACGGGGTCTGTGGGTATGCCCCGTCAAGGTAATGAGCAAATTCTTTTTTAAGATCCACCGTTTAATACGCTTTTCGATACGGATAAGCTCCTTGTAGTTTTTGGCTGGGCTGGTAGGGTCGGCAATTCCCACTACTTGAAGGGGTTTCCATAAAATCCTTACTAAAAACCTACCAACACGCCAGCATACATAATTCCACCAATCTGCTTGGTGGCCATGGACACAGAAAATCTCTTGGCCAGTATCTGAATGTTTTAAAATAAGTGCTTCATGATAGGTGATGCCTTCAAAAAGTTGTTTGTCCGATCCATCAATAGGTTCAAAATAATGGGAAAGGTTCTTCTCCACATAATCGGGATCCCGGTATACCATATCGTGATTGCCCCAAAGCATATGGAGGCGTTTCTCCAAATGGAACTTCCGTAAAAGTTGGTACACATTTTTGTGCGCCTCAAAAATGGAATCAAAATTGATATTTTCCCAAAGTTCGTCCCCGTCACCGAGTTCAATATAATGAAAACCCTCTCTGTAATAGTGGTTTAGGGCATGGTAATATATGTTTCGATTATTGGCGAAATCATCTGCAAAACTATTGTCGCCCCGATGGCAATCACTAAAAAAGATAAATTTGGAATCCTCATTGAAAGTAATCGTTATTGCGTTTTGATAGGCTCTGTCTAATCGTTTTGAAGAGGACATGGAAAAGTTTTTGCTAAATATCCTTAAAAATGGTGATTTGTCCATAAAGATACCTATTAATGAAAAGGCATTTTATCTTTTTGTAACTTTGAAGGCTTAATCTCGACTAATTTGAGTATGGAACACGACTACAATTCGGAAAGTCCTTTGGTTCAAATGGTAAGTTTCAATAAAATATTGGAACACTATGATGAACAGCTCAATAGCTCCGACCCACATATGGCCGCGCGAGCGAAATATGTGTTGGAAACACAGGCGCCGTACCCAGAATTAAGGGAGGGTTTTACGGATTTGTCTTTGTTGGACAAATACAAGGATGTGATTCGAGTGATATTGGAGGATTCTTTTTCCCCAATTTTGACGAAGAACGAGATTAAAACCGCTTCTACCCCTTTTGAAAATTTGGTATTCAATTCATCAGAGCGTTTTCGACAAATCTTGAAGGATGCAGGAGAGGATTTTGATTTGGAGATAACCAATATACCGCGTGAATATGGGTATATTATGAGATGTACCGTTATCCTTCAATTTTATTATGGTTACAACTTGGATTTTAAACGCCCTTTCTTCTATGATATTCCGGACATCAATGGAGTGATGCGTAGATACCGTATTCTGTACAATGCGGATTTTATGGAGATCATTCCCACGGATAAGGCAAAGGAAATTACCCAGGACGATGTGGATGAGCTGTTGGACAACTTTTACAACCTGGACCTCTGGAAAGAGAAAATACCCCCAAACAGTTTTATAGCCAAAGGTTTTGTTATTTCCAACATGTTCGATGTTACCGCAGAACATTCGGTTTCAGAAATAAAATCAACATTGATAGGAAGGACCCATAGGGGCGATTCCTTTATGGAGAATTTTGAGGATACCTTTAGGTCATTTTTTAACCTTAACGATATTAAAGTTGGATTTGCCGGATACGATTCGGAATCAAATCACTTTTTTAAGATATATGGCAAAGGAATGGACAGCTATATCCTGAATGGAAAGGATAGAGAGAAATGTGATTCTACTTTCTGTACGTATTCCCATGGAAAACTTTTTAAGGAGAATATGTATTTTGCCATTTCCAATGTGGAGAAATATTACGAAAAGACAGGAGGGAAGGTTCAGCCATATAAAAACTTGATGGACCAAGGTATCAAGAGTGTCATTTTGGCTCCAATCTCGATAAATGGCGAACTATTGGGGGTGCTGGAACTTGTTTCGGGCAAAACCAACGAGCTCAACAGTGTCAATGCAAATAAGCTGGATGATGTAATGCCATACATTATTGCGGCCGTAATGCGTACCATTGAGGAAGAGGAAAACCTGATAGATGCCATTATACAGCATGAATGTACCTCGGTGCACCCATCCGTCTATTGGAAATTCCAAGAGGAGGCCAAACGATTTATGGCAGACGAATTGGCCGGTAAGGAACCCGTGTTCAAAGAAATTGTTTTTCGGGATGTATATCCGTTGTATGGTCAAATAGATATAAAGGATTCTGCCCAGCAACGTAACCTTGCCATTCAAAGGGATCTAATGATCCAGCTTTCCGAAATCAATGATGTATTGCAAATAGCTTTCAATAAATATAAGCTCCCTGTCTATGAAGAGTTGATGTTTCGGGTAACCAATTATCTGAACGAAGTTAAAGAAGCACTGTTCACACATACGGAACAGGCCGTTTTTGATTTTGTAAAAGAAGAGGTCGATCCCGTATTTGACCATCTCCAAAAAGAAGATGCGGAGATTGCTGCACTTCTGGAAAAATATTACGAGAAGATAGACAAAGACACAGAAAGCTATTATGACCATCGCAGAAATTACGATAACAGTGTAATGGAAGCGAACATGAAGTTGGCGGCCCTATTGGACAAAAAACAGGAAGAGGCACAGGAGATGTTCCCACACTATTTTGAGCGTTATAAGACCGATGGTGTGGAGCACAATATATATATAGGAAGCTCTATTGCAAAAGGTCGGGAATTCAGTGAACTTTTCTTGAGCAACCTAAGGTTATGGCAGCTTCAGGTCATGTGCGAAATGGAGAACAAGTATTACGCTTTAAAACCTCACTTACCTGTTAAATTGGATGTAGCATCTTTGGTTTTGGTATACAGTACATCTTTGGCCATTCGCTTTAGAATGGATGAAAAACGTTTTGATGTGGACGGCACCTATAATGCTAGGTACGAGGTCATTAAAAAACGAATCGATAAATCCTATATCAAGGGAACCAATGAACGCCTTACACAAAAAGGGAAACTTGCCATCGTATATTCACAACGTAAGGATGAAAAAGAGTATTTAAGGTACATAAGCTTTTTAAAAGCCAAAGGCTACTTCACCAACAATATCGAAATTGTGGAACTGGAAGGCGTACAAGGAGTATCCGGATTGAAGGCGATTAGAGCAGAAATTTTATATCAAAAGGATAAAAAATCTGAGCGTACCTATACCTACGATGACCTTATGGAAGAATTGAACTCATGATTTAAAAAACCAACCTTTCCGGGCCAAAAAACCTAAAGGCGATGACAAAAGCAATTACCGATACGATAATACCCAACATAAAAATATTGTAGGTAATCCTGAGTATCTTATATTTTCGGTTTAGAACCACACCCAAATAGTAAAGGTCCTTTGTAAGTGAGGAATACACATAATCCTTGTCTTTGATCAGTTCCTGTAATGCCCATTCATATTCTTCAAGCTTCATGTGGTGGAAGTTGCCAAAAAACAATAAGTTTACCCGTTTTTTTTCCACATCTTCCTTGGTAAACTTACCTCTGGTAATGTTGGGCCTTGTGGCCAAAACGGACAGCACCATGGACACAACACTGAACAAAATAAGTATAAATGTGGGATAGATCATATAGGTATTGGAGGGATTGTCCAGTTTGCTGAACAAGTTGGCCAGTACCAATGAAATAATTATGGCATTCACGGATAACAAAATATTCGCTTTGGTATCGGCAATGTCACTAAGCTTAAGGTGGTTTCTCAAAGTAACCCTATATAAAGTCTGTACACTTCTATCAGGGCTTTCACTTTTATACTTAGCTTTCAGAGCCTCCTTTTTCGCAATTTTTTTCTCCTCCTTTTTCTCCTTTAGCAATTTTTTCAAATTTTTTTGTTTCCCGTCTTCCCAGTTCTCCTTGGCATAATCAGTATAAAAGTGGTGTTTTCGGAACATGTTGATGTTTTTCTCCCGCCATTGTTTGGATGTATAATCGGCAATCCCCAATTCTCTGAGTTCATCCCTTAAAAAATCGGTGGTTTCCCAATAACTTTTATGGGCAAAATGAGAGATATCCGCATCGCGAAGGATCCCTTCCATTAAATTGGAAGGCTCATGGCACATTTTTGTTGCCATGATCAGGGAGCACACTTGTTCAATGCCATGGGCATCGTAACCGTTCTTCTCCAGAAATTCTTGGGCTATTTCACAGCTGCTTTCCTCATGGTCTTCGATACCTTTTATATGGCCAACATCGTGGAGCCAAGCGGCGAGCAATACTCTTTCATTTTCAGTTTCGCCCAGATTGTAAAAATTGAGCAATTCTTTAGTACTTTTGACCACTCGTTGGGTATGTCGCAAGTTGTGGTACAAGAACTTGGAATCAAGTTTTTCGGTTAACAGCTCAGAAACAAAGTGTTTGGTTTTTTCAACAATTTCCGACATATCTCAGAATTAGGACATCCAAAGTACAAAATTTTGGAATCAACCTCGTGAGATATGAAGAAACATTACTTGCTGTTCTTGTTGATTGGATTGGTGTATGGCTGTGCAACGTATGAAACAAAATATGCCGAGCCCTTTACAATTACCACTGAATTTGATGAAAAGGAGGTTGAACACACCTTTTACTTGATCGGGGATGCTGGCAAATCGCCCATGGGTGACTTGAACCCTACCTTGAAAAAGTTTAAACAAGTTCTTGAAGGAGCCGATGACAATAGCACTGCAATTTTCTTGGGAGATAATATCTATCCGGCTGGATTCGTGGACGAGGAGGATGATCCTGAGGGTCATGAACGTTCCAAACATTATTTGGACGCACAGTTGGCCACCTTGGAAAATTTTAAAGGGAACACCATTTTTATTCCCGGTAACCATGATTGGTACAGCAATGGTTTAAAAGGGCTTAAACGGGAGGAAGAATACATTGAAGAGGCATTGGATGACAATGATGCATTTCAACCAGAAAATGGCTGCCCCATTGAAAAAATTGAAATCAGTGATAAGGTCATGGTCATTGCGATTGATACAGAATGGTACCTTGTCAATTGGGACAAGCACCCAACCATGAACGATGAATGTGAAATAAAGAATAGGAGTAGATTTTTTGAAGAACTGGAGAGTTTGATCAAAAAAAACAGGGATAAAACGGTACTTATCGCATTGCACCATCCCATGTTCACCTATGGGGCACATGGCGGACAATTTTCATTTGAACAAGGGCTATATCCCAGTGGCGGAAAGGTGCCATTGCCCTTTTTAGGGTCCGCGATCAATCTGTTGAGAAAAACCTCTGGAGCCACAGCAGAGGATCTTTCCAATAAAATGTACAACGAGTTAAAGAAGAGGATTGTGACCCTTTCGCAATATTCTGACAAGATCATCTTTGCTTCGGGACATGAACATTCGCTTCAGTACATCGAAGAATATGGCAAACCCCAAATTGTAAGTGGTTCCGGGTCAAAAACTGGAGCCACCCGATTGCTCAATGGAAGTAAGTTTTCAACGGGAAGAAATGGATATGCCATACTAAAGGTGTATAAAGATGGCTCATCCAAGGTAGAATTTTACGGTGCAGATGCCGATGGCGATGAATTGTTGTTCCAGACCCAAGTACTTCCTGCCGATGGGTCAACCAAAAAACTTGAACTTTCAGATGACTTTCCTCCCTATAAAATGGCATCCGTTTACTCTCCTGAAGAGATTGATAAAAGTGGATTCCATAAATGGTTGTGGGGCGAGCGGTACAGAAAATACTATGGCACCAAAGTTAAGGCCCCTACCGTACGTTTGGATACACTTTTTGGAGGACTTACCGTGGTTCGCAAAGGTGGTGGAAACCAATCCAATTCTTTAAGGTTGGCAGATAAACAGGGGAGGGAATATGTAATGAGGGGTTTACGAAAAAGTGCTGAAAGATATCTACAGGCCATTGCTTTCCAAGACCAGTACATCATTGGGCAATTTGAGGATACATATGCCGAAAAACTGTTGTTGGACCTATATACCGGGGCGCATCCCTATGCACCTTTTACCATTGGCAAACTCTCCGATGCCCTCGGAATGTACCATACCAATCCAAAACTGTACTATGTCCCAAAACAAGCCGTTTTGGGTGATTTCAACGAAGAATTTGGAGATGAGCTTTACATGATCGAAGAGCATGTTTCCGATGATCATGATAACTTAAAAAGTTTTGGGTACACCAAAAAAATTGAAAGTACCTACGATCTAATGGACAAACTCCGTGAAGATGAGAAATACAGTATCGATCAAAAGGAATATGTGAAAGCACGCCTTTTTGATATCCTATTGGGGGATTGGGACAGACACGTAGATCAATGGCGATGGGCAGAATTTAAGGAAAACGGAAAAAAGGTATACAGGCCCATTGCCAGGGACAGAGATCAAGTGTATTCCCGGTGGGGTGATGGTCTTGTCATGAACTTTGGTTCGAGAGCAGTTCCGGCCCTTCGTATTTTTGAGGGATTCCATGAAAAAATTAGAAGTGTAAAAGGGTTTACATCATCACCAAGAACATTTGCTTTGGATATGGCTCTGTTGTCCGAAACAGATTTGGATATGTGGATAGACCAAGCCAAGTTCATTCAGCAAAACTTGAACGAAGAAATTATAGATAAGGCGTTTTTGGCATTCCCCGAGGAAGTAAGGGACGAAACTTTGACCGAAATCAAAAAAACACTTCTGGCCCGGAAGAAAAACTTAGTGGAAACGGCAAAGGAATTCTACGCAGTTTTGAACAAGTACAGTGTGATCACCGGAACCGATAAGGACGATTATTTCAATATTGTGTCTTTTCCCAACGGAAATGTGGAGGTAAGGGCATACCGGATAAAGGGGGGCGAAATGACAGATCTTTTCTTCAATAAGGTATACAGCCCGGATTATACCAAGGAAATCTGGATTTATGGTTTGGATGATGATGATGTGTTCGATGTCAAAACCGAAACCTCGAAGATAAAAATTCGTATTGTTGGAGGACAGAACAATGACATCTATAAAATCTCCAAAGATTCCAAAAAGCTGTGGGTCTATGATTTTAAGGCCAAGAAAAATACATTCGATGAAGCCTATGGAGGTAAGGTTAAACAAGTAAATGATTATAACACCAATACCTACGAGTTTCTCAATATAAAAGGCAACAACAACCAAGTGCTGCCCACAATAGGGTTCAACCCGGATGATGGGATTAGAATTGGGCTTACCGATACCTATACCTTCAATGGACTGAGGAAGAATCCGTTTACGCAACAACATACGTTCAATGCTGCCTATTATTTTGCCACCAATGGTTTTGATTTGGGATACAGGGGAGAGTTTGCGCATGTGTTCAACAAGGTAAACTTGGAACTGAACGCCAGATTTACCAGTCCAAATTTCACGCAGAATTTTTTCGGTTTCGGAAATGAAACTATCAATAATGATGATAACGAACCTTTGGGCATGGATTACAATAGGGTTCGAATTCGTACACTGAAGTTTTCACCATCCCTGATATGGCGTGGTTTTTTTGGTTCTAAAGTGCGGTTGGGCATAGCCTATGAAAATATAGAGATCGAGGAAACCGAAGATAGGTTCATCAATGAATTTTATGTAGAAAATGGGGAGGAAAACCATTTGAGTTTTGTTGGGGTGGATGCAGAATACAGTTTTTCCAATACGGATAATGAAGCCTTTCCAACGCTGGGAATGGGATTTGCATTGGAGGGAGGCTTCAAAAATAATTTGGAAGACACTTCAAGGTCCTTTGGTTATATTGTCCCATCTTTCAGCATCGATCATAGACTAACCGCCAATGGCAGATTGGTTTTGGCGACCAAATTGAAGGCACATTTTAATATTGGAGATGGATTTGAGTTCTATCAAGGAGCAAGTATAGGGGGCGATAATGGCCTCCGCGGTTTCCGTTTTCAACGGTTTACCGGGAAAACGTCCTATTTTCAAAACACCGATATACGATATAGTTTTAGACGGACAAAAACGGGTGTCATGCCAGTTACCCCTGGTTTGTATGGGGGATTTGATTACGGCCGTGTTTGGTTACCAAAAGAAGATTCGGGCAAATGGCACAACTCGTATGGAGGTGGGTTTTTCCTGAATGGCGCAGATGTACTTTCTGCAAATTTCGGACTTTTTAATAGTACCGATGGCCTACGCTTTACTTTTGGTCTTGGCTTTGGGTTTTAATTGAGTTTAAATTCATAAAGCTTTCTGCCACCATGCTTGTTTTCTTCATCAGCTAGTAGAAGTGTTTTGTCATCAGCAAAGCAAACAGATTCAATTTGAGTGTCCGTATTGAGATCAATTATTTTTATCGAGGATTTGTTGAAGTCCGGAATACTGAAATCCGTTATCAAGAATACAAAACCGTAGCTTAGCAAGGCAATGGTCCTGCCATCTGGAGAAATATCAGCACTGGTTACCGAGCAATGGTCCTGGTCGGCACATAAGAACAACGAGCCCAAAAATTCAGCCTCGTATTCTCCTTCTTTATCAGGAACCCTATAAATCAAGGTCTTTCCAGAGTAAGGTCTTGTACGGTTTTTTGTAAATATGTACAGATAATCGTTTAGGTGAAAAAATCCCTCGGTATCAAAATACAGACTGTCTTTTCGGGGAGGGAAATCCTTTTGTTGTGGGTATTTGAATTCAATCTTGTCGGCATTGGGCTCTTTTTTATCCATCTCCTCCTTTGGAATCTTATAAATGACCAAATCCTTGCGCTTATTGGCATTATTGCCAAAATCACCAATATAAAGGTTGCCGGCAATGTCCATGGTCAAATCTTCCCAATCTTGGTTTTTGGCATGGTCTATTTTTAGTGATTCCTTTATATCACCTTTCCTGTCCACCCTATATATTTTGTCTTTGTTCCCACTATCTTCAATGACCCATATTTTTCCATCTTTGGAAATTTCCATTCCTGAAACTTCTTTGATTTTGGATGGGAACTTGGCCAAAGGGTTCAGTTGACCTAAAGAGGAGTTTTGGGCACATGCCTGTACCACGATCAGCATAAATATAAAGGCAATCCTACTCATCATTTTCTTTTATGGGCATAAATATTTCTGTGGTCCATTTCAGCTCATCCCCACCCATATTAGGGTTGTTGTAAAAAATCTCAAGCGGTTTTTTCTCAATGGGAATGTTGTTTTTCTCAGCGTAGTCCCACAAGGCATACCATGCACGGTCCGAGGTGATATAATTGCCGTGGTAGATAGCTTTGATGGCATTTTTACTATAAATACGCTTGTATTCAATGTCAGGGTGGTCCGGAAGTCTTTCGGAGCGGATAATGGGGTTACAGAAATTGTAGGAAAGGCTATTGTTTTCCAAATCCCAGTCCAATACTTCCACAAAAGGAGGGCCGTTCAATTCTATTTCCCTCTCTAAAAGGATAGAATTTAGAAAATTGTAATTGGCCATCATACCCTTGGCCTTGTCCTCTGGGGCCGTTTTGAGTTGGACACAGGCACAATAGGAAGAGAATGTTTCTTCTTCCCCTTCAATGGAAACAGTGAAATCTTTGATATGCTCGTTTAAAAAGCCATTGAAGTCCAAAAGCAATTTGCGCGAACCCTTTTCAAAATCGGTATCGGAAAAGGGGATGGCCAAACGGTTGTTCACGGAATGGTCCAAATCTTTGATATTGACTTGAACCTCACTCAAGGAGTCGTGAACAGGGTTGATTTCCCATTCATACACATGAACGGAATCATTTACGACGATGGTTTGCTTAAAATGTCTTGGATTTATGTAATCCACGGGTATCACAGAATCAAATCCCTTGTTCCAAGCCTTAACGGTTTCGAATATGGTGCCGGGAATTGCCTTAGCTTTAAAATTGACCTGATAATCCTGTGGTTTTAAAAACAGGTACCATAAAATCACTCCTGCCACAAGGGCAAGGATCATCGAAATAATCTTCCTCATAACTATGGAGCAAAAATAGGCATTACCCTTTAGTCATGTCCAATTTATCCACTACAAATTTCCCGAGGTCCCTACCTTGTTTTATTCCAACCTCAATGGCGGCCCTATAATGGATTCCTCCATACAATCGGCTTATGGCCGCCTCATCCGCTGCTTGGTTAAAAGAAGTGAAGGAGCGTACGGGCAGGCCGAAAGGCACTTCGGTATCGTCATCAAAAGCAAAACCATCACCGAAGATGTCCGTTAAGGCGGTTGATGCTGCACCTGAGACTACACTATGTCCACTGGTGTATTCAGGGAACGGTGGAGTTTGCAGTACGGGTTCCCAACTGTCGTCGATATACTCGTTGATCACCGTTTCTGGACGAATCAGGTTACTTCTGTATTTTTCGTCCCAACAGCTTATAAAAGCGTCGGCTATTGCTATTGAGGTCTTGGTATAGGCATACAACGTTTTGGCAAAGTCTGCATTTGTTTTGCGAGAAGCTATTTTGGTTATGCCGATCCAATGTGCGCCTGGCGTAATTTTTTTTGTAGCGAACATCAAGTGGCCCCTCGTTACCGAAACATAGGGGTTGCAGTCCCAAAATTGGGCTATCGCTATTTCTTCGGATTTATCCCCTTTACCGATCATACTTTTTTTCACTTGATACACCTCCATTACCTCTTTGTAAAAATCCGAACCTTCTTCCAAGGAAAACTCTGGCGGTGGAATAGGTTTAAACTGAGCTGCCGAATCAATGGCAAAAGGGCGTATTTTGTTCCAGTGCGGTTCAATACCGTTCATATAGGCCGGTGGAGTGGGCTGCCAACGGGAAGGGTCGTCGGAGTCCACGGAGAACTTGGGCATGGTACGGGTTTCTTTGTAATTGTCCTTGTCCATCCATTCGCCTATAAAGTCGGCTACTTGAAGGCCATAATCCTTGGAGGCATTAAAAACGGGTTCGTTCTTTTCCGACCATACTGTGTAAAGACTATCCCGAAAGCTTTCAATTCTTTCTTCAGAAAAAATCAATCTTTTGTTGAGATCTATATGTGCGATCAATGCGGCCATTTCAAAATTGATGTTCTCTTCATTTTTTGGCTTTGGAATACTTTGTAGTCCTGTGAGTTGACCTGCCAATGATTTATAATTGTCGTCTTTCAAGGCAATGATCTCATAGGCTGCAATATTGGGATAGGCAAAGATTCTACTGGCCACTGGTGGTGAAAATATATCGTGAATCATCACTTCGATGACTTTATCCACAGAGGCATGCAGTTCTTCCGGGGTAATTTCAATGTTTTCCTGCTTTTTTTGACATGACGCCAGGACCAATAACAGTGCGGCAATTAAACTTATTCCTTTTTTCATGGCCTTATTTTACTTATTTATTTTATAGACTTGTGCTTTATCGTTATTGAAAACAGCTAACAAATATTTTTGATCGTTAAGCGTGATCGTTTTTAAATGACGAATTGATTTTTTGGTAAAATCCAGACCCAGTTCGTTGCCCAAAACAATTTCCGTTTCATTTTTGAGAAGGGCACCTGGAAAAGAATCGAGTCTGCCATGGTAAGGCTTTACCCCAAAATAATTACCCCCTATCAGAACTTCGTTGTTTCCATCTCCATCAAAATCGTCCACTAAAAATGACAGGATAGGGGATACTTGCAGTTCATTCTTGAATGGGACGAAAACAAACGTACCATTATCATTTCTCAAAAAACCCGATTTCAGTGTGTTCACTTCCAATTGGGTAGAGGCTTTTAAAACATCCTTTCCGAAAATTTCTTCCATGGTGGAACCGGCAAAGGATTTATAGGTTGTATATTTCTTTTTCAGATAGACCATTTGAGAGGCTAATCCGTCCAACGTTTCCAGTGGATAATATTCGCCATTTTTCTCCATGGCAGTTACCGTTTCGGTTTGTCCGTTCTCGTCAAAATCGTTGAAATACAACTTCATGGGATGCTCTTTTGAAGCCTTGAACTTGGTATTGGTCCCCCAGTTGCCCAAAAGGTAATCCGTGTCCCCATCCGCATCAATATCAAAGGCTTCGATAGATTGCCAAAGCCCAAGAATATTTTCCTGTTCCACTTCGGTGAAAGTGCCATCTTGATTTTTTAAAAATCTTGGAGCCATCCATTCCCCTACCAAAATGAGGTCTGTCTGCTTGTCCCCATCAAAGTCGCTCCAAATGGCATCGGTAACCATTCCTTGTGAAAATTCTTCAAAAGATTTGTTCACTTTAAACGATCCATTTTCATTCTCCAACAAATATGAACTGGCGGGTGCACCAAATTTGGCCGTAATGGTGTGTCCACCGACAAAAACATCCAAATCCCCGTCCCCATCAAAATCAAAGGGTCGTACCACAGACGAGTTTTGATAAAACTCCGGTAACTCGGCACTGGTGAAAATCGTGTCTTTTTGAACATAGTAGCTATCCAGTAAAGGGTTGGCCTTTCCAAAAAAGTCCCCACCTCCCGAACTTACGATCAAGTCGTTTTTTCCATCATTGTTGAAATCGGCAATGGCTGCTGAAACGTTTTCTTGAATGTTATCCTTTTGGATATTGGGGAATGTCCGGTTTATGTAAATGGAATCTTGTTGTAGATAAATTTGCGGGTTTTCGTATTTAGACCCCCCGAAGAAAATATCGTCTTTTCCATCACCGTTCAAATCGCCCACCGCCATAGCTGGTCCTCTATCCGAAATTTGATAGGGAATCAGTTTTTCGCGGTTAAAATCGGTATAGTTGTCCTCTATGTGGGTGAAATTTAGCCCTAGATTGTTCGGTACAGGACTAAATAACGGTTTTTTGGTGGGGTGAAGCGAATTATAATTAAAAGGTTTGGTGTTTTTTGGCGCTACGGTCAGGGTTTGGTTGACGGGGACATTTTTTATAACCTGGTAGGTTTTGTCCGGCCAGATAATTTTTATGGAATCTATTTCCGTTACACTTTGGTAACCAAAATGCGCCATAGGCTCAGATGATGCCTGAAACCCTCGGGTGGGAAAAAGCTCTTTGAATTGCAACGCTCCATTGGCATAGGAATACACCTTGGTTCCGATTCCAAAGGTATTTTTTTTGGTATAGTTGAATTTTAGCTTCAGATAATTTCCTTTACCATTGGTTTTGTTGATGTACAGCGTCGCGGGTCGGTTGATGTTGTTCGTGACCAAATCCAGGTCACCATCGCCATCAAGGTCGGCCATGGCGGTCGCACCGGAGATCAACGTGTCCTTTGTGATCCATTTTCCGGACATATCCTGAAAGTTCAGATCCGACCCACCTTTAAAAACATAGTTGTGCACACTTCCGGAGGGCATCAGATCCAGAGCTTTTTGGTCAACAAGTTTAGTGTTGTCCATTTTTTGCTGGATTTGCTCATTGGAAACAAATTTGATGAAATCCAAGTCGTTGGGTCTTTTTGGAATACCATTGGAAATAAACACATCTTGCTTGCCATCGAGGTCATAATCCCCAAAAAGGGCACTCCAGCTCCAATCTGTCGCCGCTATACCGCTCATTAGGGCGGTTTCCATAAAATTGCCATCGGGTTGGTTTACGAACAGCATGTTGCGGGTGAACTGATAATGGTACCCAAATCGCTCTATCCTCATTTTTTGGGTCTGTATGTTGTCGTCTCCTTCTGAGGATTTCAAGGCTACTTCGTCTTCGGGAAGCATATCCAATGAAAGAAGATCAGGACGCCCATCATTATTGATGTCGGCCACGTCGTTGCCCATGGAAAATCTGGAGGTATGACCAAAGTATTTTTTCAAACTTTCGGTAAAAGTACCATCGCCGTTGTTGAGGTAATAATAATCGTCTTCGTGAAAGTCATTGCCGACATAAATGTCCGGATATCCATCTTGATTAAAATCGGCAATGGCCAAACCTAGCCCGTAACCGTTTATTCCGCCATAAATACCGGCCTCTTCACTTACATCGGTAAAGGTTCCGTTATCGTTTCGCAAAAGTTTGTCACCCGTTTCATAACGACGTTCGTACCTTAGATCAAAACGGCCAAAGGAATTTTGGGTGTGTACCGCATGGTTGAGGAGATAGAGGTCCAGGTCCCCATCCAGATCATAGTCAAAAAAAGCTGCATTGGAACTGTACGAATCAAAATCCAACCCATATTTTGCCGCACTTTCGGTAAACGTATTGTCCCCGTTGTTTATGTACAGCTCGTTGAACCCATTGAATCCATTGATGCCTACCACGGCACAGACATAAATATCCAAAAGCCCGTCACCGTTTACATCGGCCATGGTGGCTCCGGTGTTCCAAGAGCTGTTTCCCGCTATTCCAGCGGAAACAGATATATCTTCAAACGTTAGATTGCCTTTGTTCAGATACAATTTGTTTTTGACCTGGTTTCCGGTAAAGAAGATGTCTGGCAAGCCATCATTGTTGATATCGCCAATGGACACTCCCCCACCGTTATAAAAATAGAGGTAGTCCAAAATGCTCAAGTCATCCGTAGAGGTTAGGGTATTGGTAAAATCCACCCCGGTTTTTTTGGGGTCTGGATTTTCAAAAAGACTGCCCTCCCGTTTGCAAGAAACAATCAGAGCCGTTGCTAGTAATATGATCAGTGACCTATTCATTCAGGGCGAAAATCTTTGGTTTATCATTATTTATGGCGGCAATAACATAGGTTTTGCCGTTTTTATCCTTGAACTGCTTTAAGTATTTTACTTCTTCCCTGATTTTGAAACCACTGGTCTCATAATCTTGCCAGGTAAAGTTTAGATTGCCATCTCCCAATAATAGGTTTCCTTGGCTCGCATCCAAACGGGAAAATTGTGGTTTGAACTCATAGTTGTTGCCTGCCATGATCAAATCTAAATTACCGTCATTGTTCACATCGGTGCAAGTGATATCGCAAACACAGGAAAGTTGTACACGTGGGGGCAGATTTTTTATGGTAAACTTCCCGCCACCTTCATTAATCGCAATTACAGAAGCGGATGTCTCCACTTTTTTTACAATTGACTTTTCCATGATTTCTTTAGGAAAAAGCTGTTGGATGGTACGATGGGCGTAATCGGATGCCTTTAGGTTTTGTTTTTTAAGCGAGGGTAACTGGTCCGTAAGTTCTCTTTTTTGATGGATCGGATAATCTCCACCGTTTTCCTGCATGGTCATGATTTGTTCAATGGTACCATTGTTGTCGAAATCGTTGATATACATTTTCATGGGTGCATATTCCGTTGGTTTGTAATGGAGGTTCAAACCTTGGTTGCCCAAGATCAAGTCTTGGTCACCATCACCATCGAGGTCTGCTGTTTCCACGGTATTCCACCATCCATAAAGACTGTCCAATGAACTGGCCATTTTTGTTAATCTCCTTCCGGTGTTCTTATAGATTTTTGGGGTGTCCCATTCGGCGGTAACGATAAGGTCTTTTTTACCATCCCCGTCGATGTCCTCCCATTTGGAATCGGTTACCATTCCGGCGTTTTTGAGGTCGTACCCCAAGCGTTCCGTTACATTGTTAAAGGTGCCATCCCCCATGTTTTCAAGAAGGAGGTGATCGGGGGATAGGCCATATACCCCTACCACACTTCGTGATCCTATAAAAAGATCTATATCGCCGTCGTTGTCATAATCATAAGGAGAGATTGTGGAAATATTTTTGAAGGTTGATGGTAGTTCGTTTTCAGATTTTGAAAAGTTTCCGGCACCATCATTTAGGTATAATCTTGCTCTATAATTGCGTTGCATGCCCACATTATTGCCCCCAGAGCCGACGACCAGATCAAGGTCGCCATCACCATCTGCATCAAAAAATGATGCGGCAACATCTTCAAATTCTTTGTCTTCTTCAAAAGCTGCTGTTTTTTTAGGTGTTATCTTCCCATTGCCTCTATGGATATAAATGGCTCCAGGTTGTCCTTTTGCCCCACCGATAAAAAAGTCTTCATTGCCATCACCGTTGACATCTGCGACGGCCAAAGAGGGTCCCTCTTGGGAAAGCTTGTGTGAGATAAGGCCTTCGTAATCAAAATCGTTGTAGTTGTCTTCTTTGTGTGCAGCAATCACATCAGTGTCCAATTCCTTTAGAAAAGATTTTATGGGCTCTTTTTTGGGAATTCTATACGTTTCCTTTGCGTTGCTGTGGTCAATGGTCAGGACTTGATTGGCCTCTACATTTTCAAATTTTTGGGTAAGGTTGTCCGGCCACACAATACGTAGGGAATCCAATTTGTCATATTTGCCCAGGCCAAAGGTCATGTCATATTGGACGGAGGACTGAAAGCCTCTGGAAGGTATCAATTCTTGATTTATGATATTGCCATCAAAATAGACCTTGGCCAGTGTACCCACTGCAAAGGGATTGGTTTTTGGTCCTTTGAACTTCAGTTGAATGTAATTGTTGTTCAGCTGGGAATCGGTATTGTTTTTATAGATAAAGGCCGGTGTGTTGACATTGTTGATCACTAGGTCCAAATCACCATCGTTGTCCAAATCTGCATAGGCAGCACCATTGGAGCGGGAGGGGAGTTCAAAACCCCATTCCTTGTTGGCATTTTTAAAAGAGATGTCGCCATTGTTCTTGTATGCATAGTTTGGCTGTGGTTTCACCGGCATTTTATTTATTATGGAATCAATGGATTCCTTTTTGCCCGTCAAAGCCATTTTTTGGACAATTTCGTTGGCGAAAAAGTCTACAAAGTCCAAATCGGTAAGATCGTGGTTAATACCATTGGTGATAAAAATGTCTTTGAGTCCGTCATTGTCCATATCGAACATGAGTCCTGCCCAGCTCCAATCGGTGGCATCGACACCACTGTAGTATGCGACTTCGGAGAACGTACCATTCCCGTTATTGAGCTGGAGGGTGTTTTGGATGTATTGTTGACCAAAATCCTTACTTTGTTTCAGGTCAAAAATATTGTAGCCTTCAAACTCCATTACGGATTTTACCCTATGTTCTTCTTCGGGCAACATATCTGTAATGAAAATGTCATTGTACCCGTCATTGTTGATGTCGGCAATGTCGATTCCCATGGCGGAGAGGCTCAAATGTGAGGTCCAGTCCTTGATTTCTTCCTTGAATGTGCCATCTTTTTGATTGATGTAGAGATAATCCCTTTCATAAAAATCGTTGGAAACATAAATATCGGGGTATAGGTCTCCGTTAAAATCCGTGACCATTACACCTAGTCCAAAACCGATCAAGCTTCCGTAGATGCCCGCCTCTTCACTTACATCCACAAATTTACCGTTGTCGTTTCTTAACAGCATATCGCCGACCCCTTTGAAAATGTCCGGAACGCCTTCCCAGTCCTGTGCCCTTACTTCGCGTTGTTCGGCATAACCAAGGCTGCTTACGGGAATGTTACTGTTGTTCAGAATATACGCATCCAAATCTCCATCCTTATCATAATCAAAAAAGGTCGCATGAGTGGTGAAACCAGTTTTGGCCAAGTTATATTCTTCTGCTTTTTCGGTAAAGGTGAGATCTCCATTGTTTATGTAGAGGTCGTTATCGTGGTTGTTGCCTTCCATGTTTCCGGCATTGCAGACATAAATGTCCAATAACCCATCGTGATTGATATCGACCATGACCACTCCTGTGGACCAAGGTTTGTTCCCCATTACGCCTGCACTTTCCGAGATGTCCTCAAACTTCATATTCCCTTTGTTCAGGTAAAGTCTGTTGGGTACCATGTTTCCGGTCAGATAGATATCTTGTAGCCCGTCGTTGTTGATGTCGCCAATGGCAACCCCGCCACCGTTGTAGAAGTTTCGGTATTTAAATATGTTGAAATTCTTTCGGTTTTCAACTTTGTTGATAAACGTAACCCCTGTTTCCTCAGGTTCCAACAAGGTAAAAAGTGTTTCTGTCTTTTCTTCTTCCTTTGATTGGTCTCCTTCATTGTTCTTACAGGATACAAGCCCTGATACGAGAAGGCATACAGTTATATATTTCAGTTTCATCTATCGTTTTGTTTTTTGATCAAAAAAACGGGAGCATCATTGTTCATCGTTATGATGAGTTCCATGTTCCCATTGCTGTTTATTTTTTCAATTTTTCTGGCGGCACCGGAAATCCCCAAGTTTTGTTTCCAACGGATGTTTCCTTTTTCATCATTCTGCAATAAAAATCCATGTGAAGCATCCAATCTACCAAGTTGGGTGCTTATCTCAAAATTATTGCCCACCATTAATATTTCATTAATCTTTTCTTTATTGTTTTTTACCAAGTAAATATCGTTTACGGAAGAAGATTGCACCAAACGGGGCAATTCTTTTGGTGTGAAGTTGTTGTTGCCGTCGTTTTCAAAATAGGAGGTGGCAAGCAGGTAGACTTTTCTTTTTGTTGCTTCCTCCAATTTATCTTTTCCAAACAGTTCTTCCAAGGATGCCTTTGCAAAATCTTTATAGAACAGGAATTTTTTGTTCAAAAAGGGCATTTGTTTGGCAAGTTCGTCCTTGGATGCAAAAGCGGTTTCCCGGTCACCATGAAAATGGGTCACTACGGTTTCAATGGAACCATTGCCGTCGAAATCGTTTATGTAAAGTGTCACCGGTTTTTCAATGGAGGCATTGAACTTTGTGTTAAGTCCCCAATTACCGGCAAGTATATCCAGGTCCCCATCGTTGTCCAGGTCTGCAAGCTCAATGCAGTTCCACCAACCGTTGGTTTTTGCAAGGCCATTATCATTTTGTGGCAATAGTTGTTTCCCGTTGTTCAAGAAGATGGTGATAGGGTTCCAATGACCTACAACAATAAGATCTTGAAATCCGTTTTTATCCAGGTCTTTCCATATAAAATCCTTGATGTTGCCTATGTTTTTCAATTCGGGAGCAAAGGAAGGGGTGACTTCCTTGAAATTTCCATTTCCATCGTTCTCCAAAAGGTATTGCTGACTTTTTTCCCCAAATTTTGTCGGTACTGCATTTGAGGCGATAAAAAGATCCAGGTCCCCATCGTTATCAAAATCCACGGCATCTATTTTTGATGCATTTACCTCAATTTCCGAGAATTTTGCTTCGTCTTTGGCAAATATTCCATTGGTATTCAGGTACAGTCTTGGTTGGAGCGGCTTGCCATTGGTAAATTCATTGCCACCGCTTACCACGATGAGGTCTAGGTCTCCATCGTTATCAATATCGGCAAAAACTTGGTCAATATCTTCGTTGATGGCATCTTGTTCGAAAAGCTCTGGTTGGTGTTCATTGAAGTTGCCCTTTTTATCCTGTAGGTACAGTTTTGAAGCTTGTTTTTTGCCCCCACAAATAAAAAGGTCATCCATTCCATCTTCATTTACATCTGCGACCGCAGTCGAGGGGCCTTCGTTGGAATATGCAAATGGAGTAAGTGGATTTCGGTCAAAATCCAGACTAGGATATTCTTTATGGACGAACCCAATATTTCTTGATGAAAGCTCATACGCTGGATATGTTTTCGGGATGGTTTCCGCGTAATAGTTTCCCGATGCATCGGCATAGTTGACTTCCAGTTCTTGATTGGCTTTGATTTTATACAGGGTTTCAAATTTCCCGGCTGGCCATATAATTTGGATGGAATCTATGATGGTGTCGTTGCCAACACCAAAGTTGAGTTTGTTGTCCGTTGCCGACATAAAACCCCGGGTGGCCATATTTTCTTGAACCGATTTGCCTTTATTGGTGAATACGATTGCTTTGGCGCCTATCCCAAATATATTTTTTGGACTTCCTTTAAATTTGATTTTAATATAGTTGCCGTCTTCCAAGGTGTTTTCCATTACAAAGGCTTCTTGGTTTACGTTGTTTACTACCAAATCCAAATCTCCATCATTGTCCAAATCGGTATAAACACAGCCATTACTGTAAGAATCTATCTGTGGCGCCCATGCATTGGTGACGTTTGTAAAGTTTGTGCCACCGTTATTTTTATAAAAATAGTTTTGCACCTTTTTTTTGGGTAACCGGTCGATCAGTTCCATGTCCTTATCGGACAATCCTTTTTCTATGTTTTGTTGAATTTCTTCGTTCGATATGTAATTAATGTAATCCATATCGTTTGTCACACCTTGTATGCCGTTCGATATAAAAAGATCTTTGAACCCATCGTTGTCAAAGTCTGCCAACAATGCTCCCCAGGACCACTCGGTGGCATCTATTCCACTTAAATTGGCAATTTCCGCAAAATTTTCACCATCTAAATTTAAGTGCAGTGCATTTGACATGTATTGCGGGGCAAAACCATTTTTTAGGTATTGTTGATAAACTGGATAGGGATATTCGAGACCTGATGTTTTGTAGGTTTCCAGGTCTTCGGGGAGCATATCCAAGGATAAAATATCGGATAGGCCGTCATTGTTGATGTCAGCTATGTCGTTGCCCATGGAAAAGTGGGTGGTGTGCCCGAGCTTCTTATCATCTATGGAGATTGTTTCTTTAAATGTCCCATCTTTTTGATTGATATAGAGGTAATCATTTTCAAAAAAATCGTTGCCTACATAAATATCTGGATAACCATCGTTGTTGATGTCACTGATGGCCAGTCCCAATCCATACCCTATGGTCCCTTGAAAAATTCCAGCTTCCTTGGACACGTCAATATATCTACCGTTTTCATTTCTGAAAAGGATATCACCGGACATGGAGTCCACATTTTTACGCTTGGTTCCTTTTCCGTAGGAACGATTGGGATTTACGGAATGGTTTAAGAGGTACATATCCAAATCACCATCGAGATCATAGTCAAAAAATGCCGCCTGTGTGGAGTACCCTATAAAATCCAATCCATATTTTGCCGCTTGTTCTTCAAATATGGGTATACCTTGATCGTTGTTGCCCTGATTTATGTACAATAAGTTTTGGCCTCGTATGGGTCCATGGTCTCCTACCTTGCAAACATAGATATCCAAAAGTCCATCGTTGTTTACATCGGCGTGCGTTACTCCTGTTGTCCAGCCTGTTCCGTTATTGAGATTTGAAGTTTTGGTGACATCCTTGAATGTGAAGTTTCCTTGGTTGAGATAAAATTTGTCCTGGCCTTGGTTGGAGGTAAAGTAGAGGTCGATCAACCCATCATTATTAAAATCACCGGCAGCCACCCCTGCGCCATTATAAAAATAGAGGTAGTTTAAAATGTTGAGTTCAGGGCTCTGTACAAGGTGGTTGTTGAATGTCACCCCTGTATGCACGGAATCTTTTTTAACAAACAGGGTGTTGTTTTCGTTTTTTCCACAACTTGTTAGGGTAAGTACAAAGCCAAAAATAATACAAAGCAGTCCTCTCATTCCTTTAATTGATTGCAGTGTGGAATTTAATTAATTACAGGTCAGAAATGATTAATGTTTCCATAAGGAAAGATTAATATTTGATTAATGTATGCTAAAATAAAAGAGAAAGACCACCGATCGGTGGTCTTTCCATATATAAAACAACTTAAACTTTGAATTATTAGTAGCCTGGGTTCTGCACCAAGTTAGGGTTAAGAATAAGTTGGGCGGAAGGGATAGGGAACAATTGACGATTTGGGTCGCCAACCGCATCTTCTGCCTTAAAGTCCCAGTCTTTGGTGTACTGTCCAAAACGAATCAAGTCGTTTCTTCTCCAGCCCTCGGTGTACAACTCACGAGCTCTTTCATCGAGAATGTCTTGTTCGGTCACCGTTCCTAGTGGGGCAGCTCCTCTAATGGTTCTTAATTCATTGATCATTGAAGTTGGGTCGCCACCACTTCTTAGCATAGCTTCCGCTTTCATCAAATATGCATCTGAATATCTGAAGAAAATGATGTGGTTGGCAAATGCTCCGTCTCTTGGATTGTATTTAATAACTCGAATACCAGTCACCTCACTATTATCTACAAGACTTGGTTGTCCGTCGACAGCACTAACAAAATCCCTTGTAAAATTTAGAGGGTTACCATTTCTATCTTCCAGAGGGCTACCGTCAGGGGCATATTGTTGGCCAATAAGAAACCCATATCCAACATTGGAACCATCGACATAACCGTCCCCGTTGTCATCGGTGCCATAGCTTCCATCATATACCACTCCTCCTTCTGTTGGCACGAAGCCTCTACGCTCTTCTTGTCCATCGCTCAATGTACCATCGTTATGACCACGGTTGTTATTGGGATCTCCTTCAAATAGATCATAAAATTCTGCTAGAGTGCTGAAACCGTTCCAGCCACCACCACCTAACTCTGTAGAGTTATAGTGTAAGGTGTGAAAAATTCTGGCACCTGCAGATGTTTGAGCATACCAAATAGTCTCTGTGTCACCACCAGGGACAAAAATTTCAAAGTAGTCAGGAGCTAGCTCATAACCGTCACTCTCAATGTCATCTACTAATGAAATTACTTCAGTCATGTCAGAAGCAGCAGCTGAACCGGAACCATTATAAATGTGTCTGTTCAAAAGTACTTTAGCTTTTAAGAACCTGGCAGCTGCTTTGGTGGCTCTAAAATTGTCATCACCAGCAGACGAGGCCGGTAAGTTTGAAATAGCTGTATCCAAATCACTCAAAATAAATGTAATGGCATCTTCGCCCGTAAATACTTCAGGATCTGCCAATGGATCTGCGGCTTCCGTATCTCTATAAGGAACTTGTCCAAAATTGTCCAAGATGATGAACATTGATAAAGCTCTCAAAAATGATGCATGTCCTATTGCCTCACTTGAAGAGGCTGACCTCGAGTCCAAGACTTCACTGGCTTGTAATTGCAGGCCATTCCATTCGTTCCAAACGGCCAAGATGTATTGGTGTTCTGGTGTCCATGAGTGTTGGTGCAACTGTCTCCAGATACCATTATCCCCCCAGTCAGAACCTCTTGTAGGTACTAATAGGGCGTCCGTTGTCACTTCGTTCAAGGCGTATAAGTTGGCTTGTGTACCAAAATAACCATATACATCGTTGTACATCGCTGATATTTGGCTCGAAGCTGCCTCAGCGGTCTGTATACCGGTAAATCCTTCGTCGAGTAGCGAGTCCGTTGGCTCTACCTCCAAATCCGTACAGGATGTTAGCATAAGCGCTACGAACAAGCTGAGCGAAAAATATTTGTTCGTTTGTTTTATAAATTTTTTCATTGCTTTTTTTTTAAAATTTAGCGTTGATACCCAAAGTTATAGTTCTTGGTCTTGGAAAAGAAGTATAATCTATACTGGCGCTGGGTATACCAGTACCAAAGTCTCCCGTAGTGGATGATACTTCTGGATCCAATCCGCTATAATCGGTAATCAAGAACAAGTTTTGTCCAGTGACCGATAGTCTTAAACTTTTTAATGTTCCGTCACCACTTAAAGGTACATTGTATCCGATACTAGCATTTTGCATTCTTACAAAGTCACCTTTTTCCAAATACAATGTTGAAACTTCTTGACTAACGTTTGTATCCAAAGCTCTTTGGGTCACATTTCTTGTTGTTTCAAAAGTAGGGCGGTTCAAGAATGCGTTGGCTGTATTGTTGTATACGGAAAAGCCAAATTGTCCTGTAAAGTAAGCGGATGCATCCCAATTTTTATACCTGAGGTTTAGTGATAAACCAGCGTTCACATCAGGAAGCCCATCTTCATCCACAAAATCTTTTTCATCTGGATTAAAGTTTGGATTTCCATTGCTGTCTTCTGAATATTCAGCCATGTAATAAGAGAACAAAGATCTTCCCTCTCCCAATCGCTGAGCATAAGCATCTGTTAGTCCAGGGCCGTTCAAAGCACCAAAATTAGCAGTGATACCGTTCAATCCTTCCACTGTGTTCTTGTTATATGCAATATTGAAGGATGATGAGAAAGTGACGTCTTCGGTTTGTACAAAGTCATAGTTCAGGGCAACCTCAACCCCTTGGTTGATTACGGTACCATCTTCTAAGTTTTTGAACACGAACGGGTCAGCTGCAGGTGCAGCGGCTCCTTGTCTAAACAACAGATCTTTTGTTTCTTTTCTATAAAAGTCAACAGAACCACTAAAACGGTCAAGGTTGAAACCAAAATCGATACCGACGTTCAAGTCCAAAGTTGATTCCCACTTAAGGTCTGGGTTTTGTACTGCTACTGTTTGTGCACCAGGTCTTAATATTTCACCGCTATCACTAATACTTGGTTCTGAAAAGCGGACCCTTCTTAAGAAGTTGGCATACCCAAGTCCTTCTTGGTTACCAGTTATACCTGCTCCCAGTCTTAATTTCAAAGTTGAGACATTGTCACCTATAAAGTCCTCTTCGTTAATTTTCCAAGCAAATGCACCAGAAGGGAAGTAACCATACTGATTACTACCACCAAATTTTGAAGATCCATCCGCTCTAATGGTTGCTGTAAACAAGAACTTATCATTCAAGGAATAATTTGCTCTTGCAAAGAAAGATTGTAGTTCATCTGTGTTATCAAATGTATCTAACCAAACTGAGGTATAATTACCGGACGAAATACTTAAAGTAGCTGTGTCTTCAAACGGGTTAATACTGTTTACAAAAGTTCCGTTTGGCGCATAACCAGCCTGTTGGTATGGTCCACTAATACTGGATCTAATGTTGTTGACGTCCTCAATTAAAAGCTCGCCCATCTCATTAAGGTCTGTTGTAGGTGCTTGCCATCCTTGCGAGTTGAACCCTGCACGTTGGAAATCCTGAAAAGAGTAACCAATGATCAAGTCCAAAGACGAATTATCAAAATCTTTTTTATAGTTAAGGGTACCTTCCAGTAGTTTACTGGTAGAGTTTAGTGTGTTGTACGCCGATTGACCATTTCCGGTAACTCGGTTAAAGTTATTGGCCTTTCCTGATATGGAGGAAATTGCCTCTGCATCAGAGTCATCATAGCCAACACTAACTTTTGCAGTCAATTCAGGAGTAAGATCGTACTCGGCGGAGAAATTGATCAATGCACGATCTGTGTGGGTTACAGATTGGAAACTTGAAAGGTAGTTTGCAGGGTTCAATTGGTTTCCTTCCAAAAAGAAATTTGGATTCGCTGGCCATGTAGGGTTGGCTGAATAAGCAGCACCGATAAGGTTTCCACTTGCCCCGGAAGTACCACTAATAGGAGGTGCATCGTCATTAACACGGGCAATGGATGCCTGAAGTGTAAGTCTTAGCTTGTCATCCAAAAATCGTTGGCTAGCATTTAGTCTTCCAGTAATACGTTCTTGGGCTGATTTTTCGATAACACCAAATTGTTTTCCGTAAGAAAACGTAGCTCTTACATTACCGCTGCCATAGTTCCTTGAATAGGAAAGGTTTTGGTTTTGAGAAGCTACTGTCCTTGTAATATAGTCTTGCCAATTGGTGTTATACCCATAATCACTTGCATCGGCAATGGCTTGACTCCTTAAAGAAGCAGTTTTGGATAAGAATTCATCTCTGTCGAAAAGGTCATAGTCATTGGCGGGTGTTGAAATACTCAAATTAGAACTGAATTCCCAAACACCACCTTGTCCTGTTTTACCACTTTTAGTTGTAATGATAACAACCCCATTGGCACCACGGGAACCATAAATGGCTGTAGCGGAAGCATCTTTCAAAATTGACATGCTCTCAATGTCGTTCGGGTTGATAAAGGCCAAGGGGTTACGAGTAGCGTTGCTACCATTAACAACATCTCCACCTGAGGGTGTGGTTGATTCTCCTGACAAAGGCACTCCGTCCACAACGAACAAAGGGTTGTTGTTGGAACGAATGGAATTGGAACCCCTAATTCTTAAATTCATTCCAGCTCCCGGTTCACCACTACTCTGTGTAATCTGTACACCGGCAGTTTTACCTTGTATCAATTGTTCAGGAGATGAAATAACACCTCCATTAAAATCTTCAGAGGTGACCGCAGCCACTGATCCGGTCGCATCTTTAACCGTAGTTTGTCCATAACCAATGATAACTACCTCGTCCAAAGCTTGTGCATCTTCTTCCATGGTAACATTGATCGTTGATTGTCCGTTAACCGCAATTTCTACGGTTTTGTAACCAATGTAGCTGAAAACCAAAGTTGCGGTATCCTCTACATTGTTAAGGGTGAAGTTACCGTCAAAATCGGTCTGCGTACCATTGGTAGTGCCTTTTACCAATACGCTCGCCCCCGGTAACGGTCCGTTTGCATCCGAAACGGTACCTGATACTGTCTGAGCTTTCGCCAACCCGAAGCATAGGAATGCTCCAAGCAACAAAAAGCTTTTTAGTAGCGTAATCTTCATAAATAATTAATTTTAAGTTTAGTTAATTTTAATTCAAGTGTTAAACATATATAAAAAAAAGGTTAATATAAATCTAAGTATATTGTAAAACACAACGAAAACGGTTTCGTGTTGATAACTTTTAGAAGTATTGATTTGATATAGATGAATCCGTTTGTTTGCCTAAATCCCAATAATCGGGAAGAAAATTATGAATACGGTAATTTTGCGACTAATATAGTGATTTAATTTTTTTTAACAATTTTCAGAAAAACATACTTGAAAAAATTTTCATTCCTTTTTTGTTAAAAAAATATATTTTCTATTCAACCTAGCCTCTTTATTAAGTAATTTGCCGTAATATACTTGCGGTTTAAAATTGATTATCATTGAAAGCTAAGATTACCTTAAAAGATATTGCCAGAGAACTTGAAGTCTCCATTTCCACGGTTTCAAAAGCACTCAAGAATAGTGAGGAGATAAGTAGGGACACCAAAGAAAGGGTACAGGCCTTTGCCAAACTTTATAATTACAAACCCAATAACATAGCCATAAGTCTAAAGAACAAGCGGACCAAGAATATTGGGGTTGTGATTCCAGATATTGTGCACCACTTTTTCACCACTGTAATCCGGGGCATTGAAAAATACGCAAATGCCAGAGGTTATAACGTTATTGTTTGTCTATCAGAAGAGTCCTTTGACAAAGAAGTCATCAACATGGAAATGTTGGCCAATGGAAGTATAGACGGCTTTATTATGTCCCTCTCTTCCGAAACACAGGCAAAGGGTGATTACAATCACTTAAAGGAGGTGACCGACCAAGGGATTCCCGTAGTGCTTTTTGATAGGATTACCAATGAGGTGGATTGTGATAAAGTGATTATTGACGATGAACTTGGGGCTTATCGCGCGACCAAAAAGTTTATTGATCAGGGAAAAAATAAAATCGCCTTGATTACCACCGATGATTATTTGAGTGTCAGTAAGGCCAGGACCAAAGGGTACCGAAAAGCATTGGAAGAAAGCAAGCTGGGCGTCAATGACTCGTTGATACTTAAACTTCCTTCCATGGAAATGGACGAAGAAGCCATCAAAACTTTTTTGGACCAAAAAGAACCCGATGCCGTGTTGTGCGTAAACGAAATTTTTGCCGTGTACAGCATGCGCTTGGTTCAGGAGAAAGGATATAAGATCCCGGAGGATATTGCATTTATTGGGTTTACGGATGGTGTGTTGTCCAAATATGCAAACCCCAGTCTTACCGTAGTGGCACAGCATGGGGAAAAAATGGGGGAGGTGTCGGCAAAAATGTTGATAGATAAAGTGGAAAGTGAGGCCGAGGAAGAAACCTATCAGACCAAAATATTGGAACCTACTTTGGTGATCAGGGATTCCGTAATGCACTAAATTTAAAGTTTATACTCTTCATTATTCATGGTAGCATGAAATCAAAATATACCCTTATTTTTTTGATGATTCTTGTCACGTTATCTTCGTGTAAGCAAAGCATGGATCAAAAGCAAAAACCCCAAGAACCAAAAATGGAGAAAAAAAAAGTGGTCTATCAGGTATTTACCCGCCTTTTCGGAAACACCAAAACTACAAACAAGCCTTGGGGCACTATTGAAGAAAATGGGGTGGGCAAGTTTGCCGATTTTTCGGATAAGGCCCTGTCAGAAATCAGGGATTTGGGTGTGACCCATATTTGGTACACGGGAGTGCCCCATCATGCCTTGATAAGGGACTATACCGCCTATGGAATTTCCAATGATGACCCCGATGTGGTAAAAGGAAGGGCAGGCTCGCCTTATGCCGTTAAGGATTACTATAATGTAAACCCCGACTTGGCCATTGACCCCTCCAAAAGGCTGGAAGAGTTCAAGGAACTGATACAACGAACCCATAATGCGGGAATGAAGGTGGTCATCGATATTGTTCCCAATCATGTTGCCAGAAATTATGAAGGGATCACCAACCCCGAAGGAGTAGAGGATTTTGGAGCTTCCGATGATACATCCAAGGAATATGATGTAAACAATAATTTCTATTACATTCCTGGAGAGGCGTTCAAAGTTCCACAATGGCAAGATGGTTATTTGCCTTTGGGAGGTGAAGAAAACAGGTTGGCGGATTCAAAATTTGAGGAATTTCCGGCGAAATGGACCGGAAACGGTTCCCGATTGGCGCAGCCACATTTTAACGATTGGTACGAAACCGTAAAGATCAACTATGGAGTTCGTCCGGACGGCACCAAGGATTTCGAGGAACTTCCAGATAATTACCGCCATAAAGACTATAAGGCACATTATGAATTCTGGAAAGATAAAACCCTTCCCGATTCATGGCACAAGTTTAGGGATATAACCCAGTACTGGTTGGATTTTGGGGTAGATGGCTTTCGTTTTGATATGGCCGAAATGGTTCCTGTGGAATTTTGGAGCTATCTCAATTCCAATATAAAAATGAAAAACCCCAATGCCTTTTTATTGGCGGAGGTTTACAACCCAGATCTATATCGAGATTATATCCACCAAGGTAAGATGGATTACCTGTACGATAAGGTCGAACTTTACGATAGCATTAAGCACATAATGAAAGGTTATGGATGGACAGACCATATTCCTGTAGTGCAGAAAGGAATGGCGGATATCGAACATCATATGCTCCACTTTTTGGAAAACCATGATGAACAGCGTATCGCCAGTCCCGATTTTGTGGGCAATGCACAATTGGGCAAACCGGCCATGGTAGTTTCAGCGACCATTAGTACTTCTCCGACCATGATTTATTTTGGACAGGAAGTAGGGGAGCCTGGAGCGGAGGATGCCGGTTTTGGAAAACCCTCACGTACCTCTATTTTCGATTATATTGGGGTGCCGCACCACCAAAGATGGGTCAACAATAAAAAGTTTGATGGCGGCCAGCTATCCGATGAGGAGAAAAAATTAAGGGATTTTTACAAACGCCTCTTGAACTTTACCATAAATAGTGCAGCATTGATGGGCGAGTATCAAGAGATTCACTTTTATAACAAGGAAAATACCGAAGGCTATGACCACAGAGTGCTCTCCTATGTGAGATGGTCCAATACTGAAAAGCTCATAATCATAACCAATTTTGATTCCTTGAAAAATTATTCTTTTAACTTAAAAGTTCCTGAAGATGTAATTGCAAAATGGGATTTAAAAGAAGGGGTATACCCACTGACGGAAGCTCTGTACGGTGAGGTTGATGCAAATATGTCCGTGAGCAATGGGCAAGGTCAAATCCAAGTGGAATTGGAACCCTTACAGTCTTATATTTTTAAGATAGAGGAGTAAAAATGTCCAAATCGAAGGTAGGTTCTGTCAATCTGAACACGATTCATTTTTTTTCATCTTTCAAATTGTATTTTTAACCTGCAAAACCAAACCAAAATGAAGAAAAACTTACTTGTAGCTCTTGGGGCTATGCTGCTTTTAACAAGTTGTGAGATGACAAAATCAAAACCATTGGTAATAGGGCACCGGGGTGCAATGGGCCATGAAACGGAGAACACCTTGGCCTCCATACAAAAGGCTCTGGACCTTGGCGTGGATATGATCGAAATAGACGTATTTAAAATCCAAAGCGGCGAGATAGTCGTTTTTCATGATGAAAGAGTGGATAGATTGGCCAACTCAGGCGGAAGGATAGAGGAATATAACATTGTCCAGCTAAGACAGCTCATTTTGGATGGTGGGCATAAGATACCAATGCTCCAAGATGTATTGAAACTCATAAACAATCAGGTTGCTTTAAATATTGAACTCAAGGGAGCCGATACGGCAGACAGGGTAAATCATATTATAAATTATTATGCTGAAACCCAAGGGTGGAATATGGAAAACTTTATTATTTCCAGCTTCAATTGGGATGAGCTAAAAACAATGAGAACATATAACAAGGATATAAAAATCGCTGTGTTAACGGAAGAAGACCCTTTGAAAGCATTGCCGATTGCAAAAGAACTGAATGCGGTGGCCATAAACCCAAACTTTAGAACGCTTACCACAGAAAATGTCGCAAAAATCCAAGAAGAGGGCTTTAAGGTGTACACATGGACGGTAAACGAACCTGAAGATATTCAGAAAATGACGGAATACGGGGTCGATGGCATCATTACAAATTATCCCGAACGTGTAAAATAATGTTCGACGTCATAATTGTTGGAGGTGGAGCAGCAGGGTTTTATGCGGCTATTCAGATTTCGGAAAAAGCGCCGGAACTCAAGATAGCCATTTTTGAAAGGGGCAAAACCGTACTGTCCAAAGTTAAAGTATCTGGAGGAGGTCGATGCAATGTCACCCACGGTGAATTTTCACCCAAAGAATTGGTCACCAACTATCCCAGAGGCGAAAAGGAACTTCTTGGGCCGTTTCATACATATGCTCCCATGGATGTCATGGCCTTTTTTGAAGAAAGGGGAGTGTCCCTCAAAATCGAAGAAGATGGCCGTGTATTCCCAAAAAGCGATTCTTCTCAAAGTATAGTGGATTGTTTGATAGAGGAAACAAACCGTTTAGGGGTCACGGTTTTGAAAAACAGTTCGGTAAAAGCCATTGACAAAACCGGAGAAGGTTGGCAGGTAACCACGATGAACAAACATTATCAATGTAAAAAACTACTGTTGGCGACAGGCAGTAATCCCAAAATATGGAAACAGTTGGAGGGCTTGGGACACCATATAATCCCACCGGTGCCATCTCTGTTCACATTCAATATTGATGACGAAAGAATCCAAGGAATCCAAGGGCTGAGCACTTATGCCACAGTAGAAGTGTTGCCAAAAAAAACCTTCAATACCGATAAAAAAACATTAAACTTAAAAAGTAAGATTAACCACGATGTGTTGCTTTATGCGGATGGTCCTCTGCTAATAACCCATTGGGGGTTGAGCGGTCCCGCCATTTTGAAACTGTCCGCTTGGGGCGCCAATATACTGCACGATTATAATTATTCTTTTAGGATAAAGGTGAACTGGTTGCCCGATTACAGCATGGAATCCATGGAAGCCTATTTAAAGGAGTTGAAAAGTGTTGAAGCCAAAAAGACCGTAATGCGGACCAATGTGACCGAACTTCCAAAACGTTTATGGAAACGATTGGTGCAAGCAGCCAACATTGGGCCGGAAGAACGCTGGGGAGATATCAAAAAAGAGCAACTTCAAGATTTGGCCGAACAATTGACGGCTTCATCTTTTAAGGTAGAGGGTAAAAGTACCTTTAAAGAAGAATTTGTTACCGCAGGCGGTGTGGATTTAAAAGAAATCAACTTTAAGACATTTGAGAGTAAATTACACCCCAACCTATATTTTGCTGGGGAAATCATTAATGTGGACGCCATTACAGGCGGATTCAACTTTCAAAATGCATGGACAGGGGCATATATTGCCGCCCAAGCGATTGTTTCCTAAAGGAATTATTGTAAAAGTAAAGCGAGCCACGCTGCCAAAACACTTCCCAAAATAGGTCCTACAATAGGTACCCAAGCGTAGTTCCACCCATTGGACCCTTTGTTTTTTAAGGGTAATAGGGCATGAACAATACGGGGGCCTAAATCCCGGGCAGGATTAATGGCGTATCCCGTGGTGCCGCCCAAAGAGAGACCAATGCCCCAGACAATCAAAGAAACGGGTAAGGCACCTAGAGACCCTAGACCTATAATTGCATTGTCGGGAGAAAGTACAGCATCGGTAAAGTATAGTACAGAAAAAACCAGCACAAAAGTGCCGAGCACTTCCGAAAAGAGATTTACAAATGTATTTGGTATCGCAGGAGCTGTACAAAAAACAGCTCGTTTTGTTCCGCCATCCTGGGTAGCATCAAAATGATCTTTGTTTACCAACCAAACACAAAATGCAGCCAACATGGCTCCAATAAATTGGGCCAAGATATAACTTGGAACTTCGCTCCAAGGAAATTCTCCTGCAACGGCAAGCCCAATGCTTACGGCGGGGTTGATGTGTGCACCACTGTGGGGACCTGCCACCACCACACCGGTAAACACGGCAAAGGCCCATCCGGCTGTAATCACAATCCAGCCAGAGCCATTACCGTAGGTTTTTTGTAGGGAAACATTGGCAACTACGCCACACCCGAGTACCATGAGCAAAAAAGTACCTACAATTTCAGATACAAAAGGAGTCATATAAATGGAGTATTAATGTTTAAAAAATATTAAGGGTTTTCTGTCCAGAATTCAAGTGCTTTGATTGCTCTGTACCATCCTTTGATGCCTTGATCAATGGTTTCGCGTTCTTGGGTAGGGTTAAAATGTACATCGGTCTGCCAAATATCTTGGATTTCCTCCGGACTTTCCCAATAACCTACGGCCAATCCTGCCAAATATGCGGCACCCATCACCGTGGTTTCCACGATTTTTGGCCGTACGGTAACAGTATTCAATACATCGGCCTGAAACTGCATCAGCAAATCATTGACTGTTGCTCCACCATCGACTCGTAACTCCTTGATTGAAATACCGGAATCCGCTTCCATAGCTTTTAAGATGTCCATTGTCTGGTAGGCTATGGATTCCAGTGCCGCACGGGCAATATGGGCATCAGTACTGCCACGGGTCAACCCAAAAATGGTTCCTTGGGCCTTTTGGTTCCAGTGGGGAGCGCCAAGACCTGCAAAGGCGGGAACAAAAAACACCCCATCGGAACTGGCTACGGAACTAGCCAATTTTTCAACTTCCGAAGAGGTTTTTATAATATTTAGACTATCTCGAAGCCATTGTACAACTGCTCCTGCAATAAAGATACTTCCCTCGAGGGCGTAATGTGTTTTTCCGTTGATTTTCCATGCCACCGTGGTAAGCAGGTTGTTCTTGGAAACAATTGGTTTTTCTCCGATGTTCATCAGCATAAAGCATCCCGTGCCATAAGTGTTTTTTACCATCCCCTGTTTGGTGCACATTTGTCCGAACAAGGCTGCTTGTTGGTCACCTGCAATCCCGGCTATGGGTATTTTTGTAGCGAATAAATTTGGGCTTGTGTGGCCATATACTTCGCTGGACTGTTTTACTTCGGGGAGCATGCTTTTTGGAACCGTTAAGAGTTCCAATAGTTCATCGTCCCAATCCATGGTGTTGATATTAAAAAGCATGGAGCGCGATGCATTGGTCACATCCGTAATATGGAGTGCCCCATTCGACATTTTCCAAATTAGCCACGTATCGATGGTCCCCAATATTAAATCACCTGCTTCGGCCTTTGCCCTTGCACCTTCCACATTGTCCAATATCCATTTTACCTTGGTGCCCGAGAAATAAGAATCTATCACCAATCCGGTTTTTTTGCGTACCATGTCGGACTTTCCTTCTTTTTTCAGTTCATCGCAATAGTCTGCAGTGCGTTTGTCCTGCCAAACAATGGCGTTGTAAACAGGTTCCCCTGTGTTTTTGTCCCATACAACAACGGTTTCACGCTGGTTGGTAATTCCTATGGCGGCCAATTGTGATGCCTTCAGCCCTTTTTTGCTCACCGCTTCGGCAGCCACACCCGTTTGGGTTGACCAAATTTCGTCCGGGTCGTGTTCCACCCATCCTGGTTTCGGAAATATTTGTGTGAATTCTTTCTGTGCGATGGAGATAATTGTTCCCTTTTTGTCAAAGACCACGGCACGGGAACTAGTGGTGCCTTGGTCCAAAGCAAGGATGTATTGGTTCATTTTGTTAATTTAAGTGCGTTTGAATTTAGTAAAATTAATTTGGGTTTTGAATGGATCAATATGGGAAATACATTTATAGCACTGCTTCGAGGTATTAATGTAGGTGGTCAAAAGAAAATAAAAATGGCCGAGTTAAGGGCTGTTTTGGAAGATGAAGGGCTTCAAAATGTGAAAACGTACATCCAAAGTGGGAACATTGTTTTTAAAAGTGATGAAACGAATCGAGAGAAGCTTCAAAATAGGATAGCAGGGACAATTAGGCAGTATTTTGGATTTGATGTGTCGACTTTGGTGATTCGGGAAAAGGATATCAGGCAAATTCTAGAGGCTAATCCGTTTTATAATGAAAGTGCGGAGGGCAAATTATACTATGTTTTACTGAGAAACCCACCAGAAAAAGAATTGGTTCAACAGTTGGAGCAACTCCATTTTGATCATGAGGTTTTCCATATTACCGATACCTGCGTGTATTTACATTGCAAGGGGGGATATGGGAAGGCAAAGCTCAACAACAATTATATTGAAAAGAAGTTGAAGGTGGATGCTACCACCAGAAACGAAAGAACGATGAAGAAACTCTTGGAGATGTCCGCCTAAGGGTTAAGTTCCCAGATTTTATAGTTTAGCGCGGATGCGAATGCAACCCAAAGCACGTAGGGGATCATCATAAATGCTGCAGGTTTGCTAATTACTTTGAACCATTTTATGGTCAATATGATCATGGTCAACAGGACCAAAATGACCACAAGTCCAAGAAGTGGATTTTTCAATCCAAAGAAAACAATACTCCAAAGCGCGTTCAACAATAATTGGAACACAAAATGATAAAGTGCCGTTTTAACCCAAATATGGTGGTAGCCCTTGGACCAAACAATGCCGGCAGCGATGCCCATCAAAATGTAAAGTGCGGTCCAAACTGGCGCGAAAAGCTCACTGGGTGGTGTAAAGACAGGTTTGTTGAGGGTCAGGTACCAATCATTTACAGAGCTTTGGGTAGCTATGCTGGACAGGAAGCCAATGGTAAGGCAGACCAAAACGCTTATGGATATGTAAATAAGTCTTTTTTTCATGATTGGTACAACTTCGACTAAAATAAGAATTTAATCAATCCGATTACCAGTAAGTTTGTCGCTGCTTATATTTGCCCAAACAACCAATCCCAATGACGGAAAAAGATTTTTTGCCCGGTGCATATCAAAAATTGCCCAAAAACGGCAAAGTGACCTGGAAAGCTCCCAGCAATATTGCCCTGGTAAAATATTGGGGAAAGAAACCAGTTCAGATTCCTGCCAACCCATCCATCAGTTTTACATTGGATTCTTGTGCTACTACAACCTCCATATCTTTTGACAAAAAAGAAAATAAGGATGAGTTTTCGTTTGATCTCTTGTTCGAGGGAAAGCCAAAGCAAGATTTTAAACCAAAAATCCAGGCCTTTTTGGAGCGGGTTGAAAAGTACTTGCCTTTTTTAAAAGCATACCATTTTACCATAGAAACCTCCAATTCCTTTCCGCATAGTAGTGGTATAGCATCTTCTGCTAGTGGTATGGCGGCCCTTTCATTATGTTTGATGGATATTGAAAGCCTATTGGATCCTACCATTGATCAAACATTGTTTCATGCAAAAGCATCGTTTTTGGCCCGTTTGGGGTCCGGAAGTGCATGCCGCAGTATAAAGGGTAGCTTGGTGCAATGGGGTGCACACCCAAACATTCCCAATAGTTCCGATTTGTATGGTATTGAATATCCATTTGATGTGGGTCCCGTTTTCGAGGATTATTGTGATACCATTTTATTGGTGCACAAGGGACAGAAACAAGTGAGCAGTACCGTTGGGCACCAGTTGATGCACGGGCACCCGTTTGCCCAAAATAGATTTCAACAAGCATTTTCCAATCTGGACAGACTAAAGCCTATTTTGGCAAGTGGCAATTTGGAGGAATTCATCAAATTGGTGGAAAGTGAGGCGTTGACCCTGCACGCCATGATGATGACCAGCATGCCCTATTTTATATTGATGAAACCCGATACTCTGCAGATCATCAATAAAATCTGGCAATACCGGGAAGAAACCAAAACCCCCGTTTGCTTTACCTTGGATGCGGGGGCCAATGTACACATGCTTTATCCATCATCGGTTCGGGAAAAAGTGTTGGCCTTTGCCCGGGAAGAGTTGGCGGTACATTGTGAGAATGGTCAATATATCAACGATCAAGTTGGGGAGGGTGCCATAAAAATAAACGACCAAAGATGAACGGTCAACCTGTTTTTTTACGTAATTTGCCAAGGTTTTAGGCCGTTGGGCGTAGGTTTTGAAGATGAAATCGAGTTGTTTATCTAATTTTGCCAAACAGTAAACATAATTTGTTTGTATCTTAGTACCATTATATGAAAGGTCCACTATTTTATTCCAAGATTTTATTGTTCGGGGAGTACGGCATTATTAAAGACTCCAAGGGACTTTCGATACCTTACAATTTTTTCAAAGGGGCACTCAAAAGGGATAAGAACGATTCCGAAATGGCCCAAGAATCCAATAAGAGTTTAAAGGCTTTTGCCGAATATCTAAAAGAGCTAGAGCATAAGGAAGATGGCTTGGTTTCTTTTGATATTGAAGCTTTGGAAAAAGATGTGGCCGATGGAATGTATTTTGATAGCTCCATTCCCCAAGGCTATGGTATTGGTAGTAGTGGCGCTTTGGTAGCCGCTATTTACGATCGATATGCCACGGACAAAATCACGGTTTTGGAAAACTTGACCCGTGAAAAATTGCTTCAATTGAAGGATATTTTCGGGAAGATGGAATCTTTTTTCCACGGTAAATCATCTGGGTTGGACCCCTTGAACAGTTACTTGAGCCTGCCTATCCTGATCAATTCCAAGGATAATATCGAATCCACCAGTATTCCTTCACAAAACACTGAAGGAAAGGGAGCGGTATTTCTATTGGATAGCGGTATGACGGGTGAAACGGCACCCATGGTACAGTTGTTTATGGAGAACATGAAGCAGGAAGGTTTCCGTAACATGATCAAGGACCAGTTTGTGAAACATACCGATGCTTGTGTTGAAGATTTCTTGAACGGAAATATAAAATCGTTGTTCGGGAACTTGAAACAACTTTCGCACGTAGTGTTCGACCATTTTAAACCTATGATTCCATCCAAGTTCCACAAACTTTGGCAAAAGGGAATCGAGACCAACGATTACTACCTAAAACTTTGCGGTTCCGGTGGTGGTGGTTATATTTTGGGCTTTACCCAAGACTTGGAAAAGGCGAAAAAAGCACTCAAGGGGCATACATTGGAAGTAGTGTACAACTTCTAAAAGCAAATCCATGCTTAGTAGAAAAAACAAACTCTTGCTATTTAAGCTATTGAGTCTGTTTTCTGTGGTTCGGGGGTACAACATCCTTGTGATTACCTTGGCCCAATACTTGGCATCCATTTATATTTTATCGCCGAATACTCCATTGCGCGAGGTAGTGTTGGATTTGAATTTGTTTCTTATTGTTACCGCTTCGGCACTTACGATCGCAAGTGGCTACATCATCAATAATTTTTATGATGCCGAAAAGGACCTTATCAATAAACCCACCAAAAGTATGTTGGACCGTTTGGTGAGCCAGCGATTTAAACTCACTACGTATTTTATACTCAATTTTCTGACGGTTTTTGCTGCCAGTTATATTTCGTTTAGGGCGGTGCTGTTTTTCTCGGCCTATATTTTTGGTATCTGGCTATATTCCCATAAACTCAAGCGTATACCTTTTTTGGGCAATTTGGTGTCTGCCACTTTGGCCATAACCCCGTTTTTTGTGGTGTTTGTGTATTACCGGAACTTCCAAACGGTAATCTTTGTCCACGCCATTTTTCTGTTTTTATTGATTTTGGCCCGCGAAATGGTCAAGGATTTGGAAAACATGGCTGGTGATCTGGCCCAGAATTATAGGACGATTCCCATTATCTACGGCCCAAAGGTTTCAAAGACCATAATTTCCCTATTGGTCGTTTTGACTTTGATTCCCGCCCTTTTGCTGATCAAAACTTTTGATATCGGCTATATGTACCTGTATTTTATGGGCTGCATTGTCCTTTTGGTGTTGTTCCTGGTCCTATTGTGGAAGGCAGATGGCAAAAAACACTATGTTTGGCTGCACAACATCATCAAATTTATTATTGTAGCTGGCGTTTTCAGTATCCTATTAATCGATGTGGATGTGGTATTGAACCGGATTTTGTAATTCTTTGTTCTTTAGGTTTTTTGGAACTTAAAAAGAGTACATTTGCAAAAAAAATACGACTGATGACGAAATCAGACAGCAATAGAGGTAAAAGGCCTTCTAAAAGCTTTCAGAGAGGCAATAACAAAAAACCGTTTGGTAAAAATTTTTCCCCAAAGCCTAAGCAAAACACTCCCCAGAAAAAATCCAATCCCGATGAAATTCGGCTGAACCGCTATATTGCCAATGCGGGAATCTGTTCCCGAAGGGAAGCCGATACCTACATTGCTGCTGGGAATGTTACCGTAAATGGAAAGACGGTTACCGAAATGGGCTTTAAGGTCAAACGTTCTGATGATGTCCGTTTTGATGGAAAACGTCTCAGCCTGGAAAAGAAGGAATACATCCTACTGAACAAGCCGAAGAATTTTATCACGACCACGAGTGATGAAAAGGGACGTCGTACCGTTATGGAGCTTATTTCCAGTGCGTCAAACAATCGTTTGTTGCCCGTGGGCCGATTGGATAGGAATACGACAGGACTGTTGCTCTTCACCAACGATGGTGAACTTACCAAAAAACTGACGCACCCCAAACACAATGTGCGCAAAATTTATCATGTACACTTGGATAAAAATTTATCCTTGGCCGATCTTCATAAAATAGGTGAAGGGTTGGAATTGGAAGATGGCCCCATTGCCGTGGATAGCATTAGTTACATACAAGGTGCGCCAAAGCGGGAAATAGGAGTGGAGATCCATAGTGGCCGTAACCGTATAGTGCGTCGCATTTTTGAACATTTGGGCTACACGGTTACCAAGCTGGACCGTGTTGTTTTTGCGGGACTTACCAAAAAAGATTTACCACGGGGTCATTGGAGACATTTGACAGAGCAAGAGGTGATCAATTTGAAGAATATAAAATAGTTGTTTTTCCTGAGGATACTTTTTTAAGGTGCACTTATCGGTTTGTGTATGAAATGTAGCGTATAAAAAGACACTAACTTTTCGGATTTGCACAGAGCCGAATTTTTATATTTTGTTTCTAACTTATCATTTTTAAAAGCCAAATTAAAAATTTGGCGGTCTTTGCAAATAAACACAAGCCTTACGGTCTAGCACTTATTAGCTATGTTTTATACACCGTGTTAGCTGCTGGCTTTATATTATCCCCATTGATTTTGAATATAAAATTAATCCTAATCTGGACTTTGAATTTTCCAAACAATTTTTAACTTTTAGGATGAATTCTTTTTCAACCTCCTTTTTCAAGTTTAGCTTTTCAAGTTCAAATTTCTCAATGTAAAGAATCTGAATAAAATGTGCCTCCAGTTCCGCTCTTTGACTTACGTATTCTTTATAATTTGTTTCATCAAAATCTATGTAATTTTTATCTAATTCTACTGTGTTGTGCTGTAAAAAGTGAACGATTTCGTGAATTATCGGATGTTTTAAAGCTAATAGCCTTTTTGGTATTCTAACTTTATAATCGTCATAAGCTGCTGATTTAAAACCTGGAATGGTATAAACCTTATTAGCTCTAATATCACTGCGTCCATTTTTTTTTATAATTATGTCAAAGAGCTTTGGACCTCCATAAGAGTTTCCATTAGTATAGAAGTCGTCATAGTTGAAACCTGACCAACCTTTCCAAGTGTCCCTAATTTCAATCTTTGATTCCATCATTAGGCTTTCTACTATATTCAGGAACTCAATTTTTTTAGATTCATTCATAAAGGTTTCAAGGTTATTTTGGGTAAAACCTAGTAATGTGAAAAATAAAGATATTAAGAATGCGGTGTATTTCATTTTTCAGCTTGCAGTTAACGTTAAAAGATATGAATCGTTTTAATGATTTATATCGACCGATAAGTGAAGTTAGTTTTTTTCTGGTTAAAATTCCAAAGCTGACCAATCAATTCCCTTTTTGGATTGACGGAAGTTATCCTGATAAGCTCGGTTAAATCACGGTTAAACCAATACGTGAATTTGAGTATTAAGGTGTTTTCAGTTAAACATTGTTTTTTTGGTACCTCCTTTTTTCTTTTCGTGATTTATAAATCGTCAGAGTCGCAATGATACTCCAAAGAAGGTTGGTCACAAATGGAGGAATCGCATTGTAGTAATAACAGTTCAATGCTATGAACAATCCCCCCAAAAGGTTCATATACTTGCCCAGTTCCAAATGTTTTTTGTTTTCAATAAGTGTAAGGGCATAGGCTAGAATTATCAATCCTGACCCGGACCAACCCAATATGTCGAACATTATTTTCATAATTTGTTATATTGCGAATTGTAGATATATAAGGTTAATTTTTTTTTTTCTTTTCAGCGGATAAAGTCAATATATTCTTTAATTATTTTTTCATTTCTTTTTAGATAGGACCATTTGCCGTGCCTTGTTGAAATTAAAAGACCACATTTTTCCATGTTGGTCAAATAGGTTGAAATGGTGGATTGGGAAAGGCCCGATTTTTCTTGAATATAGGTGACACAAACACCATCATTGAAATGTTTTAATGTTTCGTGCGGCGGAAAGTTTTTTTCCGGTTCTTTCAACCATTCCATTATCTGGACCCTAGTTTGGTTGGACAAACATTTTCCTATTTCCGTTGCTGTTTTCAAATCCATACCACAAACATATCTATAATTACCGATATATAAAAATGAGATGGGAATTTTTTATGGAATCCGGTGCTTTTTAATCCTTGTTGCCTATCTAAAAGGTTTAATCCAGTTTTAAATGATGGCCGCCGATAAATTGGGGTTCGAAAATAATCTGTTTAAATCAATGGTAAATGGACTTATGCCAATTTGGGTCGACAGAAGATTTATAGCCTTCCCATATCCTCAAACAAAGTCCATTCGTTGGGATCCAAAACAATGGAATCGGGGCGGTTTTCACTTTCGATTTGGATGTCTTCGTTTTGTTTGCTCACCGTAATGGTTTCAATGGTCATTTTGCCATCTTTTACCACGCCGATTTCCAAAGGGAATTGGAATACATGGTGGTCTTGGAGCTGTTGAATTTTTAGGTTTATCGTTCCATTGCCATAATCCCAATCCCATTTGATTTGAGGATGCCCCTTTATAAACAACCATTGTTCGAAAAAGGATTCCAAATCCTGTCCCGATACCTCTTCCATTACCTGTCGAAAATCATCGGTTAGCACATTGCTGTTTTGGTAAGCGGCATAATAGTTTCGGATGCCTTCCCAAAACACACCATCGCCCAATTTATGACGGAGCATATTCAATACCCATCCCCCTTTTTGGTAGGTATTGGTGCTCAAAACCTTCATGGGGTCTTTAATGGAGAGGTCCACAATCGGAGCAGGATTTTTTCTGTAATAATCAAAAATTTGTTTTTTGTCGATGGCCAGTTCTTCTTTTCTACGCTCATCCCCATACTCGCTCTCTAGGTAGAGGATACAAAAATAGGTGGCGAAGCCCTCGCTCAGCCACACATGGTTCCAACTTTTCTCCGTAGCAGAATTTCCGAACCATTGATGGGCAATCTCATGGGCGATCAATGGTTCAACCGTTTTGTTGCCCGTTACTGAATTTTCAAAATAAGCTATGGTACCCGCATTTTCCAGGCCTCCCCATTGTGTTTTGGCCTGCATATTGGCCAATTTGGCATAGGAATACGGACCGATATGGTCGATAAAATATTCGAGTACATTTCCGGCTATGGTATAATCACCAAACCCTTCCAAACGGTTTTGGGGATATACCCAGGCCGAAACTTCAATACCATCTATGTTGTCCACCAAGCGCGAAGCAAACTCGGTAACACCAATGGTCATCACTTTCGTGGCTACGGGAGCAGGTTCGTTATATATGGTGAGTTTATAGCCATTTTCGAGGTTGCTTTCCTCTATTTTTTTACCGGTAGCCACAACGTCGTAGTGGTCTGGGGCGGTAATTCGGAACTCCACGCTCGCTTTATCATACGGATGGTCCACAGATGGGAGCCAATGTCTTGCTAGATTGGGCCAGTTATCGCCAAAAAATGAACGCTTTCCAAACTTGGTGGTGTCGATGACCAAGCCTCGTTCTGGAATTCCTTTATATCTTATGGTAAACGTTTGTGATCCTTGGTCCGTAATTTTTGGTACAATATTGATTTTGTTATTGGCAAAGGTGTAGTTGGCCTTACTGTCGTTCTCCAGTACCTCGGTAACCTCCATACCAAATTTTCCCGCTTTTTGAATCAGGTCAAGGGAAAAAGGAACCACATTTTCCTTAAAAAGTATGGTTACTTGGGTTTCCCCTTTGATTTCGTTGGAGGCATCATTTAAGTGAAGATCAAAAACATAGTTCTGGATGTCGACCAATTCATTTTTTTGATAAATATCCTGCGCAAACGAAAAATTGGTAAGAGTACCGAATAGAAAGAAACTGAGTAAAATTCTGACTGACATACATATGATTTGAAAGCCAATCGGCTTAAATTCCAACCCAATTTATCTATTTTAGGTCAAAACCTTTCCCCAATTCCCACATTTATTTTATGCAAACATAGCTTCCCCCGCTTAGGGTCACAGGGGAATAAATATGTTTGGCAATTCATGTGTTAAATCTGTTTGTCTTCTTGGTCGTCGGACTTAGGAGCGTATCGTTCCAAAAATCTCTTGTGCATATCCTCCATTCGCTTATGTATCTTGTCCAAATCCATAAAATCTTTGCCTAACGGGCTTTCAAAAAAATCATCTTCAAAAAAATGTTTTGTAAATAGCGAGTCCTCCTCGAAAGGATTTCTGAATCCATCTTGACCGAAATATGAAAAACTTCTGGAAAACCTTGACCTAAAGGATTCAAACAAACTATCTCGGTCCATGTGGGCAAAATCATCGGCATTTTGCGTAGATGACCAAGAGTAAATGGAATCGTAGCGTATCAAGTTTCCATTTTCATCAAATTCCCGGTTCACTTTCCAGCTACCTTGGGGCTGCTCTTTCAGGGTTTGTTTTTGGTTGTCTTCCTTGGTCTTTTTTTCTTGGCCATTGCAACCAAAACATACCAATGAAATCAAAGAAAGTAGTACAATTTTTTTCACTGGATCAAAATTTAGGTTAAACAACAAGTTTTAATCTGTTGGGTAGGGAGAGACCAAAAATCGGCCTCTCCCGCCAAACAGTATCAGGCAATTTTAATGCTACGTGCAGGCTTTTGGATGGCCTCCTCGAGCTTTGGCAGGTGGATACTTAAAATACCTTCTTTATATTCTGCTTTAATTTTGTCCTCGTTCACCGTTTCGGGCAAGGAAAACGAGCGTTTGAATGAGGAATAGCCAAATTCTCTACGGATCAGATTATCCTCGTTAGCCTCGTTTTCTTCCTTGGACTCGGCACTGATGGATAGTACTTTATTGTCCAGATCGATGGTAAAGTCAGTTTTTTTTAGCCCAGGTACAGCCATTTCCACGTAATAAGAGTCTTTGGTCTCCCTAATGTTCACCTTGGGCAGAGTGATGCCCGTGTTGAAGTTTGAGGTAAAAACTGTCGGGAGCTCCCTGTTGAACAATTCATCAATCCATGAAGACCACATGGGATAGGTCAAGCCATTCAAATTAGATTTTGTCGCACTTCCTTTTTTTGTTGCAACTAGATTACTCATAACTGCTAAATTTAAGTTAGACAATAATTAATTCAAATGTTCACGGGATGACGTTCAAATTAAATGCCAATTGTAACAGCTATCGGCCCTTTTAACGATTTTTAATATTCTTTGTTTCAGAATGTTAAAAGATTTTTTGTAAAATGTCAAACTGACATTTTTTTCCAAATTTGGATAGGGATCTTTAATCTGATTTTTTGTCAGTCGAAGGTGTTAAAGGCAACAAATTTTACGTAAAAAGAGCATCCATTTTCGCCTTTATTTCATCCAAGCACAGATTGCCCAAACTACCCTCGTGAGTATGCTCAATGTCGCGTTTCGGTTTAAAATTGCCGTTTTCAATGGCCTTGCCCATGGTTTTATAGGCATCTCGGAAAGGCATACCACTTTTTACAAGTTCGTTCAAAGTATCCACACTGAAGAGGTAGTCATATTTAGGGTCGTCCAAAATGGATCTGTTCACTTTGATTTCCTTTAAGCTGAAGGTCATCATCTCCAAACAGGCATGCATATCTTGCAAGGCGGGAACAATAACCTCCTTCACCAATTGCAGGTCCCGGTGGTAGCCACTTGGCAAATTGTTCATGATCAAGATCAATTGGTTGGGCACGGATTGAATCTTGTTGCATTTGGCCCGAATAAGCTCAAAAACATCGGGGTTTTTCTTGTGTGGCATAATGCTGCTGCCCGTAGTAAGTTCGTTGGGGAAAGAGATGAAATCAAAATTTTGGCTCATGTACAGGCAAATGTCCATTGCCATTTTTGATAGTGTGGCCGCAACGCTTGAAATTCCAAATGCCGTAGCTTTCTCCACTTTTCCACGCCCCATTTGAGCGGCCACTACATTGTATTTAAGGGTGGCAAAATCCATTTCCTTGGTGGTAAAACTTCTATCGATGGGAAAGGAGCTTCCGTAGCCTGCGGCACTGCCCAATGGGTTTTGGTTTGTTACTTTATAGGCCGCTTGAACAAAGTGCAAGTCATCTACCAAGCTTTCGGCATAGGCGGAAAACCACAATCCAAAAGAGGAAGGCATTGCAATCTGAAGGTGGGTGTATCCAGGGAGCAATATATTTTTATACTTGTCGGCAAGATCCATCAAGAGGTCAAAAAGTGTCTTTACCTCATTTTTAATTGCTGTCAATTCATCTTTAAGGTACAATTGCATGGCCACTAGAACCTGATCGTTCCTAGATCGTGCCGAATGGATTTTTTTGCCGGTATCCCCCAATTTTTCGGTCAACAAGAACTCAATTTTGGAATGCATATCCTCAAAATCATCCTCAATCGTAAAATTCCCCTTTTCGATGTCCTTGGCAATGGTTTCCAATGCTTTTATTAGCTCTGTGGCTTCTTTATCGGAAATCAGCCCGACCTTGCCCAACATTTTTGCGTGTGCCTTGGAAGCGATGACATCATATTTTGCCAACACCAAATCCAGTTCACGATCATTGCCAACGGTAAAATGATCTATCTTTTTATCAGTGCTGAATCCTTTGTCCCAGAGTTTCATACTATTCAATTATCAGTTGTCAAGGATCAATAAACAATGGATCAATCCATATTGCTTATTGATGATTGTATTTTGGTTATTGTAAAAATCCCTTTAGGGTTTTGATATAAATGTCTATTCCTTCTTCAATTTCGTTGACGAATATAAATTCGTTGGCCGAGTGCGAGCGTGTGCTATCCCCGGGGCCTAGTTTAACCGATTGGCAAGTTAATGCAGCTTGATCGGACAAAGTAGGGGAACCGTAGGTTTTTCTGCCCAAGGCCAACCCGCTTTTCACCAATTCGTGGTCAGGGTCTATGCAAGATGAGTTCAGACGTAAAGAACGCGGGGTCATTTTGCATGGTGCCTCTTTTTGAAGAATGTCCGCGATCTCTTGATTGCTGTAACAATCATTTACACGAACATCAACGACCAAATCCACTTGGGCGGGAACGACATTGTGCTGTTTGCCCGCATTGATTTGCGTCACCGTAATTTTTACTTCCCCCAGCGCGTCCGATACTTTTTCGAAACGGTAGTCCCTGAACCATTGTAAGGTTTCAATAGTGTTGTATATGCAGTTGTCATCGTTTGGGTGCGCTGCATGGGAAGGGGTTCCTTCCACTACGGCATCAAAAACCACCAATCCTTTTTCAGCGATCGCAAGGTCCATAAGTGTGGGTTCACCAACAATGGCAACGTCAATTTTTGGAAGAATGGGGAGCAGTGCCCTGATACTTTTTTCCCCGGCATCCTCTTCTTCACCTGTTGCTGCCATAATTATGTTATGACTTAGGTTTTCTTTCCCATAAAAATGCACAAACGTGGCTAAGAGCGACACCAAACAGCCACCGGCATCATTACTGCCCAAGCCATATAGTTTGCCATCTTCAATATGGGCATCGAAGGGGTCTTTTGTATAAGCATTATTGGGTTTTACCGTGTCGTGGTGCGAGTTTAACAATAACGTGGGCTTGCTTTCATCAAAATATTTGTTGAACGCATAAATGTTGTTGTACTGTCTTTTTGTTTCAATACCAAAACCTTGAAGAAAAGCTTCAATGGCATCCCCTGTTTTATCTTCTTCACCTGAAAATGAAGGTATGCCGATGAGCTTTTTTAGAAGTTCTATCGCTTTGTCCGTTAATATATCCTGGGTTATTTTCATAAGGTCAAGGTGGTATAGTCTGAATTATCCGTTTCAAGCATATTGCTGTTTCCCACACAAACTTTGGAAACATTATTTCGCAATGCATAAAAACAGTTGTGCATTTTGGGGAGCATTCCATCAGCGATTATGCCATAGGCCAACAATTCATCGTAATCGTTGGAATTTATCTGCTGGATCACTGAATTTTCATCGTTAATATCTTGAAGCACTCCCTTTTTTTCGAAACAATAATACAGTGTGGTTTCAAATTGTTCGGACATGGCAATGGCCAGCTCGGCAGCAATGGTATCGGCATTTGTGTTCAGCATTTGCCCTTTGCCATCATGTGTGAGCGCACAAAAAATCGGGGTAAATCCAGCTTGCAAAAGTTTAAAGATACCATAGGTATTCACGAGGTCAACATCGCCCACATACCCGAAATCCACATTCTTTTTTGGTCTTTTATGAGCCCGTATGGCATCCGCATCGGCACCGCTCATTCCAATGGCGTCTGTTCCCAAAGCTTGTAGTTGGGCCACTATCTTTTTGCTGACCAACCCTCCATAGACCATTAGGGCAATATCCAAAGTTTCCGCATTGGTAATCCTTCTTCCGTTCACCATTTTGGATTCCACACCCATTTGATTGGCCAGTTCCGTAGCTTTTTTACCCCCACCATGAACCAAAATCTTGTTTTCGTTCATTTTGGAGAACAGTTCCAAAACATGCTTGAACCCTTCTTCATCTTCTATAAGGTTGCCCCCTATTTTTACTATGGATAATTTTTGTTTCATCTATCTTCGTTTCTTTTATAAATGTGTCAAATCCGCCTACTTTGCTATTTGGAGGTTATTCACATTTCAAGGTTGGGTTGGTAAGGCAATTATAACTCATTTCATATATTTTCCAGTATTTTTTTTAATACAATTTGGGCGGAAAAAACCCTGTTTTTAGCTTGTTCCACCACCAAAGATTGATTCCCGTCCAGAACAGCATCTTCCACGATCATATTTCTTCGTACTGGAAGACAGTGCATAAACTTGGCATTGCCCAGTTTTTCTTTAGTAATGGTCCAATTGGTGTCTGTGTTCAACACTTTTCCGTAATCGGAATAACTGCTCCAGTTTTTGACATAAACAAAATCTGCATCTTTCAATGCTTTGTTTTGGTCGTATTCAATAGTGCAACCTTGGCTTACTTTTGGGTCAAGTTCATATCCCTTTGGATGGGTAATCACGAAATCCGCATTTTGCAACTTCATCATTTGTACGAATGAATTGGCCACTGCATGGGGCAAGGCCTTGGGATGGGGCGCCCATGAAAGAACCACTTTTGGCCTTTTTTTGGTTTCGTTTTCCTTCAAGGTGATGGCATCTGCCAGGGCTTGTAAAGGATGGCTCACCGAACTTTCCATGTTCACTACGGGAATGGATGCATATTTGGCAAACCCATTGATCACCTCTTCTGCCTCGTCTTTTTCTTTATCCTTCAAACCCGCAAAGGCCCGAATGGCTACAATATCCGCATATTGAGAAACAACCTGTGCAGCTTCTTTGATATGTTCCGAGGTACCTTGGTCCATAACGGTACCATCACCATATTCCAGTGCCCAACCTTCATTTCCAAAATTCATGACCATAACTTCCATTCCAAGGTTCATTGCCGCTTTTTGGGTACTTAGGCGGGTTCTGAGACTATTGTTGAAAAACAACAGACAGATTGTTTTGCGTTTGCCCAAATCTTCAAATTGATAGGGGTCTTTTTTTAGGTCAATAGCTTCATCCACCCAATCGGGTAATGATTCTATATCGTCAACGGTTAAATAATGCTTCATTATAATGCTTTTTTCAGCCCTTCAAAAAATACGTCTATGTCTTTTGTTGTAATGTTCAAAGCCGGCAAGAACCGTAACAAATTTTTGTTTTTGGCACTGCCGGTAAACATATGCTGCTCCATGATCAACTTTTTTCTAAGGGCAGCCACTTCAAAATCAAACTCCAATCCGATCATCAGTCCTTTCCCTTTTATTTTTTTGATTTCGGGAATCTCCTGGGTCTTTTCTTTAAAATAAGTGCCGAGTTCCGCGGCATTTTCAATGAGGTTCTCATTTTCTATAACCTCTAGGACAGCAAGACTAGCTGCACAGGCCAAGTGGTTGCCTCCAAATGTTGTCCCCAAAAGTCCGTAAGAGGGTTTGAACGATTCGTGTATCAAAATGCCCCCTACCGGAAAGCCGTTCCCCATGCCCTTGGCGATGGAAATGATATCAGGTTCGATGCCGTGGTGCTGAAAAGCAAAGAATTTGCCACTACGTCCATAACCGGATTGTACTTCATCAGCAATGAGGACCACGTTGTGTTCCTTGCATTTTTTGGTGATGAATTGGAAGAATTCCGTAGTGGGTTCGTCCAAACCTCCCACGCCCTGGATAGCTTCCAGGATGACGGCACAATAGTGATCCGAAGCAATTGCTTTTTCAAAGGCTTCAAAATCGTTCAAAGGCAAAAATGTAACCTCCTGTTGTTTGTTGATGGGTGCATTGATATTTGGATTGTCCGTGGTGGCCACAGCGGCAGAGGTTCTGCCGTGAAAACTATTGGTAAAGGCGATTACCTTCGATTTTCCAGTGTGGAACGAGGCCATTTTCAAGGCATTTTCGTTGGCTTCCGCACCAGAATTGCACATAAAAAGATTGTAATTTTCACAATCGGACAATTCACCCAATTTTTGAGCCAACTTCTGCTGAAGCGGATTTTGGACAGAATTACTGTAAAATGCGATTTTATCCAATTGCTCTTTGATTCGCTCAACATAGACAGGATGCGTGTGTCCAATGGAAATTACGGCATGACCGCCGTAAAAGTCCAAATATTTTTCCCCTTTATCGTCCCATATTTCGATGCCCTTGGCAGATACCGGGGTAACATCGTAAAGCGGGTATACGTCAAATAATTTCATCTTTATCCCTTTCTGATTTGGCTGATTTTTTCAAATGAGGCAACAATTCCCCTGATCAACGATGAACTTAAACCTTGATGTTCCATTTCGTTCAGTCCTTCGATGGTACACCCTTTTGGAGTGGTTACCCTATCAATTTCTTCTTCAGGATGGCTGCCGGATTCTATTAATAGGCTTGCAGCTCCGTTGCACGTGTGCATGGCCAGTTCTTGGGCTTCTTTTGCATCAAAACCTAGCTGTATGGCACCTTGTGTGGTAGCACGAATCAATCGCATCCAAAAAGCGATGCCACTTGCGCAGATCACTGTTGCGGCCTGCATTTGTTCTTCCGGAATTTCCAAAGTATGCCCCATTCGGTTAAAGATAGCTTTGGCTAGGTCAACACGTTTTTTGCCCAATTCGTTGCTACAGATGCAAGTCATGGATTTACCAACGGAAATGGCAGTATTTGGCATGCTACGGATGATAAACTTGTCCTTCCCGATGATTTCCTCAATTTTATCGATTCCAAAACCTGTTATGGTACTTATTACTACATGTTTTTCAGTAAGTAGGTCTTTCGTTTCCTCTAAAATGGAAGCAAAATGGCCGGGTTGTACCGCAAAAACAAGGATGTCCGAATTTTTAACGGCTTCTTGGTTATTGGACGTTACCGTTACATTCCCGTACTTTTCAAAATCTTTGATGGATTCGGTGTTCCTTTTGGTGAGGTACATGGTGGTGGCCCCGTTGCTGTGCAAAATGCCCTTGGCAATGGACAACCCCAAATTTCCTGCTCCTATAATGGCTATTTTCATGGTTGATATTTTAAAATACTCCTGCTTTTAACATAAGACCTTCGGTTTCTGGGAAGCCGAACATTAAGTTCATGTTTTGCACCGCTTGGCCAGATGCCCCTTTCAATAAATTATCGATGGCCGATGTAATCAAAAGAAGGTCTTCGTGTTTGTGCAAATGGATGTGACATTGGTTGGTGTTCACTACCTGTTTCAAATGCAGTTCTTCGTCCGACATGTGTGTGAACGCGGCATCTTGAAAAAAGGCCCCATATAAATCTTTAGCTTCCTCCAAACTACCATTGTATTTTGTGTAGGTAGTCGCAAAAATTCCCCTGGTAAAGTTTCCTCGGTTGGGGAGAAAAAATAATTTCCCTACCGAATTGCCAAAAGAGGAAAGGCTTTCGCCGATCTCGCCCAAATGCTGATGTGTAAAAGGTTTGTACCAAGAAACGTTATTGTTCCTCCAGCTGAAATGTGCGGTCGGGGATAAACTTACCCCTGCACCGGTGCTACCGGTGACCGCATTTACGTGGACATCATCGGTCAACAACCCTGCTTTTGCCAATGGCAATAGCCCCAATTGTATCGCGGTGGCGAAACAACCTGGGTTTGCAATAGCTTCTGCAGCTTGTATGGCAGACTTGTTTAGTTCAGGAAGCCCGTATATAAAACGTTGGCCATTAAAATTGGAATCGGCCTGTAACCGGAAATCATTGCTCAGGTCAATGATTTTTGTTGAGGTCGAAAACTGGTTTTCGTTTAAAAATGAGGTCGAATTTCCATGTCCCAGACAAAGAAAAACAACATCTGCATTGGGGTTTACCTCACCGGAAAACTTAAGTGACGTCTGTCCCAACAAATCCTGATGGGCTGAGGTGATGGGTTTACCCGCCCGGGTGGTACTGAATACAAAGTCTATTTCCGTTTTGGGGTGATTGAGCAGCAACCTGATCAGTTCTCCTCCGGTATATCCAGAGCCCCCAATAATTCCTACCTTGATCATAAATCTTGGTTTACGTGGTTTGCAATTTTCCCTGAGTTGGATAATATTTTGATGAATCCTTTGGCATCATCGGCCGTCCATCCTTTGTTCATTTCACCGTAACTTCCAAAGGAAGCGTTCATCAAATCGTGTTCGGAAGAGATACCGTTCAATTCAAAACGGTAAGGGTGCAAGGTCACAAATACATCTCCCGAAACGTGTTTTTGTGTATCGGTCAAAAAGGTCTCGATATTTCGCATTACTTCATCCAAATAGTTTCCTTCGTGCAACAGCATACCGTAAAAATTCCCCAATTGTTCTTTTTGATATTGTTGCCATTTGCTCAAGGTGTGTTTTTCCAACAAATGGTGCGCTTTTATAATGATCAATGGGGCTGCAGCTTCAAAACCAACCCTACCTTTGATCCCAATGATGGTGTCACCCACATGGATATCCCTGCCGATGGCATATTTGGATGCAATGCTGGACAACTTTTCTATGTTGGCCACGGGGGTATCCTCTTCGCCATCCAAAGCGACCAATTCTCCTTTTTTGAAGGTCAGTTTTAATTCTTTTGGCAATTCTTTTTCCAATTGACTTGGATATGCACTTTCCGGCAAGGATAAATGGGAGGTCAAAGTTTCGTCACCTCCTACGGATGTTCCCCATAATCCTTTGTTGATGGAATATTTGGCTTTTTCCCAAGAGTAGTCGATGCCGTTTTGCTGTAGGTAGTTGATTTCTTCTTCCCGGGCCAATTTGTTGTCCCTGATCGGGGTGATGATTTCAATTTCAGGAGCAAGAATTTGAAATATCATATCGAACCGTACCTGGTCGTTGCCCGCTCCCGTGCTTCCGTGTGCAATATATTTGGCCCCGATTTTTTTCGCGTGGTTCACAATCTCAATGGCCTGTACAATCCTTTCTGCACTTACAGAAAGTGGATAGGTGTTGTTCCTGAGCACATTTCCGAAGATGAGGTATTTCACAACTTTGTCATAGAACGTGGAAACGGCATCAATGGAAGTATATGAGGTGGCACCCAACGCAAGTGCCTTTTCTTCTATCTCCTTGATTTCAGCTTTACTAAAACCGCCGGTGTTTACGCTTACCGCATGCACTTCAAACCCCTCTTCCTGGGAAAGGTATTTTGCACAATACGAGGTGTCCAATCCGCCACTATAGGCTATAACTAATTTTTCCATTTTTTGATTCTTTATGTGTTATGGTCACATCGAACGTGGTCGATAACGCTCGAATAGACATTTATTTGTCTTTCTTTTTAAGAAAAAGGCTCTCTTTGATACTTTTTAATCTTTTAAAAGCCTTTTTATTGATTTTTTCAGGTTTCTGTTTTTGTGCTTTTGGGTCGTGCAACATTCCGGTGCACAGACACATTTTTCTATCGGTGCGTGTTAGAATATCGAAATTCTTACAGGTTTGACAGCCTTTCCAAAATTCGGGGTCATCCGTAAGTTCGGAAAAGGTCACGGGTTTATAGCCCAGTTCGTAGTTCATTTTCATTACCGCGAGCCCTGTGGTGATGCCAAAAATTTTGGCGTCGGGGAATTTTTTTCTTGATAGGTCAAAAACAGCTTTTTTAATCTTTTTGGCCAGTCCCTGGTTTCTGTAATCAGGATGCACGATCAATCCAGAATTTGCTACAAAGTCTTTGTTCCCCCAGACTTCTATATAGCAGAACCCCGCAAATTTATCTCCATCCAAAGCAATTATGGCATTGCCATTTTGGAGACGTTTTATGATATATTCAGGTGTACGCCTGGCAATACCGGTACCTCGGACCTTTGCCGATTCGGTGATGGTATCACTAATTATCTGTGCGTATTTAATATGTGATTCGTTAGCAACAATAATTTCCATTGCAAGCGATTATTCTGTAAAAAAATTGAAAAAATGTATTCGGAGGTTTTGCGGAAATGGACTCACCTATTTCCAATAGTTGTGTTGCACCCTTACGGGCGACGACGACGGGGAGTAAACGGACTGATGGGAGCAGTGATGCTCAAAGTGGATGATGATATGTACAGTTGTCCTTTCATTTCTGGAGGCTAATGTACAAATTAATTCGAATTGGACTATGGTTGAAATTATTTTTTAAAGAAATATAACTTTTTTGGCCTACTACCTATCATTTCATAAATAAAAAAGCTGATTACCACAATGTATTCAATGGCCAACAACCAAAGATTCTCCTTATAGTCTGGGTTGGAGTAAGCGTAGTAGCTCAAAATTACGGTGCATGACCATACCAAGGGAAACCGGTAATCGGTAAAGATTGCAAACCCCAATAGAAATACCACATACCATGGGTGAACTGTGCTGGAGAGAAAGTAATAAAAAGCCAATGCAAACACCATTGATGTGATAATGTCGGTCATTTTTTGGTTTTTCCGTAGAAAGGCTATCAACAATACAATAACAATAATGGCTTTTGTGAGAATGGAACCGTAAGAATCGATAAGTTCCCAGGGTTTGGCTTCAAAATAGGAGACGGCAATCTTTTTTACCACATTGTAAATGCTTGCGTTGAATTCAAAATTGGAAAACCATAATCCAACGGTCTCGGAATAATTATGTACAAATACCGGGGAATAGAAGGGAAGTAAAAGGACTGTACATCCCAATAGTACCAGCGTATAAAAACCTACACTCTTTTTTAGGCCAAAATATTTTAGGAAGATGGGCAAGAATAGTAGAGGCATCAGTTTTACCATTATGGAGATGGCATATGGAACGGTTGCCCATTGCCATTTATTTTTTGATACGAGGTACAGGGCCCACACAAAAAAGAAGAGCATCACACCTTCAAAGTGTAGGTTTCCTGTCAGTTCTATGATTACCAGTGGGTTCAAAAAATACCAAAAGGCCATGTGGTTGGCCTTGTTGAGGTTTTGCAGCAGCTTTCTTCCGTAGTACAGTACGCCCAAATCTGCAAAGATAATGAGCAGACGCAAGGCAATCGTGGAGCCCATGACACTTCCTCCCCCCAAAATTGAGGCCAGGGCAAAAAGCACTTGGTTTACGGGGGGGTAATTGCTGTAGTGTCGTGCGTTCAAGGAGGTCATGCCCTCATAAAGTTCTTGCATGGCGTCGAAGACCACGGTGCGCTGCTCCATGATTTGGTCAGGGGTGTACAGATACGGATTGATGCCATTTTTGATAAGCTCACCATCCCAAATGAAACGATAAAAATCCTGAGAAAGATTGGGTTCGGCAATCAAGAAAATCAATCGGAACAGGATACCGATGACCAAAAGAAACTTAAAGTTCCATTTTTCGAATTGGATGAGTTTAAAGCACAAGAAAAAAAGTGCGGCAAATAGCATGAACAGCTTTGCAAAGTCGGTTCGCTCTAGATTGTAGGCAAAGCTCCAATAGAATAGCATGCAGGCAACGGCAAAAAATATCGGGTATTTATGCAGTCGCCAATAAGATAGCATGGTTATGGTTTATGCCTTGGAAGTTAAGGATTTAAAGAATACAAATCCGAAGCCTAGGAACAACATGAGGTGGAAAGGGAACAATCCGTAGTCGTTCAACGGTATGGCGCTGTACATTCCGAAAAGGAAATAGATCATTAAGGCAAATTCCAAAATCATGTTGGGCGATAACTTGTTGGTCAAATATTTGTTGCCCTTCCAAGTGTCCTTAATACTATTTATATTGAATTTTGGTGTTCTCACAAATTCACTTCGTTTGCCCAAATGTCCTTCCAAAACTGCCACGCTGTTGTGCAAAGAGAAGCCCAATGCCACGGAGAAGAAGGTAAAGAAGAGTTTGATGTAATCCACAAAATTATCAAAACCACTGCCTTGAATACTCTTGTAGGTAAACCAATAGCAAACGAACAGGATAATGGTGCTCAGGATAAAGAAGCTGGTAACTTCAAACACCCATCCCAAATGTCCGTAGGTGTTTTTGATGTAAAGCATGGGTATACTCAACAATGCCACAATGAAAACACACAGGAACATGGAACTGTTCAATAGGTGCATTACACCGTGAAACTTGGTTTTGAAAGGTATGTTTTTTGAAGTGATGACACTCCAAACTGTTTTTCTAAAGTTTTCAGCCCCTCCCTTGTTCCAGCGGAATTGTTGTGAACGGGCAGCACTGATAACAACGGGAAGCTCGGCGGGGGTTTCCACGTCTTCCAAATACTTGAATTTCCAGTTTTTCAATTGGGCGCGGTAGCTCAAATCCAAATCTTCGGTAAGTGTGTCACCTTCCCAGTTGCCGGCATCCAAAATACATTCTTTTCTCCAGATACCTGCGGTACCGTTGAAGTTGATAAAGTGTCCTTTGGAATTTCTTCCTACCTGCTCCAAGGTAAAGTGGGCATCCAGGGCAAAGGCTTGGATACGGGTAAGTGTGGAGTAATCTCTGTTGATGTGTCCCCAACGGGTCTGTACCACACCGATTTCTTCATCTTTAAAATAGGGAACGGTCTTTTTAAGCCAATCGGCCTCTGGAAGGAAATCAGCATCAAAAATGGCAATAAAATCACCTTTGGCTATTTCCAGACCTTCCTTTAGTGCTCCTGCTTTGAATCCTTTTCTGTTTTCCCTTCGGATGTGCTGAATGTCAAGTCCGGTCTGTTGAAGCTCTTTAACCCTTCGGGCAGTTTCTATTACAGAATCGTCAGTGGAATCGTCCAATACTTGGATTTCCAATTTGCTTTTTGGGTATTCGATCTTGGCAATGTTATCCAATAAACGCTCCATTACATATTCCTCATTATAAATGGGAAGTTGTATGGTTACGAAAGGAATTTCTTTGGGGTCGAGAAGATTGAATTTTGGGGCTTCTTCATTTCGCTTTTTATAACCTAGATAGTTGATCAGCAGATTTAACTGTGCGAGGCTATAAAAGAATATCAAAAGTAAGGCGAAACTATAAATAGCAATGATGATGTAAGCAATAGCAAGTCCCATTATTTTAAACTGTATTTAAAGATCCAACCCAATATTTTTATGCCAGCAAATATAGTACCTTTTACTGTACCTGATACTTTTGAGATACCAATTCTTTGTTTGTAACGTACTGGTACTTCGATATATGACATTTTTTTTCTCAAAATTTTCAATTGCATTTCCACAGTCCACCCATAAGTTGTGTCCTGCATATCCAATTCTTTGAGCTTTTCATATTTTATCGCCCTAAATGGTCCCAGATCCGTAAAATTTGACCTAAAAAACAATCGCATTAAAAATGTGGCCAATTGGTTCCCAAAAACTTGCTGAGGAGTCATGGAACCCGGTTCGCGAAGTGATTTTTTTCGCGCACCGACCACAAAATCAATGTCATTTTCCAAAATCGGGGCGACGATCTTATCCAATTCTTCCGGATAATCTGAATAGTCTCCGTCAATAAATACGATGATATCGGGTGTTTTGGATTGTTCGGAGATGTATTTTAATCCTTTTAGGCAGGCGAAGCCGTAGCCCTTGCGGTTTTCCGTGATTACGGTTGCCCCAGCTTTTTCTGCATTTGCTACGGTATCGTCTGAGGAACCATTGTCGACAACCACGATTTCGGATACATGTTGAGGTAATCCTGAAACCACTAAACCAATGGAATCTCCTTCGTTGATTGCGGGGATGATGACTTTTATGTCCGCCATTGGCCGGGAATAAACTTTAGTTAGTGTTTAAGTGGCAAAACTAAAATTTTCCTTGTATTCCACTTTGAATTTTTCAAAAAGAAGGTTGATTTTTACTTTTTGTTGACAAGGGTCATTAGATCCACGTCGTTGCCCAAAAGTACTTGGTTACTGTCTATTCTGCCTTCGAGGGGGCCGTTTTCTAGTTTAAGCACGCCCCTTGGGCATACTGCGGAACAGATGCCACAACCAACACAGCTGGATCTAACAATATTCTCACCTTTTTGGGCATAGGCGCGTACATCGATGCCCATTTCACAATAGGTGGAACAGTTTCCGCAAGAAATGCACTGTCCCCCATTTGTGGTTATCCTAAAACGGGAGAACAGTTTTTGTTGAAAACCTAGTATCGCTGCCATTGGACATCCGAACCTGCACCAGACCCTACTGCCAAAAATGGGATAAAAACCCGTTCCGATCACTCCAGAGAAAATACTGCCAATCAAAAAGGAATAGGATTTACGGAGGGTTTCTGATTTGAGAAGAAATACTTGGCCCTCCCCACTAAGAAAGTGGAAGCCGATTAGGGCGATGATAATCACAAAATAACCGATGGCCCCGTACTGTGCATCTTTTTGAAGTTGGTCCCGTTTAAAGATCATAGCCCAACCAAAGACCAAGCTGAGCAATACGGCAACCCCTATCAAAAATGAGCTTTTCGTCAGCCAATATTTGCTGGTATCCGTTCCCAGATAGGAATAGATCACTGCGGTGGTCATCAAGGTTACAAAAACCACTACGCTATGTACCACCCAACGTTCAATTTTCCACGCTTTAGTGGATTTATCACTCAATTGCCTAAAGGAGTCCCCGGCTGTTTCGGCAAGTCCACCGCAACCACAGACCCATGAACAGTACCATCTTTTCCCATATTTGTAGGTGAGAATTGGGGTTATCACGAAAATGGAGAGTATGGCGAATATCAACAAGGCAAAACCTATATCACCTGAACTTAAAAAGCCTTTGATGCGGTACCCTTCAAAATTATAATAGTTGAGGGGCCAAATACTTTTAAGGTCATAATAAGGAAGACTTCCGCCGTCCAAAATTTTATGACCATTCAAACGGGCCATCACCTCAGGAATTATGAACGCAAAAGCTGTTTGGAAAATCATGACACTGAAAGTACGTAGTCTTTCGTATCGATTATGACGATATTTCCAAAGAAATTTTATGCCAAAAGCCAAAATGGCAACGGTGTAGAGTGTGCCATAAACAAACCATTGACTGGCAGGGTTACCACTCAATAATTTACTTAAGGGATCAAAAAGGCCAATTACACCTTTATTGTCCCCATCATTTACCAAACCAAGATACTGAGGGTAAAAATAAAGCACGATATAAAAACCTGTTAAGGCCAAACCGGCGATCCAACCCCACAATCCCCGACTAGAAATGGATTTGAACCAAACTCCGTCATTTTTGATACCAGGTAGTTTATTGGAATAGGCATCCCATGAAAACCAGATAATGCCGATTGAAATAGCTGAAAGGGACAGTGTCAACCACAACGTTTTATCGGGAAAGTTGACATTGAATGCCGCCAATAGGAGTATTCCCAATCCGGACAACCCCAAAAGTGTGGCTATTTTTTGATTGATACTCAAGCTTTTTGGTGGTTCCCCGGTAAGGGCCATGCTTTTATGGTACGTGCTCATAATATTGGGTTAGGCAATTTGGAAGATACGTTTAAGGTTTTTCTTTTTTAGGGTAATCGATTTTCCAAAATCGGTATTGTATTTGGAAACTATTTCTGGTTCAAATCTTTTATAGAACTCTGGGTCAAAATTGGCGTCAATGAGGTGTTCCATTACAAAATCAATATCTCTTTTCTCGTTGAGCCAACGGTCAAATATTTCGTGGCGCATTCGGATTCCAAAGGTGTTGATACCTAAAAACGTTTTGGAATCCCTGTCAAAAGCGATGGTAATGCAGATTTTTTCTTTTGGGTGTCTCCAATGAAAATGCACTTCTGTCTCTTTTTTTCTTCTTTCTGAAAAAACCCAACCATAGGTTTGGTACTCAATATCCAGAAACTTGGCAGAGTTGAACCAATGTCCTGGCCTGTATTCCGTTGGGTTTCCACAAATGGTCTGGGCAAGTGTTTCACCCATCATCCGACCTGTGTACCAAACCGCTTCGATTGCTCTTCGGTTTCCGATGGGTTCCTGCTGTTCGGCACAATCACCGATGGCATAAACATCGGCTATATTGGTTTCCAACATCCGATTTACTTTGACCCCACGGCCTAATTCAATACCGGAACCTTTTAAAAAATCAATATTGGGTGTAACTCCGGCCGTCAGTCCAACAAAATCACATTTGATTTCTTCACCCGTTTCGGCAATGGTCACGGATTTCACTTTTCCATTTTCGTCCGGGTTGATTTCCTTCAACGAGCTGCCCAATCGAAGATCAATATGATGCTCTCGAATATGTTCGTTGATCATTTGCGATTCACCATTGGGCAAGACCCCGTTCCAAAAACTGGTTTCACGCACCAAAAAAGTAACTGGAATATCACGGGTACGAAGCATTTCGGCCAGTTCAATACCAATTAGCCCACCACCTACGATTACGGCTCGTTTGCATACTTTGTTGTTGGGGGCGTTTTTTTCCAAAAGTTCCAAATCTTGTTTGGAATAGAGTCCTTGAACACCATTCAAATCCTGTCCGGGCCATCCAAATTTATTGGGTTTGGAACCGGTTGCAATAATGAGTTTATCATAATTTAGATTGGGGCCACCGTCAATCTGAAGTACTTTTTCGTCGGTGTTTACCCGTGAAACATAGCCCTCCACCAATTCTATCCTGTTCTTTTTCCAGAAGTTGTTTTCATAGGGCTGGGTATGTTCAAATTTCATGTGGCCCATATACACGTACATCAAAGCAGTTCTTGAAAAAAAATACTTGCTTTCGGCTGAAACAATGGTAATTTTTTTATCGGATAGTTTTCGGATATGCCTGGCAGCGGTAACACCGGCTATACCGTTTCCAATGATGACAATATGTTCCATGGACTTGGTTTGATTGTAATTATATGTCGTTTATTTTGAACGAACTTAACGGTGCTATGAAAATTAATAAGAATTTGGCAGCTAGGTGACGTTTTAAAAGTATTATTTTAGAGGGGAGTATAATCATTATGAGAAAATTAGTTTTTATTCTGGCTTTTGCCGCTGTCTCTTGCAGTAGCAGCAAATTTGACAAAGTCAACGGCATCAGTTTTGTGTCGTCCAGGGAAGAATTGTCGCAGCACCATATAGATCCTGTTCTTAATATTCAAGCGAATTATGCGGCAATCATGCCTTTTGGCTTTATCCGGGATATGGATTCACCTGATTTGGTTTTTGATTCGGACCGCCAATGGTTTGGTGAAACCAGGGAAGGGGCTAAACAGTATATTCAGAAATTGCATCAAAATGGGGTGAGCGTTATGGTGAAGCCCCAGATATGGATTCGTGGAGGTGAGTTTACTGGAAATATGACGATGCGTACCGAGGAAGATTGGATAAAACTGGAGGCATCCTATGAAAAGTTCATTCTGTTGTATGCAGATTTGGCAGAAGAAACCCAGAGTGATATTTTTTGTATTGGGACAGAGTTAAAGGCCTTTGTGAACAATCGACCTGAATTTTGGAACCATCTTATCCAAAAGGTAAAAAAAATCTATAATGGTCAGTTGACCTATGCAGCCAATTGGGACGAATATGCAAAAACACCGTTTTGGAAGCAATTGGATTACATTGGTGTAAATGCTTATTTCCCATTGTGTGAAGAGGAAACCCCAACTATTGAAACACTTACTGAAGGGTGGCAACCTTGGAAGACCCAACTCAGGAAACTGGCCAAGGAAAAGGATAGGCCCATCCTTTTTACTGAGTTTGGGTATCGCAGTATGGATTTTACAGGCAAAAAACCTTGGCTGGTGGACCGTAACCAAATGGATGTAAACCTTAAGGCACAAGCCGATGCCACACAGGTGATCTTTGATGAATTCTGGAACGAAAATTGGTTTGCGGGAGGCTTTGTTTGGAAATGGTTTATGCAGCACGATCAGGTAGGAGGGCATGGGGACAACCGTTTTACCCCCCAAAACAAACCTGCAGAATCTGTTATTCGAAGACAGTATGGCCAATTGAAGAAATCGAGCTTATAAAGATATTGGTCTCATTATAAAATTTTTATCCCATTTAAAAGTAATTGTTGCCATTTTTTACCCATCTTTGTAACGCATCCCACCCAAAAACATAAAGCAATGAAATTACGATTATCCCTTCTATTTTGGGTATGGGCATGTACATTCATTTTTGCTCAGGAAAACGATTTCTACAATGTGGTCGCAGAACAGGGAGATGGTATTTTTTCCTTGCTCCGTAAACAAGGATTGGACCCGGCCAAGCACTACGGAAAATTCCTAGAACTGAATTCGGACAAAATAAAACAGGGCAGTTCCTTGAAACTCGGGGAGGAGTACAAAGTTCCCTACACTGAAGATTCCTTTAAAAAAACAGGTGTATTGGTGGAGGCGGCAAAAGAGGTCGAGGAGCCAATTTTTGATAAAGAGCTTGCCAAAATGTCTCTAAAAAGCAACAAGCTCAAAGATGCTATTTATTACCTGATCATTGAAAATACTACGAACCAAGACAAGAATTTTGTTTTGGATGTTACCCAAAGTTTGGCAGCCGAATTGATGATGCACGGAGCAAGGGTATATGTTATGGGGGAAGAGATTTCCAATGAATTGGTTGGGGAAGATATAGCTCCCGGGGATCCAACTGGAGATTATATCAAAGTGATCAACAAACGCTATTTGCAGAATACTGGAAAATATCAGCGCGTATTGGTCATTCGGGCTGAAAATGTTTCAGAAAGGAGCAATATGGATGTTGCCGTTTACCATTATAATAAGAGTACCCAGGGGCAACGGTTTGCCCAAAACCTTCAAAATGTATTTAAGGAAAACAATATTTCCAATAAGTCCGTTGATGAGGCCAGTTTGATTTTCGAAGATCAAACCAGCCTTTATTTGGCAAAAAATATTCTTCCGGCCATAAGTTTGCTGACTCTAAAAAATACTTCCGATCTATCTGATAGCAAGATTTCCCTTAAACCGAACAAAAAGGAATTTGCCAATCTCATCAGTAATGGCATCATGAATGATTATGCTGATTTGGAATTGGAAAATTAAGGTTATCCAGAATATTAACAACATCCCCCACCATTGTAATGATAGGTGCTATCACTTATAAAAATTTCGTTTGATGCCTTTGCTAGGGCATTAGCGGTTTTATCACAAACAGCCAAAGGTTGGTTTTGTTGTAGGATGTGGCCCTTTTTATCATCAAAATAATCTTCGTTTCCGAAGTATATGGCAGTTTTTCCAGTAAAAACACATGGGCCATCTTCGGGCATGGGATCCTTTATGGCTGCAATTTCGATGGATTCTATGTGAATGAGTTCCTGGGTAGGGTAGTGGTTGGGCGATAAAACCCTGTAGGATCGTTTGCCTCTTATCTCAATGGTCCCAAAACCGGCATCTGTCAATACCTTAATATATTCCCTTAAGGGAATACTTCCACTTAGACATTGGGCCCTCAATCGGTCATCGTTTCTAAGTTCGTCGCTCATGGGTTGCTCGCAAATAGGGTCGCTCATTACCAATCGCCCATGGGGCTTCAATACTCGATACATTTCAGCAACCGCTTTTTTTAGATCTTCCATTTTAAAAATATTGAAGAGGCAGTTTTGTGCTGCCACATCGATACTTTCATCTTCCACGGGAAGATTTAAGGCGTCACCTTTGACAAGGTCCACATAATCACTGTTGAACCAATCATTTTCCTCTTCCGCCACTTTGAAATTCTTGCGTGAGGCCTCTAACATTTCATCTACGGAATCTACCCCTATGACCCCTCCTTTTTGTCGTGAAAAATAGGAGAACTGGAGCAATTCCATGCCCCCGCCTACACCCACGTAGAGTATTTTGGGATTGTTGACCAAATCTTGGGCTGATACCGTGCTGCCACAACCATAATTCATCTCCTGCATTATGTTGGGAATGGAAAGTCCGGGAAATTGCCAAATGGGATTGGTTGTACAGCAAAGACCCACATCTGGGGTGAGGGCAGCTTCTTTGTACAGGTCTTGGGTGGCATCTAAATAGCTCATAATTCTTTGATTAATTCTTTGAACAGTTTGATCATTTTGGGTTCCGTCTGTTCCGCAATTTCCAAGATCTCCTGGACGTCAACTGGTTCTAGGTTGTCCGGGTCGCATTCATCGGTCAAAACGGATACCGCTACGATGGGTAGTCGTAAATGATTGGCAACAATTACTTCTGGGACCGTACTCATTCCCACTGCATCGGCTCCAATAATTTTGAGCATACGATATTCGGCTTTGGTTTCTAGCTGGGGGCCAACTACTGAGGCATAGACTCCCTTTTTTAACGAGATATTTTCTCTGGCCGCAATGGCTTCAATTTTGTTGCGCATTTCCAAATCGTAAGGTTCGCTCATATCCACAAATCTATTTCCGAACTCTACAACATTCTTAAATGCAAGTGGCGACCCCCCTTGAAGGTTGATATGGTCTTCAATGAGCATGATATCCCCTTTTTTAAAATCAAGATTGATGGCTCCTGCGGCATTGGAAACAAACAATTTTTTTATCCCAAGTTGATGCATTACCCTTATAGGATAGGTGATGTCCACAAAGTCGTAGCCTTCATATAAATGAAAACGTCCTTGCATAACCACGGCTTTTTTGCCCTCAATGGTCCCGTAGATCAATTTTCCGGAATGGAACTCAACAGTTGCCAATGGAAAATACGGGATATGGTTATAGTGTGCCACCGTGGGGTTTTCGATCATATGTACAAGCTGACCTAGCCCAGTACCCAAAACGATACCGATTTCTGGTGTTTCAAAACCTCGTTTTTTTAAGTATGCAACTGATTCGTCTATTTGTTTTTGTGTCATTTTTTTATATGTTTTAAAAATGGCTCAAAGGCCTTAATATCTTTGATGTCTTCGTAATAATCGATGTCATTTTTTTCATCCAAGAGGGCAACTTTTTCAGATTTTATGTCTTTTAACGTATCGGTCAGTACACTATCGGTGCCCCATTCCTTGTTTAGGAACAAAGTTTCTTTTAAGGTTTTCATTCCCAATAGATAATATCCCCCATCTTCTGCAGGTCCCACAACATAATCATGGTTGTTGAATTTGGAGAATGCATTTTCCAAATCGTGTTGATCTAAGTGGTACATATCGCTTCCAATCACCATAATATTTTCAAAACCGGCTTCAAATCCTTCCTTAAAGGCATTGTACATACGTTCTCCCAGGTCTTTCCCTTTTTGGAGTTTTTTATGGTAGGTTTTTGGGTCCCAAATATCGTCTTTCCAAATCTTTTCGGAATAATAGACCCATTTGGTGACTTCCAAATCCTTGGTGAACGACACAGTATGGTCCAATAGAAATTTATAGATGTCCAACGCAGTCTTGTCACCTACTTTGGCTGCTAGGCGGGTCTTACATTTTCCAAGTTCGGGGTTACGGGTCAGGATCAAAAGTAGGTTTTTGCTCAATGTGTTCAGATTTAGGTGAGATTGGCAAAACGTATGTTAAAGATAGGTAGTTTTTTGATTCCATTCCTTTCAGGAATAGATGAATATTTTTTGGACGGAAAATGATTGTCCTTAAAAATACTATGTATGAAAATTAAGGAACGGGTCGAGATAAAAAAGAATTGGGACTCCCAATAATGTAATGTATAAAAAAAGGGCACCTGATGTGGAGCCCAATTAAGACACATTGCTAACTACTGATAATTTTGTCTAGTGCTTAGTATAGATTAATTGATATATAAGTAGATGCTGCTTAAAAGAAAGTAGAAGGAAAGTGCAATTACAACATACCAAAATAGGTATCCGAGTTTTGCTTCTAATGGATTCATTTTTCTGAGTGTTAATTATTTAGTTGAGTTAAAACTACATCACTAAATTATTTAAAACACCCCCGACCACAAACCATATTTTTATTGGTTGCAGTAATTTGGACATAAGTGGTTATAAATGCTATGTAAATGGAGAAAACCCTCCTTTCGAAAAACAAGAAGGTTTGGTTCGAGTATGCTTTTCGTCTGAAAAACAGTGTTTTATATCGATAATGGTAAGAAACTTAATTTTAGGAAAAGGTACATCATGTTAGATGGGAAGGTCCAACATCTTTTCACAAAAAGTATTAAGGTTATAAAAACTAAACCAAAGGAGTCCCTTTGAGTCGTTTTTCTATTTTTCGTTTCTTAGCAGTAATGCTTTTCATGGCCTCCATTAATTTGGAGTCCTTTGTTTTTTTATAAATTTCGTTGATAGAGAGGATTAAACTCTTTGCTTCTCTAGAGGCTTTAACCCTATCACTGGTGGACATGTGGCTCATTGGCCTTTTTTCAAACTCCTCCGCCTTTTCAAGTAACTCTTGGGTCATTTTTTTTGTAAAATTATTCGTAATCGGCTAAATATAAGGGTTAGTTTGATATTTTTTGCTTATATGGGCATTTGATTTTCATATTTATGAAAACATTAAGAAGTTGAGTGGGACAAGTGCTATAGAAATCTAAAAATAAAAGGGTGGTTGACTTATTTTTATTTCCATCTATTTGATAGTGTGTCCATATCGTTAATAAGATAAAGGATGGGAGTTATGGCGCTATCTGTTTTTCCATGTTAATTTAATGTGTCTTAATTGTAAATTAAATTTTGTTTGGGTTACTTTTGTCCAAAATCCGCCTTGGAAATAATCTGGAATAATTTACAAAGTAAGAGTGCATTGCCCCATGAAGACAGGGTCAATTTGGAATATGCGGTTCGGCTTCAGGTAGTAAAAATACTTATTAAAGAAGCAGAACATTTAATGGACTATCTTTCTTTGATATCGGTGGAAATCAACCTGGAAAATGGATTTGTTTCTGTCAGCGATGAAACCCCCGAGCCTTTATTTTCAATGATTGCAAACAACCTTGTGCAGCCAAAAATTAAGGAGATCAAAAACTTTTCAAATTCCATTGCTTCATCTGTGATCCATGTTTAATGATATGGGTTGGTCTAAAATGGATTGGGCAAACAGTGTTTGTTTGATGTGGTGCCATTTGAATGGATAAATCCTGTTGGGCAATTAGGGTAGATTTTTAAGGGACTCGTACAATCAATCCAGACTTGTTAATTTTTCCATTGGTGCATTTTTAAGTAGTGGGCAGATCGTTGCCAAGTCTCGATATTGGGCATGACCTGCATGTATGAAAGGATTCCAATCTCACTTTCCACTTTATTGTGCTTTGCACTACATACCTGTTTGTAATTCATAAATATTTAAAGAGCTTGCCGAGAGTTGTAAAAAGTGTTGGCGTAAATGGTTTTAACCGTATTTTTCAATAAAATATTTTAGAAACTCGAAGAGCAAAATATGTCTCGATCTTTAATAATAATAAGATGAAAAGATCAATATTAATAAAATTATGGGCCTTGGATTTTATGTAATGTGTAAAACTTCCCAGAGGGCTAGTGTTGGTGTCGTTTTTTAGACCACTTTGAAAGCTATTTTTCATATATTGGACGATAACCAAACTATTGATAACCTCAACCAAGCTAAATATGAAAAAAACCTATGTGAGATTCTTGTTCATTTTGCCCTTCTTATTTCTAAATCAATTACAAGCCCAAAATAAACATCATTACCAAACAGACTTCAGTGTTGATAATTTTGTGGAACGAAGAAATACCATTTTCAATGCTATAGGGGATAATGCTGTGGCCTTAATACAAGGTGCTGGCAGTGCTCCCGGCTTTAAAGTTTTTAGGCAAACAAATACTTTTTATTACCTAACGGGATTGGAAACGGACCACGCTTACCTTCTGCTCAATGGTAAAAATAAACAGACAACTCTTTACTTACCGCATAGGGACGAAGGGAGAGAAAAAGGACAGGGGAAAATATTATCTGCGGAAGACAAGGATTTGGTAATTGAACTAACCGGTGTTGATAATGTCAAGGGATACGAGTTCCTGTCGGCCGATTTGGTCCGGACAGGCCTCATAAAATCTGACGCTCCACTGCTCTATACTCCCCTAAGTCCCGCAGAAACAGGTAACGATAGCAGGGATGAACTTTTATATGGACAAGCACGTACTACGGCAGATCCTTGGGATGCTTCAATGGCCAAAGAAGCAATGTTCGTACAGAAAATAAAATCCCAGTTTCCCCAGTTCAAAATTCAAGATCTGTCCCCAATCTTGGACAATATGAGATTGATTAAAAGTAAGGAGGAGATTGACTTGATTCGAAAGGCTACGAAAATTGCTGGATTGGCCATTATAGAGGCAATGAAGTCTACCGAACCAGGTGTCTTTGAGTATCAGCTTGATGCGGTGGCCAAGTATATTTTTTATGTTCACGGATCTCAAGGTGATGGGTATTCCTCAATTATCGGAGGGGGAACCAATGCTTTTATGGGGCATTATTTTCACAAAACGGACAAACTTAAATCGGGGGATTTGGTTTTAATGGACTATGCACCCGATTATAAATATTACACCAGTGATGTAACAAGGATATGGCCCGTAAACGGTAAGTTTGATAAAGCCCAAAAAGAGCTGTACAATTTCATTGTAGCCTATAGGGATGCCCTTTTCAAATACATAAAGCCAGGGGTAACATCGGATGAGGTCTTGGATAGAGCTGCGGCCGATATGAAAGAGTATATAAAGGGAAAAACCTTCGTAAAGCCACATTATCTAAAGGCTGTTCAGGAAGGAATCAAATTCAGGGGGCATTTTCAGCACCCAGTGGGCATGGCCGTCCATGATGTTGGAAACGTGAGAAAAGTTCCCCTAAAGCCCGGTATGGTATTTACTATAGACCCTATGATATGGATCCCAGAGGAACGGCTCTATATTAGGATTGAAGATGTTGCCCTGGTCACCAAAGATGGTGTTGAAAACTTGAGTGCTTTTGTTCCTTCTTCTTTGAAGGACGTGGAAAAAACCATAGCGGAAAAAGGAATAATGGAATTTAACCCTCCAGTTGAATTAAGCTCAAAAAACTGATCATAATTTAAAAATGACCAACAAACACCACTTTAACCAAATGAAAAACATTGTATTACTGTTGTTGATCATTATTACCTGTCCTGTCAAAGCATCTCCTTTTACTGACAATTACCCTAAAAACACAAATATTGATGCCATTAATTATGTGTTTCGACTCAAACTATCCGATTCTATCGATGAAATTCAGTGCGAGGAAACGGTTGAAATAAGATATTTGGCTGAAGGGGAAACGTCACTGCGGTTGGATTTGGTCAAGGCATCCAAAAAAATGGGCAATAAGGGAATGACTATAAGTAAAGTGATTTCGGATGGAAAACGACTTGAATATACGCACGAAGATGACGTGTTGGTCATACATTTGCCCGAACCCTCTAAGGCCAATCAATACAGCCGCTACGTCATTAGTTACAGGGGCGTCCCGGCAGCCGGTCTAAAAATTGACGACAACAAATACGGAGACCGTACTTTTTTTAGTGATAATTGGCCCAACAAAGGCCGAAACTGGTTGGCAACCATCGATCATCCCTATGACAAGGCCACCTGTGAATTTATTGTTATCGCACCATCGAAATACCAAGTTGTTTCCAACGGATTGAAGGTTGAGGAAACCGACATCCCAAATGGGCAACGGCTCACTCACTGGAAACAGTCAGTTCCCATTGCAACTTGGTTATATGTATTAGGTGTGGCTAGGTTTGCTGTCCAATATGTTGATGAATTTGATGGCAAATCCATTGAGACATGGGTGTATCCACAGAACAAGGATGCTGGGTTTTACGATTTTGCCATTCCCACAAAAAGAGTGCTGGAGTTCTTTAGCGATTGGGTGGGGCCATACTCCTATGAAAAATTGGCCAATATTCAATCCAATAGCGTAAGTGGGGGAATGGAGGCCGCATCGGCCATACTATACAGTGAAAAGTCCGTGGTAGGGAATAGGAACGAGCGTTGGAGAAATGTGGTTATCCATGAAATTGCCCATCAATGGTTCGGTAACGCCGTAACAGAATTTGATTGGGACGACGTTTGGTTGAGCGAAGGCTTCGCCACTTATTTCACCTTGCTTTTTATCGAACACGAATATGGACACGATGAATTTATGAGAGGGCTGAAAAAAAGTAAGCAAATCGCCATTGATTTTCAAGCCAAAAATCCAGATTATCGAATTGTTCATGACAATCTCACCGATATGTCCAAGGTGACAACTGTACAGACCTATCAAAAAGGTAGTTGGATATTACATATGCTCAGAGGTGTTGTGGGAACGGATGTGTTCTGGAAAGGAATTCGGGCATATTATAAAAAATACAAAGACCTCAATGCCACAACTGCTGATTTTATTCGGGAAATGGAGAAAGCTTCGGGGCTGGACCTGGATTACTTTTTTAAACAATGGTTGTATGAACCTGGAATGCTCAAATACCAAGGGTCTTGGACATATGATGATCGGAAGAAAGAAGTGTTCATACGCTTGGATCAAGTCCAAGAAGATGGAAGTGTGTTCAAAATGCCAATGGAAATTGGGGTGTACGGCACTAATGGCGAACAACTCATTAAGAGGTTGATGGTCGATAAGAAATCGTTCAAGGCCAAAATAGAAATTGATTTTGAACCTGTCAGGGTCGTCTTAGATCCCAATGATTGGGTTTTGATGGAGGCGGATTTTAGGAGGGAATAAATTACATGGTGTAATAAAGGTGGATGAACCTTTTGACCCTTCCATGACCCAAATAAAAGAGAGGATGTACAGCAATGTTTTGACCTGATTCTAGGTTAAGCATCAATTGGTATAACGGGAAGTGTTTGGAAACAAAAAACTCCGGTACTTGGTACCGGAGTTTTTTTACATATAATAGAGAATAAGTGCTTACGAAATGGTGTCAGTGGCCTTATCGATTTCATTCTCTACATCGTCGGCAGCATCCTCGATTTCATCGCCAGCGTCTTCCAGCCCATCTTTAACATCTTCGATGGCATCTTCTGTCTTATCTTCTGTGGTTTCTCTGCAGCTCGTCATGCTCATGGTCATTGCCATGGTCATGAAAAGGATAAATATACTTAGTGACTTTTTCATATTTGTGTTTTGGGTTAATGATTTTTTTTAGGTTTTGTTCTATACTTTTCTTCTCCCGGTTATCAAAGAGATAATAAACAAGACGATGAATATGAAGAATAGGATTTTAGCTATACTTGCTGCTCCTGCTGCAATTCCGCCAAATCCGAAAATACCGGCCACTATAGCCAAGATTATAAAGGTGATTGTCCAACGTAACATAATGATTCTGTTTTAAGTTAATATCTGACCAACTCTTAATCAGTACATTACAAATTTCCGTTGATTTTGCGCCAATCATTGTCGCTTTTACTTTTAAGATTGACTCAAAAGCTAAATTTTATGTGCTTTATCCGAAAATATTGTTAAGTATTGCACAATTGGTTTGAAACTATTGGGTAAAGAATATATGCTGTGAGGGGATGCGGTGTTGGAAGAAATCATTTGATAGGCGCTTTGCCATCAGCTTGACCTTACCGTGTTCTTCCATGAGTTTTTATTAATTATTCGGCCCCTATGGATTGTGACAACCATAGGCCATTTTTGTCTTTTTAGGTGCTATAATGGGCGCAAGATGGCTCACATCGTGATAATTTGAGATAAAACTGCCATTTTATGGGTAATCAAAGCCGCACATCTAAAAACCATATTTTAAATATTATAGGTTCTCATCAAAAAAGGCTTGCCCGATGACTGGTACAGATGAAAACTGCAGATTCTTCCTTTTTGTATTAAATAAGCGTAAAAACCGGTTGCGAAGATCAAGCATATTCTTTGGGGAAAGGATTCCTTTATCCGTGCAATTTGATCAAGGTCATGGACTGCAACATTAGAAAGTTTGTAAATCATGATCGATTAAATTATAAATCACAAGTATGTGTATCGTTGCCATTGCTATTGATCCAAATGGTTCTGACCGTGATGTTTTTCATCATAAAAAGGTTCAAATTATCCCAAGTACATTTTTTTATCGTAATACAGAAGGAAACAAATCCTATCTTTAAGAATTCGCAATCGAGCACCACAATTAAAATTCATATTAAGACCCTATGATCAATATAAAGGTAGATGCCCAAGATACCACCGAATGGGTAGAGCAGATAAACGATGTGCTTAGGGGCAGTATTGCGGAACGTTGGGGTGAACATGTATTGGAAGTTGATAACGAAAAGGCGAAGGGGAATATAAAGTTGATCACCTTTGGATGGGGAGGCAGTCTACTCCTGTTGGATATTATTTTTTTTGATGAGGTGGAGATCGAGATGGACGCGTCCAACTTTAACCCCATTAGTTTTTATTATTGTTTAGATGGCTATTGCGGGCATAAGTATGGATATCAACCAAAAGATGAGATCCAGTTCATGGAACAGTACCATTCGGTGATATTGACCAATCGGGATGGTGGGGTTTCCAACCGGTACTATCCTAAGGATGTGAAACTCAATATCAGTGTGATTCAAGTAGTACGTAAACCATTTTTGCGTAAAAGATTGAACCAAGGGGAGAATTTGAACAAAGAACTCTATAGGGTGTTTATGGATACCGATCATGAGAAAGTATTTGCCTATTTCGGTTCCTACAATTTAAAGATTGCGGATGTAATGTCGGAGATGGGTAAAATCAAGGCCAAGGGAATGATCCGTATAATGCAGATAGAGGGCATGGTGTATCAGATATTGTCGCTGCATATGATTCAGCACAACAAAGAGGTTAATAACAGAAGGCCTACTACCACATTGTTAAAAAGAGAATTGAAACAAGTCCGAAACTTTGCCAAAAAATTGGAAAAGCAAATCTCGAGGGATTTTACCTTGGAAGAGATCGCTTTGGAAACGGGGTTGACACAGGCAAAGCTTCAGGAAGGATTTAAATTGCTCTATAACAATACGGTAACAGAATTTATTAGAAATACGAGATTGGAAACAGCCAGGGATTTGATTGCCAATTCTGAAATGAACATTTCCGAAGTGGTTTATTCCATTGGATTTACCAGCCGGAGTTATTTTTCCAAAATCTTTAAGGAAAAATATGGCATTAGTCCAAGTGAATTCAAAACCAACAAACGGCAAGCGGTAATGGTAGGGCAAAATGTCTAAAAACAAAACCCCCGCAATCCTTTTGGAAGCGAGGGTTTGTGGTGGTACCTCCAGGAATCGAACCAGGGACACACGGATTTTCAGTCCGTTGCTCTACCAACTGAGCTAAGGTACCAAGCTTTATTAAGCGGGTGCAAATATAATTTCAAAATTAGGATATACAAACAAAAACCGGAAAAAAAGGTTTTGATTTTTTCTAATTAGCGATCTTTGCAATATGAACTTGGTTATCGATATTGGCAATACATTGATCAAATATGCTGTTTTTGAAAACAGGAGGATGGTTTTTGACCAAAGCTCGGAATCTGGTCTGTTCTTGTCAAAAATCAAGGAACTGTTTGAAAAGTACCCAAGAATCAACAAAGCAATTATATCGTCCGTGGGAAAATTGGACAAAAGGGAGAGGGATGTTGTTGCGTTGTTTTGTAAAGTGCATGTCCTCACAAACACATCCAAAGTCCCTTTTAAAAACAGTTATGCCACGCCCCATTCTTTAGGGGTAGATCGGCTGGCTTTGGCTGCGGCCGCCTATAACCATAACCCAAGGGGCAATACCTTGGTAATTGATGCAGGAACATGCATTACCTATGACCTAGTGAACAATTTTGGAGAATATATCGGGGGAGCCATTTCTCCAGGTATGCGGATGAGGTACAATGCCATGCACGAGCAAACATCAGGATTGCCCTTGCTCGAGCCCGATGAAATTTTGGATTTCATAGGTAATTCCACCGAATCCTGCATGCACAGTGGTGTAATTAATGGTTTGACCCAGGAAATAGATGGGGTTATAGATCAATATCAATCTCGTTTTCAAGATTTAACAGTTATTTTAACAGGTGGAGACTCCCATTTTTTTGCCAAAAGGCTAAAAAACACCATATTTGCGAACTCCAAATTTCTCTTGGAGGGGTTAAATTGCCTACTGGAATACAACACAAACTGAATGATTAAAAAAATTCTGATCGCTTTTTTCTGCGTGACTGCCCATGGTCTGTTCGCACAAAATGGAACCATATCGCCATATTCATATTTTGGAATTGGCGACAACAGGGACAACGGAACCGTGGACAACCAAATGATGGGCGGTATTAGTATGTACGGGGATAGTATCCATATCAACCTTAACAATCCCGCGGCATACTCTAAACTGAGATTGACCGCATATACGGCGGGGATCTCCCACAAAGAATACCGACTCAAGGATTGGAACGAGGAGCAAAATATTTCAGTGACCAATCTGGATTACCTTGCCATAGCATTCCCATTGGCAAAAAACATTGGAATGGGCTTTGGGATAATGCCCTACTCTTCTGTGGGCTACAGTCTCAGTTCAAGTTCCACAAATACCCAAGGAGCGGAAGTAACAAACTATTTTACAGGTGAAGGTGGGCTTAACAGATTGTATGCATCCATCGGTTTCGAACCTATAAAGAACCTTAGTTTGGGAATCACTGCCAATTATAACTTTGGAACTTTGGAGTATGAAAGGATCCAGAGTGTTGAAGATGTTCAGTTCGGAACTTTGGACAATCGGGAATCGAGGATAAATGGATATGATTTTAAATACGCCATTAATTATAACCCTACCATTAAAGATAAATATACCCTCTACACATCCATATTGGTGAATACCCGAGGGAACTTGGTTTCAAAAAATACACAAACGTTGGGGTCCTTTTCCCTCTCGACAGGGAATAATGTTGAAGTAATAGACGTGGATTTGGACGCATCCAATCTGAGGAATACAGAATTAAAGGTGCCCACCAGAACAACCGTAGGTCTTGGTTTTGGTGAGAACAAAAAATGGTTTTTAGGGGCAGAGTACAGTTTTCAACAAATGAGTGATTTTGAGAATGCCTTCCTAGGATTGGAAAATGTAGCCTATACCGATGCCAATACCTATGCTTTTGGTGGATATTGGATACCTGATTATCGACCATTATCAGGGTATTTTAAAAGAGTTACGTATCGTGCTGGATTGCGTTATGATGTTAGCGGTTTGGTAGTGAACGATAAGGAAATAAATAATTTTGGCATAACTTTTGGAATGGGATTACCGTTGGGAACATCTTTCTCCAATCTTAACCTCGGATTTGAATTGGGGAGACGTGGAACAACTGACGCAAACCTTGTAGAAGAAAGTTATTTTAAGGTAAATGTGGGCTTATCATTAAATGATAGATGGTTTCAACAGAGAAAAATAAATTGATGGCCCCTTTTTTTGAAAAATTGATAAATAACCACCCATAGAAGGTCCTGAAAGAGGATTTTTTAATGAAAATTTGTACTTTAACAGCTTTAAAATTAGTAAGATGAAAAAGAGACACTACTTAACAATGATAATGGTCACTATGTTGGCGGGATTAAGTATGGCACAGGCGCAGAACCCGGAGTGTATGACCAATCTGTCAATTTATGCAGAACACGTAAAGGTTAAAAATTATGATGCAGCTTACGAACCATGGAAAATGGTCTACGAAAGTTGCCCGGATATAAACAAAGCCAACTTCTCCTACGGAGAAAGAATATTGAAGGCTAAAATCAAAAGCTCGACCGGAACTGAAAAAGATGGTTATATCCAAGATCTTTTGACCCTGTATGACAACAGCTTGAAATATTTCCCTACCAATTATAGCAAAGCCGGCGTGGCCATCGACAAGGCATTGTTGATGTACGAGAACAAAATGGCTTCTGATGAGGAGTTGTTCAATATGTTGGACAAGGCTTTTAAAGAGGATCAGGCCAATTTCAAAAACCCTAGGGCTTTGTACCTATACTTCTCCAGCTTGGTGGACTTGCACGAAGCAGGCAAAAAGGACCTTCAAGATGTGTTTAATACATACGATGATGTCACCGGTAAGATTGAAGAGGAAAACAAACAACTTACTGAGATCGTAACAAAACTTCTTCCAAAAGATTCTTTGGGTACCCTGACTTCCAAAGAAAAAAGACAACTTAGGGTTGCTACCGTAAACTCTGAATCTTATGGTAAGGTAGCAAGCAGTGTGGATTCCAAATTGGGAGCCCTTGCAGATTGCGACAACCTTATTCCTTTGTACGAGAAGAGCTTCGAAGAAAAGAAAGATGATATAAAGTGGGTAAAGCGCGCAGTGGGAAGAATGTTCTCCAAAGAATGTACGGACGACCCAATGTTTAGAAAATTGTTCGAGGCCCAATTGGCCTTGGATCCATCAGCAGATGCATACATGTACGGTGGGGTATTGAAACAAAAATCTGGAGACATGAAAGGTGCTCTGGCCGATTTCAACAAAGCAGTGGAATTGGAAACAGATTCTTATAAGAAATCCGATATCCTATATAAAATTGCAACCACGGTAAGAAGAAGTAGTAAGTCACAAGCAAGGAGTTATGCATTAAAGGCGATTGATGCAAACCCTGCCAATGGAAAAGCATATTTATTGATCGCCAATCTTTATGCATCCAGTGCAAACGACTGTGGTAGCACACCGTTCGAAAAAAGAGCGATTTATTGGAAAGCGGCCGACATGGCAAGAAAAGCTGGAAGGGTAGACCCTGCCTTGAGTAGCCGTGCAAATCAAACAGCAGCTAGTTATGCAGCCAAAGCTCCTACAAAAGAAATGATTTTTAGTTCAGGAAAAGCTGGGCAAAAGATTTCTTTTAGTTGTTGGGTAGGAGGTAGTGTCACTGTACCTAATTTGTAGTGAAACAAAGATTAGAATATATTTTAAAGAGCTTTGCCACGGTTTTTACCGTGGCAATCCTTTTTATGTCCTGTGGTGACGATTACGAAAGAGTGGGAGAGGAAGCCGTAAAACCACTGTTCCCACAAGGTGTGGCCCAAAACTTCACATTGACCTACACAGAGACCGTTGAGGCAATGAGCACACAGGATTCGGCAACATCAAGGGTGATTGCTGTTCTGTCCAGCCCGCTGTCCGAGGATTTTGATAACCAAACATTTAAATTCCGTACCTTTCCCAAAGGGCTTCAAGTTGATTTCTACGACGAGAAAAATCAAAAAAGTGTTATAGTTGCCGATTATGGCATTGTATATTCACAGACCAATTTGATAGATTTGCAAGGAAACGTGGTGATTGAAACCCACGATGGAAAAAAACTGGAGACCGACCAATTGTACTTTGATAGAAAGAACAACTGGATTTTTACTGAATCATCCTTCAAATATACAAACCCCGAGGATGGGACCATAATGGACGGTGAGGGAATGGATTTTAATAAGGATTTCAGTTTTTTTAAGGCCAACAAGACTTATGGTCTTATGACGATTAAAGAAGAATAGAATGATCAAGATTTTAAAATATACAGAATACCTTTATTTGGCCGTAGCGGCCATTTCCATTTATAAGATTGCCACACTTTGGAGCGTAAACCCGAAGGACACCTACATTTTTATCTTCTTTGCGGTCGTATCCATTGCCATGTTCATGTTCAGGAGAAGATATCGGAAGCGTTTCGAACAACGAAAAAAGGATAATCAAGAATAGCATTGGACCACTCCCTCATCATCATAGTTCTATCCCTACTGTTTTCTGCTTTTTTTTCAGGAATGGAAATTGCTTTTGTTTCCGCCAATAAGATTCATATTGAAATCGAGAAGAAACAGGAAGGCTTTCTGGCCAAGGCACTTACTTTGCTTACTGAAAAACCTTCAAAGTTTATAGCAACCATGCTTATTGGCAATAACATTGCCCTGGTGGTCTATGGACTGTTCATGGGGGAAGTGCTCATGGACTGGTTCCAGGACCTTTTGCCAACCAATTATCAGTTTGTAAATGTCTTGTTGACAGATTTCAGTTTGTTGTCACAGACCGTTATCTCAACATTGATAATTCTGTTGACAGCAGAATTCTTGCCCAAGGTGTTTTTTCAGATATATGCCAATGCACTTCTAAAGATTTTTGCTGTTCCCGCCTATATCTTTTATCTGCTCTTCTCATTTATATCTTGGTTCGTGATCAAGGTCTCCGATTTTATTTTGAAAGTTTTTTTCAAAACCGATGGGGATGAGGTGCAATTGTCCTTCACCAAATTGGAGCTTGGGGATTATATTACCGAACAAATGGAGACCGTGGAAGAAGAGGACCAAGTGGATTCCGAGATTCAAATTTTCCAGAACGCTCTGGAATTTTCAACAGTAAAGGCAAGGGAGGTAATGGTGCCCCGTACGGAGATTACTGCGGTGGAATTGAACGAGACCCCGAAAAACCTGGCCAAACTGTTTTCAGAAACCGGCTATTCCAAAATTTTGGTTTATAAGGAAAGCATAGATGAGATCATTGGGTATGTCCACTCGTACGAACTGTTCAAAAAACCCAAGACCATCAAAAGCATCCTACTTCCGGTAGAGTTTGTGCCCGAGACCATGTTGATCCAGGACATCTTAAATGTACTTACCAAAAAACGGAAAAGTATGGCCGTTGTTTTGGATGAATACGGAGGAACTTCCGGTATTTTGACAGTTGAGGACATTATAGAGGAGCTTTTTGGGGAAATTGAGGATGAGCACGATTCCACGGACCTGTACGAAGAGCAGATAAGTGAAAATGAATATAAGTTTTCCGCCCGTATGGAGGTGGATTATATTAATGAAAATTATAAGTTGGAGCTTCCAGAGGGAGAAGAGTATGAAACTTTGGGAGGATTGATAGTAAATAGGACAGGAGAGATTCCAGAACAGGATTCAGAAGTGACCATCGACAATTTTACCTTTAAAATTTTGGAAGTGTCCAACACCAAAATAGATTTGGTAAGTGTGACCGTTCATACTGAAGATTAATAATTTCCGTCCCTATTTTAGCTTTCCTATTTGAAAAGAAAGTGGTATTTTCGCCCACTGAATTTAAAGAAAACAAGCAGTAAAATGGCAATATTAGAGAATATTAGAAAACGGACAACAGTTCTGATTCTAATAATTGGTTTGGCGTTGTTCGCATTCGTAATATCCGGAGTATTCAGCAGTAACAATTTTTCTGGCGGAAAAATAGGCTCCTCGGTTGCAGAAGTAAATGGAGAGGATATTCCCATCGACGAATTTAGAGCTCAAGTAGAAACAGCTTCCAGAAGATATGGCCCCAGTGTTACTTCAACCCAGTTGGTGAACATGGTGTACGATCAAGAAGTAAGAAAGGTAATTTTGAACCAACAGTTCGAAGATTTGGGTATTGATGTGGAGAGCGATCAGATCATAGAGTTTGTGAGAACATCAGGTTATGCGCAAATTCCTGATTTCCAAGATGAAAATGGGATATTTAATGAAGAAGTCTTTAAAAGTGCCATTGCAGATTGGAAAGCCAACGACCCTTTGCGTTACGATGCTTGGTTGCAAGATGAAAAATCCATTATTCAGGCCGCTAAGGAGCGCATGTATTTCAATTTGGTAAAAGGTGGAGTTACTGCAACCCTTGCCGAAGGTGAACTTGATTATGACATGGACAACGACAAAGTGGATCTCCAGTATGTTCGTATTCCTTATACCTCCATTCCTGACAGTACCATTGAAGTGTCCAAGAGTGATATTCAATCCTACATAAACGATCACAAGGCCATGTTCCAACAAGAAAAGGCCCGCGACATCCGGTTTGTGTATTTTGAGGAAAAGCCATCCGCTGAAGATGATAATAACGTAAAAGAAGAAATTACAGCTCTTTTGGATGATACTGTTGAATATTCTGAGGCAAAAGATGCGAATGACACCATTCTTGGGTTTAGGAACACCAAGGATATGACGGCATTTTTGGACAGGTATTCCGACACTAAATTTGATACCATATACAAAGCGAAGAAGGATCTTCCCTCTATTGTGGCCGATACCCTTATGGCTATGGAGGTTGGAGAGATTTATGGCCCTTACAAAGATGGAAATTACTATAAAGTGTCCAAGGTTATGGACAAAAAAGTAAATGGAACCGTAAAAGCAAGCCACATACTTATTGCGTGGGAAGGAGCAGAAAGAGCCAACCCGGCCATAACACGAACTAAAGAAGAAGCAGAGGCAGAAGCAAAAAGGTTATTGGCCGAAGCAAAAAAAGAGGATGTAGTCTTTACGACATTGGCAAGGGAAAACTCTGATGGGCCCTCCGCACCTCGTGGAGGAGATTTGGGATACTTCCAAGAAGGAGTTATGGCCGATGAATTCAACGATTTCTGTTTTGGGAATCCAACAGGAACCATAGGTATGGTAGAGACCCAATTCGGGTATCACATAATCAAGGTGGATGATAAACAAGATGTGATTCAGGTAGCAACCTTGACTAGGGAAGTTGAACCATCAGAAGAGACCATAAATACCTTGTTTACCGATGCGACAAAATTTGAAATGGCTGTCTTGGATGCAGAACCAGAAGCCTTTAGTGATATTGCCAAAGAAAGCAACTATACAGTAAGACCTGTTAACAAGATCAAGGAAATGGAAGAAAATCTTCCGGGTCTTGGTTCCCAGCGTAGTGTGGTACAATGGGCATTTAATGACGATACCAGTGTTGGGGACATCAAGCGCTTTAATGTAAATAACGGTTATGCAGTGGTACAATTGACCAAGAAGTACAAAAAAGGACTTATGGCACCTGAAGATGCTTCCGCAACTGCATTGCCCGAAATTAGAAAAATGCGTAAAGCGGAACAGATTATAGCGGCCAACCAAGGAAAAACTATGGAAGCCATTGCTTCAGATAACAATGTAAGTGTGAGCACGGCCTCTGCGGTCACATTAAAATCACCCACGCTGCCTGGGGCCGGTAGGGAGCCATTGGTGGTGGGTGTAGCATTTACTTTGGGCAAGGACCAGACTTCTGACCTTATTGAAGGAAATTCTGGTGTATTCAAGCTCAAAGTGACCAACAAAACAGAAGCGCCGGATATTGAAAACTATAGTACTTTTGCACAGAACTTGCAGACCAGTGCTGCGGCAAGGGTAAATGCAGCCGTTTATAACGCTTTGAAAGAGAAAGCCGAGATAGAGGATAAAAGAGCTATATTCTACTAGGATTTAGCAATCTCGATACAAAAAAAGTCTCCCAATTGGGAGACTTTTTTTGTGGTGTCAAGTTCGGATTATTTGCTGTTAGGTTCGTTCCATTTCATTCTATAGCAGATATCCGTGATTTTTCCTTTGGAATCTACGGTGATTTCAAAACCTTGTTTGGACCTGAAATAGGCATCTCGAAGAAAGTACCATTTACCATTTTTTTGAAAAAACTCCCTTTTGTCCGGTTTCCACTCGGCAATAGGGTAGATATAATCCAAAAGTGCTTGAAAGTGTGGAGCGGTGTCTTTGTTGAGTACAAATGCATCCTGAATATAACTGGTCAGCTCTGGTAGGTTTGTATTGGATTTAACAGGTTCAAATCGTGTTACTTTTTCTCCAGTATCTATGACAATAAATTCGTTGATATTTTTCTCCTTTTTACCATATATGTTTTTGGTTTCTTGCAAAATATGGAATACACTATACTTTAAAATGTTTTTTACGGACTCAGAAGTAATTTCGTTGTAGCTGATTTCACGACTTTCACTCATAAAATTGTCAAGTCTATTCGAAACATCGATATCTATTTGACCAAAAGTGGAAGAAGTGGATAGTAAAAAGATTCCCATGAGGGTTTTACCAACTATGTTTTTATAAGTACCAACCATTTTTGGTTAAAAAAGTTTGATGAATAGAACCCAAACTTATATGTTATGGTTGGAATTTACTGGGACTAATTGATGGATGGCCTGTTTGGGTTGATGGATTATTGTTTTGATTTTTTATGTTTGGCTATTATGATTTTAAAAGAGATTAGATTGACAGACGTATTTTATATGTAATCTTCTCAAAATTTAACCAAAATAAAAAAGAGGCCAATTTGGCCTCTTTTTACTTAATTAAAATTTAAGATTTTTAATTTTATTGTCTAACATAAGTTGCCGTATAGTCGCCAACACCGAAGAATCCATCATTGAGTTCAAGCTCTAAGATACCATCTTCTTGGTTCCAAGTTCCGCCAGTTATACAACCAATTCCATAATCTGGGCAAAATGCTATATTGTCAGATGGTTGTACTTGGCCGCATACAACAGATATGGTACCGTCATTTACAAGAGCTGTATTTGAAGTGCAATATTGCAATAGCCCTCCATCTGCTGTTTCAAGATACCAATTACCGTCCGGAGTTTGGGAGATATTAACTGTTGGTATTGTTCCAGATGATCCAGAACCACATTGAGAATTTGTTACAGTATATGCACCTGTTAAATCTGCAAAACAATTTACAGTAATGTTGAAACTTTGGCTTTTATACATATAAACATCACCATCCGTTTGATTTACTCTTATGGTAAAAGTAAAGATGTCACCAATTCTTAATTTGTTTGCATCCGTTCCAGACCCTAACAAGAACTCATCCAAGGTATTCAGGCTCAGCTTAAATGGGACTGCATCAAATGTTGCTATAATTACTTCCGAACCTCCATTGTATTGTTTAACAATTTCAAAGTTTGAAATTTCATCTTCAACACCAGAGATTTTTTCTACATTCATTTCTAAGGAATTAACACTGAAGCTAATTGTTGAATTGGCTAAATCTTCAGGAGTTGTTGGTGAGCCCAAAACATTTCCAGACCCACTGACATCGATTAGAATACCTGCAGTATCACGGTTTTGAAGCACTTCTGATTCTTCTTCGGAATCACAACTTAGATTTATAAAAAATAAACTTAAGAATAATGGTATAGCTATTATTTTTTTCATTTCTATTTCTTCTTTAAATTATTTGTAGGCTTAATTATTATCCCACCAAACTTTTGTGGTAAGAGCATCTGCACCTTGATTTGCAACTGCTTCGTCAACATTACTGCCATTTAATGCCACTTCATCTGTGGTATAGGTATATCTGGTAGGAATTGCATTAACACCTGGTTGTGGATCCACAGCAAGTTCCAAGTTAGCAGGAATGTCTGATCTTCTCCACTCGGCCCATGTTTCGTATCCTTGTAAAAAAGTACCTACCCACATTTGCTCCGCAATTGATTGATATCCGTTGTATGCTGGAGTATAACTTAGAGGGTCTAATCCATTTTGTTCTAAGGAGGCCGAAACTCCTTCGTAAAAGTATACTTCGGGATTAACACCTATTCCATGAATTTCTGAAGCTTCGGCAAGTAGTAGATTAACTTGTGCAGCGGTAATGAAGTATAGTGGAGCATCAGCAGCCATAAAAGCGTCTCCAATTTGGGATACTGTCCCTGCTCCGTAACCACTTACACCTGGGTTAATGTAACCAGCAGGTTTCCCACGATATTCATTACTATCATTTGGGTTTGCGTACACCGGTAGTCTAGGGTCGTTTTCTGATAGCATAAAATTTACTAGCGCTTCTCCCATACACCATTCAGCTTCGCGTCCATTGATTTTAGTGTCGTTATGCGGATTAATGTTTGGTGTAGTTTGTCCGCTAAATTGGATAAATGCATTATCTGCATTATGGATAATCAAATTATTGGAACTTGCCAAAGTCATAAGTTCTTGGAGACTAAAAAGACTAGTATTTGAAACCCTCATTAGTGCCCTAAATTTTACCGAAGTGGCAAATTTCAACCATTTGGAAGTATCACCTGCATATATTAAATCCTGTTCAGAATTTATAGCACCAACACCTGTATTGAATTTGGCAATTGCCTGATCTAATAACTCAAAAATTTGAACATATACTTCTTGTTGAGTATCATACTTTGGAGTGTAATTACCTTCCATGGCCAGATTTGCCTCACTAGCGGGGATGTCCCCGAAGGCATCGGTCAATGTTTGCAGAGCTATGGCTTTAAGGGTCAGTGCAACGCCTTGAACCGCATTGTTTTCTTTTTCCTGTGCTAGCCGATACATTTCATCGGACTCTCCGATAACTTCTAGGTATATTGTGTTCCAAAAGGAATTAATCGCACCTAATCTCGGATAATATCTATCTGCATCATTATATATAGGTTTTGATATGTGCTGAGGCCATGTGGATGCGCATTCCCCCGCTGCATATATGTTGTAGAGTTGATTTATCAGGGATCTTTCAATAAAACCTAGCTGCAAATCAACAGAAATCTCTGTAGGTTCATCTGGATCTGTGTTTATTTCTTCAAAATCACTGTCACAGCTTATTAAAAAGGATAAACCTATGACTGCAAACAGAAAAAATGTTTTAAATATATTTTTCATAGTTTTCATTAATTAGAATTTGACATTTAGGTTTACGCCAATTGTTCGAGTTGAGGGAGTTTGTGCATATTCCAACCCTTGCTGGCCAACATCTACACCAAAAGCTGTTTCCGGATCAATGTGTGGTGCTTTCTTATGTATAATGGCTAGATTTCGGGCGGTTACACCAAGTTCTATTGATTGCATGGAGGTATTTTCAAGTAATTTTCTAGGAATGGCATAGCTTAGTGATAATTCCCTCCATTTAATAAATGATGCATCATAGATTGAAGATTCAGCAATGTTTTGACTAAATGCAGTTGAATAATAATTTTGTGCATTTACAATTACATTGTTAGGTATGTAACCTCCATTACCATCAGACATACTACCTTGACCAACAATACCGGTTTCTCTTCCTACTACCGTTTCTTCCAAAACACCGGATAGCATACCCCATGTATTGGTTTGAGAGTAAACATCTCCACCATGTTTAATGTCAAAGAGTGTCCGTAGTCTAAATCCTTTAAAGGATGCATTTAAGCCTAATCCACCTGTCCAATCTGGTTGAGAATTACCTAATACTTTGGATTCACCTTGAACAGGAAGGCCGTTACTGTATAAAATATCTCCATTTGGTGCTCTTTCAAAAGATGGACCAAACATAGCTCCAATTGGTTGATCATTTCTCGCTTGTGTGTATACATTCCAAAGTCTTCCGTTGGTTAGGTTAATAACGCCATCACCCTCAATATCGGTTACTAAATTGTCATTTTTGGCATAGTTTACATCAATTCCAAAATTAAACCCATCACCAGTACTCGCAATAATGTCTGCCCCAAATATGATTTCTATACCCTTGTTAGTTATTGTTGCCGCATTTTTCCATACGTTTGAGTATCCTGAAGACCCTGGTATTGAAAGTGGCATGATAACATCTTCGTTCTTTTTATCATAGTAAGTGGCATCCAGACGTAATCTATTATTAAAAAACCTTATATCTATACCAGCTTCAACTGCAGTTTCGGTTTGTGCTGTAATATCTGGATTCCAAAGGGTGTTTGGTAAGTATGCGGTAGGAGTTTGTCCATTTAAAGGATAACTTGATAAACTATAAGTTGGACTTACATTGTAAGGGCTTAAGGGGCCTGCACTACCTGTCTGTGCCCATGACCCTCTAAGCTTCAAGAATGATATACCTGAAGGATCAAAATTTCCCATGCTGTGCACAAGAGCACTCAAAGAAGCTGATGGGTAAAAAATACTATTGTTTTTAATTGGAAGTACACTCGCCCAATCATTTCTTCCTGTGAAGTTTAAAAACAAATAATCATTATAGCTGATGTCACCAGTCCCAAACCAGCTATTTATTTTTTGAATACTGCTATCATCAGTAAGAATAGGTGCAGCTGCTGAATTGGAAATATTAAATAGTTTATCAATCACCAAGTTTTCAGCGGTACCACTGAATAACCTATATTTATTGACCATTATATTACCGCCTAAACTCAAACCGAATTTTAGCTTTTCATTTTTGTCCAAAGCTGTGTTGTAGGATAGTATGGCTTGGCTGTTGACTTCGTATCTGTTTCTTTCTGTTATATTGTAATAACCATTTCTGAAATTGACAGTACCGAATGATCGTTGAATTTCCCTGACATCATTGAATAGGTCTATCCCAGTACTTAAGTTTAGTACCAAATCATCAGTAAATTTATAACCAATATTGGCTGTGCCAACCCATCTGTTTCTTTCCCAAGGGTGAAGATTATTGTCCATAGCCCAAAACGGGTTATTATTATAACGTAGGTTCCAGTTTAAAGGAGTTGGCCTATTGGGTTCATTTGTCTCTATCATGGGAAGGTTTTCCCAATCTTTCAACTCACCCCAATTAACTTGTCGTGCACCCCAAACTAGCTGTCCAATTTGATTGTCTACATCTCCATACCCAACTGCATTTCTGTTTTCTGACGTACTCTTAATATATCTGACACTAAATCCTGCTGACCATTTGTCACTCAAATCAAAGTTTACATTTCCAGAAATATTATATTTTCGGAGGTCAGTATTATGGATAATTCCGGTTCCATCAACTAAACCTAGTGATAACCTGTACGTGGCATCGGATGTGCCGCCAGAGAAGGATAGAGTATTATCAGTCATCATTCCTGTTTCATAAAAATCGTCAATTACACTGTTGGGATGTGAAACCCAAGGCATTGGTTGTGGATTGTTTTGGTTCGCAATTATTGATGAATATTGAATGAATTCGTTGCCTGCGTCTAGACGAGGCCCCCAGCTTTCATCAGTTCCTCCATCACCTCCATTGGCACCTTGGTCATACCCAAAGCCATCAACAAACTCAAAATAATCTGGACTATGCCCCTGACCATATGAATTTTGATAATTTGGAAAGATATATGGGTTTGAAAAAGTTACAGAACTATGAAGACTAATTCCAAGAGCTTCATTTTTATTACCTGTTTTAGTTGTTACTACAATTACACCATTAGTACCTCTCATACCATAAAGCGCAGTTGCGGCACCTCCTTTAAGGACGTTTATACTTTGTATATCCTGCGGGTTAATATCAGCTAGTCCATTGGGAACATCGGTCCCAGTACTGCCACCTGCATAGGTGTTATTATCCATAACAGCACCATCAACAACAATCAATGGTTGTGAATTACCAAATATTGTAGAAATACCTCGAATAGTAATTCTTGAAGAAGAACCAATGTCCCCAGAGCTCTGTGTGATGTTAACCCCAGAAATCTTACCACTTAAAGCATTTATAATATTTGTTGTGGGAACATCTGAAATTTTTTCATTTCCAACTTGTTGAGAGGCATACCCCAAAGCTTTTTCTTCTCGAGCAATACCAAGTGCAGTCACGACCACTTCTTCCAGAGCCTGGGTATCTTCCTCCAAGGTTACATTAATAGTGGTGGACGTTCCTAATGTCCGATCCACCGTTTTTTGACCGATGTAACTAAAACGGAGCACTTGACCTGTGCTGGCCATAATGGAATAGTTTCCATCAAAGTCCGTTTGCGTTCCGTTTGTAGTTCCAACGACAAGAATGGATACTCCTGGAAGTGGCAGCCCATTTTGGTCGGTAACAACACCGGTAACATTTTTTTCTTGTGCTAGTGCTGCTGTTATAAAACAGAAAAACAGCATTGGCATCATCCAATAATTTTTCATTATCATAAAAATTAATTTAGAGTTAGTTAATGAATCCAAGCAAGGAGGGGATAAATCTTTTTTTGTAGGCTAATTCAAAAAATCTTCCGAAACAATGAAAACTAATAATCGGAAAGAAGTAAGATTTAGGGCCCCACCTTGTGGATTGCGGAACAAAAAAAAGGAAAGAAGTAGCGGCTATTGTTAGCGCTTATTAACCTTTACATATTTGCCGAAGAAGATTAACATTTACAAACTGTAGGCTAAGCAGGGTTTTGAACAAACTCTTTTGGAGTGACTTGCGTTATTTTTTTAAACGCTTTGTAAAATGAAACCCTATTGTTGAAGCCGCAGTGGTAAGCTATATCGGAAATGGATTCAGATGATTTTTCAAAATTAGATAACAACCTAATCTTTGCTTCCTCTATTCTATATGAATTTATAAAATCATAAAAGCTCATATTGAAATTTTCATTGATGACTTGAGAGGTATGGTGCCGAGAGATATCCAATAATTCTGCAATATCATCAAGTCTAAGCTCATGATTCAAATACAGTTTTTGTGTGCTCATTAAGTCTTCCAATTTATTTTTCAACTCTTGTGAAAAGGCTTCGGAAAGACCTGTTTTTTCATACTTGTCCCGCTTTTTTTGTAAAGGATCAAGGTCATAGTCCTGCTCATGCAATAAATCTGGTTGTCGGAACAGAAGGTAAATACCAACACCATAAATAAATAATGGAACAACTAAAAGAAGGTATAATTTATCACTGGAATATGACCAACTATAAATGGTCACCAAAACAGTATATAAAAATAAAAATGCGAAAAACAACGGGTTTATGGTGCTCCCAATTGACGAATGCCCGATATGAGTTTACGAATGAGGCAAATGAACACAAAATAACTGCTTCAAAATAGCTTAAAGGACCATCTTGGAAAATGGGACAACAGTTTTAAAACCCTTGGATTTAAAATAAGATATGGTTTTTTCATCCCCAGAGGCCAGCACAAAATCGCCTCCCCAGGCACCAAGACTTTTGACCATTCCAAAATAATCCGGAAAAAGACGCTTTTTTACCGGGGGCATCTTTAAAATGGGGGAAAGGTAGGCTTCGTGTTCTTCCATTAAGGACTCAAAATCTGATAAAGAGGAAGCTTTGATCATTCTTCGAGTAAGGTCCGAAATTTCTTTTACCAGCTCGGATGTATCAAATTGTCGTTGTCGATATGCGGCAATGGCTTCCTTGCTATTTTGTTTTTGGTTAAGATATACAAAGTATAACGAGTCCTTGAAGATCGGGTCAAAATTTATTTCTTCAACATTGGGCTCCCCATTTTGCAATTGGTATGTAATTGGCGAATTGTGTTGCGCACAGGCAATATCGTATCCACTTCCGCCAAAAGCGTTTCGTAAAAGTTGATAGGCATCCACTCTTGCCCATTGCGCCAAATTATTGATCAGGGTGGAGGATGTTCCCAATCCCCAAGATTTTGAAAAAGTTAGGCGCGTTTCAATTTGGAACCCTTCACTATCGGTCAACAATAATGGATTTTGATTATTGGCTTCCAAAAGTATGGTAACCAATGTTTTTGCCATTGCCTCGTCCGTAGTAAAAACCACTTCTAAATTATCAAGGTCAAACTTCGCAGAGAACCAAACCTCATCGTTCTCATCCAAACTGTTCCATTCCAAAAAACCGGATGTTGTCGGGGTTACATGGAGCGATTGTCCATAACTGGTGGGAATGGCCAACCCCAAAGCACCATCCAAAATGGCATACTCTCCAGAAAGCAATAACTTCCCGTTGCTATAAAACTCCTTTTCCATTATTTTGATTTAATCTTTTCCAGAGCTTCTTTTACCGAGGCATTGGTTACGGTCTGATCCTTAAAATAGGTGACCAATTGTCGCTTCTCGGTTTCGGTGGCCCCCATTTGGTTCAACATGTTGAGCAAGTGCATTTTCATATGCCCCTTTTGGATGCCCGTTGTTACCAGGCTACGCACTGCGGCAAAATTTTGAGCTAATCCGGCAACGGCAACAATCTGCATCAATTCTTTTGCAGTTGGATTTTGAAGAATTTCCAATGCTAATTTCACCAAAGGATGCAAAGAGGTCAATCCACCTACCGTTCCAAGGGCCAAGGGCACTTCTATCCAAAACTTGAAAATCCCATCTTCGATTTTGGCATGTGTCAAGCTTGAATATTGCCCATCCTTTGCGGCATAGGCATGAACTCCAGCTTCCACTGCCCTAAAATCATTTCCAGTGGCAAGGACCACGGCATCAATTCCGTTCATAATCCCCTTGTTGTGCGTTACCGCCCTGTAGGGTTCGATTTTGGCGATATTGACCGCCCGCACAAACTTTTCGGCAAATTGTGAAGCAGGCATATCACTATTGTCCAGGTCGGATATTGGACAGCTCACTTCAGCTTTTACCAAACAATGGGGGACATAGTTGGATAAGATACTCATCACCACCTCAATGTTTTTTTCCTCTTCGGTAAAAGTATCGTATGAAAGCGCTTGCTTTTTTAAAGTCTTTGCAAACTGTTCCAAACACGAATTGATGAAATTGGCCCCCATGGCATCCAATGTCTCAAAAGTACAATGGAGCTGATGGTAACCTTTCATTTTATGGCTCAAATCCCTTAATACAATATCGTTGATGCCTCCCCCGCGTTTTTTCATGTTTTGTGTGATGGAAGCAACACTTTTAAGCAGGGCCGGTTTGACCGATGAGAAAAAATCGGATAGTTTTTCTTTATCACCATTATAAATAAAATGTACCTGCCCCACTTTTTCAGTTCCAAGTATTTCAGTTTTGAACCCACCACGCTCCAACCAAAATTTGGCCGACTTGCTAGCTGCAGCCACCACGGAACTTTCTTCTATGGCCATGGGGATGGCATATAGATCCCCGTTGATCATAAAGTTGGGTGCAATGGCAAAGGGCAAATAATAATTGGAAATGGTGTTTTCGATAAACTCATCGTGCAATTTTTGCACTTTGGAATCGGCGTTCCAATACTGCGCCAACAACCTTTTGGTGTTTTCAGGGTCTTTGGTACAATTGTTTGCTATCCAATCTATTTTTTGGGTTTTGGATAGTTTGGAAAATCCTTCTACGGGAGTATTCATAAAGCTAGCTTAAAGCTTTCAAATATACGGATATTGACCATTTAGGCGAGAGCTATGGCTATTTTGAAACATAAGCACTTGTTCAAAGGTTAAAATTTGTTGCAAACGCAACATCAAAATTTATTTTTCCGATAAATATTAGTAAACTTGGAGGTTTTTAATCAATTTTTTACCTCATGAACAAACAGTCTTTTCTATTCCTATTCATTCTCGGAGCTTTGACTTTTTCAACAGCCCAAAAGAAAAAAATAACCCTTGAAGAGATTTGGGGAGGAGAATTCAGGACAGAATATATGGATGTTCTACGGTCCATGAACAACGGTAAGCAATACACTATTTTGAATACCACGCGTTCCCCACGATCCAGTAGTTTGGATAAATATGATTATGAAACATTGCAAAAGGTCGAAACAATTGTGGCCTCTTCCGATGACATACCCTATTTTTCATCCTACGCTTTCAGTGATGATGAATCCCAAGTGCTTTTGGCAACGGAGGTGGAACCCATATTTAGACGGTCCCGTTTGGGCATCTATTATGTATATGATATTGCATCCAAAGAATTGGTAAGGATTTCCGAGACCAAAATTCAAGAACCAACCCTCTCGCCAGATGGGAGCAAAGTGGCCTACGTACTGGACAACAACCTTTATATTATGGATTTGGAGACCAGGACCACCAAACAAGTTACCACAGATGGCAACAAGGGAACCATTATAAATGGTGTTACCGATTGGGTCTATGAAGAAGAATTTGGTTTTGTCCGTGCTTTTGAATGGAACAGTGATGGGACGAAAATTGCCTTTCTTCGATTTGATGAGACCGAAGTACCCCATTTTTCAATGGATATATATGGAAAGGAACTATATCCCTATCAATATGAGTTTAAATACCCCAAAGCAGGGGAGAAAAATTCTATAGTCACCTTGCACATGTATGATGTGGCATCAGGAAATATATCCAAGGTCGATTTGAACGACCCATATTACATCCCAAGAATCAAATGGATGAACAATCCAAATGATTTGAGTGTCCAGACTTTGAACAGACATCAAAATGACCTGAAGCTTTATGCGGTGAACGCAAAGGATAATTCGACATCAATTTTGTTGGAAGAGACCGATGATGCTTATGTGGATATCGATGACGACCTTACCTTTTTGGACGATGACAGCTTTATCTGGACAAGTGAGGCAGACGGCTATAACCACCTCTACTTATATGGGAGAGATGGCAAATTAAAAAATCAGATTACCAAAGGCCCTTGGGAAGTGACCCGTTACTACGGTTATGATGAAAAGCACGACCGAATTTTTTATCAGTCCGTGGAGAATGGTTCCATCAACAGGGGTGTTTATAGTATTTCCTCCAAAGGGAAACGTAAAAAGGCCCTGTCAACAGAAGAGGGTACCAATGCTGCAGCTTTTAGCAGTGATTTCACCTATTATATCAATACTTTTTCAAGTGCGACCACCCCTTATAAATTTACCTTGCACAAAGCTTCGGATGGAAAATTGGTGAAGGAAATCAAGGACAATTCGGCCTTGTTGAATAAATTGGAAGGGTATGAAATCGCTCCCAAGGAGTTTTCTACCATCAACATAAATGGGCATGACCTTAATATGTATATGATAAAGCCCGCTGATTTTGATCCCAATAAAAAGTATCCATTGTTCATGTTCCAATATAGTGGTCCAGGCTCACAACAAGTTGCCAACCGGTGGATGGGCAGTAACGATTATTGGCATCAACATTTGGTGTCCCAAGGTTATATTGTCGCTTGTGTGGATGGCAGGGGAACCGGATTAAAAGGACGTGACTTTAAAAAGATTACCCAAAAGGAATTGGGTAAATACGAGGTAGAGGACCAGATTGCCGCGGCCAAAAAGTTGAGTGAGTTACCCTATATTGATGAGGACAGAACTGGAATTTGGGGATGGAGCTATGGAGGCTTTATGTCCACAAATTGTTTGCTGAAGGGGAACGATACTTTTGAAATGGCCATTGCGGTGGCACCCGTGACCTCATGGCGTTTTTATGATACCATTTACACCGAACGCTATATGCAGACCCCACAGGAGAACCCTTCGGGTTATGACGATAACTCACCGTTCAATTACCCAGAATTGTTGAAAGGAAAATACTTGTTGGTGCACGGGTCGGGTGATGATAATGTGCATGTACAGAACACCATGCGGATGATCGAGGCATTGGTTCAGGCCAACAAACAGTTTGATTGGGCCATTTATCCAGATAAAAATCATGGAATATACGGAGGTAATACCAGATTGCACCTTTATACCAAAATGACCAATTTCGTTAAGGAAAACTTATAACTTAAAAATAAAATATGTCAGTAGTAACCAAACCAGCCCACAAAAAAGAATTATTTGGCCACCCAGTAGGATTATATGTATTGTTCTTCACTGAAATGTGGGAGCGATTTTCTTATTATGGGATGCGCGCTCTTCTTACTTTGTACATGACGGCCGAGACATTGAACAATGACCCCCAAAGTGGCTTGGGGTGGACAAGGACCGAAGCTTTGGCACTTTATGGCTGGTATACGATGTTGGTCTATGTAATGAGTATTCCTGGGGGCTTTTTGGCAGATAGGTATCTTGGGCAGAAAAAAGCGGTCACAATTGGAGCTATTCTGCTGACCATTGGTCATGGCGTTTTGGCAATCGACTCTTTATGGGCCTACTATACAGGTCTAGGTTTCGTTATCTTAGGTGTAGGGATGTTAAAACCAAATATTTCAACTATGGTAGGAGGGTTGTATAAGCAAAATGATATTAGACGGGATAAAGGCTTTAGTATATTTTATGTGGGGATAAATCTTGGGTCGTTTCTTGCTTCCATTACAGTTGGTATAGTTGCAGCCGTGTATGGTTGGCATTATGGCTTTGGACTAGCCGGTATTGGGATGTTTATAGGGTTGTTGGTGTATTTATATGGACAGAGATTTTTGGTACATGTTGGGAATGAACCTACAATAGAAGAAAAAGCATCCGATATAAGTTTAGGGGAATTGTTCGCGCAACTGCTCAAATCTCCTTTACAATTAGTTATTGTGATGGTTTTATTGGCTTATTCCATTTATGCAGGATTTACATACAATGGTCCCGATAATTGGGGGTATGGAATGCTTTTTATTTTTTTATCACTGATTACGGGAATAATGATGATGATCTATAAAAACTTGAACGGGCAAGTGGAAAAAGATAGGTATGTTGTATTGCTCATTTCGCTGTTGATGGTAATCGTTTTCTGGGGAAGTTTTGAGCAAATGGGAGGGCTTATGAATCTATATGCCCAAGAAAAAACAAACCGCATGTTTATGGGTTGGGAAGTCCCGGCCGCATGGTTTCAGGCAGCGAATGCTGGTTTTATCATACTTTTTGCCGTAGCAGTAGCAAATTTCTGGGCTAAAAGAAAATTAAAAGGAAAAGAGGCCACTTCCTTGTTTAAAATGGCCGTCGGGGTAATAATCATGGGTATCGGATTTATTTATATGGTTTTTGCATCACTCCAATATGAAAGCTCAGGCTCATCGGCAATGTACTGGCTGGTATTGACATATCTCTTCCATACCATTGGCGAACTATGTTTGTCACCGGTATCTTTGTCATTCTTTACAAAACTGGCTCCGGCCAGATATATGGCCTTGATGATGGGGGTATATTGGGCTGCTACCGGTCTGGGAAATAAAGTAGCTGGAATAGTTGGTGAAAGTTCGGTGCAAGCTGGGGAACTAAAAGTTTTTGGAGGACTGTTTATTTTCGCCATACTTTTTGGAACATTGGTCTTATTTCTATTGAAACCTTTAAAACGATTGACCCATGGCGCGGAAGATAAAGAAACTACAGTTTCCGTTGAAGATGAGGTCGAAACCATTGAAAGGGCTTAATCTTTTTTAATGTTAAAAACAAAAAATCCCTTTTCACCAGTATAGTGGAAGGGGATTTCTTTTTGTTTGCAGGTTTGCTTCCATTTATGGACCAAGCTTGGGTAGTTGCTTCCGTCCACCAAGATTATTTTTGGTTTTACAGTGTCTAAAACTCGCTCTAGATTGATTTTTGGGGATTGGGTGAGCAATAAATAATCAAAATTTTCTTCCAAAGGAAGAACGGCCAAACTGTCCACAACAAATAGATTCCGATCTCCGAGCAGGTAACTGTTTTTCAATTTTGATGTGCTGCTGTTTAAAATCCGTTCGGCAACGGAATAATTGCTTGCAATGCTTCCAATATTGGTACTGTCCGATGTGATGATAGAAAGCGAATTTCCGGTTTGATGTAACAGAACCGTGTTTCTTGACCGATGTGCCAATACAATGGCTTCTTTGTGCTGCAATTGGATCTGGTTCCTCATATTCCAACTTTGAAATAGAATGACGCCACCAAAAGCTAGGAGGGCTACTTTCCATTTAGGTTTGGACAGAAATACGACCAACCCAATAACGATGATATAGCCCAATATCATTTGAACCCCATCAAAAGGAATATTTTTAATGATGAAACCTTCCTGTTGGGCAACCCAGCCAACAATGGAATTCATCAAGTTGATTGCCCAATTAAAACTGTCGACTAAAAATGAAGGCAAAAAGTCTGTCAAAGCCAATATAATGACCAAAATCCCCAGACCTAGAATCAATCCTAAAAAGGGGATGATGAGTAGGTTGGAAATAAAGAAAAGCGCTGGAAATTGATGAAAATAAAACAAACTGATCGGCAATACGCCCAATTGGGCCGCCACACTGACAGATAACAATTGCCAAGTTTTTCGAACGATGATATTCTGGGGAAACCAGAACTTTTGCAATTTAGGGTAGATCCATACAATGGCGAAAACCGCAGCATAACTCATCTGAAACCCAACTTGAAACAAAAACAAGGGTTTTACCAATAAAATGAACAACATGGAGAGCGCAATAATATTGAAGGCATTGGTGGGACGGTTCAAGTACATCGCATAAGCCACAAAAGAAAACATGGTAACGGCACGGACAATGGAAGGGGAGAGCCCTGCCACAAATGCGTAGCCCCAAAGAAGAAGTACAACCATTATTAATTTAAGGGTTTTACCTTTAGGTAATCGCTCCAAAGGAGATAAAAGAAACTCCAAAAGAAAGAGCATAATGCCCACATGAAGGCCGGACACCGCCAAAATATGTACAGCTCCCGCATTTTTGTAGTTGTTGTACGTGCCCTCGGAGATATCATCACGTTTTCCTAAAAGAAGTGCTTGGATAACCCCTAGTTCCTCCTTTCCAAAGTTCTTTTGCTTCAATAGTGATATTATATGCTCCCTGAAATTGGAAGCTGCACCGAACAAGGTTTTTGGTGCACTATCTTTTTTTACGATGGATGAATGGTCGGCTCTTATTTGGTGTTGTATCCCCTGTTTTTTCAGATAACTCTTATAGTTAAATTGATGTGGGTTTAAAGGAGGTGAAATGCTATCAAGTTTGGCGTGAACCAGAAATTCATCATCAACCTGTAAGTCTATTAGGGTGGAATCCACAGGTCGGCTAAAAAGTAGTTTCCCAGAAGCATTCTCGTTATCTGCAGAAATTATTTTGACCACATATCGCTTCGAATAGGTGTTTGGATTGAGTACCTCTCTTACCTTTAAATGCCACACCTTATTATTGTTAAGGTTCAGTTTGTTATAATGGTGGGGCATATCTTGGTTCATGGATATACCCACAATAAAGACACCCAAACATATGGTGACCAGTATGGTCAGCCCCTCAAAATACGGGACCCCTTCTCTTCGTTGTTTTTTGTTTGCCCAATATAGCAAGGGCAGCAACACAAACAGGGCAATCAGGGGCAAAAACGGGGCAACTTCAAAATAAAAACCGAAAATAATGCCCAAGACAACCCATGGTGTGAGTTTTATGGACACAAAATTAAATTGACGCACCTATAGGATGCGCATGGCTTTTACGAAAGCGCTGTTCCAGTACCCTTCCCGTAACGAGGATACCAGCACGCCCCGTGAAGTTGTGGCATGGATAAATTTAATGTCATTGCCATCCACCTCCACCACTAATCCAACGTGGTTGATACGTTTTCCGGTTTTACTGGTCTTAAAAAAGAGTAGGTCTCCCTTTTCAACATTGCTCACCTTTATTTTTTGTCCTTCCATTGCCATTTGATAGGAAGTCCGCGGGAACATAATGTCATTTTCTTTTAAGGAAACATAGACCAATCCAGAACAATCCATGCCCTTTTTGGTAGTTCCGCCGTATTTGTAGCGGGTTCCGGAAAAAGTCAATGCGGTGGAAATGATGTCATTCGCCTTAGCATTTTTACGCCCCTCTTTTTTGGAAATTCGTTTAGGGGAAGTGTCGGTTTTGGACCCCTCTACCGTAACGGTTCGGGTCTTGCTGTAGGTACGTCGTTTTTTGCCGGGACCACATGCGGTGATGGCAAAAAACAATAATAAGATTATGGTTTTTCGTAGCATCCAAGAATAGATTTGCTTTCTTGGAATATAAAACTACACATTTTTAACGATTAATTTGGCCGCTAATTGACTGGCGCCGTTTCCACCCAATTTCTGTTTCAACAATTTATAGTCGGCCAACATGCGTTCCCGTTCATCCCCTTTCACAATTTTTGCAAGCTCCACCTTAAGATTTTTTGTAGTTAAATCATTCTGAATCAATTCTTTGACAACTTCTCTTTTCATGATCAAGTTGACCAAGGAAATATAATCCAATGTAATGATGCGTTTTGCAATTTGATAGGAAATCCAATTTCCTTTGTAGCACACCACTTGAGGGATGCCAAAAAGAGCGGTTTCCAAAGTTGCCGTTCCGCTGGTTACCATGGCAGCATGGGAATGCTTTAAAAGTGTGTAGGTTTTGTTGGAGACATACTCTACTTTATCATCTTTTAAGAAAGGAGTATAAAATTCATCTGGAAGACTTGGCGCCCCAGCAATGACAAATTGATAATCAGGAAAATCCTTTTTCACCGAAAGCATTACGGCCAACATTTTTTGGACCTCTTGTTTTCTACTGCCAGGGAGCAACGCTATTATCGGTTTATCTGGATCCAGACCGTTTTCCTTTCTAAAAATAGTATTGTCTTGAATAGTCGTGCTTTCAATGGCATCGATCAGTGGATGACCGACAAACTGCACGGGATAACCATGTTTTTTCTCATAAAAATCCTTTTCAAAAGGAAGAATCACGTACATATTGTCAATATCCCTCTTTATTTTTTTGATTCTCCCTTCCCTAGAGGCCCAAATTTGTGGCGAAATATAATAGTTGGTCTTGAAGCCATGTTCTTTGGCCCATTTTGCAATCCTTAGATTAAAACCGGAAAAATCAATAAAAATAATGGCGTCGGGATTGAACCTTTCAATGTCTTCTTTGCAATAGGAAATGTTTTTGAAGATAGTGGGAATGTTCATGACCACCTCCAAAAAACCCATAAAGGCCATATCCTTGTAATGTTTGGCCAATTCTCCACCAGCTTGTTGCATCAAATCACCGCCCCAACAGCGAATTTCCGCCGAGGGATCCTCTTTTTTGAGGGCCTTTATCAAGTTGGAACCGTGTAGGTCCCCAGATGCTTCACCAGCGATAATGTAGTATTTCATGGGTATTTTACTTAACCTAAGCCATCACTTTATATATCAAAATAACCAAGGCGGTCACCAAGGTTGCCAACATGACACCTTTGGCCCTCTGGTCTCTTTTAATACGCAGAAAACCAAAAAAAGTAACCAAATTTAAAATGGCGCCCAAGGCCAATAAGCTACCAATATGACCTTGTGCTATAGCAGCCTTGAATGTCTCTACGATGCTTAAATCGGAAAAAAGAAGAATATAGAGCAAGGTCCCAAAGGAATTTGCAATTATTCCCACTAAAAAGCCAATAATTATTTCTCTCTTATTGTTCATTTAGGTTCCAGTTGTTTATTTGTGGTATGGCGTGGTGTGCCGTTAGGTCGAACTGGGTGGGTACTACCGAGATATAACCCTGTTCCAAGGCCCACTCGTCGGTATCCTCGCCTTTGTCCAAAAGTTCAAATTCTCCCGTAAGCCAATAATAATCCTTTCCGGATGGGCTTGTTCGTTTGTCAAATTTCTCTTTCCAATTGCCCCTTGCCTGCCTGCATATCCTTATCCCTTTTGGCGCCATTTCCGTTTTAGGGATATTGACGTTCAATACGGTTCCCTTTGGGATCCCGTTGGTCAATGCCTCAGAAACAATTTTTTTTATAGAATCCAGCGCTGGCTCAAAATTGGCATCCCAGGAATAGTCACAAAGTGAAAAACCAATGGCGGGAATTCCTTCGATTCCTGCCTCTATGGCAGCACTCATGGTGCCGGAATAAATCACATTTATAGATGAATTGGACCCATGGTTGATGCCGCTCACACAAATATCGGGCCGTCTGTCCAAAATTACCCGAAGGGCCAATTTTACACAATCTGCAGGGGTGCCGCTGCAGCTATATTCGCTCAAGGCACCTTCATTCTGGTCCACGACCACCTTTTTGGAAAATAGGGTGCTATCCACTGTAATGGCGTGCCCCATACCGCTTTGGGGACTGTCCGGAGCCACTACGACAACATCTCCGAGTTGCTTCATGGTACGTATTAATGCTCTAAGTCCCGGAGCGGTAATTCCGTCATCATTGGTAACAAGTATCAATGGTTTTTCCATACTGGATAATTAATGGCATAAAAATACGTTTTTCATAAGGATATGAAGCTCTAGGCGTTTAACAAAAAATTAAATTCAATAGAAAGGACTGGCACGGTTTTTTCTGTATCTTAGAGAATTCATACAATTAGAAACGACGGATGACGTAATGTAGATTTGACTGTATGAAGTCAGATTATAACGCTCCAAAAAAACAAAATATATGAAAAAGAACTTCATTTTGGCACTTTTGGTTATTCTAGTGGCAGTAGCCTCCTGTAGTTTTACCAATAAGTCTTTTGAAAATGATGATAAGGATAAATTTTTGTTGGAACTGATCACCTATGTGTTGGAAAGAGGGCACTATGAGCCCAAGGACATCAATGATAGCTTTAGTTCCAATGTTTTTGATGATTTTATCGATGTTGTGGACCCTACCAAAAGATACTTTCTCCAAAGTGACATCAGGGAATTTGAAAAGTACAGGTTTATGATCGATGATGAGATCAGAAATACCGACATTACATTTTACAACGCTGTCTATCAGCGCTTGATGGTGCGCATGCAAGAAGCCAAGGAGATATATGAAGAAGTGCTTTCCCAGCCTTTTGATTATACGGTTGACGAAGCCATAGAAATTGATTATGACAAACAGGAATTTGCCGCCAACAAGGAGGAACTCAAAGAACGTTGGAGAAAACAGTTGAAGTACAATACGTTGAATGTCTTTGAGAATAAAATCGAAAATATAATTTCTGATTCCGGTGAAGAAGCAAATGTAGATTCAAAACCGGTTTTGTATTTCAATGAAATCCCAAATTCTGTGGACAAAGTAGCTATAGAAGAAGAAGCCAGGGAGATAACCAAAAACACCTTGGATGAGTTCTTTGATTTTGTGGACGACTTGGAGCGCAAGGATTGGTTTGTACAATATTTGAATACCATAGTTGAAGAATTTGACCCCCATACATTCTATTTTGCCCCTGAGGAAAAGGAAAAATTTGATATTGGAATGTCTGGTAAATTTGAAGGTATTGGTGCCAGATTGCAGAAAAAACCGGAAGGAGCAAAAATTGTCGAAATAATTTCGGGAGGTCCTGTTTGGAGAGATCAAAGCCTGGAAGTGGGAGATCAAATCCTTAAAGTGGGCCAAGAAGGAGAGGAGCCCATCGATATCGTTGGAATGCGATTGGACGATGCCGTTAAGTTGATCAAAGGACCAAAAGGTACAGTGGTTGATCTGACGGTAAGAAGGGTGGATGGCACCATTGATGTCGTTTCCATTACAAGAGGTGTCGTGGAATTGGAGGAATCCTATGCAAAATCCGCCACGATTGATGCCAACGGTAAAAAATACGGTCTTATAGATCTTCCTAAATTTTATGTGGATTTTGAAGACTATTCTGAAAGAAATGCAGCATCCGATGTAGCCAAGGAATTGGAACGTTTAAAGGAAGCTGGCGCTGAAGGAATCATTTTGGATTTAAGGGACAATGGGGGTGGATCATTAAAGACTGTTGTTGAAATGGCGGGATTGTTCATCAAAGACGGTCCCATCGTTCAAGTGCGGTCTTCCGGACAGCGCAAAGAGGTCCATGAGGACAAGGACGAACGTGTGCAATGGGATGGACCATTGGTTATTTTGGTAAATGAACTATCCGCATCGGCATCAGAAATATTGGCTGCCGCCATGCAAGATTATAAAAGAGCGGTGATTATTGGAAGTAAACAAACTTTCGGAAAGGGAACCGTTCAAAATGTAATCCCTTTGGATAACATTGTCCGAGGCAATGAGCATGGAGATTTGGGCGCCATAAAATTGACCACGCAAAAATTCTATAGGATCAATGGAGGCTCTACCCAGTTGGAAGGAGTCAAAAGTGATATTGTGGTACCGGACCGTTATAGTTACATCGATTTGGGGGAACGTGATCAACAGAACCCACTTGGATGGGATAAGATTACTCCAGCAGATTATCAAGTTTGGGATGGATATATTGATTTGGAAGCAGCCGTAAAAAACAGTAAAGAACGAATGGCGAAGAATGAACAGATAAAGCTGATTGAGGAAAACGCCAAATGGTTGAAGGAGCAGCAAGAAGAAACTTTGATCTCTCTCAATTACGATGATTATGTAAAGAAGGAGCTAGAGGCCAAAAAGCGTTCAGAAAAGTTCAAAAGCTTACAAGATTATGATTCTCAATTATCTTTTGGTTCTTTGAAATATGAGACTGAACTCTTTACCCAAGATTCCGTACTAAGAGAAAAAAGAGATAGATGGCACAAAGATTTGGCCCGTGATATTTATGTTGAAGAGGCAGTAAATGTTCTGAAGGACCTTCATAGCAACAATATCAAAAGAGAAGAAAATAAATTGGCCAGCGTTAAAGGATAGTCTGGCCATTGTTAAAATAAATTGTTTGAAAGCCAACTCTAAAGAGTTGGCTTTTTTTATGCAACTTTGGAATCAAAGTTTTTAAATTCACTGATCGCTACATGAAAAATAGGACAATATATGCCATACTGATATCACTGTGTGTAATCGGGTTTTGGATATTCGAAAATTTTTATACCCCGGCCACTTACTCCGATTCCAATGGGACCAGTGCTGATGTTGTGGAATCCAATTATTTGCCCAGTTCCACAACAGGGGAGATAGTTGAGCATACAAATTACACCCTTTCATACAGTGAGCCGCATGAACAGGCCGAATGGGTCGCATATACCCTAAAAAGAGAACATCTAACCTACGACGATAGACAACGGCCTTATTTCATAGAGGATCCCAAGGTCAAATCAAAATCAGCGGATTGGCGAAACTATAAAGGCTCTGGGTACGACCGGGGACATTTGTGCCCTGCTGGGGATAGACGATTTTCCGAGCAGGCGTACAACGAAACATTTTATACCAGTAATATTAGCCCACAGGATAAACATTTTAATGCAGGAATCTGGAACCGTTTGGAACAAAAGGTTCGTTACTGGTGCAAAAAATACGGTGATTTGGTTGTAGTGACGGGGGGTGTGCTGGAAGAAGGACTGCCTGAGATAGGTGAAGAAGATGTGGATGTGCCCAACACTTTTTACAAAATTGTATGGAGAAAGCAGGGGGAAGAAGTAAGGGTTTTGGCATTTTTGATGCCAGCCAAGGAAAGTCAAAAACCACTACAGAACTTTTTGGTGCCTGTAGACGAGATTGAACGAAGGACGGGGATTGATTTTTTTGAAAAACAATCGGAAAAATGGCAGGCAGAAGTAGAATCCAGCGTCAATGCCAAAAGTTGGAAATTTTAAATACCATCCTTTAGTCGATTGGAGTCCAGCTTTAAGAAGATGAACAAGAGCATGGTGAAAAATATTAATCCAGAGCCACCGTAGCTAAAAAAGGGCAAGGGTACCCCAATGGTGGGCAATAATCCGATCACCATTCCAATATTTATGAAGTAATGGAACACTAGAATGGAAATCACGCCATAGCCGTACATTCGGCTAAAGTCACTTTTTTGTCGTTCGGCAATATAGATCAACCGTAAAAAAAATAGAGAAAACAATATAATCACCGTTGATGTTCCCAAAAAACCCCATTCTTCGCCCACCGAACTAAAAATATAATCGGTATGCTGCTCTGGTACAAAATCGCCCTTGGTCCTTGTGCCTTCCAAAAATCCTTTTCCTGTGAACCCTCCCGATTCAATTGCTTTTTCTGACTGATAGGTGTTGTAGCCAATGGTTTTTCGGATTTCGTCCAGTTTTTTCTGGTCTTTTTCCAAACTCAGCCATAGGGCGAACCGATCCCTATGTCGTTGTTCAAACACATTCTCAAAAACAAAGTTCACGGAAAGGGAAAAAAGTATGGAAGCAATGATTACTCCCAGAACGGGAAGTACCGGAATTTTTACCGAAGCTTTTTTGAAGGTATAGATCAATAGGGCGAGAATGATCAATCCAATAGCAACCCAAACCGTCCCGAACATTAAAGTTGTTGCAAATAGTACCACCGCGAAGATAAGTATCCCTAAATAATAGATTGGAAATCCTTCCCGGAACAGCACAAAAAACAGCGAAAAATAAATAAGTGAGCTCCCCGGGTCTGGTTGGGGCAAGATCAACAGCGCCGGCAATAAAATTATGATCAGTGCATAAAGTTGATGTCTTCCGGTACGTATATCCGTCTGTATGTCACTTAAGAACTTGGCGAGGGCCAGGGCAGTCCCGACTTTGGCCAATTCCGAAGGCTGAAGGTTAAAAAAACCAAGGTCGTACCACGATGTCGCTCCTGCTATGGTCTTTCCAAACACGAACAACCCCATGAGCAAAACAATGGAAACAATGTAAAAAATGGAGGCAAAGCGTTCAAAAAAATGGGATTCCACAAAAAGTACGAAGATGATTCCCAATGCAGCGAGACCGATGAAAAAAAGTTGTTTTCCGTAGAGCGTCGAAAAATCAAAAATTGAAGTATCCGTTTCCCCTACCGAAGTTGAGTAAATATTGATCCATCCGATAAATACCAATAAGGCGTAGAGAATTACGGTAATCCAATCCAACCTTCCAAAAAGCCCTTTACCAAACATATTCGTTTATCTTGAAAGGTTCTCCACTATAGGGTTTGGCGTACTCGTGCTCCAGCGTTTTTTCCAACATTCTTTTTTCCAGATCTTTTCGGGTAATCTTGCCTTTGATATATTTTTCAATCAAAAGAGAGGCTATATGTCCTGCATATCGAGAACCGTAGTATCCATTTTCAATATAAACGGCCAACGCAATCTGTGGGTTTTCAACAGGGGCAAAGGCAACAAAAACAGAGTGGTCAGTGAGCTGCATGCGCTCCCCATTGATTTTGATATAATTTTCCACGGTACCGGTTTTACCGGCAATTTCAATATCCGGGATCTTGAGCCATCTTGCGGTTCCATAATTATAAACATTGGCCATGCCCTCGATTACAGGTTCAAAATGCTTTCTGTCAATGGTGGTATAGTGGGGTTCCGTAAATTTTGGATCTATTTGTCCGTTGCTCCCAATACTCTTGATAATATGGGGGGTGTAAAAATATCCCCGGTTGGCAATGGCAGCCGTCATGTTGGCAAGTTGCAGGGGGGTGGCCGCAATTTCTCCCTGTCCAATAGAATTGGAAATAATGGTAGATGCTGCCCATCTGCCATCCCCATACCATTTGTCATAATACTCTTTATTTGGGATTCTTCCAGGCGCTCCCGTAGGAAGGTCGGTTCCCAAAAAATCTCCAAGACCAAAGCTTCTCATGTGTTTTTCCCAAACATCCATGCCCTTGTCCGTAGTCTCGTATTTATCGAAAATTTTGCGGAAAGTACCGGCAAAATACGCGTTGCATGACTGATAGATACCAGAGTTTAGGTCTCGTATGCCACCTCCGCAATGACATCCCCTGAGCGTATTGCCCACATAAAAGCCATGATAGCACCTGATCTTGGTCTCAGGATCGATAACACCCTCTTGAAGAGCGACCAATGCATTTAAAATTTTAAATGGAGATCCAGGGGAGGGTTGCGCCAGAATGGAACGGTCCCATGTGGGTTTTGATATGGTATCGTAATGGAGTTTGCTGTAATTTTTGGAACGTTGTCTGCCCACTAAAAGGGCGGGGTCGTAGGTGGGCCCGGATATCATGGCCAAAATTTCCCCCGATTTGGGTTCAATGGCGACTATGCCCCCTCTTTTTCCATGCATTAATTTTTCTCCATATTCTTGGAGTTCCTTGTCCAAGGTAATATGAATCTCTTTGCCTTGTTGGGGCAGTGTGTCCAATTTGCCCTCTTTATAAGGGCCAATATCCCTGTTAAACCTATCTTTTTGAATATGTTTTACCCCTTTCCGACCTCTTAAAACTTCTTCATATTGCTTTTCAATCCCTGTTCTTCCTTTTAACTCTCCAGCTACATAATAAGGGTTGTTCTGAAGATCCCATTCGTTTACCTCACTAATATAACCAAGCACATTGGCCGCACTTTTTGTGTTATAATATCGCAAAGACCTTTTTTGGATATAGAAACCGGTAAAATGGCGCATTTTTTCTTGAAGACTGGCATAATCTTCCTTGGAGAGCTGCGGCACCAAAACTGAGGGCAGTCTTGAGGAATATCTCCTTGCCTTTTCCATTTTAGCTATAAACTCTGACTTTTCAATGCCCAGTAGACCACAGAATTCCAAAGTGTCCAAAGGTTTGACTTCCCTAGGTATGACCATGACATCGTAAGCGGGTTGGTTGCCTACCAATAGCCTGCCATCCCTGTCATAGATATAACCTCTTTCAGGGTAGTCGTAAACCTTTTTTATGGCAGGATCATCCAATATTTGGTCAGGTGAAAACCGGAACAATTGCAAATAGGAAAGCCTACCTATAAAGGTGAATCCTATGAGAATGACAACGGATGACAGCAATAATTTTTTCATGATCGGCCTAAATTATTTGGCGCGTTAGTATATCCAACGAAAAAAGCCTCCTCTTTATTCCGTTTTTGGGCTAAAAAGTGAACTGAACAGTATGCAAAGTATCAAAGTTACGATACCTGTGGCAATAACTTTTTTCAAAATTAATAGGATATGGGCAATACTTAAAATTTCGAAGGAAAAGAATATCAAATGATGGATCAGAACCACCAAGGCCATAAAGGTAATTCGTTGAAGCTTGGTTGTATTCTTAAAACTGAAATTTTGAAAATCGTAGTTGACCCCAAAGCAAAAACGCATTATAGCAGGTCTGGTGTAGGCTATTGTTACTGAAGCCAAAGCATTTAGGGCAAGTGTGTCGGAGAAAATGTCAATGGTCAGACCCAATAAAAAAGCAATGAGCATAAACAACGCCCTATTTACTTTTATCGGATACCAATAGAAGAAGATCACATAGACCATTGGGTTGATAAACCCCAAAAAATTAAGGTTGTTGAAAATTAGAACCTGTGTGAGGACCAACAATATAAACCGGAGAATATTTATTATAACGGTAGTGCTCATTCTATGGTTCTTGCCTCTAGTTCTTGAATTTCTTCTTTGTTCTTGTTTTCTATGAGATACACATTTTTGATGTTTGCCATGTCGCAGAAAAGTTCAACATCAATATTGTAAAAGCTCTTGGAAGCATTAAGGTCGTATTTTTTAATGACCCCTATGGGTACATTTTCGGGAAAAATACTGGACATTCCGCCTGTGACAATGGTGTCCCCGACCACCACAGGGACCAATCGGGGAATATCGATCAATTGGACCACTGTATAATCTTTGGTATCCCATATCAAAGAACCAAAATATTCCGTTCCCTTAATTTTTGCATTGATGTTGGATTTTGTGTTGAGTACACTTTGAACCGTGGCAAAATTTTGGGAAACATTCTCCACAATCCCCAAAATACCGTCCGTGGTGATCACACCCATGTCCTGATGAACCCCATCTTTTTCCCCTTTGTCAATGGTAACATAATTTCGAGGGGAGGTAAAGCTGTTCTTTATCAGTTTGGCACTCATCACTTCATATACTGCCAAAGTGGAATCCAGGGATTTTGTGATACTATCATCCGGGGAATTGAACAATAGCTTCCGTAACCGCTGGTTTTCCTCCACCAACTTTTTGTTCTCTTCTTGTAGGCTAAAATAGGAAGAAACATCTGAACCCGCTCCATAGATGCTGCCACTGATCCATTTCGATGAATTAAAAAATTTGGATTGATGATACGAATGTGACCTGATGGTCATCACCAACGAAATCAACGCAAAAAAGGCATACAAAAATGCATTTCGATAGCGTAGAACAAAATTGATGATGCGTTGCATGCAATCGTATCGTTAAGAAGGTTTTTGAACTCCCTGAAGGTAATAGAACTGTTGAAAATACAGGTCTATTTTATTAAAATACTTTTATATCGCTCAATGTTTTTAAGGGCGATCCCCGTACCTCTAACAACAGCCCTTAAAGGATCCTCCGCAATATATACCGGTAAATCGGTCTTTTGGGAAAGTCTCCTGTCCAAACCTCTGAGCATAGATCCCCCACCTGCAAGATAGATCCCCGTGTTGTAAATATCCGCGGCAAGTTCCGGTGGTGTCTGCGACAAGGTTTCCATAACCGCGTCTTCTACCCGAAGAATACTTTTGTCCAAGGCCTTGGCGATTTCCCGGTAGGAAACATGTACCTGTTTTGGTTTTCCGGTCAATAGGTCACGACCCTGAATGGATTTGTCTTCCGGAGGGGATTTTAAATCCTCCGTTGCAGAACCGATTTCAATTTTTATGGCCTCTGCGGTACTTTCGCCAACATACAGGTTGTGTTGGGTGCGCATGTAATAAATAATGTCGTTCGTGAACACGTCACCTGCAATTTTCACCGATTTGTCGCAAACAATACCACCTAGGGCGATTACGGCAATCTCCGTAGTACCCCCGCCTATGTCCACGATCATGTTCCCTTTTGGTTGCATAATGTCCAGACCAATACCTATGGCGGCGGCCATCGGCTCATGAATCAGGTACACTTCTTTACCGTTGACCCGTTCTGCAGATTCACGAACGGCACGCATCTCCACCTCTGTAATACCAGATGGGATACAGATGACCATTCGAAGTGCCGGAGGGAACCATTTTTTCTTCAATGCCGGAATGCTTTTGATCATCATGTTCATCATCTTCTCTGAAGCATCGAAGTCGGCTATTACTCCATCTTTCAATGGCCGTATGGTTTTGATGTTTTCATGGGTCTTTCCCTGCATCATATTGGCTTCGCGACCAACCGCGATAATTTTCCCTGTAACACGGTCCCTTGCTACAATGGAAGGACTGTCGACCACCACTTTGTCCATATGGATGATCAGGGTATTTGCAGTACCAAGGTCAATGGCTATTTCCTCGGTCATGAAATCAAAAAATCCCATAAAAAGTGTCTATTTTCGGATTAACGGTAAAATTTATCGGCTAATGTACTAAAATTAATGTTTAAAATGCCTAGTGCCAGTCATCACCATGGCCAATCCATTTTCATTGCAATAATCAATGCTCAATTGGTCTTTTATGGATCCACCCGGTTGTATCACACTTTTTATACCAGCTTTGTCGGCAATCTCCACACAATCAGGGAACGGGAAAAAAGCATCGCTGGCCATAACGGCACCGTCCAAATCAAAGTTAAAAGACTTTGCTTTGTGTATGGCCTGGTTCAAAGCATCTACTCGTGATGTTTGTCCTGTCCCGCTAGCGCAAAGTTGTTTGTTCTTCGCCAAAACGATGGTGTTGCTTTTGGTGTGCTTGCACAATTTGGAGGCGAAAATCAAATCTTCAATCTCTTCCGGGGTTGGTTTTTTATCTGTTACAGGATTGAGGTCTTCTTTGCTGTCTGTTTTGTAGTCCTTGTCCTGGACCAGTACACCGTTCAAACAGGTTCTGACCAAAGTATCTGGCAGGCCGGTTTCCTTTTGGATAAGGATGATTCGGTTTTTCTTTCCCTTTAAGATGTCCAAAGCTTCATCAGAATAGCTGGGGGCGATCACCACTTCGCAGAACAGTTTATGGATTTCTTCGGCAGTGGGTTTGTCAATTTCAACGTTGGAAATCAAAATACCTCCAAAGGCAGAAACAGGGTCGCCTGCCAACGCATCCACATAGGCTTGATGAATAGTGCTTCGGGTTGCCAAGCCACAGGCGTTGTTGTGCTTAAGGATGGCAAATGTTGGATCATCATGCTTAAATTCAGCCATTAGATTTACAGCTGCATCCACATCCAACAAATTATTGTAGGATAGTTCCTTGCCATGAAGTTTGTTGAACATGGCATCAAAATCACCAAAGAAAAATCCTTTTTGGTGTGGGTTTTCACCATAGCGCAATACTTGCCCCTTGGTCTCACTGATTTTCAATACGGTTTCTTCTTTTTCTTTATTGAAGTAGTTGAAGATGGCCGTGTCATAATGTGAAGAAATGTTGAAAGCTTTTGTGGCAAAACGTTTGCGGTCTTCCAAGGTCGTGGTTCCGTTTCCTTCGGAAATCACGTTCAAAAAGTCTTCGTAGTCCTCCATGGAAGAAACGCAAAGCACATCCTTATAATTTTTGGCCGCTGCCCTGATCAAGGAAATTCCACCAATATCGATTTTCTCTATAATATCCTGTTCGGAAGCTCCACTGGCAACGGTTTTTTCAAAAGGGTAAAGATCCACGATCACGATGTCCAACTGCGGAATTTCGAATTCCTCCATTTGGGCCACATCACTTTCATTGTCCTGTCTATTTAAAATGCCTCCAAAAACTTTGGGGTGCAACGTTTTTACACGACCCCCCAAAATGGACGGGTAACTGGTCACATCTTCCACGGGCACCACGTCGATGCCGAGGTCCCTGATAAATTTTTCGGTTCCTCCTGTGGAATAAAGGGTTACACCCAGTTCATCCAATTTTTTTACAATAGGTTCAAGTCCATCTTTGTGAAATACGGAAATTAATGCGGCAGAGGCTTTTTTGGTAGTCATCTTCTGTGTCTTAAAATCAATTTATTAAGCGCACAAAAGTACTTTTTTTGAACCTAAAAAGCAGAAGGGTTTATCAACAAATTACCAGAAGTTTTACAGAATTTTTGCTACTTCACCATTGACGAATTCCAAAAAGCGTTCATCTTCCTCCGTAAATGGGTCGGGAGTATTGGAATCAATATCGATTTGCCCCACATTTTCACCATTCACGAACAAGGGAACCACAATCTCTGCTTTTACCGTAATGCTGCATGCGATATAATTGTCCTGGGCAGCTACATCGGGCACCACAAAGTTCTCATTGCTGACGGCAACCTGTCCGCAAATACCTTTCCCAAAAGGGATTATGGTGTGATCGGTAGGGGCGCCAGCGTAGGGTCCCAATTTCAATTCCGGCTTGTCCCCATTCTTAAAATAGAACCCAACCCAGTCATAGTGGTCTACATTATTACGCAAAAGTTCACAGATTTCACCCAAGCGGGCATCTACCGATTTGTCTTCCGTTTGGACAATTTCAAGAATTTTGGGTTCCAATGATTTTAGCATGAGATATTTTTTTGCAAATGTATTGAATAGTGGTTTTGTTGGACAAAGTTAAATTAGCCTAAGAACCTTGGAAGGAATAAACTTTTGTTAAGTGGAGGGCTTAACTACTATATTTTGTAATTTTGTACGGTAATGAAGCAGGTTTTACATCAAATATTCACGTTTGTCATGGCCATTTTGGTCTTGGCCTCCACTATTTCGTGGACGGTTGACAAACATTTCTGTATGGGAAGGATCATGGATATTTCCTTTTTTGCCCACGCGGAAGATTGTGGTATGGAGGCTGCTATTGCTTTAATGGATGATGAAAACATTCAAAATCCATGTTGTGAGGATGAATCGTTCACGATAAAAGGGCAAAATGACCTTAAACTTTCATGGAGCGATTTGGATTTGGACCATCAATTCTTTTTGGTGGCCTTTGCACAATCTTACATTGAACTTTTTGTCCCGTTGGATCAACTTCCTGTTCCCAACGAAAAATATCCCCCCCCTATCTTGGTCAAGGACATTCATGTGCTGGATCAAGTTTTCTTGATTTGATTTTTAGGATTAGAACAGTTACCCGTTTCAATGTTGATTCGGGCAATCCCTATTATTTAAATTTTTCTAATCCCATTAATCATTTTGATGAAAACATATTTGATCATATTTTTTTGTCTTCCATTGTTGACAAGTGCCCAAGATACCATTCAAGGTATGGTGATGGAGGCAAACCCCGAAAATAAACATATAGGTCTGTCAGGAGCTAACGTGTACTGGCAAGGTTCTCCAATTGGGACGATGACCAACAAAGATGGAATGTTCAGCATTCCTTATTCCAAAGACTACAATAAACTAATTATAAGTTTTATCGGTTTTAAATCTGATACCCTCACCATAAACGAGCCAAAAATGGTCCATCATTGGTTGCAACCTTCCAACGAACTGGATGAGGTTGTGGTGGAACAGAAAAAAGAAGCGGTGCAAAAAACCTTTTTTTCGGCGCAGAATGTGGTAACCGTGAACAGTGCCGAACTTTTAAAAGCAGCCTGTTGCAACCTTTCGGAGAGCTTTGAGACCAACCCTGCCATTGATGTCAATTTTAATGATGCGTTAACAGGGACCAAGCAAATAGAAATGCTCGGGCTTACCAGTCCGTATTTGTTGATTACCCAAGAGAATATCCCAATGGTTCGTGGGGCTTCCCAAGCATTTGGGCTCACATTTACCCCCGGAACTTGGGTGGAGAGCATCCAGATTACCAAAGGCGCAGGGAGTGTAGTGAATGGATATGAAAGTATCTCGGGCCAAATCAATACCGAACTTCAAAAACCACTCACCGACTCACGGATTTTTGTGAATGGTTATGGCAATCTTAATGGTAGACTGGAGTTGAACACCCATTTCAACACTAAAATATCGGATAAATGGAGTACAGGACTATATGTTCATGGAAACAGAAGGGATACCGAGGTGGACAATAACGACGATGGTTTTTTGGATAATCCTTTGTCCAACCAAATCAATGTGATGAATCGCTGGCAATATCAAAACCCTGAAACAGGTTGGGTAAGCTTTATTAATTTTCGCTATTTAAATGATGAAAAACAAATAGGGGAAACTGATTTTGACCCGGATACGGACAAGTTTACCACCAATGCATGGGGCAGTGAAATAGATACGGAAAGGTTTGATGGTTCCGTGAAGTTGGGATATGTATTTCCGGATTTGCCTTTCCAAAGTTTTGGGTTTCAAGCGTCGTACAGCCACCATGCCCAGGATTCCTATTATGGTTTCAACACCTACGATATTGACCATGAGAGTATGTATTCCAATCTGATTTTTAATTCAATTATAGGGAACACAAAACATAAGTTCAAAACAGGGATATCTTTTGCCTATGATGGGTATGATGAATTGGTGAACAATCAAATATTTGCAAGGTCGGATAGGTCGGCAGGTGCATTTTTTGAATATAGTTACACCAATCTGGAAAAATTGAGCCTCACCGCAGGTGCCCGTTTTGATACTCATAACCGGCTTGGGAATTTCTTCACCCCTCGATTGCATGTTCGCTACACACCTTGGGAAAATGCCAGTCTGCGCGGTTCTTTTGGTCTAGGGCGGAGGGCAGCCAATATTTTTGCAGAAAACCAAAGAATGTTTGCTTCTTCCAGAACCATTCAACTGAATGGAAATCAAGGGAATATTTATGGTTTTGATGCGGAAAAAGCGGTGAACTATGGATTTGGGTTTATCCAAAAGTTCAATTTGTTTGATAGACCGGGGGATTTCAGCATCGATTTTTATCGCACTGATTTTGAAAACCAGATTGTCGTGGACTGGGAAAATCCAAGGGAAGTGACGTTTTCCAACCTGGACGGAAAAAGCTTTGCAAATAGTTTGCAAGTAGAATTGAACTATAAAGTTTTGCCGAATTTGGAATTACGTACCGCATATAAGTTTTATGATGTAAAAACGGAGTACCAAACGGGTCTGCTGCAAAAACCTTTGCAAGCAAAACACAGGTATTTTGCTAATCTTGGGTACAATACAATGCCAAAGGACAATGGGTCGCAATGGCGATTCGATTATACCTTCAACCTATTGGGAGAACAGCGTTTGCCAAGTACCGCTGCCAACCCTACTGAATATCAATTGGGGGAGTTTGCCGATGGATATAGCTTGATGAACGCCCAAGTGACCAGGGTATTCTCGAACACATTTGAGGTGTACGTTGGGGGAGAGAATTTGACTAATTTTAGACAATATAATGCCATTTTGGGAGCGGATGACCCGTTCGGCGATTATTTTGATACAACAATTGTTTACGCACCAATTTTTGGAAGAATGCTCTATATGGGCTTTAGATTTAAAATTTAATCATTAAAAATCATAATTATGAAAAATAGCATATTGCTTATGGTTGTAATGCTTGTTTCCATGGCGGGAATAGCTCAGGATAAGAATAAAAAAATAACCTTCGAGGTCAACGGCAGGTGTGAAATGTGCAAAATGCGTATCGAAAAGGCAGCTTTGGGTGTTTCAGGGGTAAAATATGCGACTTGGGACATCCCGACCCATCAATTGTCCTTGGTGATGGACGAACGCAAAACCAATGCCATGGAGATTAAATCTGCCATTGCCGCGGTGGGGCACGACACAAAAGAATTAAAAGCCACCGAAGAGGCGTACATGAGCGTCCACCCCTGCTGCAAGTATAGGGAGGATGATGCGGATGATGGTTTAATCCATAAAAAAGAGAATCAATAAATGAAACATACCTATCTCGTTACCGGAATGAGCTGTAATGGTTGTAGGAGCCATGTCGAGGAAACCTTATCCAATGTAGAGGGTGTGATTTCGGTTGATGTTGACCTTAAAAATGCCAAAGCGAGCATAGAAATGGAAGGTCACATCCCTATTGAAAAATTCCAAGAGGCCTTGCAAAAGGATGGGGGGCGGTATGGTATTCATGCACCGGGCCATCAACCAAAGTCAGAGAAGAAGGAGGACAAACCAATTTCCAATGGAACGGGAACATATTATTGTCCAATGCAGTGTGAAGGAGACAAGACGTATGACCAGCCAGGCGATTGTCCGGTATGTGGAATGGACTTGGTAGAAGAGCAGAATTTAAGTCTAGGTTCGCGGGAAAAATGGACCTGTCCCATGCATCCTGAGGTGATGGAAGACGGCCCCGGTTCCTGTCCCAAATGCGGAATGGATTTGGTGCCCATGGAGCCGGAAACCAGTTCGGAAGAAAAAACATATAAAAAGCTGCTCAAAAAGTTTTGGATTGCACTTGCTTTCACCCTGCCCATTTTTTTCATTGCCATGAGCGATATGTTGACCAATAATCCATTGCACAATATTATGGCCCCGAAGTATTGGAACTGGGTGCAGTTTGTCCTGTCCCTTCCAGTAGTTTTTTATGCAACATGGATATTTTTTGAAAGAGCGTACAAAAGCATCAAAACATGGAACTTGAACATGTTTACATTGATAGGCATTGGTGCTGGAGTGGCTTTTGTTTTTAGTGTGTTCGGATTGTTGTTCCCCAGTTTTTTTCCAAATCAATTCAAAGGGGAAACAGGAGCTGTGCATGTGTATTTTGAGGCTACAACTGTTATTCTCACCTTGGTGCTTTTGGGGCAGGTACTGGAGGCCAAGGCCCACAGCAAAACCAATGATGCCGTAAAGGAATTGTTGAAATTGGCTCCCAACAAGGCTATTAAGGTGGTCAATGGTGAAGAGGTTGAGGTCAGTATCGATGCTATTGAAAAAGGTGATATTCTTCGGGTGAAACCAGGGGACAGAATTCCGGTGGACGGGATGATAACCGATGGTGAAACTTCGGTGGACGAATCCATGATTACCGGTGAGCCCATCCCAATTGAAAAATCAGGGGGGGATGGAGTGAGCAGCGGTACCATAAATGGCAATCAAACCTTTTTGATGAAGGCCGAGAAGGTGGGCAGTGAAACCCTTCTTTCGCAAATTATCCACATGGTGAACCAGGCCAGTCGAAGTCGGGCACCTATTCAAAACTTGGCAGATAAAGTATCCACCTATTTTGTGCCTACGGTAGTCATTATTTCAATTTTGACCTTTGCTGTTTGGGTCATTTGGGGACCACAACCAGTTTATGTTTATGCCTTGATCAATGCCATAGCTGTTTTGATCATAGCCTGTCCATGCGCACTTGGTTTGGCAACTCCCATGTCCGTAATGGTAGGTGTGGGAAAGGGTGCTCAAAATGGGGTGTTGATCAAAAATGCGGAAGCCTTGGAGAAAATGGCCAAGGTGGACACCTTGATTATTGATAAAACGGGGACCATCACAGAAGGTAAACCCACTTTTGACCATTTGGGAATGTTTTCGGATGATTGGTCCGAGCAAGATTTACTTCAATATATTGTTTCCATAAATGCAAATAGTGAACACCCTTTGGCCCAAGCCACGGTGAAATATGGCAAAGAAAAGGGTATTGAAATTCTGAAAACCAAGTATTTCAAAGCTATTGCCGGTATGGGGGTGGAAGGAAAAATCAAAGATTCGGAAATTCACTTGGGGAACTTGAAGTTGATGGAAAAGGCCCAAGTGGAAATATCCGAAGCAATGAAATCCAAGGTCGAAAAAGTTCAAGAAAAGGGAAAGACGGTCTCTTATTTGGCTATTGATGGAACTTGTCAGGGCTACATTGCTATTGGGGATAAAATAAAGGAAACCAGTGCCAAAGCAATAAAAGCGATCAAGGATAAAGGGATTTCCATAATTATGCTTACAGGCGATAATGCCGTGACAGCAAAAGCAGTGGCAAAGGAATTGCATCTGGATGATTTTAAAGCAGAGACCCTACCCGAGGATAAAATGAAAGAGGTAGAGCGCCTTCAGAACGAAGGAAAGGTCGTTGCCGTGGCCGGTGATGGAATAAATGATGCGCCTGCATTGGCCAAGAGTGATTTAGGGATTGCCATGGGAACCGGCACAGATGTGGCCATAGAAAGTGCCATGATCACTTTGGTAAAGGGCGACCTTCACGGTATTGTAAAAGCTAGAAACCTGAGCGAGGCCGTAATGCGGAACATTAAACAAAACCTCTTTTTTGCATTGGTCTACAATACCATTGGTGTACCTGTCGCTGCTGGGGTTTTGTATCCCTTTTTTGGTATCTTGCTTTCACCCATGATAGCCGCTTTGGCCATGAGTTTTAGCTCCGTTTCGGTCATTTCGAACGCACTTAGGTTAAGAACCAAAACTATTGAATAGGTTGTAAGTAGTTTTATTACAGGGTGTTATAGCTATATAAATATTTTTTAGTTAATATTTAGCCAATTAAAATTTTCGAATTGAAAACTGAGATACATTTACTTCAATCTTTAATTTATTGACTGATGAAACAAGCAAAGTCAAATGGAAAGTCATCTCCCGCAAAAGCTATAAAGCCTGTTGCAAAGAAGACCGCCCAAGCTACTGGTAAGAAGAAGTAACTTGGTTTGAGGTTCTTTAGAAGAACCGTGTAACTTAACAAAAAAGAGAACGCCCCGATGTAAATCGGGGCGTTCCTATTTTTAATCCGAATGGGCCGATATTACATCATGCCTGGCATTCCACCGCCACCTCCCATTGGAGGCATTGCTGGGGAATCTTCCTTGATATCGGTCAATGCACACTCGGTAGTCAAGATCATACCGGCAACAGATGCTGCATTTTCCAGGGCGATACGGGTTACTTTCTTAGGATCGATGATTCCTGCTTTAAGCATATCCACGTATTGGTCGGATTTGGCATCGTAACCAAAGTCTTTTTTGCCTTCCAATACTTTGGAGATAACCACGGAACCTTCACCACCGGCGTTTTCTACAATTGTACGTAGTGGGGATTCAATGGCTTTGGCCACGATTTGTACACCTGTGGTTTCATCCAAAGAATCGGTTGCCAATTTTTCAAGAACTTTCTTCGCCCTTACCAAGGCAACACCACCACCGGCAACTATACCTTCTTCAACAGCGGCACGGGTCGCGTGCAAGGCATCGTCCACACGGTCTTTCTTCTCTTTCATTTCCACTTCGGAAGCTGCTCCTACATAAAGTACGGCAACACCGCCGGCCAATTTGGCCAAACGTTCCTGAAGTTTTTCTTTATCGTAATCAGATGTTGTGGTTTCTATCTGAGCTTTGATTTGGTTTACTCTAGCCTTAATGTCATCTGCATTGCCATTACCATTTACAATGGTTGTATTGTCCTTGTCAATGGTAACAGTTTCAGCGGTACCCAACATATCCAAGGAAGCATTTTCCAAAGAGAACCCTCTTTCCTCGGAGATTACGGTTCCACCGGTAAGAATGGCAATGTCTTCCAACATCGCTTTTCTTCTGTCACCAAAACCTGGAGCTTTTACAGCTGCAATTTTAAGACCACCTCTCAATTTGTTCACTACCAAAGTGGCAAGGGCCTGACCTTCCACATCTTCAGCGATAATCAAAAGAGGTCTTCCTGATTGTGCTACTGGCTCAAGGATAGGGAGTATTTCCTGTAGATTGGATATTTTCTTATCAAAAAGTAGAATGTAAGGGTTCTCCAAATCAGAGATCATTTTGTCGGTATCGGTCACGAAGTAAGGAGAAAGGTAACCTCTATCAAACTGCATACCTTCAACAACATCTACATAGGTATCTGTACCTTTGGCTTCCTCTACGGTGATTACACCTTCTTTTCCAACTTTATCAAAAGCCGTTGCGATGAGGTCACCAATAGTTTGATCGTTGTTTGCGGAGATAGAAGCCACTTGCTTGATCTTGTCGGAGTCGTTGCCCACTTTTTGTGCCTGTTTTTCCAGGTCGGCCACCAAAGCCTCGACTGCTTTGTCGATGCCGCGTTTCAAATCCATTGGATTTGCACCGGCAGCAACGTTTTTAAGACCTTCTTTTACGATGGCCTGCGCCAAAACGGTTGCGGTCGTGGTACCGTCACCAGCTTGATCGTTGGTTTTGGAAGCAACTTCCTTTACCATTTGGGCACCCATGTCTTCAAGGGCATCCTCCAATTCAATTTCTTTTGCAACGGACACACCATCTTTTGTTACTTGGGGTGCTCCAAAAGACTTGCTGATGATAACGTTTCTACCTTTAGGACCCAAGGTAACCTTTACGGCCTCGGCCAATTTATCGACGCCTTTTTTCAGCCCGTCGCGTGCATCTATATCAAACTTAATATCTTTTGCCATTTCTTTCTAGTTGATTTTTAATTAAACAATTGCCAAAATATCGCTCTCGCGCATCATCAAATAGTCAATACCGTCAAATTTAAGTTCAGTGCCGGCATATTTTCCATAAAGTACGGTATCACCCACTTTAACGGTCATTTTCTCGTCCTTGGTTCCAGGACCTACAGCCACAACAGTTCCCTTTTGTGGTTTTTCTTTTGCATTGTCCGGGATGATGATACCGGAGGCAGTTTTGGTCTCGGCCTGTAGAGGCTCAATCAAAACCCTGTCTGCCAATGGTTTGATATTTACTTTAGCCATATTTTAAATTTTTAGGTGTTTGTTTAAAATTCTCGATTCTAAATGGCAGAAATTGTGCCAATGCACAAAAACTGACATTCTGGAAAACAAAAATGCCAGCTTGTCATTCAAGCTGGCATTTTCCTATGCTTTGTCTTTTATATTACCCATTATCCAATAGTGTCTACTGGACTTGTAGTATCGGCAGGTGGAAGTTGTTCAGGTACTTCCTCTGGTACCGTTTCTGGAATTTCGATATCATCGCCCTGTAGTAATTTGGAATCTGCTTGGCTGTAGTTTCCTTTTAAGGAAACGTTGGAAAGCAATATCAAAACAATCAATAATGTGGCAAGGGTCCAAGTACTCTTGTCCAAAAAGTCACCGGTTTTTTTGACACCGCCAACAACTTGGTTTCCACTTCCTCCAAACGATGATGACAATCCACCACCCTTAGGATTCTGTACCATAATGACCAAAATCAACAAGAGGCACACGATAATGATCAGTACCAAAAAAATTGTAAACGTGCTCATTTCTTATCTTTTTCTTTCTGCAGCTTCTTCACCGCCTGAATTTGGTCTGCAAAGAAACCACTTTTTTCTGGATATTTCAAACTCAATATTTTAAAAGCTTGAATTGCTTTTTTATACTTTTTTTGCTCTAAATAAACCTTGGCCAAAGTCTCTGTCATCAACTCGTTATGGTTGATTTTGGTCGATTCTTTTATGTTGATTTTTGGGAGGGATTCCTTTGGGACTATTTTGGGATTGTTCTCGATGAACTTGTCCAAGAGTTCAAATTTTTTCTTTCGCTCCAGCGCACCCATAACATTGTCTTCTTGATGGGTAACACGGTCTTCGTTATCTTCCTCTTTGATCTCGGGTTCTTCGGGAGCAGAGGTCAATTGGAGCCATTCGGTAAAGGAATGTTTTTCTTTTTTGGTAAAGGGGATGGGTTTGCCCAGGTTCAAATCCGTTTTGGTCTCCTTTTCTTTTTTCTTGTCCCCGGTTTTTTCTATTTCCTCTTCAGGTTTTATGGATTTAAAAAGGTCTGGGTTTAGAATTTGTTCGGCATCATTTATATTCCGGGGCAGGGCGGGTTCGTTTGACTCTGCCAACATGCTTGTGGCATTGGGATTTGGCTGTATTTCTTCAGAAACCGCTTCTTTGTCCTCTAGCTTGGAACCTCTACCGGCAATCGCATCGGCAATGTTGTTTTGTATGAATTCTTTGGAGGTTATATAATCAAAGAGCACATCCCTGTCGGCAGTGTGGGCGGCCGTTACTTTTAAAGCACTGTTGTATTTATAGCTGTCGAGATTTTTGAGTCCCTTTAAATGCAGGGCACGGGCTGCCTGAAAATAAGGGTATTCCTCAATAATATCTTCCAGTTCCCTTGTTTGTTTGGGAGATAGGATGGTATTTGAGTTTTGAAGAATATGTATAAAATCCGAAACGTTCATATAATGCTACCAATTCCCCAGGGATGCACTAAAAATATCCTGGGTAAGTCGTTCAAAAATTTCTTCGTGCGCAGTTGCTTGTATGGACGTCAGTGAAGCAGCCGCATCAAAATCATAAAAGAAAGAAAATCGTTTTTCGAAATCTGCATCTTCCTTAGTGGTATTGTAAAACCGGACATTTACACTGATCGTCAGCCTGTTTTGGGAGGTGGATTGGTCAGCTGTGGCCGTCATGGGAACGACCTTGTACTCCACAATTTCACCTTCGTAAATTAAATCCCCATTGCTTCCTGTTAAGGAAAGACTTGTTAGATTGTTGATTTCATCTTGCAGCGCTGTGGTAAAATCACGGCCCAATCCCGGTACGATCGTGGAACCGGGGGTTTGATCTGCATGATTTTGGAAAAAGTTGACCTGGAAGGTTTCCGCAGTTCCTATATCGGCGCCGGAAAAGTTATATGCCCCACAACTCGATAGGATAAAAAACAATCCTAGAAACCCCATCTTTATTCCATTTTTTTTCTTCATTCTCATCAAACTTTATAATGCAAATTATAGATCGTACTGTTTTATTTTTCTGTAGAGGGTCCTTTCCGAGATACCAAGTTCTGCAGCGGCCGCTTTGCGTTTGCCATTGTTGCGCTCCAACGATTTTTTGATCAATTCGATTTCCTTTTCCTGTAAAGATAAGGTTTCTTCTTCTTCGATCTCCTCCGCAAAATGATAACGGTCCTCCGGAGGTTGTTGTGATGGTTTTGGCACCGAAGCTTCTATGACCGGCTCTGGAAGATGGAGCAATTCAGCAGCGGAACTTTCCTCGTGTGCCAGCTCCTCATCGTCTTGGTTTCCATAAATTTTTCGAATCAAGCTCTCATTTTCACGCTGGACCTTATTGGAATCATTGCCTTTTAAGAGTTCCAAGGTCAGTTTCTTGAGGTCGTTCAGATCGCCTTTCATATCAAAAAGCACTTTGTACAAGATTTCCCTCTCGTTGCTAAAGTCCCCTTCTTTTTTGGACTGTTCCACCACGGCGGGCAGATTGGAACTATTGGCGTTTGGCAGATAGCTGTTCAATGTTGCGGCGGTAATATTCCGATTTTTTTCAAGTACGGAAATTTGTTCCGCAATGTTCCGTAATTGGCGTATGTTTCCCGGCCATCTATATTTTAGGAGAAGATTGACGGCATCGTCATCCAATCGGATAGTTGGCATTTTGTATTTCTGGCCAAAGTCCGAGGCAAATTTTCTGAACAACAAATGAATGTCTTCCTTTCTATCCCGTAGTGGGGGCAAATGTATTTCCACTGTACTCAATCGATAATACAGATCTTCCCTGAACTTTTCTTTTTTGATGGCCTCGAACATATTGATGTTGGTGGCCGCCACAATACGGACATCGGTTTTTTGAACCTGGGACGACCCCACTTTTAGAAATTCGCCATTTTCCAAAACGCGCAGCAATCGAACTTGGGTGGTCAGTGGAAGTTCACCAACTTCATCCAAAAAGATGGTTCCGCCATCTGCTACTTCAAAATAACCGCTACGGGTTTGGGTAGCTCCGGTAAAGGCACCTTTTTCGTGTCCGAACAATTCACTGTCAATGGTTCCTTCTGGAATGGCACCACAGTTTACGGCTATATATTTTGCATGTTTACGGTGCGACAGTGAGTGGATGATCTTGGGTATGGATTCTTTTCCCACACCACTTTCCCCTGTCACCAAAACCGAAATATCGGTAGGTGCCACCTGTATGGCTTTTTCAATGGCACGGTTAAGTTTAACATCGTTTCCGATAATCTCGAACCGTTGTTTTATGGATTGTACACTGTCCATATCTAGTTGTTCCTGCGCTGACAGGAATTTTATTTTTTTTGGATTCCGCACGGATGCTGAGACTGGTCAAAGCAAAATGCGGAACAACAAACTGGTTATTAATTGTTTTCCGAGTACCCTACGGCTTCACCGATAAGGGTGGCCGAGGTACATTCGTTGATTTTTACGTTCACAAAATCGCCTACTTTATAATGTTCCTTTGGAAAAACCACAACGGTATTTTGTGAATTTCGGCCCATCCAGTGGGCATCCGACTTTTTGGAGGTTCCTTCAATAAGGACTTCCTCGGTTTTTCCCAGATGCTGTTGGGTACGGTAATGACTGTGTTTTTGTTGCATTTCGATGATTTCCTGCAAACGCCTTTTCTTGGTGGCTTCAGGAATATCATCTTCCATTTTACGCTCGGCCAATGTTCCGGGTCTTTCGGAATAGGCGAACATAAAACCAAAATCGTACTTCACATATTCCATCAAACTTAAGGTGTCCTGATGGTCCTCTTCGGTTTCCGTAGGGAAGCCTGTGATTATATCTTGGCTAATGGCACAATCTGGAATGATTCGTCTAATGTTGTCGATCAGTTCAAAATATTCTTCTCTGGTGTGCAAACGGTTCATTGCCTTTAAAATGCGATTGCTCCCACTTTGTACGGGCAGGTGGATGTATTTGCATATATTTTCGTATTTGGCCATCACCTCAATAACATCCAAGGTCATGTCCTGCGGATTTGATGTTGAAAAACGGATGCGCATTTTGGGCTGTGCCTGTGCCACAAGTTCCAATAATCCGGCAAAGTTTACGGAAGTGGCTTTCTGCATATCCGAAGCTTTATCAAAATCTTTTTTCAATCCCCCGCCATACCATAGGTAACTGTCCACATTTTGTCCCAGGAGCGTAATTTCCTTAAACCCTTTTTCCCAAAGATCGTTCACTTCTTGTAAAATGGATTGGGGGTCACGGCTGCGCTCTCTTCCCCGGGTAAAGGGAACCACACAGAAAGTACACATATTGTCGCAACCACGGGTAATGGAAACAAAAGCGGACACTCCGTTGGAGTTCAATCGAACGGGCGCCACATCCCCATAGGTTTCATCTTTGGAAAGAATGACGTTGACGGCATTTCTGCCTTCGTCTATTTCTTGGATAAGGTTGGGCAGGTCTTTGTAGGCATCCGGCCCTACGACCATATCCACTATTTTTTCCTCTTCTAAAAATTTGCTTTTCAGTCGTTCCGCCATACAGCCCAATACACCGACCTTCATATTTGGTTTGGTCCTTTTTACGGCATTGAACTTTTCCAACCGTTTGCGAACAGTTTGTTCCGCCTTTTCGCGAATGGAACAGGTATTGACCAAAACCAAATCGGCATCATCTAAATTTTGGGTGGTATTGAAACCTTCCTTGGCCAAAATGGATGCTACGATTTCGCTATCAGAAAAGTTCATCTGGCAGCCATAGCTTTCTATATAAAGCTTTCGACCGTTCTTTTCGTTCTTTTCCAACGACAAGGTACTTCCTTGTAGGCTTTCATCTATTACTTTTTCCACGCTCTTTTCCTTGATCATAACTGTTTCAATGGTTTGCAAAGATAATGCTTATTACAATTTAGTGACATTATGGCAGTGTTTTTTCAGAATATATTGTGAAATCGCCTGTTAGTATTACCTTCGATCCTGAAATACCCTGAAATATAACGATACTCAAAATATGATGTTCACCAACCTCTCTGAAAGAATCAGGCAAAGCGCCCCGGTAGAATTTGGAACTGTGTTCAACAACTCTGTGGAACTGTTCAAAAAAGTTTGGATACAGGGGTTCCTTACCCTCGTATTGACCTTTGTGGGCATTTTGCCCTTTTATATATTGGTTTATCTCCCGATGATTGTTATGGGGATAAGTGACCCGGATAGTCTTGAGAACAATGAATTGCCACCGGTGTTTGTTGGGTTAATGGTCTTGGTGATGTCTATGTTCATTATGGGTATTATGACGGTTGTTATTTGTTTGAATGCGGCTTTTTTACGGATATGTAGAAAATATGATTTAAACGAATCTGGGAAGGATGATTACTTTTTTTACTTCAAAAGAGCGTATATTATCAAAGCCCTGATTCTTTCCCTGATAATAACGGGCCTGTCGATATTGGGATTCTTGGCCTGTGGTCTGGGACTTATATACTTGGTTGTTCCCATGTCGTTGTTTCCAGCCTTTTTTGCTTTTGAAAAGGAACTTAGTGCCATGGAAATAGTAAAAGCTGGTTTTGCCCTTGGCAATAAAAACTGGTTAATGATATTTCTTCTAGTGATTGTGGCCGGGTTGGTGTCACAACTCGGGGCTATACTGTGCTTGGTCGGCGTGCTGTTTACCGCCATGTTCAGTAAAATACCCTTCTACTATATATATAAAGATGCTATTGGGATTTCCATGGATGTGTAGGTTTGAAGAAACAGTTGGGTTATTTGTTCAATCCGACCTGTTTGCTGAAGGTAAAATAAGTAGGTAACAGTTGATTGTTTTAGTTGGGTGATTGGGCCAGTCCGTTTAAAAACGGGAAATGTTCCGACTATAATTGTTGCCCGATTTTGATTAATGTGGGTTTGCAAAATTGGGTGATATTTTTTTTATTTTACCAGAGAAAGAAAGCTGTAAGCGCTGAAGTTTAAATTTTAATATACTTTTGTTGTCACAAAACCCAGTGCATGCCAAAGAATTTAGTTATTGTAGAGTCCCCCGCCAAGGCCAAGACCATTGAACGATTTTTAGGAAAGGACTTTCAAGTGGAGTCGAGTTTCGGTCATATCGCGGATCTTCCGTCCAAAGAGCTTGGCGTTGATGTTGAAAACGATTTTAAGCCAAAATATACCGTTGACAAGGAAAAGAAAGCCTTGGTCAAAAAACTTCGGGACTTGGCCAAAAAAGCGGATACAATTTGGTTGGCGAGTGATGAAGACCGAGAAGGAGAAGCTATATCTTGGCATTTGGCAGAAGAATTGAAACTGGATAAGAGCAAGACCAAGCGGATTGTTTTTAACTCTATTACCAAATCGGCCATTCAAAAAGCAATAGAAAATCCAAGGGACATCAATTACAACTTGGTGAACGCACAGCAAGCACGTAGGGTGTTGGATCGTTTGGTGGGCTACGAACTTTCGCCGGTATTGTGGAAAAAGATCAAGCCCGGACTTTCAGCAGGTCGGGTGCAATCTGTTGCAGTTCGACTTATTGTGGAACGTGAGCGCGAAATTGAAAGTTTTACGCCAGAAGCATCGTTCAGGATCAAAGCGGAATTCAAAACAGATGGGGGCAATTCCTTTGCTGCCAAGTTGAACAAAACATTCCCTACGAAGGAAGCCGCTGAGAAATTTTTAAAAGAAAATATAGGAGCGGATTTTTCGGTTTCCGATTTGGCCAAAAAACCGGCAAAAAAATCCCCTGCCGCACCATTTACCACATCCACTTTACAGCAGGAAGCCTCAAGAAAGCTTCATTTTTCCGTGAGTCGTACCATGCAAGTGGCACAACGTCTATATGAGGCAGGTCTCATTACATATATGAGAACGGACAGTGTAAACCTTTCCAACGAAGCACTGTCGGCGGCCAAGGATGCCATTGTGGAGAACTATGGTGAAAAATATAGCCAGACCAGAAAATTTACCGGAAAATCGAAAGGTGCCCAAGAGGCGCACGAGGCCATCCGACCAACCGATATGAAATTGCAATCGCCACAGTTGGAACGCGATCAGGCCAAGTTGTACGAACTTATATGGAAACGTACCCTGGCTTCTCAAATGAGTGATGCCCAATTGGAACGCACCAATGTTAAAATAAAGGCAAGCACCCATAACGAAGAATTCACTGCAAGCGGTGAAGTAGTAAAATTTGATGGTTTCTTAAAAGTATATCTGGAAGGAACCGATGATGATGAAGATGGTGGTGAAGAGCAAGAAGGAATGCTGCCCGCCATGAATGTTGGAGAGCGGCTTCAAAATGTATTTATTGCCGCTACCGAAAGATTTACCCGACCACCTTACCGCTATTCTGAAGCTTCATTGGTGAAAAAGTTGGAAGAACTTGGAATTGGCAGACCCTCCACTTATGCACCGACCATCTCTACTATTCTAAATAGGGGATATGTGGAAAAAGGTACCGTTGAGGGCACCGAACGCAAATATGTGCAGTTGGTTTTGGAAGATGGCAAAATATCTGACAGTCAACTCACCGAAATGGTAGGTTCTGAGAAAGGAAAGATAGTGCCGACCGATATTGGGATGATCGTAAACGATTTTTTGGTGACACATTTCACCAAAATCCTGGATTACAATTTCACGGCCCAAGTAGAAGAGGATTTTGATGAGATTGCATCAGGAGATGAAGATTGGCAAGAAATGATGAAAAATTTCTACAAAGATTTTCATCCGAATGTATTGGAGGTAGAAGAAAACGCAGAGCGTGCCAGTGGTGAGCGTGTGTTGGGCACGGATCCAAAATCTGGGCGACAGGTATCCGTAAGATTGGGCCGCTTTGGCCCCATGGTGCAGATTGGTACAGTGGATGATGAGGAGAAACCGGAATTTGCGAGTTTACTTCCCGACCAGTCCATCGGAACCATTACTTTTGAGGAAGCAATGACACTTTTCGAACTTCCAAGGAAATTGGGAGTGTACGAAGGAGAAGAGGTAGAGGCCAATGTGGGACGTTATGGACCCTATGTTCGATATGGTAAAAAATTCATTTCCCTGGCCAAAGGCGAAAGTGCTTTTGATGTGGATATGGATCGCGCCATTGAACTCATCAAGGAAAAGGAAAAGGCAGATGCACCCATTGGGACGTATGAAGGAAAAGATGTTACCAAAGGTAAAGGTAGGTTTGGTCCATTTATTAAATGGGACGGTATGTTCATCAATGTGAACAAAAAATATGATTTTGATAATCTGTCCGACGGAGATATTGCTGAATTGATCGAGGCCAAAAAGAAAAAGGAAGCTGAAAAGTTGGTTCAGGAATGGCCCGAAGAAAAAATCAGGATAGAAAAAGCCCGTTGGGGAAGACATAATATTATAAAAGGTAAGGTCAAAGTGGAACTTTCAAAGGATGTGGACGCCACAAAAATAACTTTGGAAGAGGCACAGGCCCTATTGGAAAAGAAATCACCAAAGAAAAAAGCCAAAGCAAAAGCTAAGAAATAGTATGGCCTTCGATTTTCTGGTTCCGGTCAAGGACAAGGTATTGGCACATTCTGAATTGTTGCCAGAACAAGCATTGGGCAAGAATATCCATATGCATACGGAAAAAGATGGGCTTCCGGTATTTGCCCATGCCGATGTTGCTATTTTCGGGGTATTGGAATCCAGAAACGCATTCGAGAAAAAACCGGAAAAACTGGATGTTGACGAAGTACGTATCCAGCTCTACCGTTTAATGATGGGAAACTGGAACTCCAATATTATTGATATTGGGGATGTTGAAGAAGGCAATACCGTTGAAGACACTTACTTTGTGGTCAAGGAAATAGTGGCCGGACTTCTTGAGGAGAACATTATTCCTATAGTAATAGGGCTTACACAAGATATTACTTTCGCAACATATCGTGCTTTTGATAAGATCAAGAACATGGTCAATCTGGTTTCCATTGACAGCCGTTTTGATTTTGGTGAGGAAGATGAGCTCATTTCATCACATTCGTACATGAGCAGGATCATTACCGATAAACCGAACAATCTCTTTAATTTTTCAAACATTGGATACCAGAGTTATTTCAATGCACAGGAAGAGTTGGATTTGATGGAGCGTCTTTTTTTTGATGCATATCGGTTGGGAGAAATAACGGCAAACATAGAATTGGCGGAACCGGTACTGCGCAGTAGCGATATTGTAAGCTTGGACCTGCGGGCTATCCGGGCCTGCGAAATGGGGATGTCCAAAAACTTTTCCCCGAACGGTTTTACAGGAAGGGAGATTTGTGCCATAGCCCGTTATGCCGGCATCAGTGATAAAGTATCCTTGTTCGGGATCTACGAAGGGGAGAATTCACACCAGGCATTTCAGATGATCGCCCAGATCATATGGTATTTTATAGAGGGCCTTAGCTTTAGGATCAAAGAATACCCAAGCTCTAAGAGCGAAGACTTCACAAAATTTACTGTACCCACGGATACGGAGGAACTTATCTTCTATAAAAGCCATGTCACAGAACGATGGTGGGTAGAAGTACCAACAATTTTAGCTGAACATACTAAAACAAATTCGGTGGCGTTATTACCATGCACCGAAGAGGACTATTTGGATGCTTGCAACCAGAACATTCCTGAAAGGTGGTTCAAAGCCTACAGAAAAGGCTTGAACTAATTAAATTAATTTTTGACCATTAATTGTTTTTACACAATAATTTATTCAAAAATCAGTTTTGAGAGTAATGAATCTGTGTAGTACAGTTATAAATCTTGAATCGAATAATTTAACCTAAAGTATGAGAAAGCTATTCTTTTCATCTATAGCACTTGTTTTTTTGCTTACCAGTTGTGGCTCTAAATCAAGGTCGAAAGGTGAACTAGTTGGGGTCCAAGGAAAAAAATGGCATCCAGAAAAGCCCTATGGAATGGAGTTGATTCCCCGTGGCGCATTTGTAATGGGTAAGGCCGAAGAGGATCAAGCAAAAGTATTGAACGCTCCCACAAGAACGGTTACCGTACGTTCCTTTTATATGGACGATACGGAAATCACCAATAGTGAGTATCGTCAATTTGTGGAGTGGGTCAAGGATTCCATTGTAAGGACAAGATTGGCCATTTTGGCCGATGAGTTGGGTATAGGTCCAGAAGATGGGGGCATAGGAGAGTATGCCTTTAAAGATACCGACACAACAGAGCTTTCAGCATACGACAAGTATATGCTCGATAATTATGCAGGTCTTGGAGAGACCGGGTATGAAGGACGGGCATTGAACAAGGATGTTGACCTGATTTGGGACACTTCGGAGTATCCCGATGAGTATTATGTGGAGGTGATGGATTCCTTATACCTTTCAGAGGAAGAAAGTTATAACGGGGTAAGGACCATTGATGTGACAAAATTAAAGTACAAATACAGTTGGATGGACATCGAGGCAGCTGCCCGTTCAAGATCTGGTAGTAGAAAGGACTTCATCAAGCATGAAGAATTGGAAATCTATCCAGATACAACCGTATGGATTCGTGATTTTGAATACAGCTACAATGAGCCAATGCACAACGATTATTTTTGGCACGATGCCTACAGTGATTATCCAGTGGTTGGAGTTAACTGGATGCAGGCCAAAGCCTTTTGTAACTGGAGAACAAAGATAAAGAACGACGATCAAAAAAGTCGAGGAAAGCAGTTCGTGAACCAGTTTAGGTTGCCAACAGAGGCTGAGTGGGAATATGCCGCCAGAGGTGGAATCGAAGGTGGTACATATCCTTGGGGTGGTCCATATGTCATCAGTGATACAGGATGTTTTATGGCCAATTTTAAACCACAGCGTGGAGATTATGCAGCTGATGCGGCCCTTTACACAGTAGAAGCGAAATCTTTTGAACCCAACGATTATAATTTGTACAACATGGCCGGTAACGTATCGGAATGGACAAACTCCAGTTATGATCCAGTCGCGTATGAATATTTGTCCACCATGAACCCAAACATCGGTTCGCAGGACAACAAAAGAAAAGTAATTCGTGGAGGATCTTGGAAAGATGTAGCGTACTTCCTCCAGGTGAGCACAAGGGATTATGAATATCAAGATTCAGCAAGAAGCTATATCGGATTCAGAACCGTTCAGGATTATATGGGCGAAGAGGATTCAACCGACGGAAGAAGTGGATTATAAAAAACAAATAGGGAACATTATATAAATAACAAGTAAAAGTAGTAACCAAATACTTATTTATATAACTTAATTAAAACTAGAATTATGGCGCAGTCAAAATCAACAAAAAAACTGTTTAACATGGCCTACGGGCTTGGAGCATCAGTAGTAATTATTGGTGCATTGTTCAAGATCCTTCACTGGGAGGTCGATCTTGGGTTTATGAAACTAGGAGGATCACTTCTTCTTTCGATCGGACTTATCACTGAGGCATTGATCTTTGCCATCTCTGCATTTGAACCAGTAGATGATGAACTAGATTGGTCTTTGGTATATCCGGAATTGGCCGGAGGTGAGTCAAGTGCTTCCAGAAAACAAGAAGCTAAAGAGGCCGAAGAAGCAGAAGGACTTCTATCCAAGAAATTGGACAACCTTCTTAAAGAAGCAAAAATCGATTCCGAGCTTTTTGTCAACTTGGGTGAGAGTATTAAGAGTTTTGAAGGTGCCGCTAAGAATATTACTCCTACAACAGATGCTATTCAGCACACTAAAAAATACTCTGAGGAATTGTCTCATGCCGCAGCTCAAATGGAATCTTTGAACAGTTTGTACAAAGTTCAGTTGGAAAGTGCAAGTAGACAAGCTTCCATCAACGAAGAAGTTGTACAGAACGCAGGTGCGTTGAAAGAGCAAATGGAATCTTTGGCCACTAACCTATCTTCTTTGAACGGAGTGTATGGAGGTATGCTTACAGCCATGGGCGGTAAAAACTAATTAGGTTTTAATCAACAGAAAACAGACCAAATCAAATTAATTATTAAATCTAATTAGAAAAACATGGCAGGAGGAAAACAAACACCACGTCAGAAGATGATCAACCTTATGTATTTGATCTTCATCGCGATGTTGGCACTTAATATGAGCAAGGAAGTACTTGCCGCTTTCGGACTGATGAACGAAAAGCTGGAGACTTCCAACAGTAATATGGACTCCAATAACTCTAACTTCTTTGCAAGCTTGGAAACCAAAGCTTCTGAAAACGAAGAAGAGTATGGGGAACTGTATGAGGATGCTCAAAAGATCAAAGAACTTTCAGATTCTTATTACAATTATTTGGAAGGATTGAAAAAGGAAATGACCGCAGATTTGGAAGACCCAAAAGACTATGTGGTTATGGACAAGTCTGATTACTTGGACCAAAAATTCTGGCAAGGAGATAAATTAACTCCTCAAGGAGAAGAGTTCATGAGCTATATCAACAACTACCGTGAAGGTGTTATCAATGCATTGCCGGAAGGTGAATTTGAATCATTGAAATCAGCGGTCAAGACCCGTTTTGCCACTGGTGATGAAGATGGTAAAGTAGTGAAACGTGACGGTACGCGTCAAGATTGGATCAATTATCACTTCGAAGGGTTCCCGTTGGTGGCCTCTTTGACAAAGTTGACCCAATTGCAGGCCGATATCAAAACCACCGAGCAAGAGGTGTTGAAAACCCTTTTGGAAGGTGAATTGACCGAAGCGGTTTCCTTGACAAACTTTGCCAGTGCATTGGACGCTCCAAAAACTGCTTACTATGCAGGGGAAAAATATACAGGTAAGATCATTGTTAGTAAAACTGACAAAACTTCCACTCCTGTAAGAGCTGAATTGACTTTGGACGGAAGACCATTGACAGAAGGTAAGGACTACGAATTGGAAGCTGGTGGTGTCAAAATGTTGATCAGTGCAGGTAGCCCTGGTGACCACACCATCAAAGGGACCATGTATTATATGCAAGATGGCCAAGAGGTGCCAGTAGAAGTGAACAATACTTTTGCAACCATCTCCATGCCAAATGCGGCAGTTATCTCTGCAGATAAGATGAACGTGGTTTACCGTGGTGTTGCCAACCCAATGACCATTTCCATTCCCGGTATTCCTGATAACAAGGTAACAGCTTCAGCTCCAGGTTTGACCAGAAGAAGTGGAAGCAACTATGTTATGACTCCAGGTAAAGGTAGATCTGTGACCATTACCGCCTCAGGTACATTGCCAGATGGTAAAGGAATAAGCACAAAATCTGAATTCCGTATCAAGGACATTCCAAGGCCAAGTGGTACCGTTCGTGGAGAATCCGGTAGTATCAAAATGCCTAGAAAAAACCTTGAAATCGCAACAGTCAGTGCTATGCTGGAAGACTTTGATTTTGACTTGAACCTTGCTGTAAGTGAATTCAAGTTCAAAGTGCCAGGTCAGCCTACCGTAGTGGTAAAAGGAAATAAACTGGATGCAAGGGCCAAATCTGCACTTAAAAGAGCAGGACGAGGCGAGTCTGTACAGATATTTGATATCCAAGCTTATATCACAAACAATAAGAGCTACAAATTGAAGAAAGTATCTCCCGTGTTTATTGAGCTTACAAACTAAGAAGTATAAAAAGTATACAAGTGATCATGAATTGGAAAAACGCATTATTAATTGGATTGTTGGGCATATTGCCTGTATCAATCATGGCGCAGGCAAACATTTTAAATGCCAAGTTGCCCGAAGATATAGGTAAAAAAACCCAAGCTCAAATAGAACAGGATGCAGATGAGCCTTTAGCGTACGGTTATGTGGATGATAGGGATATCCTTTGGTCCAAGACCGTATGGGAGATCATCGATCTTGATGAGCGAGTTAATTTTCCACTGTATTACCCAACCGATACCGTAGGTATTGGGAAGGACAGAAGGTCGCTGTACCACGTTCTGATGAAAAACATCAGAAATGGAAATCTTACCGAGATTTACACAGATTCCTACTTTACAGAAAAAAGAAAGTTGGAAGATTTGGCGGCAACCTTGAGTAAAGTGGATACCACGGACCTTGGGTACGAGCAAGTAAATGCTGGCGAGCCGGTTTCCCCCGAGTTTATTAACAAAAGGGACCTTACCGCTGCAGATATTGAAGAGTATCGCATAAAAGGGATCTGGTATTTCGACAAGCGTCAGGGAGAGTTAAAATATCGCTTATTGGGAATTGCGCCCGTTGCGCCCGATGTCAACTTCATCGATGATGAGTCCGTTGACCCAGGGCAGAACAAGGTAGAATTATTCTGGGTATGGTATCCTGCGGCACGCAAAATTTTGCACGAGGCCAAGGTGTATAACCAGCGTAATTCCGCAAGACCTATTTCTTTTGATGCGTTGTTGAACTCACGTCGTTTCAATGGTGTTATCTACAAAGAAGAAAACGTCCATGAAGACCGCGAGATAAGCGACTATATTTTTGATAATGCACTGTTCCAGCTCTTGGAGGCTCAAAGAATTAAAGAGAGTATACGAGACAGGGAACAAGATATGTGGGCGTATTAATTGTCCAAACAGTATTTCCAATTCAATACAGCAAAACGCCGCACTAAGTGCGGCGTTTTTTTTTGATTATACTCAAGGTTTATGGCGGGAGAAATGGTTCAGATGCCTAATTTTGCAGTATGTTGGATTATATTGTAGTAGGACTCGGTTTGGGCGGAATCTCTTTCTGCCAAACCTTGGAAGAGAAAGGAAAAACCTTTATGGTGATTACGGATGAATCGCAAAGAGCCTCCCAAGTGGCGGGCGGACTCTACAATCCCGTAATACTGAAACGGTTTACCATGGCTTGGAAAGCCAAACAACAATTGGAATTGGCCAAACCATTTTACCAACAACTGGAAACAAAGTTGGGGGTAAAATTGGATTATGAAATTCCTGTTCTACGAAAATTTGCATCTGTTGAGGAGCAGAACATTTGGTTCGAGGCAGCCGACCGTCCCGGTTTGGATTATTTTCTGTCCACCAAAATCCTACCAAACAACAATCCAAAAGTGGAAGCGTCCCACGGTTTTGGGCAAGTAAAATACACAGGTAGAATTGATACAGGTACTTTGGTAAGTTCGTATAAAAGTTATTTGGAAAATAAAGGTCAGCTTGTGTCAACATCTTTTGACTTTGAGAACATCTCCATTTCAGACGAATACATAACATACAGATCCTATACGGCCAAGAACATTGTCTTTGCATGTGGTTATGGACTCAAACAAGACCCATATTTTGGGTATTTACCTTTGAATGGAACCAAAGGGGAGCTACTGATCATATATGCACCCGATTACAAAGAGAAAAACGTGATCAAATCATCCGTTTTCACCATTCCGATGAAAGATGATAGGTATTTGGTAGGGGCCACTTATAAGTGGAAAGACAAGACCAATGTACCCACGGAAGAGTCAAAAAAAGAACTTGTTGAAAAACTGGGAACCTTTTTAAAATGTGATTTTGAGATTGTCGATCATGTTGCAGGTATTCGCCCAACAGTTGTGGATCGCAGACCATTGGTCGGTAGACATCCGGAACATAAAAATCTGTATGTCTTAAATGGTTTTGGATCAAGAGGGGTACTTATCGCTCCTTATGCTTCACACCAATTGTTCAACTATATAGAAAACAGAGCTGAACTAGATCCGGAAATGGACATAGCAAGGTTTACCAAGAAATATTACCCAAATTAACTCTTTGCAGCTTTGTATTTTTTAACTGCATCGGGATCATATTTCACAAAAAAGTTGATCCAAATATTTCTGGACAACCGTATGATCAAGGGCATAAAAACAATCAGGGTGGCCACAATGGAGATAAAAGTCGTCAACAAACTAGTGCCAATGAACAAAAAAGAAATTACAAAAGCCGCTACGGCAAAAGCGACCCCTACGGCATAGCTCACATACATAGCCCCGTAAAAAAAGGAAGGCTCGATCTTGTATTTTAAACCACAGTGGGAGCATCTTTCATTCATGCTGAAGATTTTGGACAATACATAAGGATTAGGGTTCTCGTACATACTCTCTTCGTGGCATCTTGGACAGTTTCCTGTTAAAATGCTGTACATTTTGGTTCCTTTTTTTAACATTTGCAGGGCTTTTGTGCAAAAGTATAAATTCGCCAACTAATTTTTTGTAATCAAGGTCACATATAAATGCTAAATATTCATAATCTTTCTGTAGCCTTTGGAGGGGAGTATCTGTTCGAGGAAATATCGTTTCGCCTGAACGGGGGAGATAGGGTGGGCCTTATTGGAAAGAACGGTGCCGGAAAATCCACCATGCTCAAGCTCTTGGCAAAGGAGATGCCCTTGGATGAAGGTACCATTGCTATGGAAAAAGATGTAAAGATCGGTTTTCTTAAGCAGGATATTGACTTTGAGGAGGGCAGGACCGTTCTGGAAGAATCCTATCAGGCGTTTTCAGAAATTAAGGCATTGGAGCTCAAGCTTGATGAAATCAATTCAGCATTGGCCGAGCGAACCGATTATGAAAGCGATGGATACCATCAATTGATGGTGGATTTGAACGATGTGACCCACCGATATGAAATTCTGGGAGGATACAACTATCAGGGGGATACCGAAAAAGTACTTCTTGGTCTTGGTTTTAAAAGAGAAGACTTCAATAAGTTGACAAATACTTTTTCTGGAGGTTGGCGCATGCGGATTGAGTTGGCCAAACTTTTGCTCCAGAACAATGACGTTCTCCTGCTGGATGAGCCTACAAACCACTTGGATATTGAATCGATTATTTGGTTGGAGCAATTTTTACGAAATTTTCCAGGAGCAGTGGTGATTGTTTCCCACGATAAAATGTTCTTGGACAACGTTACCAACCGGACCATTGAGATTTCCTTGGGCAGGATCTACGATTACAACAAACCCTACTCCCAGTTCTTGGTGCACCGAAAAGAAATCAAGGAGCAGCAACTAAGTGCACAAAAGAACCAAGAAAAACAAATCCAACAGACCGAGAGATTGATTGAAAAATTCAGGGCAAAATCCAGCAAGGCCTCCATGGCGCAATCCCTTATCAAAAAGTTGGATAAGATGGAGCGTATCGAAGTGGATGAAGAGGACAATAGTGTGATGAACCTTAGGTTTCCCATCTCAGTGAACCCGGGAAAAGTGGTTGCCGAATTGGAAGGTGTTGCAAAAAGCTATGGATCCAAAAAGGTATTGGAAGGTATTGATCTGATGATAGAGCGCGGAAGTAAAACCGCTTTTGTGGGCCAAAATGGGCAAGGGAAAACAACTTTGGCCAAAATCATGGTGGGGGAACTGGATTACCAAGGCCACCTGAAAATGGGGCACAACGTCCAGTTGGGATATTTTGCCCAGAACCAAGCCGAATATCTGGATGGAAACAAAACCGTTTTGGATATAATGATCGATGCGGCCAATGAAAGCAACCGAAGCAAGGTAAGGGATATTTTGGGATCCTTTCTGTTCAGGGGCGATGACGTGGACAAGTATGTAAAAGTGCTCTCCGGAGGTGAAAGAAACCGATTGGCCTTGGCCAAAATGCTTTTGCAGCCCTTCAATGTGCTGGTCATGGATGAACCTACCAATCACTTGGACATTAAATCCAAGAACGTGTTAAAACAAGCACTTCAAAATTTTGAGGGGACGCTGATCTTGGTTTCCCACGACAGGGATTTTCTTCAAGGATTGACAGATAGGGTATATGAGTTCAAAGATGGCGGGATAAAGGAATATTTGGGTGATATCGATTTTTATCTGGAACAACGTAAGATGGAGGATTTTCGAAGTGTTGAAAAAGGTGATCAAACAAAGAAGAAGGATGCTCCCCAAGAAAAAACCAAAGAGAACGATTATAAGACCCAAAAGAAACAAAAATCCTTAAAAAATAAACTTAGCGGGGTGGAAAAAAAGATCTCGCAATTGGAAAAGGAGATTGCCGACATCGATCATGAACTGCTCATGGACTACGATTCCACTATTGCCAAACCGAACTTTTTTGATGATTATGAGGGCAAGAAAAAGGATTTGGAATCCCTGATGGAAGAGTGGGAAAACCTCTCCCATGAATTGGAATCACTGGAATAAACAACTATTCTCGTTTTTTTTACAACACTTTTTGGGGAATTCACAACATAGCGGGGTGAATTCATCGATAAAGTTTGTAGGGTAATTCTTCTTTTCAGTACTTTGTAAGTAAATTCGGTATACTTAAATAAGTATTAAATGATTAGAGCGACCATTTTTTTCTTTTGTTTGATGTTTTCGTCAGGTATTTCCTTTGCCAATGGAACGATTGCTCCCAATGAAAAATCTGCATTGGTTGATTTGTACAACAGCACCAATGGCGAGGAATGGAATACATCATGGGATTTGAGTGCTTCGGTTGATACATGGAAAGGTGTAGAGCTAAAGGACGGGCATGTAGTGGGAATAACCCTTTTTATGAACAACTTAAAAGGAGTGCTCCCAGAAAGTATTGGTAATCTAAAGAATCTTGTCAATCTAAATTTGGCTTTTAACCAAATTACAGGAGTGCTTCCTGAAAATATTGTTAAACTCAAGAAATTAAAGGTTTTTCGTTTGGAAATGAACCGAATTAAAGGAGCTATTCCTGAAGGGGTTGGCAATTTTAAGGAATTGGAGGTTTTCTCCATGTTCAATAATTTTTTGAGTGGTCCCATTCCAGAAAGCTTTGGTGAACTCAAGAATCTCAAGGAACTCAATCTATCCAGTAATAATTTAAAAGGCAAGATACCAAAATCAATAGGCAACCTTTCAAAATTGGAAACGTTGGGCCTATTTGAAAATATGTTGGAAGGTCAAATACCAGCTGAAATTGGAAATTTGGCCCAGTTAAAGGAATTGGTTTTGTCCAATAATCGATTGGGCGGTGAAATTCCAGAAGAGTTTGGTCAATTGGCAAGCTTGGAAATACTACAACTTCAGAATAATCAGTTCAACTCTTTCAATGTACTCCATGCCATGGATACACAACGCTTTTTGGTATTTGATACAGATGATAAATCCTTGAACCCACGGTTTAATGATATTCAGTTTGAGCGTAGCCGAATGGCTGACACCAAATTTGAGGACGCCGATGAAAATGAGTAGTTAATTATTTTTTTAGTTTGTTTGGTTTGGGGATACAGGCGTGTATCCCCTTTTTTTATGTGAAGTTTATATGGATTTTATGAAATTTTTAACCATTGTAAAAATTGAAGGGGATAGTTTTGCAAGGATTAAACCAACCAACACATGCGAAAGCTCATAATATCAGCAGTTATAGGAGGGGTTATAATTTTTGCATCCCTTTATTTTGCTGACCTTATTGCAGATAGTAAAGATGACAATAGACCGCCCTCTCCCAAGGTGGTAAAGACTGTTTTTGTGGACACGGTGGAAAATGCCACTGTACCTATAAGGGTTCCCGCCCATGGTAACTTAAAGGCAAAAAAACGTGTAGAGCTATACTCAGAGGTTCAAGGTGTTTTTAGACCGGGAAGTAAATTGTTCCGAACAGGACAAAAATATACCGCCGGACAAACACTTATCAGAATAGACGCAAGTGAATATTATGCCTCAGTGCAATCTGCCAAGAGCAATTTATACAATTTGCTAACATCCATAATGCCCGATTTGAGATTGGATTACCCAGAGATTTATCCAAAATGGCAACAATACTTGAATGGATTTGATTTGGAGAAGACCACGCCAGAACTTCCTAAAATGGATTCGGAAAAGGAAAAGTTCTTTATCACGGGCAGGGAAGTAATATCTACCTACTATAATGTAAAGAATTTGGAACAACGGTTGGCCAAATACACCATTACTGCTCCTTTTACCGGGGTTTTGACCGAAGCTTTGGTCACCGAGGGAACATTGGTGAGATCAGGGCAAAAATTGGGCGAGTTTATTGATACAGGCTTGTATGAATTGGAAGTTTCCGTAAGCAAAACGTATGGGGATTTTTTAAAGGAGGGAAAGAAGGTGATCCTCACCAATCTGGAAAAAACACAGGAGTTTATTGGGCAGGTTGCCCGTATAAACGGTAGAGTAGACCAAAATACACAGACCATAACGGTATACATTGAGGTAAGTGGCGATAATTTGAAGGAAGGCCAATATCTTGAAGCAAACCTTGAGGCCAAGGAAGAAACCAATGCCATAGAAATAAACCGCTCCTTGCTATTGGAAAACAATCAAATATTTGTGGTAAAGGATTCCATCTTGGATTTAATGGATGTAACCCCCGTTTTCTTTACCGACAAGACCGTAGTGCTCAAAAATGTACCGGATGGAGAATTGATTGTTTCCAAACCGGTTACGGGTGCCTATTCCGGCATGTTGGTGAAAATCTTTGATGAAAGTAAATCTTAACCCCTTTTGGCCATGAGAAAAGTTATTGCGTATTTTATTAAATACCACATGGCAGTAAATGTCTTTATTTTGGCATTTTTTGTTTTTGGGGTTGTGGGGATACTTTCTTTGAAATCATCTTTTTTTCCACTTAGTGAGGCAAAGAACATTACAATTTCCATTACCTATCCAGGAGCCTCACCACAAGAAATTGAAGAAGGTATAGTCCTTAAAATTGAGGACAACCTAAAAGGACTTGAAGGAGTGGAAAGGGTCACTTCCACATCAAGGGAAAACAGTGGCACCATCAATGTGGAGATTGAAAAGGAAAGAAATGTCGACTTCATGCTGTTGGAGGTCAAAAATGCGGTGGATAGGGTGCCGACATTTCCCACTGGAATGGAGCCATTGATCGTTGCAAAGCAAGAACCGGTCAGGCCTACGATAAGTTTTGCCGTAAGTGGAACGGATATTCCCTTGGCTACCCTAAAACAAATTGCACGCCAAATAGAAAACGACCTTAGGGCTATCGATGGGATATCCCAAATTTCCATATCCGGTTATCCTGATGAGGAAATAGAGATAGCCGTTGATGAGAACAGTCTTTTGGCGTACAACCTATCATTTAGTGAAGTGGCACAGGCGGTTGCCAATGCAAACATCCTGGTTACCGGAGGTAATATCAAGACCGTAACAGAGGAATATCTTATCCGGGCCAATAATCGTTCGTACTATGGTGATGAGCTTTCCAATATAGTTGTTCGCGGAGATGCGGCAGGTCGGGCCATTAGGCTAAAAGACGTTGCTATCATAAGGGACCGTTTTTCCGAAACGCCCAACGCTTCCTATTTCAATGAAGAGTTGGCGGTCAACATCACAATTACCAGTACCAATACAGAGGATTTAATGGGCTCCGCTGAAAATGTCAGGCAGTACATTAAAGATTTCAATGAAAAATATACCAATGTTCGATTGGATGTAATTGATGACAGATCCATAACATTGACCCAACGAACCCAACTTTTAACGGAAAACGCAATCGTTGGGATGATTTTGGTATTGGTTTTTTTGTCCCTTTTCCTGAACACTCGATTGGCATTTTGGGTCGCTTTTGGTCTGCCCATTGCATTTTTGGGAATGTTTGTCTTTGCTCCCATGTTCAATGTTACCATCAATGTATTGTCCCTGTTCGGGATGATCATTGTAATCGGTATTTTGGTGGATGACGGTATTGTGATCGCAGAGAACATCTATCAGCATTATGAAGACGGAAAATCACCAATAAAAGCAGCTTTGGATGGTACAATGGAGGTGTTGCCCCCAATTATTTCAGCTATCATAACCACCGTTCTTGCATTTTCCATCTTCCTGTTCTTGGATAGTCGTATCGGTGAATTTTTTAGTGAAGTATCCGTCATTGTGATTCTTACTTTGGTCGTGTCCTTGGTGGAGGCATTGATTATATTACCTGCTCACTTGGCACACTCCAAGGCACTCCGTCGGGACAAGAAGGAACCCAAAACAGCGATTTCCAAAATTTTTGCAGAGCTTAGGGTAATCAATAAAATCGGAGATAAGATCATGAATTATATGCGGGACAATTGGTATGGCCCTGCACTTCGATTTATGATGAATTATAAGATTTTGACCTTTGCCCTTTTCTTTATGGGACTGGTCTTAACACTTGGTTCCATAGGAGGGGGAATTGTTAGAACGGCTTTCTTCTCAAGGGTTGCCAGTGATCAAGTGTCCATAACCCTGACCATGCCGAATGGTACCAACGAAAAAGTAACCGATTCCATCATTAGCCTTATCCAGGAAAAAGCACATATCGTCAATCAAGAACTTACCGACAAGTATCTACAGGGCATGGATAAAATGCTTTTTGTAAATATGATCAAGAATCTAGGGCCCGGGTCAGCTTCAGCCAGTTTGGAGATCAATCTCTTGCCAGGTGAGGAACGGCCGGATGACATTCGTTCGGATATGGTCACCAATAGGCTTAGGGAATTGGTCGGGCCGGTAATCGGCGTTGAGAGTTTGATTTATGGGTCGGGCGGTAATTTTGGCGGAAACCCGGTTTCCGTATCCCTTTTGGGCAATAACATTGCTGAGTTAAAAGCTGCCAAGGAGGAACTTAAGCGAGCCATGGAAAACAATGCCAACCTTAAGGATGTTACGGATAACGACCCTGAGGGAATCAAAGAAATACGTTTGGAATTAAAGGAAAATGCATATTTGCTGGGACTGGACCTTCGTACGGTAATGGACCAAGTAAGGGGTGGATTCTTTGGGGCACAGGCACAACGTTTTCAAAGAGGACAAGATGAAATAAGGGTATGGGTACGTTACGATCGGGAAAACAGATCGTCCATTTCCGATTTGGATGAAATGCGGATTTTGACACCTAGCGGAGATCGTATTCCCTTAAAAGAGATTGCTAGCTACACTATTGAAAGAGGGGATGTGGCCATCAACCACCTTGAAGGTAGAAGGGAAATCCAAGTGTCTGCAGATCTAACCGATCCGGAGACCACAAGTGGTACCGATGCCATGTTATGGATACGGAACGAGGTACTGCCCGATATTTTGTCAAAATACCCATCCATTTCCCCTTCCTATGAGGGACAGAACCGCGAGGCCAATAAGTTGATCGGATCCTTAGGTGTTGTTGGACCTATTGTCCTGTTTCTTATATTTATCACCATAGCCTTTACATTCAGGAGTATCAGTCAACCGTTGTTATTGATCTTTATGGTGCCGTTCAGTTTGACAGCTGTGGCTTGGGGCCACTGGATACATGGTTTTCCCATCAATATCCTTTCCATGTTGGGGATAATAGCCTTGATCGGAATCATGGTAAACGACGGGTTGGTACTGATCGGTAAGTTCAATATCAATCTGCGTAACGGAATGAAATTTGATGATGCACTCTACGAGGCCGGACGTTCGCGTTTCAGGGCCATATTTCTAACCTCGGTAACTACCATTGCTGGTTTGGCACCATTGCTTTTGGAGAAGAGTCGTCAAGCCCAATTTCTAAAGCCAATGGCCATTTCCATTGCTTATGGAATCGCATTTGCCACCGTATTGACCTTGCTTATGTTGCCATTGCTTCTGTCCTTTGGAAATTATGCAAAGGTATTGGCCAAAAGGTTATGGACAGGTGAAAACGTTACAAGAGAAGAAGTGGAAAGAGCCATTCGTGAACAGCATGAAGAGGAGGAAATGGAGGCAGGAAGCATAGCTATGGATGAAACCAATGGTAAACACGTTTCTCGGAATGGAGAATAAAACTCAAAAGTTGTAGAAGAGACCATATAATGAAAAGCATTTTTTATACACTATCCCTAACGTTATTGTTATTTGGTCCTTTGGCTAATGCGCAAGACCAGATACTCACCAAGGAAGAGGCCATTGATTTGATCTTGGAGAATAATTTGGATATCCAGGTGGCCCGCAATACCAAGTTGATAGATGACAACAATGCAAGTATCCTCAACTCAGGTTATTTGCCATCCGTAACAGGAAGTGCAAGCGGAAGTATTGACAAACAGGACTCGGAAGGTGTTTTGGCCGATGGTAGTACCAGGACGGCAGAAGGAGCGGAAACCAGAAGGTATAATGCCGCTGTAAACGTAAATTATACCTTGTTTGATGGATTGGGAAGGTATTATAACTACAAAAGTTTTCAGGAGAGATCCCAGCAATCGGAACTAGAGGTAAGGCAGACCATTGAAAACACCATTCTACAATTGTTCACGGTGTATTATGAAGCTGCCCGTCTTACCGAGAATACAGCTACACTTGAGCAAGCTCTTGAAATTTCCAAGGACAGGCTTAAAAGAGCCCAATATCAATTTGAATTTGGACAGAATACTGGTCTTGATGTTTTGAATGCGGAAGTGGACATTAATACGGATAGTATCAATTTGTTGAATTCAAGGCAGCAGCTCAGAAATACGATGAGGGACTTGAATTTGATTTTGAACAGAGACCTTTCCTCACAATTCAAAATGGATACAACGGTTACTTTTGTTCCAGAACTTCAAATGGAACATATGTACAATGAGGCTCAATTGAACAATGTTCGACTTCAGATCGTAGAAAAGGATCTTAACATGGGCCTTAACAATATTAGGGTGGCCAAAAGCGGTTATTTGCCAACTATTGGTTTGACCGGAACCTATGGGTGGAACGAATCCAACAATAACAGTCCTTTGGCCTTTACATTGCAAAACACTTCAACCGGAGTAACAGGGACTATCAATCTTACATGGAATCTGTTTGATGGAGGTAGTACCATAACAGGAATTAAAAACGCTAAAATCGCCTATAAAAACTGGGAAATCGCCAAAAAACAGATACAGTTGGAAGTAGAGCGCGATATTCGAAATGCTTGGGATAGTTACACCAATGCATTGTTTGTGCTGGAGGTACAGGAAAAAAACTTGCAGACCAACCAAAATAACTTCAAGAGAACCGAAGAACGTTACAAGCTTGGCCAAGTCACTTCAATAGAATTTAGACAGGCCCAATTAAACTTATTGAACGCGGAACTGGCCAAAAGCCAAGCCAAGTACAATGCGAAATTGGCCGAATTGCAAATGCTCCAAATTAGTGGTCAGTTGCTTAACGTGGATTTTTAAGCTATGTACGAGCATTTTTTCCAATGTCCATACTGTTGGGAAGAAATTTCATTTTTATTGGACAGCTCGGTGTCACAACAGACATATGTTGAGGATTGCGAAGTATGCTGCAATCCCATAGAGGCATCAGCTAAGTTCAATGATCAAAAACTGGTTTGTTTTGAAGCACAGGAACTGGGGCAGTAGTAAAAGGTTCAAAAAACAGAATGATTTTAGGGATGACCGGATTCCTGATTTTTTCGCACTTTTTGCGAATAAACAATGGCAACCCCAATCCCGGCACCCATAAATGCCAACATAGCTCCTACTACACTGGAATAGTTGACCCCAAGACCAAACACCATGGGCAATCCCCCAAAATAGGCTCCCGATGCATTTCCCATATTAAAAGCACTTTGATTCATGGAAGAGCCCAATTTTTCAGCTCCTTTGGCGGCTTTGATAATGGCTATTTGAATAGGGGCGGTGACAGAAAAAGTAATGGCGCCCACAATAAAACTGAGGATAAATATGGCTGTGCTGTTACTGGCAAAAAGAGCATTTAAGATCAGCACCAACGTCATACAGAGCATACTGATGATTACCGATTTTACTGGATTAAAGGATTCCACCATTCTTGCCCCCAAGAAATTCCCAAAAAACATTCCAATGCCCGCTACGATCATTACGTATCCAACGTTTGCCTCAGGTAACTTTGTTACCGTAATAACCAATGGGGCAATATAACTGTACCATGCGAAAAAACCACCTGTTCCTACGGTGGTCAAAGCGATCAATGCCCAAAGCATTTTATTTTTTAACCCAGCGGAAGCACCTTGGGCATTGGGGGCATCAATTTCTTCCAAATCTTTTTTGGGCATCCAAAAATACAAACTGGACAGTGTTGCGATACCTGCAATGCCTACCAGTATAAAGGAGTAACTCCAATGCCATTCCTGACCAATATATGTTCCCAATGGAACTCCCAGAATATTAGCTATGGTAAGCCCGGAAAACATGATGGCCATGGCCTGGGCGGCCTTGCCGGGTTTGGCCAAATATCCAGAAACCACAGCACCAATTCCAAAAAAGGCACCATGGGGCATTCCCGATAAAAATCGGAAAAGCATCATAACCCAATAGTTTCCGGAAAAAGCGGATAGCGTGTTGAAAACCGTAAACCAAAGCATTAAGAAAAGCAATGTTTTCTTGGGGTTTAGATTGGTTGTGATTCGGGCCATTACCGGACCGCCGATTACTACACCCAAGGCATAAATGGCAATAAAATGTCCCGCTTTCGGTATTGATATTTCCAGGGAATCAGCAATATTGGGAAGGATCCCCATGATCACGAACTCTGTTAGCCCTATTCCAAAGCCTCCAATAGCAAGTGATAGAAGGGCTTTTTTATTGGTTGATTGTGAAGTGTTCTCCAAGCTTTTTTTATTATGGGGCAAATGTAGTGCGAATAGCTTGAACCGTAATCAAGGATATTTTCTTAATTCTATTTTGAATTAACTTATTTGTGGAAATAAAAAACAGCCTTGAGGATTGGACTAATTCAAATACATTCAAAAAATGAAACAAATACTTTTGAAAAGATATTTTGGTTTCAAGGCTGTTTCGAAGATTACTTTTTACACGAACTAAACTACGTTAATACCTAGTTTTTATTGGAAATTCCCAACCGCAAGTACCAATCCCGATTTATAAGAACTGTTTTTGTGAAAAATGAAAGACCCGCTCTTTTCGGAACGGGCCTTTCTGTTGAACCATATGTAAAAATCAATTGATACAGGGAGACGGATTGGGGCCAAAAGGGCCTAGTACTTCGCCATCCGGCGTTTCAATAGTGTAAACATGCTCTTCTTCATAAGCTCCACTTGTGTATGAAACAACCAGTTCACTCCCATCTGGTACATCAACATTAAATGTTGCCGAAGCACCCCCAGTAAAAGTATAATCAGTGGCTACGCCATCAATTTCAAAAGTGACAAATGCTCCATCCCATCCATCACCGAATAGATCCTGCATTTCTATCACCCAAGTTCCTGGCACGGTGGTTCCTGAAATAGGGGAGCACTTGACCAAGACGATAAAATTAAATGCTTGTAATTGCTCTGGTTGTCCGGTTACCGTAGCACTGTAGTTTTCCACTGTGGTCACCGTACCGTCGACGCCGGTGGACTTTCCCAAAAATCGGATGAAGTCACCTCCAGAAATGTCATCTACCGTTATACCTAGGGAATTTGCAATCTCGGTATATGGGATGGAAATATCGCTGGGAAATTCAGTTATCGTTGCCAAAGGCACTGTGTCGGTGGAGACACCTCCTGACTCCAAGGTTACACTTAATTCCCAAGAGGATACATTGTCACTTGGATCATCAACGGTCCCTGAAAGACTGGAGGTGGCAAGGTCACCTTTGGCAACCACGGTCTGATCCAGCACAATTCTTACATACGGAGCGGCCGAATCTTCCAGTTCGAACACGTTGAGCGGGTTTTTGTCCTTGTCCTCGCAGGCAGCAATCCCCAATAGTAGAAGGACAAGACCGAAATATTTAAAATTACTTTTCATCTGTATTGTTTTTTAGTTATAAATCAATCAACGAATCCTTCAGGGTTGGTATCCCAGAAAACCGGTGTGCTTGGTGCACTTTTCTGTGTAATGTTCGTGTTGCTGTCGGCTGCGGTCTGCGAATACCACATGGATCTTAAGAACGGTCCTGGGTCCGGGGTGGTGAATGCTGGGGTCAGATTATCTGGTTGACCTGTTCTTCTGTAGGTATTGTAGGCTTCTATTCCGTTGCACCACAATGCTATAAAGTATTGTTCCACAATAATTCGAAGCTTGTCCGTGTCGTCTCCGGCATCGTAGTTGATCAATATTTCAGCAACATGGTCATCGATTGCTGTTGAGGTGGCCTCATAACCTGTGCCACTTGCCAACGATGCGCCAAAATTCACTACGGTACTTATGGACTGTCTGATTCCTGTTTCTAGATAATCCCTTGCATTTCCTGTAGTGTTCAAAGTAAGTGCTGCTTCAGCTAACATGAAATAAGTGTAGGACGACATTAGAATAGGAGAAATTCCAGCTCCTGCCAGTCCTTCGCTGACAGCTCCGGAACCGGAGACATTTCTATAGGAATTGTCATCGAACGGTCCACCAACAGGATATGTCCCGTGCAATGTTCTGAAGGCATCATCTGGTGGAATACCATCATCATCCAAATGGTTTCTTCCCCAATATCCACTCAAACCGTTGGTTGCGGGTACCAAACAATAAGGTTCCGAGGGATCCCACCAAGCTGGCAGTGATATTTCGGTAACACATTCTTTGGTAACTACATCAGCACCCGAAAAATCCTCTTGTTGTCGGTAAAAGTAGTACCGTATTCTTGGATCGGGATCACTGTACTGATTGGCCATCAGATTCATATTGTAGTTAGAGGTGTAAAAGTCCGAACTTGGTCCTGCACCGTCATAATTTGCATCAAAATAGGGATGTCTGCTATCTGGCGAGGCATTGTTGGTGCCCCACTGGAAGAAGAAGTCATCCGAAGCATCCAAAATCAATTGGTTCCCACTGATCAACTCGTTGATGCGAGCGGTGGAAACAGATGCTCCAAAACCATCGGCAGAGGCTAAACGTGTTTGTAGGTATAGCTTCAAACGCATGGTATTGGCCACTTTTTTCCATTGGTTCTCGTTCCCATTGTAAAAAAGGTCATTGGAAGGCAGGGCGGTCTCATCTTTGTTCAAATTGGCTATGGCCTCTACCAATAGCTGATCCGCTGCTTGATAGATGGAAGCTCCCGAATCCACTACGGGGTTCAAAATACCTTCACCTCCTGAAACAGCCTCCGAATAGGGTACGTCTCCAAAGAAATCGACCATTGACATCATGATATAGGCTTCCAAAATTTGCCCAATGGCAATATGGGTAAATTGACCTGCTTCTTCTGCTAAAGGGTTCATGGTCCTAATGTCTATCAATGCCCTTGCATAAACGTTGTCCCACACCCTGTCAAAATCGGATGGATCATAGTTTTCCCGATACGTAGGTCCGCCACCATGCTGCATTCTCACGGGTTCCATTCCAAATTGGCTCAATCCATTTTCGGCTTGCCCCTCTTCACCTGAATGGATTTGGGCGGTCATGAGCTGTATTTGATTCAAAAAGAAATCAACACTTGCCTGAGATGGGTTTAATGCATTTGGACTTTCCACCACATCCAAGGAAGTGGTCTCACAGCCCAACATAACTGTCAGTGCAGCGATTACAAGACTGAGTATATTTGATATTTTTTTCATAATATATTTTTTGATTCTAGTTAGCTGCTTTTAAAATGATGCTCTTACAGTAAGACCATATCTTCTTGTTGATGGTCCGGTAAAGAAATCTATTCCCTGTCCGTTGCCAACACCTGTACTGGAAGAGTTGGTGTCATAGCGTACATCGTCCGGAAAGTTTACCGCTTTGTACCATAAATTGGAACCAGAAAGCGTTAAGGATAAACTACCGAATGGTGTCTTATCCAGCATTTTCTTGGGAATGGAATAGCCCAACGAAGCTTCTTGCACCCTGATGGTGGTGCCATCAAAAATGTTGACTTCATTTATGCCCCCTCCAAAAAATGTATTGAATCCAAACTCAGTGGCCGTAATCGCTACATTGTTTGGCGTGCCATCGGCAAATACCCCGGGCATTATGTAATTGGACTCTCTATCGATGGGGTCATCAGGATCAACAACACCACGACCAATGAGGCCAGCGGTGGTTACAGAATAAACATCACCGCCATGGCGATACTGTATGTTGGCCGAAAGGGTAAAGTTCTTGAATGTGATGGTGGGGATAAGAGCAGTGGTCCAATCGGGGTTGGGATCTCCAATTTCTGTAATATTGTTGTCCACCAGGTACCGACCATTGCTGCCTACCACTTTATTACCGTTGTCATCTCTTTGAATGGTACTTCCGAGCAATACACCAAATGGCCTGCCCTCTACGGCATAGTTGGCTGCTTCTCCTGAAATGGCAAATGTGAGAAGAATGTTGTTGGTGCCTTCTGCCAAATCGGTCACAATGGTTTCGCTCGCCGTAAAGTTTCCAGCAAGGTTAAATCCTATTCCGGATTCGCTTTCCCTAAAAAGATTAAGGTCGTAATCCACTTCAACCCCTTTGGTCTCCACTTCACCAATGTTCACAAAAGTTGAGAGGAAACCAGTTGAGCTATCCAATGTACGGTTGGTAATAAGATCGGTTGTGGATTTTTGATATAAGCTCACGTTGAAATTAAGTCTGTTGAACAATCTGGTATCCAAACCAACCTCCAACTCTTGCACTCTTTCCGGTGATAATTCTCTGTTGCCCAGCACGTCTGAAACCGTGTTTCCAGAAATTACATTGCCATTGACATCCACAAAGGTTCTGGAGCCCAATGAAAGTACATCCCTTGTGTTGAACGGTGTGGGGAAACCAGCTGAGGATCCATAACCTAATCTTAGTTTGGCATAGTTGAGTACATTCCCTTGCAGTGTGGGAAATGCCGTTGTTGGAATAAAGGACAAGCTGGCTCCAGGATAGAACAGGGAATTGTTCTCTCTTTCCAATGTGGATGACCAATCGTTTCTTCCTACCACGTTGAGGTAGACCAAATCTTTGTAGGACAAGGTTGCGTCCAGATAAATGCCAACCAGGTTTTCCTCAAAATTTTGGTTCAAATTTGATCCCGAGAAGGAATTCACGGAAGAAGGGGTTGTAAAGTTGTAGTGCTCAAGTACTCCAAAAACCAACTGTCCTTGACTTTCTATGCCATCTTGTGCATAGGTGTCCCTGCGACTATTGGCGCCTAAAGTTGCGGTGAGGTTCAAATCTTCGGAAAGACTTTTTTCCGCACTCAAAATAAGGTCATGGTTCCAAATGGAATTTCTTACAGCAAGTGTTCTTAAGATACCCAATGTAGGCCCATCAACACCACCTTTGTTCTGTCCGTAAGAGTTCAGCTCGGTATAGGTGTCCAATCCTACCCGATAGGTAAGGTTCATCCAATCGTTAATGGCATAGCTCATGGAAACGTTTCCGGTAAAACGGTCCGTTTCCTGGGAAGTTTTGGAATTTGCCACTGTCCAATATGGGTTTTGGATATCGTTGCCTGAGCGATAATATAAACTTCTGCCATCTGCCGCTTGGAAAGGAAGGTTTGTTAAATCAACACTTCTAGGGGTATAAAGAACATCACCAAATATTGCCGAACCGTCAAATGCGGCCCCACTGCCCGTACTGACCGCGTTCGGGGGTGACTTGTATCCTGTTCTGGCAAAATTGAAGACTCCCGATACGGTAAAGTTGTTGGATAAAACGGCATTGCCGCCTAAACTAAAGTTGTTGCGCAACAATCTGTTTCCTGGGGTCACTCCAATATCTTCAGTACGTCCATAATTGGCGTTGAAATTTACTTTTTCTGAACCTCCGCGAACATTGACCGATGTACTGTACACATAACCGGTTCTAAAGAACTCTTCCACACCATCGTAAGGTTTATATGGATATTCATTGTCCAATAGGTCTTCGTAACCTGCAATTAAACTGGGGTCGGCAATGTAGTTGAACGGGTGACGGGTAAGGGCCACCCCATTGGCACCGGTACGTATATATTGTGCAGCAGCAGCTATACCGTCATCATCTGTACGATCAAAACGTGGTCCCCAGTTACTGAAGAAAAACCCGAAACCTTGGTGAAATCCACTTCCGTAGTTATCTTGGAACTTTGGGAGTACTGCATTGGACATAAATACCGATTGCGTGACGGAAACTTCTGTTTTTGAAGGGGCATCTCCCGAGGCTGCACCTTTGGTGGTAATTAAAATCACCCCGTTTCTCCCGCGGTTACCGTACAATACTGTTGCACTCAATCCTTTTAAAACACTTACACTTTCTATGTTGTTGGGGTCAAGATCCAAAAATCGGCTTGATTCCGTATTTCCATCCAAAAAGTTGGTCTGGGTGTTTGTGCCAGAGTCAAAAGGAATCCCGTCCACAATAAAGAGTGGCTGATTGGATTGTGTGGCTGAAGAGTACCCCCGTATTATAATGTTGGTGCCCGAACCGGACATTCCGTTGTTGGATGTAATATTTACCCCGGCGACCTTTCCGTTCAAAACACGGGCAACATCCGCTTCTGGCCTGGATTCTACTTTATCGGATTCTACGGTGGTAATGGAGTATCCAAGTGATCGTTTTTCCCTGACAATACCTTGTGCGGTCACCACTACTTCTTCCAGTTGCGATGCATCTTCTTCCATTTGCACATTGATTGTGCTAGCTGTGCCAACACTTCTTTCCAGTGTTCTTTGACCCAAGTAGGAAAATACGAGGACATCCCCTTCATTGGTTTGAATGGTGTAATTGCCATCAAAGTCGGATTGTGTACCGCGTACGGTACCCTTAACAATGATGTTTACACCGGGCAAGGGGACCCCTTCTTGGTCGGTGACCGTTCCGGTAACCGTTTTTTCTTGAGCATGGGCAAATGCTATTGATAGGCATATTGCCAACAGAGCTCCAAACAGTTTCTTTACTTTCATACGAATAAAGTTTTGTTAGTAATTTGAAATGAGTTAGGGCAATTGAGAAAGGTGGGCGATGCTAGGAAAATGATAGCTAATTCAAATAATACTTCTGGGAAGTGAACAAAACTTAATGGATTTTGTCTTTTTTAGAAGTAAGGCCTCTCACCACCCTACCTTTACAATTGCATAACAAATCAACCCAAAACTGTTATGGATCGGGTACTTTTTAAACGGCAAGAACCTCTAAAACTAGAATGCCCATGGGGAAGTACTCTTTTTAACACATCGAGATTGTTTTGATAACAATTTCGCAATGGGATATAAAAAAACCTCTTGGAAAACAAGAGGTTTTAGAAGATTCAATGAAGTTAGTTAAGCCATTTGAATTTCATTTTGGGCAATTTTTAAGGTGGTGGCAGTAGTCCTGTAACCGTTGGGACTAAGCCCGGTGATTTTCTTAAAGGCACTGTAGAAGCTGTTTTTACTGTTAAAACCCACTTCATACATAATGGCCTTAACACTCAACGAAGGATCGGAAACCAATAAATGTTTTGCCTCTTCTATTCTGTAGTCGTTCAAAAATGAATAAAAGTTTTTTGCGAAATACGTGTTGATCACTTGGGATACTTTGTACCTGTTGTCGTTGATGTGTTCAGACAGATCATCAAGTCCAATGGTGTTGTTCCTGTAGATTTTGTCTTCCTCAAACGCTTTTTTGATTTTCTCCCGGATGGCATTGGCTTCTGATGGTGTTAGTCCGGACTTTTTGTACTTTTCATGACTGTTTAATGGATCAAGGGTCCGTTTCTCCTGCCCACTGTACATAAAGATGATTTGCTTTAGTAGCCGTTTCATATGATTGATGATTTTTGATTGATGACTACTAGTTAGCTATAAAACCACCGTTTTTCGGTGTTCCCGATAAGAATTTACCCTTGTTTTATGTGCAGAAGGTATTCGCTGGGTGTGAGCTGGGTGTCTTTTTTAAAAGCCTTGTTGAAAGAAACCTTATTGTTGTATCCTACTTCGTAGGCAACATCTATAATATTGAGTTCATTCTCTTCCTCCAGCAGTTCCTTTGCTTCTTGAATGCGGTAGGAATTCACAAATTCACGAAAGCTCATATTAAAATGCTCATTGATGAGCTGCGATGCATTATGGCGCGTGGTATTCAATTTTTCAGCGACCATATCAAGGTTTATATCGTTGTTTCGATATAGTTTTTCATTTTGGAAGAGGTCTTTTAGATTTTTCTTGAGCTCTAGGGACAAACTATCCGTTAAACCTGATTTTACATATTTTGGAAACAATCGGATGGTATAGGAGTACAGTCCACTGAATACGTCAGGTTGCACATTGGCGGCATATCCAACATATAAAACCATGGTGCTCATCAAAAAAATAGGGGCATGGAACAACACTCCGCTTTTGACCCCTGCAGATATAGATGCACCATAAACCATGTAGACAACTACATAGCTTACATGAATCAAATAGATGTTTTTTTGCCAGATTCTTGTTTTTTCACTCAAACCTGAGATGTGTTTGTTAAGGAGCAGATGAACAAAATAGGCGTAAACACCTAAGGAAATTGTCTTAAGAATTACCAGCAACAATAATTTTGTTGAATCCCCTGGGTTTAGGCCATCTTCCAATCTTTGAAGCATTTGGATCACTTTTTCAGGACCTGAAAACCCATACACCGTAAATATGAGGTAAACCGATAAGGCCAGCGTAGGCAAAAAATGCCAAAAATCCCTTTTGCCCAAATCGGTTGATTTTGAGACCCGCTCAAAATAAAGAAAGAGCAATGGGCCATATAAAAACGAGGACCAAGTGGACATAAGGTAGGTGTGGGGAAATTCGAATACATAATTCGTTTGGTTAACACATATATTTAAGATAAACAGGGAATGAATAAAAACGAAAAGGGCTATTAGAATTCTGGCCTGCTTGTCAATTTTTTTATTGATCAGCAATATAAAGGTGATGTAAAACCCAATCAGTGAAACAAAAAAGTAAAATACCGACCAAACTGCGAACTTGGGAAGTACCGTTCCTGAAAGTTTAACAAAACCAGGTTCTTTTCTAATGCCATCAAAATCTTCATGCAACAGAAAGGTCGGTTGAAAATCTATTTTAAAATAATCATATATGTAACCAATGGATTCCTCAGGTTCGTCCAATGCAGCTTGACTGAGGGCTAACTTTTTTAGGACATGTATTTTTTCCCCCTTGTCAGTTACATCAAGGTTCTTTTGGTACAGGGGTACTGCCTCCTTAAAACGGTGAATGTTAAAGTAATAGTCTGCCCACTCCAAAGAATCTTTAAAAGTTTCGGCAGTTGGTATAGGTGTGCCAACATCCTTGCCTTTAACTATAAGGCCATAGGAAGACATGATGTTCAGGCATAAAAAGAGCAAGACAATATAATGGAGGGATTGTCTCATTTTTTGATTGATGATGAATTAGGTATTAACAATTTATGAAAATAAACTGTTAAAATTGTTAAGAAACTACTAAAGTAGGTAAGCCCCGATAAAAGTTTACTTCCGGGTTGTTACAAAATCAGATGCTTTGGAGTAATGCATAAAAAAAGCCGAGAAATTTTTCTCGGCTTTTTTATTATGCTAGTAGCGGGGACTGGACTCGAACCAGCGACCTTCGGGTTATGAGCCAAAAGGTCTTAGGTGTTTTTTGTAATTTAAAAAAATTTAAATGATTGAAAAACAGAAATATAAATATTTTTTGATAATAAACAATATCATTTAAAATCATATTATTCTGTACTTATTCTGTACTGGTTTTTCCCTGAACTTTTTATCTTTGTAGTCCTAAGTTTGATGCATATGGCTAGTGTAAAAATTGTTCTCAGAAAAAATATGATCCGTAAGGATAAAACTATTCCGTTGGCGATACGCATTAGCGAGAATTACAAAACTAGCTATAAGTGGTTGGGTATTTATGTACTTGAAAAAAATTGGGATAAGACCGCAGGAAGAGTAAAGAATAATCATCCAAACTCTAAACGTGTCAATATCCATCTCATAAAAAAGCTTGCTGAAGCGAACGATTTATTCCTAAACACAGAGAATGCTTTAACGGCTAAACAGGCGAAACAAAAATTGATGGGTGCAGGTGGCTCTGTATTGTTCTTTCCTTTTGCTGTGGATAGAGTTAAGAGCAAGTATAACCGAGAGGTTTTTTCAGTAGCCAAATCTGAACTATCCATTCTATATAATTTAGAAGAGTTTCTTAATCTTGATAAATCAAGAGATAAACAAGAGGTAATTTATGAAATAAAGAAAAGACGCAAAGAACGGGTGAGCAAGGGCCGGAAAGGTGATCATGATTTTCTAGACTCAGTAAAGTACTTTAAAAAGAAAAAGGATTTAAAGTTTCAAATGATAGATGAGGCTTTTCTCGAAAAGTACAAAAACTTCTGCGCCATCTATTTAGACCAAAAACCACGTACCATTACCAATCAGCTGATTTTCATTCGAACCCTCTTTAATAAAGCTATCAAGAATGGGGTTGTTGATGCAAAATTTTATCCGTTTGGTAGTGAAAAAGAGCAAATTAGGATTGGGACTACCCACAAAATAGGTCTTAATAAAGAAGAAATTACTAAAATTGAATCGTTGAATCTTGAAACAAACACCTCGATTTGGCACACAAAAAATGTATGGTTAATTGCTTTTTATTTTGCAGGAATTAGAATTTCCGATGTAGTAAAACTACAATGGACAGATTTTAAAGATGGAAGGCTACTTTATGTAATGAACAAAAACAAAAAACCTGTAAGTTTAGCCATCCCAAATAAGGCAGACAAAATACTTGAATACTATAAGGCGTTTAAAACAGAAAATAATGGATATATATTCCATTTCTTGAAAGATACCAACTCAAATAATGAAGTGGCAGTATTCAGAAAAACAAGGAATGCAACGAAACTTTTCAATAAGTACCTTAAAAGGATTGCTGCCCAATGCGGAATAGAAAAGAATTTAAGTAATCACATCGCCCGCCATTCCTTTGGAAATATTGCAGGAGACACCATCCATCCCCTAATGCTTCAAAAATTATATAGGCACAGTGATTTAAAAACTACTATTAACTACCAAGCCAATTTTATTCATAAAGAAGCTGATAAAGCCCTTGATAGTGTAGTGAATTTTTAGAAGTATACTTTTGGGCATGTTTTCTGGCTAATATGAAGCTCTTTTATATAAAGCCAGCCACTTTCAACTCCTTATAATTCGATATGCCGCCAACAATTCCAGAATCCATTTATTCAAGTGCTAAAACATATCATTTGGAAACAATCCGCATTTTCGCCCTTGATGTTAAAGCTTTATATTTATATAGCTGAAGCACAGCACGTTTTTGTACGGCAGTAATTATATGATTTGACTTTCCCAAAGCCCGTGCAAACCAAGAAATATAAAAACTTTGGTAGCTGATTTTTAAATCAGCTTGTATTTATTCGGTCCCGCTTGCGGGACGAAGGAATAGCAAGAGGGTGATGCGCAGATTGCGCCATCACAGTTGTTTTCGGGTCTTCAACAAGTTGAAAACCAGTTAATTGAGCTGATTTTGGAATTCTGAACAAAATCAGGGTCTACAGTAGACTTTTCCGAAATCTACAGTAAACCCTTTGGGAAGCCCTGTAAACACTGGAAATTTTTGACGAAAAAATTGACGCAATTTCACTAAAAAACAAAATCGCACCTATGGAGAAGCAATCGACAATTGGCAGAACAAAGAAAGGAAGCGGTGGTTATTCCAACATCACGGTAAAGAAAGAAACGGCCACTCGTTTTCGGAGCTATTCCAAAAGGTTCAGCAAATCGCATAGTGAGGTGTTGGATGGAATGGTACAATACTTCAAGGAGAACAACCTTGATCCTTTTGGAGAGGGAACGAAGATCATCCTTGATGGTATCAAAAAATTGGAGCGTCAGATGATGAAAAAAATCGATAGGCTCATCGCCATTATCAAGAACATGGAAAAGACCAGTATCCGGCCCACCTATGAAATGATGTTGATACTTTACGAGGCCTATGTAAAGGATGGGAGGAAACCTAAACGTGAACCCGTCAAGATACATGAAGAACGAATGGATTTTTTGGAACCTAGGAATACCGTTCCGAAGGTGGAGCATGACAGAATGTTACAAGAATTCAAAGAATATAAAAAACACTGCAATGAAATCCTCAAAAGCGTTGAAAAGGTGGAGCCCATGATGGGAAAGCCATATCTAAAGATCAATATGGGTATCGGGGATTTTGAAAGTCTGAAATACCAATTAAGATAACAGCTATGTACCTTACCATATCAGCACAGAAAATGGGCAGTACCTACAACTCCAGTGTAGGGAACTATGTGGACTATCTGGAAAAGGAAAATGAGGATAGGTCGCCCGAACTCAGGGAGGAATTCTTTGACCAAGAGAACGACAGTGTAAGCCCTCAAACTGTCATCGATGAAATAGATGCCAATACAGCCAAGTTAAGGCAGAAAGACCCAAAATTCTACTCCATAGTGGTCAGTCCCAACAAAAGAGAATTACAGGCAATTGGAAATGATCCAAACATCCTAAGGGAATACACTAGGAAACTAATGGAGGACTATGCCAAGAGTTTCCATCGTAACCAAGAGGTCAGGGCCGAGAACCTTAAATACTATGCCAAGATAGAACATGAACGCACCTATCGGGGATTCGATAAGCAGGTGCAGGAGAATGCACCCTACCGAGGGGAAATAGCATGGCTCAGGAACGAGATACGGAAAGTGGAACGGGGCGAGTCCATCGGGAATGTCAACGAGCTTGAAAAAAGAATCAAAGAACAAGAAAGATTGGCCCCACACAAACAGAACGGGAAGCTTGTGGCCGCAGGGATGCAAAAGGAGGGGCCACAGACCCATATCCATATCATAGTAAGCAGGAGGGACATAACCAACACCTATACGCTTTCCCCAATGGCAAAGCACAGGGCATCCGAAGTTGAACTGAACGGAAAGACCGTCAAGAGAGGTTTTGATCGAGACAGTTTTTACCAAGCAGCCGAAAAGACTTTTGATAAAACAACGGGTTTCAAAAGGAACTATGTGGAATCCTATGTAGGAAGAAAGGCCCATGCCAAGGAGCCAGGGAAGTTCTTTGCCAAGGTGATGGGGCTGCCCACCAAGGAAAAGGACATGGCCTTTAAACTACTTAAAACGATGGGTGTCAAAGCTCCCAGTATACCGACCAATAAAGTCCAAATGGCTGCCAAGATTATCAAAGCCCTTGGAAGGGGCATTGATAAGGCAAGGGGCACGGGCGAGGATATGGGGTACTGAAATCCAAAAAGTAGGTTGCGCCCTATCGTGTTTTTGCTTCACGCTTATCTGCCGGAACACTACAAAAACCCGATAGGATCCACGCGCAAAAGTTGGGGTAAGGATTTGGGACGCTTGCAGTCTGCTTATGATAATTTAAACCAAAGCTTTGCTTTTGCATTATTCATTCTTGCCATATTGACGTAATAGTGTTAAAATAAAAAATAATGACAATAGTTAGAGTTGCTATTATTTGGAGTTCATATCCATTATATTTATTATAGGGTTAAATTTATATAACAACATTTTAAAGTAAATAAATTCCTATAATAAAAAAATATTTATGTATATTGTTCGAAGAAAATATTTACATAATTTAAAAAACATTAATCATGAAAAAAGTATTTTTGATTGGAATTGGAGTTTTAGCGTTATCCGTTACTGCAACACAGGCTGGCCCAGCTGTGAAAACTTCGTCAATGAGCATGAGTTCACTTGTCGAAGAGGAATCAGATTGTTATGACCAGTTTATTAAATGTGATGAGAGGTATGAAACCTTCGAGGAGTTTGATGCCTGTATGTGGGGAGGAGGCTGTTAAAAATATTTGCTTAAACAAATCGAACCCCGCTCTTTTGAGCGGGGTTAATCATTAATTCTGTTTTATGAAGATTCATTTTGCGCTTGTATCATTTTTTTTGTATATATCTTTTTCTACTGCCCAATCAATACAAGGTCAAGTAGTGTACACGGCAACAACTGACTTGAGCGAATACCTTGAAAAAGTTAAAGCTAACACTAATATGACAGATGTTCAAAGGGAAGCTAAAATCAATAATATTGAGTCCTCTGAGCCAATGAAATTTAAATTATCCTTTAACCAGAAGGAAGCAATTTATAAATCCTATCTTAGTATGGAGGAGTTAAGGAGACTTGGGAAACTTATGAACCAAACAGGGTTCCTTGGAGGGTACCAGTATACATTTTATACTAATAGGGAGACAAAAGAGAATTTTTATCAATACTTTTTTACTAAAGAGGTTTTAATTAAACAGAAAGATATTCCGTGGGAACTTACTTCGGAGTCCAAAAAAATCGGAAAATATACATGCTACAAAGCTGTTGCAGACATGGGTTCAATAAAAACTCTAAACAAAGTGCACCTTGGCCCGGTTGTAGCTTGGTACACGCCTGAAATACCTATTTCCTATGGTATTCAAGGCTATAATGGTTTACCGGGTTTAACACTTGAACTAATAGCTAATTATGACGAAGGACAAATTTTCTTCAACGCAACATCTATAGATTTAAACCCTAAACAAGACATAAAAATCAAAAAGCCAAAGGGTAAATTGATTACCGCAGAGGAATACAATGCTTTACGAAAAAAAATGAATGAAATAAGGGACAGCAGAAGAAATTAAGCATTTCCTCATATTTGATTAAAAGTCAAATTCACACATTAAAAAGGATAAAGATTGAAATTTGTATATCTTGGTTACCTGAGAAAAAAGCTCAATTAACGAGAGAACTGAATTAAGGCTATTCAATCTGTATCTCCCCATAAACTCTACAATTAATTTGTTGCATGCGATGTTCTGTTGTATTCATTCTTGTTGTCATCTTGTATGGTGGCACAATCAGAGCACAAACCTCCAAATTTTATGGGAAAGTAACTGATAGCTTAGAGAATCCATTGGCGTTTGCTACTATATTGGCAAAACCTTTGGAGGAAAACAAACAAATTCAATTTACAACAACAAATGATTTGGGTGAATTTGAAATAAACCTATTTCAAGATACTCAATATGATATACAAATAAACCTTCTGGGTTTTGCCCCATATTCGTTTATTATTATAACTGAAAATGATATTAGAGAAAATATTGTTTTAAAGGAAGATATTACTCAATTGGATGAGGTAGTTGTTGAACTAGAGTTGCCTATTCAAATAAAAAAAGATACAATTGTTTACAGAGTATCTAATTTTAATACAGGTGGAGAACGTACTCTTAAAGATGTTTTGGGCAGATTGCCAGGAATTGAGGTGGATGATCAGGGGAACATTATAAGTCAAGGAAAAAAGGTCACCCATGTTCTGGTGGAGAACAAAAGTTTTTTTGGGGGAAATAGTAAGCTGGCGGTTGATAATATACCAGCGGATGTTGTAAAAGATGTAGAAGTAATAGATGATTATAATGTTGTTTCTTTCTTGAAAGGCTTGACTCGTACAGACAATTTAGCAGTTAATATTAAACTACAGGAAGATAAAAAGAATTTTGCCTTTGGAAACATAGAAGTAGGTAAAGGAAATGATGATTTTTATGAATCTAATGCAAACATTTTTCTATTTAATCCAAATTTAAACTTGAATATTATAGGAGGCACCAATAATATAGGTGAAAATATATTGAAAAGTGAGGATTATCAAAGGTTCGTAGGTGGAAATAGTGTGCTAAATGCCAGAGACTATGCTGATGAACAATTGTTAGGGGACACATTTGAAATTGGAGATGTTTTTAAAAGTAAAAATACTACAGGCGCTATAAATTTTAATAAAACACCCCATGCTGATTTTGATATAAGTGGCTACTATATTTTTACTGATAATAAACAAGAGAGTATTAAGGAAAATATAAATGAATATTTGACACCAAATTCTACTATTACCGAAAACTTACATAATTCAGTTTCTATTGATAACAAGATCGGTCTCGGAAATATAAAAGTAAAATATAGGGCTAATACCAATGAAGAGTTTTCAATCGGTGCACAGATTAAACATGAACGTTCAATGACCGATACTTTTTTATCATCAATAATCGACAATGCCGAACAATTGTTTGAAAGTAATAAACCAACATTGAATCTATTTGCCAATATCAATGTAGAGTGGCATAAAAAAATAAGTAAAGAACATGGATTCTCATTGGTAATGGATACAAATGTTAATAGTGACCACTCCGATGAGCTATGGGACACTAATCGAACAATATTGGATAGTTTGGTTCCAATATCATCAACAGAAGATAACTTATACCAATTCTTGCTAAATAGGGAAAATTATAAAAATAGCTCCCTAACGGTCTACAAGCATTATTGGAATATAAATTCAAATAACCTTCTACATTTTACAATCGGAAACCATATCAGAAATGAACGTTTTGCAACCAATGATACACAAATACTTGAGGAAGGTACCAACAGTTTTAAGCAGAATGGTTTCGATAATAATCTTAATTTACGTTGGAACGATTTCTATTTTGGTATCTTCCATAATTTTGGGTTAGGATCATTTGATGTTCATCAAAGTCTTTTCATTCATAACTTGAACTGGAAAACCCAACAAACAAATTCTTTCAATGAGAATAAATGGGTGATCTTGCCAGAATTATCTATAAGAAAAGGTCAGAGTGGTGGAGGTGGGCTCATTCGGTTGGATGCCAAGTTGGAAAGTACTTTCTCAAAGTCCTCTGAATTGGCGAACAGATTTTATTTGCAATCATACAATTCCGTTTATCAGGGAAATGGAAGTCTGGAAAATCAACTTAGCTTCTCCACAAGTCTTAACTATGTTAAATCAAGTTTGCTCAGAGGAACTTACATTTTAGGTGTGCTGGGTTACTCTCGTGAATTGGATGCGATTACAAACACCATTGTTTTGCAGAACCAAGATAGAGTGGTCCTTCCAGACCGTATAAATAAACCATATGAAAATTTCAGAGCAAATCTGATTTATAGGAAGTCCACCGAATTATTTAGATATGGATTAAGATCGGATGTTTCCTATAATCTTTCCTCAACTAAAATCAATAACGATATTAAAGACTTTGGAAATTTCAAGGTAACATATCAGGCCTCTGTACAAACACTTTCACAAGGTTTTCCAACAATTAAAGTAGGTATAGGACAAACCCTTGGGAATTATAACAGTGATGAATCGAATTATAGTTTTGTGACCACTGAGCCATTTGTAAACATAAATTATGAATTTTTCAAAAACTTTTTGACAACTGGATCCATTTCATATTATCAATATGTGAATAGGTCTTTCAACGAGAGGAGCACATATAGCTTGGCAGATTTTTCACTATCCTATCAAAATGATAAAAATAAACTGGGATTTGAGTTTTCAATTAGAAATATATTAAATGTAAACTCCAAAAACTCTAACAGTTTTAGCAACTTTATTGTTTCCGATGAAAATACTTTCATTTTGCCCCGTATAATGATGTTTACTATAAAGTATAAGTTATAATTTAATTTAAAAGACTATGAAATTTTCCATATGCAGTTTTTGCAAACATTTTGTGACCAGACTATTTTATCATACAAGTTTTGCCTTATTTTCATTTTTAATTTTTTCCTGTAATTCAGTCGAAATTGGACCTAAAGCTTCATTTGACAAAACTTTATACGATTTTGGAAATGTTAAAGCAGATGAAGAGGTGTCTGTTATTTTTAAGGTAACTAACGTAGGAGATAAACCATTACACATAAAAAAAATTAAAAGTAATTGTGGCTGTACTGTCCCAAAACCTTTTCAAGGACAACTTGAGCCCAATCAGTCCCATGAAATCTTGGTAGATATAGATCCATATACTTTGGGTGCATTTAATTCAAGTTTGATTGTTATTTTCGATGATAAGAATAAGATACCTCCTAAAACGTTAAGGATTACAGGCGTTTTTGATTATCTCAGCTTACTGGAATAATAAGATAGGATATTGGGTGTGAGCCGTAGTTTCTTAATTTTCTCTCATTTATGACTTCACATAAATTAATTGCCAATTATTAATAAAATGTACCAATTAAGGATTGATAATTTCCTGTTTTAAGCTAAGTTGTGTTAGTGGTACAGATTTGAATCTGAAGCGGAGTTCCATGTTAAAACTATAAATAGATTTGGTGGTAGCTTTTTATGACAGGGGTATTGTTGCTTTAAAGTCCAAAATTTCAATCAAAATCTATTGTCTTTAACTTAGGGAATATCTTTTAACATCAGATAAAAAGTTTTGATGGGTAATAAAATTTATCAGAAAGGGTAAGGGTGATTCTGTACTTATTCTGTACTGGTAATAAAAAAGAAAAGCTTCACATTTCTGTGAAGCCTTTTCTTTACTAGTAGCGGGGACTGGACTCGAACCAGCGACCTTCGGGTTATGAGCCCGACGAGCTACCTACTGCTCTACCCCGCGATATATGTTGTTTGTTCCTTTCAGAAACTTGGTTTTCAATAAAATTACTCAGTTTATGTAGGTACCCTGCCCTGAGCTTTGTCGAAGGGTACTGCTCTACCCCGCGATATGGACGGCAAATATACAACGCTTTTTACATCATTTCCAAACTAAAATTAATATTCCTGTATTCACTAGGGGCAATCCGTTCAAAATCCATAAATTCGGTTTTTTTACCTTATGGACACAATCAACGATTTTATATCCTCACTTTTGCCCTATACCGAGTGGCCCATGTTAATCCTTCTTATTGGGGGAGGGTTGTTTTTGGCCTTTTATTCAAAATTTGTGCCCTTTCGGCATTTTGGCCATGCCATAGCCGTGGTCTCGGGTAAGTATGACGATAAAAATGCAAAAGGCGATGTAAGTTCTTTCCAAGCCCTTTCCGCAGCTGTAGCTGCAACTGTGGGGTTGGGAAATATATCCGGGGTCGCCATAGCTATACACGATGGTGGGCCAGGTGTGGTCTTCTGGATTTGGATGACCGCTCTTTTGGGGATGGGAATAAAATTTTACTCAGGTAGTTTGGCCATTATGTTCCGTGGAACTGATTCCGAAGGTCATATGCAAGGAGGCCCTATGTTCTATATTACACTGGGAATGGGAAAATGGGCCAAACCCATGGCTGTCTTTTTTAGTATTTGTGGATTGTTCGGATTTTTAGGGGTGTTTACCGCCAATCAATTTACCGAAGCATTTATGGGGGTAGTGGAGCCTCATGAGACCATCTGGGCAACCAGTGAATATAATTGGAAACTTGGCATAGGCTTTTTTCTGGCCATAATCACCTCTATTGTGATTTTTGGCGGACTTAATAAAATAGCCAAAGTGGCCTCTGCCATAGTCCCGTTTATGGTGGGGATTTATCTATTGGCCGTCGTTTTTGTGATGGCAAGTAATGCAGGGGAAGTACTCCCAGCTCTAAAAATGATATTGGTGGAAGCCTGGAATTTTGACACTATGGTCACTGGTGGATTTTGGGGCTTGGTGATCGTTGGGGTTCGAAGGGCCATGTTTTCCAACGAAGCAGGTTTGGGAAGCGCGCCCATGTACCACGGACAATCCCGAAATGATGAACCGGTCAAAGAAGGACTCGTGGCTATGCTGGGACCGTTCATTGATACGATTTTAGTATGTACCTTTACCGCAGTGGTAATAATTTTGAGCGGCGCCTACCTTGAGGACGGTAGTGGAATTGTAATGACGATGTCCGCATTTGAAACAACACTCTATGGTATCGGTGACATATTGCTGATGGTAATTGTTACAGCATTTGCGTTGTCAACCTTGTTTACCTATTCATACTATGGCGTAAAAAGCCTTTCATTTTTGACCAATGCAAAAATTGGAAAATGGTACAATGTGTTTTTTGTGGTGATGATAATTTTTGCCTCGATAGCCTCATTGACATTGGTGAAAAACTTGATTGACTTGTCGTATGCACTCATGGTGATACCCAATATGATAGCTGTACTCTATCTTTCACCAAAGGTGAACGCAGCAACCAAACGATATTTTGAAAAAAGAAAAAAAGGTGGCGCATAAAGCAGGATTTGTAAATATTATCGGTAATCCCAATGTGGGCAAATCTACATTGATGAATGCCTTTGTGGGTGAGAAACTCTCCATTATCACCTCCAAGGCACAGACTACCCGTCACCGTATTTTGGGGATAGTCAACGGAGATGATTTCCAGATGATCCTGTCCGATACACCGGGAATTATAAAACCTGCCTATGAGCTACAAACTTCCATGATGGATTTTGTGAAATCCGCGTTTGAAGATGCAGATGTGCTATTGTATATGGTGGAGATAGGCGAGAAGGCCCTCAAGGATGAATCTTTCTTCAAAAGAATACAGAACAGTAAAATCCCCGTGTTGTTGCTTCTCAATAAAATTGACACATCCGATCAGCAGATTTTGGAAGAACAAATGCAATATTGGCAAGAACAATTGCCCAATGCGGAGATTCATCCCATTTCGGCTTTGGAGAACTTCAATGTCAAAGAAGTATTCAACCGTATTTTGGAACTGCTGCCCGAAGCACCTCCTTTTTATCCAAAAGATCAAATTACCGATAAGCCCGAACGCTTTTTTGTGAACGAGACCATTCGTGAAAAAATCCTGCTTCATTATAAAAAGGAAATTCCATATTCTGTTGAGGTTGAGACTGAGGAATTTTTGGAAGATGAGGATATCATCCGTATTCGTTCCGTAATTATGGTGGAGCGCGAAACCCAAAAGGGGATAATTATCGGCCACAAGGGAAGTGCCATTAAAAGGGTCGGTGTGGAAGCCCGTAAAGATTTGGAGAAATTCTTTGCCAAACAGGTTCATATCGAACTTTATGTAAAGGTGAACAAGAACTGGCGCAGCAATCCCCAACAGCTTAAACGATTTGGGTACAATAAATAGGGGTGATAAGTTAAGACAGTTAAAATATCAGTTCCAGACCAGGTTCTGAGTGTTCAAAGAATCTAACAAGAATTTAGAGATTCCGATTTCTTTTTGTATTCGAGCGTTTACTTCCTCTTTAAGAATGGAATCCATTAGATAAAAAGAAATGAGGTAATCTATATAAATAGAATTACCTTCTTCTAAATTGTTCTCTTCATCAATGGTTTTTAGTAAAAGGGAATCATTTATTAGGGCAGCTGTATTGATTTTGGCAATTTTAAACTCATTGGTGATTTGGTGGCTTTCCGGAATTTGGTTCAATGCAGCGAAAGCATATTCATAATCACTATTGTTGATGGCATGTTGATAGGCCTCAAGTGCCTTATTGGCCTCATGTCGGTTTGTTGAAAAAGCTGTATACTTAGTATTCAATAGAACAATCTCGCGCATACTACTGCTAAACCATTGGTTATCTTTAAAGCTATAAATATCGGAGAGATACGGTTTTCCGTTATACAAGTCTATTCGATATTTTGTGAAGTGGTAGTAGCCCTCTTCAATAAGAAGATATGTTACTTCTGCATAAGTATCCATTATATTGGTTTTGATATGTTTAAGTGTTGCTCCTGAATGTTTGACCTTATTAATTAGGTTCAAATTGAGGTTGGTTACAACACCCTTTACAGTTGTTTCATATACATGATTGAATACGTCATGTCCGATATTGTCCAACTTTCCAATTTTACGTTTAAAAAGGGTATGGCTCCATACTTTCTTTATGAAATCGAACTCAAATTTTTCAAGGGATCGGTTTAATTCTCCGACAAATTGGTGTACGTGTTGTATTTGTTCCTTTGTTAAACTTTGTTCAGATTGAAAATCATCACAAGACAAAAATAGCATGGTGATGATTAGCAGTATTGAGATACACTTTTTACTATTGAGTAGATCTTTTCTTCCGTCTATCATATTAATTTTGGCTGGTGCCAATCGTATCAGTTTACTATGTGGATTACACAATTTAAGTTGAATTTACAAAATCCCAAAAAACAGGTCTATTTTGTTGATTCCTCCACTGATTACGGTTGTCAATTTTTAAATCCTCTCAAAATTGGAAATCAATTCTCTAAAAAAACTTTTCAACTGTTCCATTTGTCCCTTGCCTTTTGCCCTTCCCATACGGCCAAAGGCATATAATGAAAACCAAACGACCACCAAGAAGAACATGCCCAGCAGCCATAAGGTAATATCTTTTCCCAAAGCGTAATTGGAATAAGCAAAAATGCCCATTATGATGAACAACGTGCCCACTCCAAAATGCAGGAACATAAAAAATGTCCATAGGGTAGGGTTGGGACCAAATACACCTCTAATATTGCAAATCCCTTCCTCAAAACAAGAAAGTTCTAAATGAAGTTGTGGCGTCCAAAAGTTGGTGTCCTCCTTTTTAAACTTGACAAAAATATGGTCATCCAATCGTTTGATCATAAAAGAATCGCCCGAAACATTATCAAAAGCGGCTTTCAATTGCTCCAAATTTGTTCTCAGGGAGACACGAAAACGGGGCCGTAAAACAATTTCATTTGTTAAGTCGCTCATAATCATTTGAAAATGATTGAAAAAGGTATCATTTTTTCTTCATAATAAATGGTATTTTTGCCAAAAATTAAACCTAATGGGAGCTATTGTAGCCATTGTGGGAAGGCCCAATGTTGGGAAGTCCACCTTTTTCAACCGACTCATTCAGCGCCGAGAGGCCATAGTGGATGCCGTTAGTGGCGTTACACGTGACCGTCATTATGGTAAAAGTGATTGGAACGGCAAGGAATTTTCTTTGATTGATACTGGGGGTTACGTAGTGGGTAGCGACGATATTTTTGAGAAAGAAATCGACAAACAAGTTGAATTGGCCATTGATGAAGCCGATGCCATCATTTTTATGGTGGATGTAGAAGCAGGCGTTACCGGAATGGATGAAGATGTCGCCAAGCTTTTGCGCAAGGTGGACAAACCCATTTTTTTGGCCGTGAACAAGGTAGACAACTCCAAACGTATGGCGGATGCCGTGGAATTCTATTCCTTGGGATTGGGCGAATATTATCCGTTGTCAAGTATAAATGGCAGTGGTACCGGTGAATTGCTGGATGCCCTTGTGAAAGTATTGCCCGATGAGGAAGAAGAGGAAAGTGAACTGCCCCGTTTTGCCGTGGTTGGACGACCCAATGCCGGAAAATCCTCATTTATCAATGCGCTGATAGGAGAGGAAAGGTATATTGTGACCGATATTGCCGGAACTACACGAGATAGCATCGATACCAAATATAACCGTTTCGGGTTTGAATTTAATTTGGTGGATACGGCGGGTATCCGTAGAAAGGCCAAAGTAAAGGAAGACTTGGAGTTTTACTCCGTGATGCGTTCCGTAAGGGCAATCGAACACTGTGATGTATGTATTTTGATGCTGGATGCGACCAGGGGTTTTGACGGACAGGTACAGAACATATTTTGGCTGGCACAGCGTAACAATAAGGGGATTGTGATCCTGGTGAACAAATGGGACTTGGTGGAAAAGGAAACCAATTCGGTAAAAGAATACACTGCCAAAATAAAAGAGGTGATTTCCCCTTTTGATGATGTACCGATTCTCTTTGTATCCGTTTTGAACAAACAACGGATTTACAAAGCGATAGAAACTGCTGTGGATGTATATAAAAACCGTTCAAAACGCATTCCGACACGTAAACTGAACGATGTGATGTTGCCCATCATTGAAAAAACACCACCTCCTTCGATCAAAGGGAAATACGTAAAAATCAAATTTTGCACCCAATTGCCCACACCGTATCCGCAATTTGCATTTTTCTGCAACTTACCACAGTATGTGAAAGATCCGTATAAACGGTTTTTGGAAAATAAAATCAGGCAGAATTTTGATTTTACCGGGGTTCCGATGACCATTTTTATGCGGAAGAAGTAACTATTCACCCGAAGCTGAACGTACATCCACCAGTTGTTGAATCCGATTTCCAAAATTGTCCACAGCGGTAAGGATGTACTCCCCCGGTTCAATAGCTAGGATAAGCTCGTGGAAGTTTTCGGTCTTGCCCACAAAAGTTTCATCCAAATACCAATAAATAATGGCATTGGATTGCTGATGGGCCAATTTTAGAACAATTTCAGAGGTTTTGTTGCCCAAATCCTTTGGTAGCAAAACTGCTTCGTTTTTTTTGGGGTAGATAAATTCCATTAAATTGTTTTCCAAAGCAGAGCAACCTTCCAAATAGGGGGGAAGGGGTTTGTAATTTGGATTGGAAGAAGTGTAATAGTATTCCAAAACAGGAGGAAGAACCATCCAATTTTTGGTCACCATATCTTCCAAGGGATAACACTCCGAGTTGACCCTATATTGTTCCGATTTATCCAAAAATACCTGCTGATGATACGGACAGGGGGCACTTCGAGTACCGTGGGTGGGAACCAGGTCCTTTTTTGTGTCATCACAATATAAGGAAGCTCTATAACCGCTTTCTGAACAAACCTCTATTTCAACTAAGTCATCAAATGGTTCCTGGAACCAACCACTATCGGGAAGTATATCCAAAACATCAAAAAGTAAAGGGGCCGCAGCGGTGATTCCTGTTAGTCCGGGCCTGCCCTCTCCATCGGCATTGCCCGCCCAAACGCCGATGGCATATTTGGGAGTTACACCAACTGCCCAAGCATCCTTAAAACCAAAACTGGTTCCTGTTTTCCAAGCAATGGGATGGGAGGAATCAAAAAACTGCCAGTTTTCATCACCTTCGGGCCGGTTTACCTCGTACATGGACCTGAAGGTACTATAGATTGCTCCTGCACCAAAAACTGTCGGGTCAAACTGTTGCTTACCAAAATCTTTGGATTCATTTTGTAAATAGGTAGCTTTTGTAAACTCAAGGTTTCTGTAAGTGCTGGAATGCGTTGTAAAATAATTCAAACTGGAGGCCATGGAAGCATAAGTCGAGGTCACTTCCCAAAGGGAACTTTCCGCACCTCCAAGAATCAAGGACAATCCATAATAAGATGCCGGTCTGTCCAAAGATTCCATGTTCATCTTATGTAGTTTGTTATAGAATTTTTGAAGCCCGTATTCCCGTAGTAACCTAACTGCCGGCACATTCAGTGAACGGGAGAGTGCTTTGCTGGCAGGAACCGCCCCAACATGTTTCAAATCAAAATTCTGTGGATGGTATCCGTTGATCACTGTAGGTACGTCCTCCACCAAACTATTTGGGAGTAGTTGGCCTTCATCCAATAAGGAAGCAAATAGAAAAGGTTTTAATGTGCTTCCGGTACTTCTTTTTTTGGTGATGATGTCCACATAATTGGCATGTTTTTCCCCAGATGGTGAGTTTCCCACATACCCGAGTACTTTACGGGTCTCCACATCAAGGACCAAAATGGCCAGATTATGGATCTCGTTGCTTTGCAATTGCCGATAATGTCTTTCGGCCAAAGTATTCAGCTGCTGCTGTAGCGACCTGTCCAAAGAAGTGGTGATGCGTTGGCCGGGATGTTCATTTCGGATACGCTCGGTAAGATGAGGTGCTATATCCGGCAAAGGCATTGGTTTTTGTGGAAGTGGTTCAGAAATGGCCAGCTCGTAAGTGGTTTGGTCAATGATTTCTTTCTCCCATAGTTTTTTCAATAATCGATTTCGTTTGTCCAAAAAAGCCTGTTCGTTTCTTCCCGGGAAAATTAGGGCAGGTGCATTTGGCAAAACGGCCAAGGCGGCAGATTGCCCCCAGCTCAATTCATGGGCAGGGATCCCAAAATAACGCCACGCTGCCGTTTCCAATCCCACTACATTGCCACCATAGGGGGTGTGGGAGGCATAGAGTTTCAAAATTTCTTCCTTGGAGTACCGCAACTCCAACCGAGTGGCCATAAATACCTCGATGATTTTTTCCCAGTAGGTCCTGCTTCGATTTTTTCTGCTCAAACGGATGACTTGTTGGGTAATGGTACTGCCACCCCTACGGGTCTCTTTGGTGAGATTGTGTCCTATGGCCTTGATAATGGAAATGGGGTTAAACCCGGGATGCTTGTAAAAATACTCATCCTCAAAAAGTAAAATACTTTGCTTAAAGCGCTCTGGAACTGAGTCTATTTGTGGAAACCGCCATTGACCATCCTCCGCGATGCGTGCTCCGATAAGGAAACCATCGGAACTGTCCACAACGGTTGAGGTCGGGTCTTTGAAAAGGGCTTTGGGCAGACAAAACAACCATAAAACCAAAATGATGCCCAGAACACTGAGCTTGATTTTATGGTCGACTAGGATTCTTTTTACTGGCGCTAAAAATTCACTCATGCAAGGTTACTGAACTATTTTTACCCATTTTCCTTTGTTTCGGGCTTGATAGTTGTTATCGTACATCGCTTCTGCTTGGGCACCTGGTAAATAATATTCACCCAAGAAAGAGGCATTCAATTTGATGATAAAGGTTTTGGATTTTTTGGCATCCAAGTCAAAATATAAATTGGTTCTATCATCTCTGGTATCCACATAATCCGCTGCGGAAGTGTTTGCATTGCCTCCCTCTGCAAATGAGGTATCCACAATCTCCCAACCACTGGGCACAATATGGGTGAGTGCAATGTTGTCGATATAATCATCCGAACTGTTGAAAATACTGACCTGTGCTTGGAATTCGGTTCCTTGCCTAAGTTCATCCACGTTGATGGAATTACCAAGGGGATCAACATAGTTTACGGTTAACCTTAGGTTCTGTTGTTGCGCCAATTCTTCACCCACGGGCAATTTGCCCGATTGGGTCAGTGTGGCATAAATAGTATTTCCCTCATTGTTTTTTACCTCAATTTCTTCTTTAAAAGATGTAATGGCAAGTTCTCTTTGTGCAATGGCCCTATCTGTTTTCACAGTAACTTTTTTTCCGTTGTTGGTAAACGTGAGGTCGATGGATTTACCTCCATTTTTCAAAACCATTTTGGACATGGCCAAGAGGGCAAATGCCGTTTCTTGGGTACTGTACCATCGTTGGGACGATAAATTTTTGGCCAAGGAAACGGCCAATTCCCTTTGTTGGGAATCACCTAAGATTACCATGGTCTCCAACGCCATTGCCCGGTTTCTGAATACGGAACCATAGGTTCTGTAATTATAATTGTTGGGGGTAAAGTTGATGTTCGCTTTTTGTGCAATGGCTTGTGCCACTTCTTTTTTGCCGACCAAGGCATAAGCGGCTGCCAATCTCCATTTAGCCTCGTTGCTAAGATTTGCGGTTTCCCGTAAACGGTTCATGGCTGCCAGTTCGGGCTGTTGTGCCAAGGCCAAGGTGTACAGTCTGTACGCTTGAGAAACATCATCGTTGTAATAGGTACTTTGGTTGCTCCATTGTCTTGCTGCATTTTTTTGGTATCTGAGCCAATTGCTCAAGAAGGTCAAGGGTAATTGGTATCCTTCTTGTTTTGCTTCCAACATAAAATGTCCGGCGTAAGAAGTGCCCCAATCATCGGCACTGCCATAACCGGGCCAGTAGCTTAACCCTCCATTGGAAAGTTGAAAATCACTAAGCCTATCAATAGCAGCTTTGATATTTTTCTCAATATCTTTCTTTTTGTCAAAAGTGATGTCCAACACATCGTCCAAGAACAATTGTGGGAATGCCGCCGAAGTTGTTTGCTCTATACATCCATGTGGGTACCGCAGCAAATAATCCATCCGTTTGGAGAAATCCATGGGAGGGAGCGTGGAGAATTCGATAAACGCTTCGTTGGTGCCCGATGTCCCAAAAGTCTCCATTGAAATGGTCTGTGTGCCATTGCCTTCCAAGGTATATAATTCACTTTTTGTGGTAACTGGGTTTGGGTTTTCCACATCAATTTCTGTTTCGTTACTGGCACTTTCCCCAGCTCCCGAAGCAGTTACTTTTATCGTCTGGAACGATGTTGCCGGGTTGACTTTAAAGTCAAAATTCACGATTTGCTCGCCAACGGTATTAAAGGTGATGTTTTTTGTTGTTCCGTTCAGAGGTTCCAATGCTTTGCCGGAATCAATGGATACCTTCACGTTTTTTACTTTGGGTTCCATGGCAAAAACTGTCACAGGGATGGTTACCTTTTCACCAGGTGATAATTTTCTTGGAATAGAGGTCAAAACCATCAATGGTTTGCGAACTGGAGTTGTTTTTTCTGCATTACCGTAGGCACTATTTTGGTTTCCTGCCACTACCATGGTTCGCACGGAGCCTACATAATTGGGCATATTGATAGTGTGGGAAGCCTTTTCTCCTGCCTTCAAGGTGAATGGTCCTAGATAGGTGACGACAGGTTTAAAACGTTGTGCTTTTCGGTTTTTTGCCCCTGAACCAATGCCACCACCACCAATGGCGTAGATATTATCCACACTTACAGAGTAAGCCCCCATCACATCATCAAAAATATCAAAGGTTTTTACCCCCAAGGCTTGCCTTGAATAGAATGAGCTATGGATATCTGGTGTTGTGAAGCGGGTAAGGTCCAACAGTCCTTCGTCCACCACGGCCAAGGAATAGGTCATCGGTTTTTTACTGGCTTCGGAAACGGTAACCTTAAAGGCTTTTTCTGGCTCCAAAACATCCGGCATATTGATTACCGGTTCCAAGAATGTAGCGGGATTCTCCACTAAAAGGGGAACTACACCGTACAATCGTATGGGTAGGTCATTTTTAGCTTGACTATGGGGCTGTAATAATGAAATATTGACATAGGCGTTTGGTGCCATTTCAGCCGTAATCGGGATGGTTGCCTTGGTTTCCTTCGATGAGGTTTCAATCCATTGTTGGGATAATACTTCGGTACCATTTTCGATGCTGACCAAGGCACGCCCACCTTTGTCCGAAGGGAAAGTAACGGTCGCTTTTTCTCCTAAAGTGTATTTTTCCTTATCGGTGGAGAAAATCAGGATTTTGGAACTTTCTGCGTCTGCGGAAGCAGGTCTTCTCCACCAATTTTGATAAAAATAAGCGGTACGGCCAGTCGCGTGCCCAGACACTTCATCAATAACGCGAATCAGGTAACGGCCACCTTCCTCATCGGGAATATTGATGTTGAAATTGGCTTTTCCATTACTTTCCGTGGTGATGTTCATTTCCTTGAAAGGACGGTGAACGGTTGCGTTTTCGTATCTAGATAGATTATCGTAACCGCGGTTCCACCACCAGCGCCATTCAATTTTGAATACGTGTACTTTTAACTTTCGGTTGCCCGATGGGTTACCTTGGGCATCGACCGTGACCACATCAAATGTGTTGTTCTCGTCAGTTAAAAAAGAGCCATATTGCCTTGGTTTGGGAGAACGTAGTCCAACAAAATTTGAAAATGGCGCTAAATTTTTGGAAAACACATCAATGGAAAAATCACCCCCGCCTTCAAAAACTTTGGTGGTGAAAGTGGCTCTCAACATTCCAGGTGCATTGCCATTGATTTCTATTTTTTTATTGATGTCCAATTCACCGTTGGCATCCAATTGGGATGAGATCCATTGCAGTTCGGTCTCATTGAATGTTCGGGCAGGGTCTTGGAACACATAATCTTTGTATTTTGGAAATGCCACGGAGGACTGGCTCAATGTGGCATTGATATCGATTTTGAGGTTGCGGGCGGGAGCGCCGTGCAACCATTTTACCTCAGCTTTGCCTTTATTAAAAGAATTGGCTTCCAATACTTCATTTTCAAAAGCAAAATTCACTTTTAATCGATTTGGTTTCACTGTGGCCACTTTTAAGCTTTTAGTGAACTGTGCGCCTCCAACAATCACTTTGGCCGACCAATTTCCTGTAGGGGCGGTTGCCTCTGTTGGGATGGGGAAATAGTAGAAATTATTTTCCTTTTTGGCATAGTGACCATCGGAAATAGGAATACTCCCTTCTTTGAGTACATTACGCTGTACCAGTTTGCCGCGGGCGTCATTCACCTCCAGAACAACAGGGTGCCCTTCGGGCAAAGGGTTGGCATTATCATCCAAAACAAAGGTCAAATGAATCACATCACCGGGTCGGTGAACCCCTCTTTCTGTATATAAATAGCCTTGCAAACCTTTCTGGAGCTGTTCCCCGGAAACATCAAACTTGCTAAGGGACAATGCGTTTCCATCTGAAAGTTTGGCGTAGGCAAAATTGTTGTTCTTTTCCGCCACGGCAAAAGCAATCCTTTTATCACTGTCAAAAATGGATAGTCCTGAGGCATCCGTAGTGGTTTCTCCGATAAGTTGTTGCTGGAAGTTGTAAAGCTTTATTTTGGCTCCGGCTTCGGGCTGGGTGGTGAGCAGATTGGTTACCGCAAAGTGGTACGAGCTGTTATTGCCTTTTTTTACGATAAGCCCTAAGTTGCTCCCCAGTAAGTTGGTGGCTGCGATCCTGTCATTATTATAGTAAGCGGAATGGCATGGATTGTCCCGTTCTTCCCAATTGTAGTCGTAGTTTCGATAATTGTATATTTCGTTATCCCAGTACAGTTCCTCTTTAGATGCTTCATCCGAAGTTTGTTCCAGTGCATACTCGGTAGTCGATTCCCCAGTTTCTGAACTTTCGCCACAATCATAAGTGGTGTGTTCTTTCTTAAAACTGAATTCCACTCGATATAATGAGCCTGGTTGAATTTGGATGAGTTTGGACAGATCCAGCCCGTGTGCTTGCCAATAACTTGTGTTTTCGTTGCCTTCATCCGTCAATGGGATTACTTTGTATGCCACCCTGCGTCCCACTGGTCTAAAATCTGGGTTGTAATTTTCCGTAAGATTATAGTTTTGCAGGTATTGTAGCATGTTGTTTTCATATACCTGTATTACCCTTACTTCAACGGCGGCAAGGTTGACCGTTTCAAAATAAATGGGCGTGGAGGTCGCATTGGGCAATATGGTTCCTTTGGAAATCAAGCGAACCGCTGGTTTTAACTGTTCAAAAGAGACCAATTCGGAAAAGTTCTCCTTTAAGGTGAAGCCATATTCGCTTTTAATACCTTGAAATGCATTCACACGGACTTCTCCCAAAATTCGGTTGGACGGATAAACGCTCAAAACGTTTCCATTGATTTCATATCTAAGACTTTCCGCATTCTCGATGGTCACCAAACCGTTGAGGTTTTGGTCTTGCTTTAAGGGTTCCGAGAAATTAAGGGTCAGTACGGCATTTGGTGAGGAAGTTGTCTTGGCATCAATTATCACGAATTTGTTTTTCCCGGGGATTGGATAGGTTTCCGAGCCTTCGTTGTCGATATCCAATGCCTTTCCGGTCCAATTGATGGTAAGCTCGCTATCTTCGGTCTTTCTGGGGATACTATCAATCTTAAAACTGAAGTACCGTGCATTATCAGTAGTATTGTCCCATTTTACGGGAATGTTTTTATCTCCTTGTTTTACCGAAAGTACCTTGTTTATTTTTGAGGCATCCAAAACGTCAGAAGCATCCAAAGTGCCCGTAACATATTGCCAATCTTTGCTGTACGATTGTAAATCACCGAGATTGATCCTGAAATTTGGTGCAATGGTCTTAAAACTGAAGGTATAGGTTTTAAACTCGTTATCAATATCTTGGAAGAGTTTATTGAGTTTCAGATTGATAGTGTATTCCGTGTTTGGCTTTAAATACTCTGAGGGTTGGAACAATAGCTCCCTACCATTTTCAATCATTAACTTTCCATCCACCTTTGGTGAAATCTCCAAGTACTCTTTGGGTAACTCTTGGGCCAATTCGTATTGCTCAAGCTGTTGGGCTAGGGCAATAGTGATGGGAGTGGAAATACTTTGTGTTCCGTTTGTATGATAACTGATATAGTCCTTGAACTTAAAAAGATTGTCGGTTTCTGAAGAACTGTCCTTTTTTTTGCAAGAAAATATAAGAATAAGAAAGGACAGAATAAGTGTTTTGTATGACCGGAACATGAGAAAGGAAGTGTTTGATTTATTAAAAAAAAGCATACAGCAAGATAATTAAAATTGCCCATCGACGGGGTAGAAATTGACAGATAGGCAGTTTGGATTTACGAATGGGGTCTATATTGATTTGTGCCCAATTCAACTTTCAAACAAAAAAGTATTGGGGTATATAAAACCTTGATCAAGGTTGGGGAATATAAATTGTGATAAACAATGGAAGTTGACTTAGCTCAATTAAATCATGGGAAAAGTTATCTACTTCAACATTTTCTACTAAAGTGTAGGGTCCACAGCATTCTCCTCCTTCAGAAAAACTGGTATCAAAACTTATTGTAAAAGGATTTCCTCCTTCAAAATTCACCAAAAAGGATTTTGATCCAAAAGTTTCTATTGAAACAGGGACCTTTACATATGTTACAGTTGAATATTGCTCAATACCAAAGCTTACTTCATTGTTTTGTTCATCTAAAATTTCTATGGAGGAAGCCTCAATGCTTTCATCCAACAAACTTTCGTCATTTTCAGGGTTTATCAACTCGATGTACAAATTGTTGTCGGCAGCTGCACATAGTACCAATGAACAATCCAGATTTGTTGGGTTGTCATCTGATTTACAGGAGTATATGAATGCTATCGTGATAAATAAAAGGAATGCATTTTTCATTGGCTTGGCTTTTACACTAAGATGAGGAAAATGATGAGAAGTTGCTCATAAAAGCCATGAAACATAGCTACCAGCCCCCAGAGGCACCGCCTCCACCAAAGCCGCCCCCTCCGAAGCCACCACTAAAACCGCCGCCGCCGCCAAAGCCTCCTCCACTGCCAAAGCCACCTGAAGAACCTGAGCTACGGCCCATGTTGCTCAATATGATCATGTCCCAAATATCGAGTCCGCTGCCTCTTCGACCACCGCTGCCCCCGCCACCTTTGTTCTTACGGCTCCAAAGAATAATCATGATGACAATAAAGAAGATGATTGGGAAAAGCGCACCAATAGGAGTTTTTTTGCCGTTGCCAAATGTTCTATCCTCAGTAAATTCTCCGGTGAGTACTTTAAAAATGGCATCGGAACCTTTGTCCAGTCCACTGTAGTAATCTTCTTTTTTAAATTCTGGGATGATCACGGATTCTATAATGCGTTTGGACATCAGGTCGGTCAGACTTCCTTCTACACCATACCCTGTGTTTATTGCGATCCTACGGTCGTCCTTGGCAAGAAGTATAAGTACGCCATTGTCCTTGTCGGCTTGTCCGATACCCCATTTTTGCCCCCATTGTGCACCTAAATAATTGATGTTCTCACCTTCGGTGGAACTGATAATGGCAACAACAATTTGAGTGGATGTACTATCGGAATATTTCACAAGCTTTTGCTCCAAGGCATTGCTTTGTGAAGGGGATAGCAAGTTTATATAATCGTAAACACTGGTTTGCTTTTGGGGTTTATCGGGTATGGTAAATTGTCCCCAAGCAAGTGGGGCCCATAACAAAAACAGTAATAGACTACCCTTTGGATATCGCATCGTTCAATTCGTTGACATCGTTGTGGTTCCATGGAAAATGGGCTTCGAGTTCTTTTCCTGCCATTAGGATGCCCTCAACGATACCTTGTTTAAAATTCCCTTTTTTAAAATGGCCGGCAATAACATCTTTCGTTGCGTCCCAAAAACCTTTGGGGACAACTTTGTCGATTCCTTCACCGCCGTATATCACAAATTTTCTGTCGTCCACCGCTACATAGATGAGCACACCGTTTCCTTCTTTGGTGTTGTCCATTTTAAGGAAGTGAAAAATTTGCTGTGCCCTACTAAAATGGTCTATTTTGGCAGAGGATTCAATATGTACCCGTATTTCGCCAGAAGTGTTTTTTTCTGCCTCAACAATGGCGTTTATAATTTCCTCTTCTTCCTTTGCTGTCAAAAACTCCTCTACGTGCGACATGGTTTAATTGAATTCGAAGTTAACTTCGGGAGCATTTTCAGAACCAGGATCTGCACTATATCTGGGCATTTCTTCAAAACCGAACCACCCTGCAAGTATTTTGCCCGGGAACTTTTTTATGTGGACATCATAAATGTTCACTTTTTCATTGTACCGGTCCCTTGCCACATTGATTCTGTTCTCGGTACCCTCCAACTGGGATTGCAGTTCCAAAAAGTTTTGATTGGCCTTTAATTCAGGGTAACGTTCCACGGTCACCAATAATCTGGAAAGGGCGGAGGACAATCCTGTTTGTGCCTGTTGGAACTTGGCCAACTGTTCTGGTGTAATGTTGTTGGCATCTATATTGGTGGATGTTGCCTTGGCACGAGCCTCAATGACATCGGTCAATGTGCTTCTTTCAAAATCGGCGGCACCTTGCACGGTCTTCACCAAATTTCCTATCAGATCATTTCTTCTTTGGTAGGCACTTTCCACATTGGACCATGCTGTTTTGGCATCGGCTTCATATTGTACGGCCTTGTTGTTGAAGCCAACTGCCCATTGGTAGAGACCAAAAACAATGACTACGACAATAATCAAGGGGATTAACCATTTTTTCATTTTCTTATGGTATTAGTGTTTATAGTTGTTCTTTTATTTTTAACAGTTCTGCTTTCACTTTCTGTAATTTTTGAATCACTTCAAAATTGGACAGGGCTTTTTGCTTTTCTTCCTTTAGATGGATTTTGGCCCCTTCCAGGGTAAACCCTCGTTCCTTCACCAAATGATAGATCAGTTGAAGGTTTTGGATGTCCTGCGGTGTAAATTTACGGTTTCCCTTGGCATTTTTTTTGGGTTGTAGTACATCAAACTCTTTTTCCCAAAAGCGTATCAGGGATGTGTTTACCCCAAAGGCCTTGGCCACTTCGCCTATGCCATAATATCGTTTTTCTGGAAGATCTATGTGCATTAATCCAGTGATTGATTCTCTTGATTGGCCAATCTGAGCATATTCTCAAATTCCTCAGCCGACAAACTTCCGTAATAGAAATTGATCGGGTTGATGCGCTCCCCGTCCTTGAAAATTTCGTAATGGACGTGTGGGGCCTGGGATCGTCCTGTACTGCCAACAAAGCCAATAAGGTCGCCTCTTTGCACTTTTTGGCCTACGGTAACATTGTATTTGCTCATGTGTGCATACAATGAAATATAACCGTACCCATGATCTATTCTAACATGTTTTCCATATCCGGACGACCTATTGTCGGCACGCACTACTTTTCCATCACCCGTAGCATATATGGGAGTGCCTCTCGGGGCAGTAAAGTCCATGCCCCAATGCATCTTGCGTGCTTTGGTAAAAGGATCCGACCGCCACCCATAACCAGAAGCCATTCTTGTCAAATCCTCATTGCTCACCGGTTGAATGGCAGGAATGGAGGCTAGCAGTTTTTCCTTTTCTTCCGCCAATTTGGCAATTTCATCCAAAGACTTGGATTGGATGACCATCTCTTTTTGGATGATATCCAGTCGTTTGGTGGCATTGATGATGATTTCAGAATTGTTGAAACCTTCAAGGTCCTTGTATCGGTTAATACCACCAAAACCAGCCCTTCGCTGTTCTTCCGGTATCGGGTTTGCTTCAAAATATAATCTGTAAATATTGTTGTCGCGATCTTCAATATTGGCCAAAACCTGTTCCATGTGGTCCATCTTCCTATTTAAGATCTCGAACTGAAGTTCGTAATTGCGGACCTCACGCTCCAAGGAAAGTTCCTTGGGCGTATTTACCCAACGAGTATTCAAAAGGATAATCAATCCCAAAAAACCAAAGAGTGCCGAGCCCAGTAGAAATAAGAAAATATTCCTATACTTTTTGGATTTCTTCGGTTCAATCTTTCTGTATGAAAGTGTATCCGGATCGTAATAGTACTTTACTTTAGACATGAATGGATTTTATCCTATTTTTGCTCATTCATTTTAAACAGAACAAACAAATATAAAAATTGTTTTGCTTAAAGTGTTAAATTTAAGAAAACCCTAGGAATTCAATGACATCCCAAGAAGTTAGAAAGCAGTTTTTAAACTTTTTTAAAGAAAAGAACCACAAGATTGTTCCATCGGCGCCCATGGTAATGAAGGACGACCCCACTTTGATGTTCACCAACGCCGGTATGAACCAGTTCAAGGAGTACTTTTTGGGGAATTCCGTTCCAAAGAGCAAACGATTGGCCGATACCCAAAAATGTCTCAGGGTAAGTGGTAAGCACAATGATCTCGAAGAGGTTGGAAAGGATACCTACCACCATACCATGTTCGAAATGCTTGGGAACTGGAGCGTAGGTGATTATTTTAAAAAAGAAGCTATTGAATGGGCATGGGAACTGCTCACTGAGGTTTATAAAATTGATAGGGACAGTCTATATGTTTCGGTTTTTGAAGGAAGCGAGGACGATGGACTGCCACTTGATCAAGAGGCTTATAATCTGTGGAAGGCAATAGTGCCCGAAAATCGGATCATTAAAGGAAATAAGAAGGACAATTTCTGGGAAATGGGAGATCAAGGCCCGTGTGGACCTTGTTCCGAAATCCATGTGGATATTAGGTCCAAGGAAGAGAAAGCGAAGGTTGATGGAGCTTCGTTGGTGAACCAGGACCATCCGCAAGTGGTGGAAATCTGGAACTTGGTCTTTATGCAGTTCAACCGTAAGGCGGATGGAAGTTTGGAGCCGTTGCCCGAAAAGCACATCGATACAGGTATGGGCTTTGAACGTCTGTGCATGGTGCTTCAAGGAAAGCAATCCAATTACGATACCGATGTGTTTACCCCACTGATTCGTGAGGTGGAGATCATCACGGGAAAGAAATATGGTAAGGACGAACAAACGGATATTGCCATACGTGTGGTTACGGACCATGTTCGGGCTGTTGCCTTTTCCATTGCCGATGGACAATTGCCGAGCAATACAGGGGCTGGTTATGTAATAAGAAGGATCTTGCGCCGTGCCATTCGCTATGGATTCACTTTTTTGGATACCAACAAGCCATTTATCTACCGATTGGTAAAGGTATTGAGCGAACAAATGGGCAAAGCGTTCCCAGAGTTGAAAGAACAATACCAATTGATTGAAAATGTAATCAAAGAGGAGGAAAGTTCTTTCTTGAGCACTCTTGAACAAGGATTGGTTTTATTGGATTCCGTGATAAAATCATCCAAGGACAAAACCATAAAAGGGGAAAAAGCTTTTGAACTGTACGACACTTTTGGCTTCCCTATAGATCTGACCGCTCTGATTTTGGAAGAGAAAGGGTATCGACTTGATGTGGAAGGTTTTGAAAAAGCATTAAAAGCCCAAAAGGATCGTTCCAGGGCAGCATCCGAGGTATCCAAAGATGATTGGAATGTGTTATTGACCGATACTGAACAAGAATTTATCGGCTATGATAGTTTGGAAACCACTGTGAAACTGGTGAAATATCGCAAGGTAACCAGCAAAAAAGAAGGTGAGCAATACCAATTGGTGTTCAACCTTACCCCATTCTACCCCGAAGGAGGTGGGCAAGTAGGTGATAAGGGCTATCTGGAAGCTCCAAATGGTGATGTCATCTATATTGTGGATACCAAAAGGGAAAACAACGAAATAGTCCATTTCACCAAAACCCTCCCCAAAGAGGTTTCGGGAACATTTAAGGCAGTGGTGGATAAAAAACAGCGTTGGAGAACAGCTTGTAACCATACCGCTACGCACCTGTTGCACCAAGCATTGCGTGAAGTATTGGGAACACATGTTGAGCAAAAAGGTTCTGCGGTCCATTCCAAATATTTACGGTTTGACTTTTCGCACTTTTCAAAATTGACCACAGAAGAGCTTCGAGAAGTCGAAAACTTTGTCAATGCACGTATTGATGGGCACCTTCCTTTGGAAGAAAGGCGAAATGTGCCTATCAAAGAGGCCATGGAACAAGGGGCCATGGCGCTTTTTGGTGAAAAATACGGTGATACGGTGCGAACCATCCGTTTTGGACAATCTATTGAACTTTGTGGTGGTACCCATGTACAGAACACAGGGGATATTTGGCATTTCAAAATTGTTTCTGAGGGAGCTGTTGCTGCTGGAATCCGTAGGATAGAAGCCATCACTTCCGATGCCGTCAAAGAGTTTTATTTCAACAATAACCGTATGCTCTTTGAGATCAAGGATATGTTGAAAAACCCCCAAGATCCTGTAAAATCGGTGGCTGGTTTATTGGAAGAAAACCTTGCGCTGAAAAAACAAGTGGAGCAATTACTGAAAGATAAGGCCAAAGGACTCAAAAGCGAGTTGATCAATAAACTGGAGGATGTGAACGGAGTCCGGTTCTTGGCTTCAAAAGTGGATTTGGACGCTGGCGGTATCAAGGACCTTGCGTTTGAAATGGGAGGGCAAGTGGACAAGTTGTTCCTTTTATTGGCCTCCGAAAAAGACGGAAAAGCCATACTTTCCTGTTATATTTCCAAAGATTTGGTCTCAGCCAAAGATTTGAATGCGGGGACGATAGTTCGCGAACTTGGAAAGTATATCCAAGGCGGTGGTGGTGGACAACCGTTCTTTGCCACTGCGGGGGGTAAAAACCCAGCAGGAATTCCCGAGGCACTGGAAAAGGTGAGGGATTATATTTCTTGATGAATTTTATGAATAACCTCGCTTGTATTATGTATGAAAAAACTCTTATATATTTTTTTAATTTTTCAGGCCTGTTCCGAGAATGTGGACAAATCAACCGAGGTAAAAACATTAACCGAATCTGAAAGGGTTCTGTTATCAACTACCGATTCAATAAAGGTTGCGAATTTCTGGCAAAAAGCTATGAAAGCTCCCATATATTCGGTTGAAAGGCAACATTATTTGGATTCAGCTTTGATAATTAAACCTGATTCTGCCTATTTCTGGCAGCAGAAAGCAATGCCGTTATATAAAGAGCGTAAGTTTTCTTTAGGAAAGCCCTTTTTGGAAAAAGCTGTTTTATATGATCCTGAAAGATATTTGGATTACAGTGGGTTTATGAAATGTCTTTTCTCCAATGAGTATCAGGAGTCGATAGATGAACTAAATCTGGCAAAGGAGAAATTTGGGGATGGATATGTGATGGATCACACCTACAATTTTTATATAGCATTGGATTATCTGCAAATGAACCAGTTTGCCAATGCAAAAAAGTATCTTTTAAAAAGCAAAGAACAACAATTCAATGATTTTCCTAATGATTCTCCAGAAGAGGCTTGCCATTATATGGATTGGTTTTATATGGGTGTTGTTGAATATGAACTGAAGAATTATGAAAAGGCAATCGAGAACTTTAATATGAGTTTAAAGGTTTATAAAAAGTTTGCCGATGCACTTTATTATAAGGGAATTTCATTGTATCAATCTGGCAAGAATGAAGAGGCACGGAAAACAATAGAATTGGCATGGGAAAATAATCAAAACACGATTAATGAAGATCAAGTTTATTATGTGATTTATCCATATCAAATCTTTCACAAACTGAGTCCTTGGTCGACAAAACGCATGGATAGTAAATAATGATACTACAGACCAAAATACCCTTAAACCCTTGCGATAATCCAATAGATTATCAAAGTAGATTGGTGCTTTTGGGCTCTTGTTTTGTGGAAAATATAGGTAAGAAGTTGGACTATTTTAAGTTCCAACAATGCCAAAACCCCTTCGGAATATTGTTCCATCCCTTGGCGATCCAGAACCTTGTCCAAAGAGCTGTCCAAGATATTCCGTACCACCCAGATGAAATTTTCGAACAAGATGGGATTTGGCGTTGTTTCGATGCCCATTCCGATTTGCGCGCCGGGGATTCGGAAGAATTGTTGCAGCTTCTCAACCAAAGGTTGATGGAAACAAAGTCTTGGTTGGCGGTATCTTCCCATATCATCATTACGTTGGGAACAGCTTGGGTTTATGAATATTTGAATTCCAATAGAATAGTGGCCAATTGCCATAAGGTGCCACAAAAGCAGTTCTCTAAAAAGCTATTGGGCGTTTCCGAAATTGAGTCCAGTCTTCACCGTTTGATTGAATTGATTCAAAAAGTAAATTCCAACGCACAAATTATTTTTACCATTTCTCCCGTTCGTCATTTAAAAGATGGTTTTATAGAGAACCAACAGAGCAAGGCACATCTCATCACCGCCGTTCATTCGCTATTGTCATCTCGAGGGCTGTCGAGAGACCTCAATTACTTTCCATCCTATGAAATTATGATGGACGAACTCCGTGATTACCGTTTTTACGGAAAGGACATGGTTCACCCGAACGAGTTGGCCGTGGATTATATCTGGGAAAAATTCAAATCGGTTTGGGTTGATGAAAATGAATACCCTATTATGGACAAGGTGGATGCTGTTCAAAAAGGGTTGATGCACCGCCCATTTAACCCTGATTCAGAGGCACATCAAAAGTTTAAAACATCGCTCCGTACAAAAATTACGTATCTTCAAGAAAGGTATCCTTTTATGAAATTCAGTTAGATGAAAAAATTTATAGCAGGAGCAGTAATTGCGTTGGCCTCGGTTTTGATCTATAAATCGTGCACCGATGACCGTGAGCAAAAATCAATTTTGGAAGAAAATACCATGCTCCTTCAGCAGGAGTTGAGAAATGTTTCCAAGTTGGTGGTCACTGAAGGACATTTTGCCGAAGTGTACAATTATAAAGATTCCAAAGAATTGTTCGGACCGCTGGTAACTGCCAATAAAAAAGCTTTGGTTGTGGTGAATGCCGATGTTTCCATTGCGTACGATATGTCCAAAATAGATTATGATGTGGACGAGGAAAACAAAGTGCTCAAGATTACCCAGATTCCGGAGCCAGAAATAAACATAAGTCCCGATTTTGAGTACTACGATGTTACCGCGGACTATTTGAACCCATTTGATGCGGATGATTATAACACCATCAAAAGAAATGTAAACGCATCTTTGATGAAAAAAATCGAAGCCTCCTCCTTGCGTTCCAACGCGGAAAACCGCTTGTTGAGCGAACTTTTCCGTATCCTAGTGCTTACGGACACCATGGGATGGACCTTGGTATATGAAGGTGTTACCGTTGATTCTCCGGAAAAATTAATGGACCTTAACAAAAGCTTGGTCGATTAAACGAATACCATCATCAATCAAGTGCCCCACTTTGGGGTTGTCCCGTTTGATGTTTTCCAGATGCGCTAAAATTTCATGCTGAAATTCTTGGTTGTTGTCCTGTTTGGCGAGTTCGTACAGTTCTACAGGTAATAACCAATCTTGTGGATGGTTGTTTTTGAGTTCCTGAAACACCTTGTTTCTGGAAATGGTGGTATTGGTGCCTTCCCTGAACTCGCGGACCTGTTGGTAAAATTGCTCAAGCTGTAACCTTTTTTTGTCCTTTTTGGATTTTATGGTACTCTCGGTAATTTGATGGCTCATCAAATTGAAACTGTTCAAATCCGCTGGGCCATTGTAGGCGGAAACAATTTTTTGGCCAACAGCCATATGGTAGAGTCCCCATTTAGGTTGGAACAAGACTTCATCCTTGTAGGTGACGGTGCAATTTTCAAAGGTGATGAGAATAATTTTCCCCATAAGGTTTCGGGTACCGGTAACAATGGTGCCTTCAACTTTTATGCCTCCTTCAAATTCTAGGGCAATTTGTTCGCCCTCATAAATTTTATAGGCTTTTAAATCGCGTGGTCCCATATCCTCAATGGCAATATTGATGCCTTTCAATTTTCCGATAGGGGAGCCAAAACCATCAGCGTGGTGGGCAGTGCTATGGCCGACCAATTCTTTTTCGCGATAGGCTAGGGCCGTGGCACCGCTGGTTTGTATGTAAATTGGTTTCCCGTCGTGTTCGATTACATTGCTGAACTCTCCTGAAATCTGTAATCCAGTGCTCAGTTCAATAGTGCCCAATGCGTTGGAGCCGATCAATTTTTTAATTCCGGAAAGACCACCGGTACGTACGGCCATGGTATTTGCGAAATCTTCCAAAACCTGACTTAAAAAGGCGAAATCTGGCGTGACAAAAAGTTGAGGCTGAGGTTTGGTAATATCGAACTCGGTATGTGCTGCTTCTATGGAGTATGGAATCTTTTTGACCTTGTCCGTCATGCACCAAGTACTTTCCCCAATGGACGAAAGCAGTCCGGCACCGTAAATTTTTGGATTGTCCACCGTGCCGATCAACCCATATTCCACGGTCCACCAATGCAAGTTTCGAATTAGTGCCATTTCACTGGGTTCACCCATGTTTTCTTGGAGGTGTTCAATATGTTTTTCGGCTTTCTCTATCTCACTTTGAGGGGTTCCATGTGCCTCTTTTATTATCGAAAGATGACGAACCGCATTATATAGTTCGTAGTCCTTGGCACTGGAAATCGCCTTGCAGCCGATCTCTCCAAAACGACGCAAATATTCGGCATACTCTGGATTGGCGATAATAGGGGCGTGCCCGGCACCTTCGTGAATAATATCCGGTGCAGGGGTGTATTCAATATTTTCAAGTTGCCGAATGTCCGAAGCAATCACGAGCACATTATAAGCTTGGAATTCCATGAAAGCAGCAGGTGGAATAAAACCATCCACGGCCACAGCTGCCCAACCAATTTCCTTGAGGATGCGGTTCATCCCGTACATATTGGGGATGTGGTCTATGGAAATCCCTGTTTTTTTGAGTCCATCAACATAGGATTTATGTGCCACTTTACTGAGATAGTCCACATTTTTCCGCATCACATACCGCCATACCGCTTGGTCAATGGCCGTGTACTCCTCATAATTTTGCGGTTTTATGAATTGTTTGAGGTGCTTTGGCAGTTTGTCCAGTATAGGATTGGATTCGTAGCTCATATGTCATTTTTTGTGCGACTTAAAGATACAAAATAGGGAACGGATTTTTCTTTATAGAAAGTTATAGGTATAAAAAAACCGCCTAAAAGGCGGTCTATAAATTTTTAGTTGGAGGCCACGGCCATGTGGGGCGGGTACTCCTCAAGAATCTGCGAAACAAATTCTTTGATACGTTGCTCTTTCTTTTCAATGTTTTTGGTATTGTTCAAAGTACCTACACCACGACCTTGCCATACCAATTCTTTTTTGTCGGCATCAATTACGTCGATGTACAGAGAACCTTCGGTTCGGGTACTAACGTTGTTGCCTCCCCAGCCCCAGCCCCAACCGGGACCCCATGCATAAGGGCTGTAAAATCCTCCCCATCCCCAACCATAATTGTTGTAAACGTCCACGCGTTCACGTTCCTTGGTGAAAATACTGATCAGTACATCGGGGTTGTCGGATTTCACGAATCCACGGCTACCTAATTCGGCTTCAATGGCCCTTAAAATTCTTTTCTTGTCCAAATCGGAAATTTGAGCCTTGTCAATTCCCGTTTTGTAGAAAGCATAGCTTTTATAAGTATTGAAATCAGTTTTTTGATCGTAATCGGAAACTACCCGTACAGAGGTACAGGAGACCAGTAGGCCCAAGGTGAAGGCTGCCAGTGCAAAACGTTTTAAACTTTTCATGGTACTTTTTTTTAAAATTCTTGAGTTTTCTTCAGAAAATATCACAAATATTATGCCGAATATGTATTTATTGTGTGTTGGTTTTGGTGTTGTAACCGTACGGGCAATGGCGACAGCCACTCTCGCAACAGTATCCGCGCTTTAGGTGATATTGCTTGGTAAATACCCGATATCCTTGTTCCGATAAATAATAATCACCTTCTTCCAAAGGAATGCGCTCTTTCATTCGTTACAAAGCATTTTACTATATAAATTTAAGGTTTTCGCGTCAAAACAACGAAGGTTTTAAGATTTTGGAAACAATGTTATTCACCGAAAATGTTAATTGAATTATCATAACCGTCCAATTTTGAGCACTTTTTGCAGTTATATTTGTTAGGTAACCAATGATAACAACCATTTGATATTAGTCTTTAAACATTTTTTCTATAAAAATTATGTAGGTCTTTCGCTATGGCCTTTCATTATCTTAAAGGAAGATTCCCTAAAGACGGACGAGGTGCTCATCAACCACGAACGCATCCACTTGAAGCAGCAACAGGAACTCTTGATCTTGCCCTTTTACATCTTATATATTTCGGAATGGTTGTTCCGTACCTTGCTTTATCTGGACAGTTACCGTGCTTATCAAAATATTAGTTTTGAACGTGAGGCCTACGCCAATGAGAGGGATATGCAGTATCTTTCCAAACGTAAGATCTTTGGTTTTTTACAGTACCTGACCCGTTAATTTTTTGAGGTTGAACATACCCAATCAGCATATAGATATGCCCCTTCTACGCCAAAAGGGCATTGGCCTCTACTTGAAAAGGGAGGACACCATACACCCATTCATTTCTGGTAATAAATATCGCAAACTCAAATACAACCTGCTCGAAGCCAAAAAACAAGGCAAAAATACTTTGCTCACCTTTGGTGGAGCCTTTTCCAATCATATCGCAGCAGCGGCTTTTGCAGGGCACAAAGAAGGGCTGAAGACCATCGGGGTGATTCGGGGTGAAGAATTGGTGGACAAATGGCAAAACAATCCAACCTTGCAGTTGGCCCACGAACATGGCATGCAGTTCCATTTTGTGTCCCGAAGTGAATACAGGCTCAAAAATGAACCATCATTTCTTCAAAATTTGAAAGGGCGGTACGGTGATTTTTATCTGCTGCCCGAAGGAGGAACCAATTCCTTAGCGGTGAAGGGCTGTGCTGAAATCTTGACGGAAGATGATATGTTGTTCGATTATATTTGTAGTGCGGTCGGTACAGGCGGAACCATGGCCGGACTCATCAATGCCTCGCAACCCGATCAGACGGTTTTTGGATTCCCTGCCTTGAAGGGCGATTTTTTGACCCAAGAAATCGGTGCATTTGTGAATAACGACCGTTGGAGACTTGTAACCGATTATCATTTTGGGGGCTATGCCAAAGTGGACGAACATCTTATTGCATTTATAAACTTGTTCAAAGCCAAAACGGGTATCCCTTTGGATCCCATATACACTGGTAAGATGCTTTTTGGTATTTTTGATCTTGTAAAACAGGATGTTTTTGAACCGGGAACCCAAATCTTGGCAATACATACAGGGGGATTGCAGGGTATAAAAGGCATGAACCTTGTATTAAAAAAGAAGAATTTACCGTTATTGGACGTATGATAAGGCGAATAGGATATGTATTGATTGTGGCACTTTTGCTCTCTAGCTGTGGTGCCAAGAAAAGAAGGACGACCCAACAGAAGGGGGCTCCAGTAATCCGTAATTCGGAAAGCACCGACACCAATAGCAGCACCGACACCAAAGGAGACGCTGGTTTATATCCCATGCCGGAAGATACCGGGCGTTTTGAGCGTTTTTACATTTCGGATACCCAAGACTATATTGAGACCTTTGCTGAGATTGCCCAGTACGAAATGCGTGCATATGGCATACCGGCCAGTATTACCTTGGCCCAGGGCATTTTGGAAAGTGGGTCGGGCCGTGGTGAATTGACCCTTAAGACAAACAACCATTTTGGCATCAAATGCCATGCCGGATGGGAAGGAGAGTTTGATTTCCATGACGATGATGCCAAAGGTGAATGTTTCCGCAAATACAACCATCCGATGTACTCTTTCCGGGACCATAGTATTTTCCTGTCCACACGTTCACGCTATGCGTTTTTGTTCAATTACAAACGGGACGATTATAAAAAATGGGCCTATGGACTTCGGCAGGCCGGATATGCCACCGACCGCAAGTATCCCCAAAAATTGATTGCACTTATTGAGAAGTACGACCTTCATAAGTATGACGAAGAGGTGGTCGAAAATGGGTTGTCAACAATCCGTGAACCTAAGCGGTATGAAGTTTTTACACATACCGTGAAAAAAGGCGATACGCTTTATGGTATTTCCAGAAGATATGACATTTCGGTGGATGAACTTCGTCGACTCAACAACCTTAATGATAACATTATTTCCATCGGTCAAATACTCAATATCCGAAAGGCGCAGTAGGTTTTTAATATCATTCTGGACAGAACGAATCCCTTTCAGTACCTGCGTAAACCTGAACCCGTTTTAGGTTCCCACAAGGTTTTTTGACCGACAACAATGGGATGCTGAAATAAATTCAGCATGACGGTACTTCTTCATGGTAGAATTAACAATTTTAGCGAGGCAAAGAATCTCTCTTAACCAGATGAATTCTGTTTCCAAGAACGAACGATCCTCATTACCTTTGCAGCACCTGCGTCAACCTGAACCCGTTTCAGGTTCTCACTGTTTTTTTGACCGGGAACAATGGGATGCTGAAATAAATTCAGCATGACGGCAGTTCTTCATGGTAGAATTATCAATTTTAACGAGGCAAAGAATCTCTCTTATCCAAATGAATTCCGTTTCCAAGTACGAACGATCCTCATTACCTTTGCAGCACCTGCGTCAACCTGAACCCGTTTCAGGTTCTCACAAGTTTTTTTGACCGGTAACAATGGGATGCTGAAATAAATTCAGCATGACGGGATGAATAAAAGTATATTATGATCTATCAACGAAGTAGCGCCCTGTTTGCAGAGGCCAAAAAATATATCCCCGGAGGGGTAAACTCACCAGTAAGAGCATTTAAAGCGGTTGGAGGTGATCCTGTATTTATCAAGGAGGCCAAGGGTGCCTACCTGTACGATGCCGATGGCAATCAACTTATCGATTATATAGCTTCGTGGGGGCCGCTTATTTTGGGCCACGCCTACGAACCGGTGATACAAGCGGTGATTGACAAGGCCAAAAAAGGGACTTCCTTTGGAACGCCCACCGAAGTGGAGACCGAACTTGCCAAACTAGCGGTTTCCATGGTGCCAAACATTGATAAGATACGTTTTGTGAACAGTGGCACCGAGGCTTGTATGAGTGCGGTACGCCTCGCGCGCGGGTACACGGGAAAAGATAAGATCATCAAATTTGCCGGTTGTTACCACGGCCACTCCGATTCTTTTTTGATACAAGCAGGAAGTGGTGCCGTTACCTTTGGTAGTCCCAACAGCCCCGGGGTTACGCAGGGCACGGCGAAGGACACCCTGTTGGCCGATTACAACGATTTGGAAGGGGTAAAAGCCTTGGTAGCTGCCAATAAAGGTGAAATTGCGGCCATTATTTTGGAACCCATAGCGGGGAACATGGGCTGTATTGTCCCCAAAGAAGCCTTTATAAAAGGCCTACGCGAACTCTGCACCCAAGAGGGTATTTTGTTGTTGTTTGATGAGGTAATGACGGGCTTCCGTCTCGGAAAAGGGGGCGCTCAGGAAGCTTTGGGCATTGATGCGGATATTGTAACGTTCGGAAAGGTCATTGGTGGTGGACTGCCCGTAGGGGCGTTTGCGGCCCGAGCTGAGATCATGGCGCATTTGGCCCCCGAAGGACCAGTGTACCAAGCGGGTACTTTGAGTGGAAACCCCTTGGCCATGAGTGCCGGACTGGCCATGCTCACCGCCCTTGACAACCAGCCCGAAATTTTTGACAGCCTGGCCGAAAAAACGGAATATTTGCACAAGGGCATTGCCCAGACCTTGACCGAAAAAGGCGTAGCCCACCAGATCAACCGATATGGCAGTATGATGTCTGTGCACTTTACGGAGGAGCCTGTGGTGGATTTTGCCTCCTCGGCGAAGGGCAATAATGATATGTTCAAGAAATATTTCCATGGGATGTTGGAGAACGGGGTGTACTTGCCGCCCTCTGCTTTTGAAAGCTACTTTTTAAACGACGCCCTTAGCTATGCAGATTTGGATAAGACGATTGAGGCGGTAGGGAAGGTGTTTTAAGTTCTGGTCATTTCGAAGATGTGTTGCGACTGAGAAATTTGTTTGTGTTTGAGATTTCTCTCGTTCCCTTGGGTTGATTTAAAATGAGGTTGTGATGGGATGAAACCGTTTAAATGGAAGGAGTACAGGATGATTTTATCTAATTTCAACCCTTTTCTGAACTAAATTGTCAACGATCTTATGTATTGAAAACTTTAAAATGGGTTGTTAGAATCTGTTTTTTTAGCTTAAACGCTGAGTTGCAATTCAATTTCAGGCATTTCATCATAGGTTCTTCCATTTAGTATTCTTCCATTTTTCTTTTTGTTTTTTCCGCCCCATTGTTTGAAAAAGAAGGCAACATCCGACTTTTCACATTGCTCTTGTATATCAAGCACCCAATCTGCATCCATTGGTCTTGGATTATGTCCGCTTTCTCCACCAACAATAACCCAATCAATATTGTCAAGATTCATATTTGGAAGTGGTCCGATTAGAGGTTCCAATGATAGGAATTTTACCCTTGCGTTTGTTTCTCTCAGAAAGTCAATTCTATTTTCTACTTTTTGTTCTTCAACTGAAACACCCATCCAAATATTATGAGTCCATTTTAATTCTTGATGAAGTTCTTTTAGTCTTTCGGCTCTTTTGGTCAAAACTTGAAAAACGTGTTGCGGATTTTCATTCATTACTGTAAAAACCTTTTGAATAAATTCAAGGGGAATTTTTTCGTGAAATAAATCACTCATTGAGTTTACGAAAACAACTTTTGATTTCTTCCAAGTGTATGGCGTTTTCAAGGCGTCTTCGTGAGTTTTAACCTCAAAATTATCTTTGTACTTTTCAACACCCATTGCTTGCAGTCTTTTAGACATTATTTCCGCATAACAAAATTTACAACCTTGAGATATTTTGGTACAACCAGTTGTTGGATTCCAAGTCATTTCTGTCCATTCGATACTTGATTGTGCCATTATTTAAGTTTTATAGTTAGTTTATTAAAGTGCTTTTTATATTCTTTGTAATTTACATAAAAAGCTCCTTTTCTAATATTTGTATTGTCTTTTTTTGTTATTTCTAGTCTATTACCAGATTGAAGTTTTTTTAATATTTGAATGGAATGTTTTGGCAGAAACCCTTCTCTTAAAGTAAATTCATAAATTTCTCCGTTGGTTCTTGACCCTTTTAAGTAATCAAGTAATAATTCTTCAAGTCTATTTGTTTCTAAAACTGAAAAAAGTGTTGATTGTCCACTATCATATTTCCAGCCACGACCTTGTTCATTATCTATGTCCCATTTGGTTTCTAACATTTTTTCGTAACCTCGAATGTGGGAACTAAAGAAAAACAAACAGAAAACAGTATTTTCTTCTTTTTTTAGGGTGAAGCTGTCAACGAAATATTCATTACCAATAAACTTTTGAAAACCGTCTTTTAAGGCGCGAATATATTCCCATTCATTCTTTAAATGTTCCTTGTCAATGCCAAGTTGCTTGTTGAAACTCTCCAATACTCCTGGCGTTCCAGATTTAGAAAATCTATACATAAATTGAATAGGTAGCCACAATAGAACTTCCGAATTATTGTTACAGTCCAGTAAATTTAAAATGTGTTCAGCTTTTATTTCCTTATATCCAAATGGGTCAATAAATACAAAGGCTTTAGTGTCCTTGAATTTTTGAAATTTACTAGGAAGTTCTTTTACGATTTCAAGGTAATCTTTATTGATTAAATTTAAAGTTCCATAGTTAGGATAATGTAATTTGTTTTCTTTTATATACTTTTCAAGTGTATTGATTCTCTCTTTGTCAATATCATTAAAATGACAATGAATTTGAGGTGATTTTACTTCTCGTTTGTCTATAAATTGATAGAAAGTTTGCTTTACTTTTTTCAAAGCAATTACCGGGCTTCCTTCTCCACCATTTTCATAAACTCCAGGTCCACAGAATAAGTCAACTATATGGATTGCTTTCGTGTATCCGTCATTGCAAATAATATTCAAATATTTCTGAATGTAGTCTCCAAATAGCTTGACCTTCGCTTCGGAATGGTTTAATAAATTTATCTGTGATTTCTTATCGCTCATTTGTTTTTTCAGCTTTTAGTAAAGTGTTTATATGGTGTAATATATATTTTACATTTATATGCATCGAATATGGGATGCATTCACTCCATTCATCATCCTATATGCCAAGCATAACTAGTCTCTGTAAAGTATAGGGGAGGGGCTGCGAGAAGGCAAATTACTAATTACCAGTAAAATAACATTGTGGAAAAACCTTAAAAAAACTGGGGTTTTCCATAAATATGAAATATGAAGTCAGAAGTACGAAGTCATTGGATGGTTACCAGTGGACAATTAAGGGTAATAGGCTTAGGGTTGAAGTATAAGTCCTTCTTGATGGATAATTTTTCTTAGTTGCTTATCCAAATTGTCAATATATATACTTTCTCCGGTAACAAAGTTACCGCTGTAAATTATTGTGCTGTCCTTTAGGATAATTAAGTGAGGATAAGCATTAAAGTCCAAAGCCTCCTGTACTTTTTTCATAGGTCCACCGTAAATGGTGGTGTAGGAGTAATTCAATTTTGCTTCTACTTTTGACCGCTCTTCAAAACTTTGGTTTTTTAAAGGTATGTTCACCGAGTAGAAGGCAATATCCGGCTGTTGGTATTTTTCACTGATTTTTTCGTAGTAAGGGAATTTTTCAAAACAAGGTTTGCAGGAGGTGTTCCAAAAGTCCAAAACAATTATTTTGCTGCCAAACCGAACAGTGTCCTTATACTTATCGGTAAAAACGAGTTCTTTTGGAAACGGCTTGGTGTCATAAAATTTAGAGTCGTCCACTAGGGCCAAAAGCACGCTGGGGTATCCAAATTTCCCCAAAAACACGGCCAATAGTATAGTAAAGGTCAATTTGGGCATAAAATGTGCTTTTTTTGCCCAACGTCCTAGGAGAATACAAACGGGTATAAAAGCCAAATAGAGGATGGATCGTTTGAAATCCATTTCAATTAACGAAGGAACCAAAATTAACAACCAAAGAGGTATAAAGACCAAGAGCATTCGTTTTATTCCCTCTTTCACATAATAAGCGGTCAAAAAGCAAGCGATAAGGGTGAGCGGCAACATATAAAAGTGGTCCCCATAAAAGATGACTCCGGCCAGTATGTAGATGAGGGGAACAACAAAGTATTTAAGTTTTTGGAAAACTAACTTCATAATTTAATGTATTTCTACTCCTGATTTTTCAGGAGCAGAATTTGTGACTAAACTTTTTCAACACAACTTTGAAGCCATAAGAACCCACATCCTGTTGTGGTTTCATTGCAATTGGTGTCGGAATAACCGTTGTTGTACCAATCACAGGTCCAGCTACAATTGCAATCAACCGACTTACTAGTCAAGCTGGTCTTCTTCGTTTCAAACGATCCTATGTTTAGCAAGTTTTCCTGTAATTGAATTGAAATGAAACTATCGTGAAATTCTCCGTTAACCTTTGGTGAATAGTCATCTAAGTTGCCAAACATCATCAGGAAATCATGTTCTGGGGTTATCTTAGCCAGGTCTACAGCCAATGAAGTTATTTCCTCCATATTTGGAGAATCCTCTTTTAACTGTTGGGATAGTTTTTGAATTAAATCTGTATGGTTCTCAGATAGATTTAACTTTTTTAACTGATTGAGTTTTTCAACCCATAAATCAATTTTAGTCGAATTTTCGAGATTTGCATAATCACTTTTTACTTGTTTATATGCTTTATCCTTTAAAAAAGTTGCTCGTAATTCATCAGTTTCATCGGACAAATCATTTTGTGGATCAGAACAAGAAGTGAATAATACAATTGCGATAATAACGAGGTTAAGTGTTTTATGATAATTGGACATTCTTTTAAATTTTAAATGTTGGTAATACCCTACTCTTTAGATTTTCGGATACTCGTCCAATTATTTTTGGTGTCTTTTTTTGGCTTTCACATTTTTGACGTTGGATGGTTAGTCCACTTGTAACCTCTTAGTAATTTGACTAACAGGTATAGGGGGGTTATCCTATGATCCTACGACTTTTGGATCATAGTCACAATACATGTTGAAATAAATTAATGGGAGGTTGAGCATGCAAACTAGTAATTTTCAAATAAATAGCATTACGGAAAAACCTTAAAAAAACTGGGGTTTTCCATAAATCACAAAGTAAAAAAGGTAAAAAACAGAAGGAATAGGCCAGCGGCTACAGTTGGTCGGACAGGTATAGGTAGCATATTCCGGAAAGTATGGCCAGTCCAAAACTCAATAGCGTACCGATGAGCACATATTCCGTCAGCTTTCTGTTTTTGCCTTTGTTGAGGTCCCCGAACCGGAACACTGATTTAGCGGCGATCAACAGGCCAATAGCGGCCCATTGCTGTATCAGGATAAACCCGAATACAAAGAGGCGTTCCAACATGCCAATATAGGTTCCAGCATTTTTAAGGGAACCGCCCTCACTAGGCTCGTCGCTTTTGGCCACTTCATCAATATAGGGAGCCAACAACATCCGCATAATGATTCCGCACACATAGGTGACAAATACCAAAAATGTGATCACCAACAGGGTTTTTTCATCGAAAACTTGGGAGAAATCGATTTGAAAGGGATACACCCAATACAGTACACCGCATAGCACCAAAAGGTGTAGCACTTGGTCCACCACAAAGAGCCACCGATAGTTTTTGGGGTTGGTGAGGTAGAGTTTCCCCAGATCTATGAGGTAATGGGTTGCCACAATAACCATAATGGCGCCCAGATGTTGAAATTGCAATAGGAGCAAAAGCACCAATAAATGCACACCGATATGGAAGTAGAGGTATTTAGATCTGCCCTTCTTTTGTAGTTTGTCCTCGACCCAATGCCTTGGTTGGAACACAAAGTCTCCCATGAAATGGGCCAGCAGCAGTTTTAGGGCGAAAAGCATCATAATTGGGCGAGTTGGTTGTTGTAAAATTGAATCATTTTTTTGACTTCGTCAAATCCGGCTTTGTTGAGTTCCTCGCTAATGTTCCCTTGTGATTTGTTGAGCAAGGATGCCAGTTCTTTTTGGTTCATCCCTGGGTTTTCCATGGCGCATTTTACCGTTTTGGAAATGGCGGGCGTCCAATTGTCCATGGTGAGAAGGGCCAGTTCAAGCAATAGGTTGATTTGTTCGTCAAACTTTTTGTTCGATGTGCGGATGCCTAAATTCTGCTTTTTGAGGTTTTCAAAACATTGACCGGAGTTTACAAAGGCCGGACCGTTGGATTCCGTGATTTTTGGGGCTTCGTAGTTTTTTTTACCCAACCCAATGGCTATCCTGACATCCATATGCCGGATTTGCTTGATACTCGCCTTGATATAGATCGCTGCTTCCAAAGCATTTTCCGGGATGGTCTGCAGTTGAAAACTGTCACCACGGTAAATTTCCCAATCAATTGGCTCCTTGCCATATCTGGCCAATGCCTGTTTGAGCAAGGGCAACCATTTACTGGCTTTATGTTCCGAGGAGTTTTTGATATCTCCGGTAAGTATGGCAATCATGGACATCATTTTTGATAAATATCTTCTAAAAAGCAGATAATTTTAAATATCTGTTATTTAGCAGATAATCAAATATATCTGTAAATTAGCGGATATTCAAATATTTTGGTAAAAAAGATGCATAAAAGCATAAAAAAAGAAACCGCGACCATGGCAGGCGCGGTTTCTTAAAAATCAACAAAAAACACTATCCTCTTCTCCCTCTCTCCTCCATTTTTTTCTTGCCGTTCATAAACTTTTTGCGTTTGTGCATTTTTTTCCAGGATTCGTATTGATCTTCGTCCAGAATTTTTTTCATTTTTTCCTGAACTGCGATCTGACGATCCAATCGTTCATTTTCCATTTCAAATCGCTCTTCAGAAGTTGGCTTTTTACGTTCACCACTTTCTTTTAAGGCCTTCATCTCTTCCCATTTCGCTTTCCTAAACCGGGCGTTTTCCAGATTGATATCATACACCTTATCTTGTTGCGACTTGGTCAAGTCCAATGCCAACGTCATTTTTTTAGTTTGCAAGGTGGCCATTTCCTCAGCTGTTAGGTTCATTTCGGGGCCTTTGTGCATTTTGGGGCTATCATGTTTTTGGGCGGCCATGCCGATACTTATCAGCATAACCAATACTACTGTCAATCGTTTCATATGTCTAAATTTTAATGATTTGTAGTTTGGACAGGTAGGATGGCCAAAGGTTTAATCATCATCATATAGTTTATGAAGCTTTTAACAGTACGGATGTTTTAAGGGGGTTACTTGAGTTCTTCCTCAAGATTTTTCTTGGTATCATCATCAAAATCGTCGGCATCTTGAAAATGGGTTTCAACGTAGGTGTCCGAACTGAGATGATCTTCGAATTTATCGTGTTGTTCCACTACATAGTACAGTGTGGACGCTGCCACGAAACAAATAAAGTAAATGAGGCTTTTTGTTTTGTAGGTCATGATGTTGAGATTTGGGATTACTAAGGTAATTAAACCGAATGGGAATCTCAGCGATTTGTTGTGAAATGATCATGTTTAGATGTGTACTCGAAAAAAAATAAGGTGTAACCGAAAAAAACATCGGTTACACCTTTATACAATTTGTACGTATCTATAAAAGTGGGCCTATTTAGGCTCCAAGATCAAGTCTATGCGTTCCAGTGCATCTTGCAAATGGTAACGGCTCATAGTGTCTGATATTCTGGAAAGGCCACCTCTGATATCCCTTTTTAAATTGTTGAGCTCTGCACGTGCCACCGAACGAATGTCGGATTGGCTTGTGTTGATGGGTGTAGATTTTCTATACCCTCCAAAATCTGGCTGTTTACGTTGGCTATCGGCGGTCATTAGATACTCCAAACGATCGATATGTGCTTTTTGAAGGTTTCTCCTGTAGGTATCGATGGTTTTACCGCTACGGGTCTCGGACCAAATTCCCCTACGAAGGTCACGCATCATTTCTACCAAACTATACGCCTCGTCACCGTTCAATGTTTCATTTTCTATGATCCTGGCCAATTTGCCCAAGTGCAATATGGTGTTCAAGTAACGCTCTTGTGTGGCACGGATACGTTCCACGGAACCGGAATATTCAATTTTGTTGAAAATATCCTTGTCAATCAACCACTCGGGTGTCTCAAAGAGTTGTTCCTGCATGAAGGCCATGCAATTTTTTTGATGTTCTTTGCTCACATGGACATATACTGGTCCTTCTTGGTCCGCAGTTTTATGGTACTCGTAAACACCTCCGATATTATTGGAAACGTGTCCCATGTATCTTTGGAATTGTGCAACCACCTGTCCGTACATGGTTTCAAGGTCATCATAGTTTTCACCCTCTTCTGTGGTCCATTCCATCAACTTTGGAACAATACGCTTCAGGTTTTCGATACCGTACAGACTGGCTTTAATGGCATCATCTCCTAGATCCTCGGTTTGTGAACTTGGATCGTGGATATCGCCAACCTGTTGGTGACCGAAACGGTACATAGGATCTCCGGCGTGTTCCAAAATCCAACTGTTAAGGATGGGTTTTTCTTCCTCTGCCGTTTTGTCCAAAATAGGTTTGTATCCCCATTTAATGGCATATTTATCGTAAACACCAATGTTTGGCATTAGGGCAACGCCTTCGTCTCCTGGTTGGGCCACATAGTTGAAACGGGCATAATCCATAATGGATGGTGCCGTACCATATTTTTTGGTAAAACTTGCCGAGCGCAACGAATCCACGGGGTAGGCAGCGCTACTGCCCATATTGTGGGGCAATCCTAAAGTGTGGCCTACTTCGTGAGATGATACAAAACGTATCAATCTACCCATGATTTCTTTTTTGAACTGGGTCTTTTGAGCTTCTGGGTTGATAGCTGCCGTCTGCACAAAATACCAGTTGCGCAACAGGCTCATTACATTGTGGTACCAATTGATATCGGATTCCAAAATTTCACCGCTCCTGGGGTCGCTCACGTGTGGCCCGTTGGCGTTTGGAATTGGGGAGGCCAAATAGCGCACTACGGAATATCTTACATCCTCGGGGGACCAATCCGGATCCTCTTCGGGGGATGGTGGGTCCTTGGCTATAATGGCGTTCTTAAAGCCCGCAGCTTCAAAGGCTACCTGCCAATCTTCGATACCTTGTTTGATATAAGGTACCCATTCTTTGGGTGTGGCACGGTCCACATAATAAACAATGGGCTTTTTGGGCTCGACCAGTTCACCGGCCTTAAATTTTTCAATGTCCTCATCTTTTACTTCCAGTCTCCAACGATCTAGATAGGTTACGGTTTTACTTTCTTGTGCATCCAGTCCGTAATCCACTTGGCCTCGGGCAAACCATCCTACACGTTCGTCAAAATAGCGACGTTTCATGGGTTCCTTGGGCAATAAGATCATGGAGTTGTTGATTTCCAACGAAATGGACCCAAGGCTGGAATTGCTTGGTGGGTCGTTGGAAAGATATGTTTTTACATGGCGTGCCTCGATGTTCAACGGATAACTCCTTATGGATTCGATATAGCTACGGTCGCTATCCATACGGGTTACCTTATACCTTTTTCTATAACGATCCGGAAAGCCAAGAGCTTTTACATCATTGGAGAAAAGAGGGTCTATTTCTATAACGGTTGATGGGTTCAGGGAATCTTTTTTATTGAAGGCCTTGATGTCAAACGAAAAAAGAACGGGTTCAAAGTTGGAATTGACGACTGCCTCATGAACTGGCAACGAATCGGCCGCAACATTTTCGTAAGATGCTACCCGCACCAATACTTTCTTGTCCATTTTTTGCCAACGTAGCACCTGTGTGTTGATTTTTCCCCCACCAAAACCAATTCCAGTGGCTGTTTTGGAAATTCGGCTCACCATGAGCATTTCACGGTTAAACAAGGAGTCGGGAATTTCATAATAGTGTTTATCGTCCACGGTGTGCACGCTGAAAAGCCCTGTATCGGTTTTTGCATCTTTGGTGATTACCTTGTCATAAGGTTGGATGTCGCCCGGTTTTGACTTGTTTTCTTTTTTTTGTTCGGTGTCTTTTTTCTTCTTTTTGAAAAGTTGGGCTTCCGTAGTTTGGAAAGTACCCAATAAAATGACTGCTAGAATGAGTCGAGGTAGTAATTTTTTGATCATTATATGTCAGTTTAATTTGCTAAAGCATCCAAAGAACTTAAAAATCGATTGAATTAACTGTTAAATAAATATTAACAGTCATTTTTTTAACGGAATGCCCCAACCTTCGGGAGTCCTGCGTTTTACTAATGGTTTGAGCTTTATTGCCCTGTATAGTTGGCCTCAGCGAGTATTTATTTTTTATAAAACTATCTTAATGAGTGTAACGTTTTAGGTTTTGGACAGTCTTATAGGCATATCATCAATCATAAAATTCAATCAATAAATGAACAAGTTATTATTAATTTATGGCAGCGTATTATTAAGTAGTACCGCCATAGCGAACGATCAACAAAATGCCAAGGTTGTCGAATTTCAAACAGGGATCCTTGGTAGTTTAGAAAACAGTTTGACCACATTGAACATCAATGCCGAGTTAAACGATTCAACTTTGGAGATGAATGATCACGCATCGTATGAGTTGAATTTGAACGAAGTAGTTTATATTGAGGAAGAGCCCGAAGTGGATTTAGGTTTTGATACCTCTGCGTATCTTCCAGAGGGTTTTGATCCTTACGAAAACTATTTTGATTTGAATTCCATCATATATCTCGAAAACAAAGTTGAACCAACGTTAGGTTTTGATACCCACAAGTATTTGCCGGAGAATTTTGATCCTTACACGGATGTAGTGGATGTACATGCTATCAACTATATGGAAGAAGAGGATATGGATCTTGGTTTTGATACCAAGGATTATCTTCCTGAGGATTTTTCTCCCTACGAGGTTTATGTGGATTTAAAATCAATTCCATACGTAGAGGAAGGGGTAGAACTTGGATTTGGTTTGGACAGTGAGTATCTGTTGCCAGAAGGTTTTGATCCTTATACCGATGTAATTGCAATCACCTCTATCAACTACATGGAGGACGAAGACATGGAATTGGGTTTTGATACGTTGAAGTATCTCCCAGAAAATTTTGACCCGTACTCTGGGTCAATACAGTAAAGTGTTTTTCATTTTACGACTTATTAGAGTTAGCTAAGAAACCCCTCGACAGAGGGGTTTTTGTTTTTTTTGGCGGTCATTTTTCGTTAAAGAAATCTTATAAGTTGTTGGTTAACATAAATATAACATCACCCTTCATATGAATGGAATTCTTAAGGAAATGATTCTTTTACTACAAAAAATTCAATCAATCGGCATATTGTCGGCAGCAAGTTCAACATTCTTGATTATTTGATGAAAAAAGGGATGCGACCTTAAATCTTTTCGGTCGTTAATAAAAAACTAATTACAATATTTTTCACAAAAAAGGGTTTTAACTTTGTACCTAACAAAGAGTTACGCATGACTTGTGAAAATTCGAGTAGCGTTAGTTTAAGTTAGTTTCTTACATTTTTTTGAGTTAGTTAGTTTGTAAAAATGCCCTTCCGCCCCGGAAGGGCATTTTTAGTTTAGAAGAGTAGTGGAATTACAAACTGGAACATCAAAATAAGCAATACCACCGCAATAAGGTTCAGTAATACCCCAACCCGTGCCATTTGTGGAATTTTTACATAGCCACTTGCAAATACAATGGCATTGGGAGGTGTTGCCATAGGAAGCATAAAGGCGCAGCTACTGGCAATGGTAACGGGAATCAACAAGTGTAGCATTGGAATATCCAGACCTATGGCAATACCGGCCACTACGGGTGCTAAAACGGCGACAAGAGCCACGTTGCTCATCAATTCGGTCATAAAAAGCATCAGAAAAATTAACAGGGCGGCTGTGAACAAAACACTTATCTCGCTTTGGGCAATACTATTGGCCACCATGTCGACAATGCCGCTAGTGGACATTCCTTGGGCCAAAGCAAGCCCTCCACCGAACAAAACCAAAATGCCCCACGCCAGTTTTGAAGTATCCTTCCAATTGATGATGAAATCCCCCTTTCTTATATTGTAGGGAATGGCAAAAAGCGAGATTGCAGCAAAAATACTGATCATGGTATCTGTAAGCCCCAAGTTAGGAAAGATACTATTGATCAATGTTCTGAAAATCCAAAGAAAAATAGTTACACCAAAAATAATGAGCACCATCTTTTCCTTACCCGATGTAGGCCCCAATTTTTCCAGTTCGGCATGTATGACTTCTTTGGAGGCATTGAATTTTAGACCCCGGTTGGGAAACATCCATTTTGCCAATACCAAATAACTGATGGCGATCATGATGATGGAAAATGGTAATCCGATGGTCATCCATTTTAAAAATGAAATCTCGGTATTGTATTCGTTTTCGAGCAAACCAATCAATACAGAGTTGGGTGGGGTTCCTATAACGGTCGCTATTCCCCCGGCATTTGCAGAAAAAGCGATACCGAGCATAACACTTAAGGCGAAATTTTGATCATTTTTGGTAAAGCCATCCTCATCATCAATCAATAGATTGATAACAGAAATGGCAATGGGAAGCATGACCACCGTACTAGCCGTATTACTGATCCACATACTCAATGTGGCAGTGGCGATCATGAAACCTAGGATCACCTTATTGGGTGTGGTCCCGGTAAGTCTAATAATGTTGAGTGCAATGCGACGGTGCAAGTTTACCTTTTCCAGCGCAAGAGCCATCACAAACCCTCCAAAGAAAAGGAAGACGATAGGGCTTCCATAGTTGGCGCCAACCTCCGCTATGGGCAATACTTTTAAAATAGGCAATAGAAGTAAGGGGAGTAAAGCGGTTACCGAAATGGATACTGCCTCAGTGATCCACCAAATCAACATCCATGCGGCTATTGAAATAACGGGGTCGCCTTTTTCGGATACCAACTCAAAAGGCAATATGTTCAAAACGAGAAAGATGGCTGGTCCTAGGATCAGCCCAATTTTTTTGCTTAGTTCCATCGGGGTTCTAAGCTATGCTTTTTTGCTAAATTTTGAAAATAAATAAAGAAGCCCCAAAAGTGGGGCTTCCAAAAACATACTATTATCCAATGGAGGTTGATTATTTTAAAGTAAGGTTGATTCTTCCAAAAAGAAATCTACCACCAATTCCAAATTGTTGCGCTCTTCTGGACCAATCAAAGCGTCCATCACTTCTGTTGTTTCCTCCATCGGCCAAAGTTTCGGCTGCTCTATCCGGATAGATGTCCAATAGGTTGTTCGCTCCAATGGTGAAGGTGAGTGAAGGAGTGGCTTTATACCCAATAGATAGGTCGGTAACCACTTTAGTCCCGAATACTTGTTGCCTATCTATGTTGGTGGTGGCCTCTGTGACTTCCCCAAAATATACATTTCTTAAAAAGACAATGAACTTATCAGACGTTAAGCTATTGGATAGGTTTATCTTAGTTCTGGGAACAGCCTCTTCCAAGTATACCCTACTATCTTCTGGAAAATAAGTATCTACCAATCCTGCATTTTCCAAAACTTCTGAGGCATTTATATCTCCCACCTTTCTTGTTTGGGAAAAAGTACCCGCTAGGTCGGATTTTAAACTCCAATTACTGCCAAACTGAGCCTTGTGTGTAATAACAACATCCAAACCTTTTGATTCTGTGTCGATGGCATTGGCAAAGAAAGATGCTGCAGTAGCATTGGCCTGACTTAACAAATTGTCGAGTTCAGTCCCATTACCAGGTCCTTGAAATTGTCCTGTATAAACTACCCTGTCATTTATTTTAACAAAATAACCATCTACAGTTACAGTTAGATTTGCATCTGGGATTTTAGCAGTAAGGCCTAAACTAATGCTGCTGGATGTTTCTTCCTTTAACTGTGGTATGCCCAAAAGCTGTGCCGCCCTACTATCATTGGCAAAAGTACCGACCTCTTGTGGGTTTCCGTTTTGATCAAAAATTGTTGATGTGGAATTAAAATTAATTTGATGTAAGGAAGGAGCTCGGAATCCAGTGTTTGCTGCTGCTCGGATATTTATATGGTCTGTAATTTTGTAACGGGTCGCTAATTTAAAATTGATGGTGGACCCAAAATCACTATAATCCTCAAATCTAGTGGCAAAACTTGCCAAAAATCTTTCTGAAAAATCAGCTTCTACATCAAAATACCCTGCAACACTACTTCTGCCTCTAGAAAGTTCGTTGTTTGGACTAAAGCCAGGAAAAACCTGTGAACCACCTGGTCTAGCATTTCCAAAGAAATCTCTGGAAGGTTCTTGCGAAGCTAGGGTTATTACTTGGCCTTCTGCCGTATATTGGGAGTAAGATGCCTCCTCACCTGCTTCAATGTTATAGTTTTCTACTCTATATTCCGCGCCGAAAGCCACGTTCAGACCAGACATTACATCGTCAAAAAATTGATTGATATCGAGGTTGGTGGTGTTTTGGCTAAAGGAAAACCCCCCTGCATCAAAAACAGTGGGAGAGGAGCTTTGTAAAGAAGCATTAAAGGTGTTTCCAATGGTGTATAAGAAAGAGTTTTTCCCGTAGGTATTGCTGAAATCCACATTCCAATCACCAACCATACCTTTTATACCAGCAGATAATGAATGATCTCTGATGGTAGAATTGATTTCAGGTAAAAATCCATTAATGTAGGCCGGTGTATAGGTTCTACTTTGATTTGGAAGTCTATAGAATCCAGCAGAATTCCCTGTTCTTGAGCTAATACCTGCAAAAGAGTATAATTCAGTACCCTTATCATCCAAGGGCAATGAAAAGTTGGTGAAGAATCTTCCACCTCGTAAAGCGGATTGACCAACACGCATATTAAAATCACTTCTTTCCAGCCCTCGTGCTGCGAGTTCTGCCTCGGTATTATCTGCAGCTAAAATGGGTTGAAGCTCTTCTTTTGTCGTTGCACCGTTCAGATTAATATTGGCCTGATTTGCATACTGAATTACATCTGCAACATCGTCGTCCAATAGATTGGCCAGATTATAACCATCTTGATTGGCAAAACGTTCCACCGTATTGTAAAGATTAAAGACGCTGCCTTCCCATTCTTTCATCCGATTATAATCTTGACGAACATCAAAATCACCTGAGAAGGTGATATATCCACCATTTTCACCAAGAGGCAAACCATAACTAGCTGCAAAGTTTGTTGTTTCACCATCTATACCACCTGTTTGTCCGTTTGCATTTTTGGAAAAATTGGCGCCACTGGTTACGGTAGCCGTTAATTCATTTACAGTGGTATTCAAAACAATATTGATTACACCGGCAATGGCGTCTGAACCATATTGTGCAGCTGCACCATCCCTTAGCACTTCAATACGCTTTATTGCTGCCGCGGGAATTGCATTTAAATCGGTTCCAACACTACCTCGACCAAATGTTCCATTTACATTAATTAAGGAAGAGGTATGTCTGCGTTTACCATTGATTAATACCAAAACTTGATCAGGTCCAAGTCCTCTTAAAGATGCCGGGTCTATATGGTCTGTACCATCGGAAATGGTTTGGGTGTTGGATGTAAAGGAAGGCGCAACATAATTTAATATTTGATTTAAATTTACCTGCGGCGCCACATTGTTGAGTTCCTTTATGTCTATGACATCTACAGGGACAGTACTTTCTGTAGCGGTCCTATTCGGGTTTCTGGAACCGACCACTACGACATTCTCTAATTCCAGACCTGCTTGGAGGGTTACATTTAATGTATTGCCCGTAACGGTGACTTCCAGGGTATTGAAACCTACATAGGAGAAGACCAAAATATCTCCTGTGTTTGCTTCAATGGTATACTTTCCATCAAAATCGGTGATTGTTCCTGTTTGAGAGCCTTTAACTTGGACGGAGGCCCCGGGCAGAGGCACATTTTGGTCGTCGAAAACTGTTCCCGTTACCTCTTGGGCAATGGTTGTTAACGTAGCCAACAAGGCTAGGAAAAAGGTGAATTTTAACTTTTTCATGATAGTAGATTTTAGTTAGATATTGTTATGTTGGGGATGCTGAAATTCCTTTTTTATTTGAAGGAATTATCGAGTAAGGTAATAGTTTTTTTTCAAATTGTTGTTGAATATCAAAGCTTTAATAAAAAAAAGAAGGGCCCATTAGGGCCCTGAAAATTGTAAAAGGTATTGCTCAATGATGGTGTTGAGGATTCCCTTACGACTATTTATTTTTTATAAAATTTCTACTTTGATTATTTCTTAACTGGTATACTTCACAAGCAAGGCATCTTCAGTCTTTTCCACTTTTATAAGCCCGTGCTTGGAAAGACTTTTGGTGCTCTTGTCCCATTTTTTATTGCTTAAACCTGCTTTTACTTTAAGGTCTGCCAATGGCATTTCTCCTTCAGGTTTAAGCAGATCTAAAATAATCTTTTCCTCTTCTGTAAGTTCCACTTGCTTTTTCTCTGGTCGCATTTGTGGGAAGAACAATACTTCTTGGATGGATGAATTGTTCGTCATCAACATCACCAAACGATCTATACCGATACCGATGCCCGAAGTAGGGGGCATTCCGTATTCCAATGCACGTAAAAAATCTTGGTCTATGAACATGGCCTCATCGTCTCCTTTTTCGGAAAGTCTAAGCTGATCTTCAAAACGCTCGCGTTGATCAATAGGGTCGTTGAGCTCTGAATAGGCATTGGCCAATTCCTTTCCATTCACCATGAGTTCAAAGCGCTCCGTAAGCCTTGGATTGGTTCGGTGTTCTTTGGTCAACGGACTCATCTCTTTTGGGTAATCTATGATAAATGTAGGTTGGATGTAGTGATGTTCACATTTTTCACCGAAAATCTCATCGATCAATTTGCCCACCCCCATGGTTTCATCCACCTCAATATCCAATTTCTTGGCAACTTCGCGTAATTCATCTTCGTCCATATCGGAAACATCATATCCTGTATGGATTTTAATGGCTTCCAAAATAGGTACCCTTGGGTAAGGGGCCTTAAATTCAATTTCATGGTCACCTACCCTAACTTTGGAACTGCCCGTGGCATCGATGGCCACTTTTTCCAATAGCTTTTCGGTGGTTTCCATCATCCAATTGTAGTCTTTGTAGGCCACATAGAGTTCCATTACGGTAAACTCTGGATTGTGGGTACGGTCCATGCCTTCGTTACGGAAATCTTTGGCAAACTCATACACTCCATCAAATCCACCAACAATCAATCTTTTTAGATAGAGCTCATTGGCAATCCTCAAGTACAAAGGAATGTTCAATGCATTGTGATGCGTTAAAAATGGACGGGCCGCAGCTCCTCCTGGAATAGGTTGCAAAATAGGGGTCTCAACTTCCAAATATCCTTTTTGATTGTAGAATTCCCGGATGCTGTTAGTGATTTTTGTTCTTTTGATAAAGGTGTCCTTTACGTGCGGATTTACGACCAAATCCACATACCGCTGGCGATAACGAAGCTCTGGGTCGTTGAAGGCATCGTATACATTTCCCTCGTCATCTACCTTTGGTAACGGTAATGGACGCAAGCTCTTGCTCAAAAGCGTGAAGTTTTTTACCATCACGGTTTTTTCGCCCACTTGGGTGGTGAACAGCTCACCCTCCACACCGATAATATCGCCAATGTCCAATAATTTTTTGTAGACATCGTTGTACATCGTTTTGTCCTCTCCCGGACAAATTTCATCCCGATTAAAATAGATTTGGATACGTCCTTCACTATCTTGTAGTTCGGCGAAAGAGGCTTTTCCTTGGATACGTCGCGACATCAATCTACCGGAAATCACTACTTTCTTTCCTTCTTCGAAATCATTCTTGATGCTCTTGGAAGTGGCATCAACAGGATATAGTGCTGCGGGATATGGATCGATTCCCATTTCCCTGAGTTTGGTCAATTTTTCCCTTCGAACGATTTCTTGTTCCGATAGTTGCATAGTCTGTAAAAAATTTAAAGCGCAAAATTACACTTTTGCGCTTTAAATCCTTGTTTTGGCCAAATTTAATATGCGTAATTGGGCACGTAGTCCTTTTTAAAAACTATTTGGGCAATGTCTTCCTCCAAAGTGTCCAAAGGACTTTCCACAATTCGGTTAACTTCTTTTCCATCTTTAAAAAATATGATGGTGGGTACTTTTATAATGTTCAAGCCCTTTTCCTCTCCTGTTGGACTGGTTTTGTACAGCTCTTTGCGGTAGTCCAGTGCAATGATTTCCAATTGTTCCATGGGGAAGTCTACGGCTTCCAATATTTTAATCAATTTTGGACTTTCCCGTTTACTGTCACCGCACCAAGTTCCCAAAAATAGCTTTATGTTGTATTCGCCCAACTTTTTATGGAGCAATGCAACCATGGTCTCATCTGGTACATAGTTGTCGTGTCTGGGTTGGAACCAGTTGCTGTAAGGTTCGGACTGTAATCCTTCTACGTTAATTTGTCCCACCAAGAACCTTCGGCCGTTTTCGGTGGTGATTTCCTTGTTGAATTCTTGTGCCGAAACACAAACAATGCAAAGCATAAGCAATGCGGTCAAAACTTGTTTCATGATTTTATGTGATTTATGGTTTGATGGCCAAATTCACTAAAATCAATGGCTGAACGATTTTTTTGACGATGGAAATCGGGACTAGACCGGGGGTTGAAATTTATTTTTGAAGAGAACGGACATCTCATCGCGAGAGCTGATATCCAGTTTTTTGTACAAGTTGTTGATGTGTGTTTTTACAGTGCTCACACTGACAAAAAGTTCTGAAGCAATTTCTTTGTTGGTCTTGTTTTCTAGAATTAGATGGACAATTTTCTGTTCTTGCGAAGTGAGTTTTTCGAGCAGGTTTTTGGCTTTGTTCTTGTTTTTTTTGCGCATAAAAAAGAAAACATTTCCCAGTACCGAAATGGCTAAAAACACGATAATGATACGGTTCCATCTGGACAATTTAGGTTGGTTGAAACTGGCCAACTCCCGGTCGGTGGTTATTTCTGCTTGGTATTGTTGGGTGAATTCCGTGTTTGGGTAAATATCGTTAAGTCTTTCCGATAGATTTTCGTAATAATCATTTGTAGTCAGATCTTGCAGGTAATACTTAAAAGTTTCGTTCCTTTTGTCCGATATAAAATCGTAGATGTATAGCTCGGACAACGGCTCGTTGGCTTCCTTTCCATAGTCGTGGAGGATGTTGAACCATTTGTCCAAGTTCATTTTTTTATTGGCCTCACTGGGGAAATCTACAAAATCGTAGGCCATTTGTTCTTTTAAGTGATTTATTTCCAAAAGCAATCCAGATTTCGGGTTGGTCGAGGAAATGGTACAGAGGGATTGGTCCTCAAAAGAAGTGGGAAACTCCAGGGTATCTTTATTGTTCGCTATAAAAAGCACATTCTTGCTGTTGTTGCACTGTCCTAAAAAATGGATGGACCCGGTATTGTCCGAACAGCCATCCAAGTGGATGCGATATATTCGATTTTGGTCGTTCAGATTGTTTCCTTCAAAATAAAAATGCCCTAAGGAGTCAACTTCCGATTTTTTAACAATTTGATCAAGATATACTCTGGTGGATTTGCGATAATCCTCGACCAGCGACAGGTAAACGGAGTTGCCTGCGTTTTCCTTGGAGACTTCTCCGGAAAAACGGTATTGCCCAAAAAGAGTAGATGAGCTTATAAGTAATAAGATGAGGGCAAAAAACCGCATTTTTTATCCGATTCTGGTTAAAAATAGTGGTTTTCTGTAACAAAACACGAATTTTGTTTACTAATAGGGTACATCAATCAAATATATAATCATGAGTTTTTGGAGAGTATTGCTTGCTATATTTTTCCCTCCACTTTCCGTAATCGGGAAAGGTTGTGGGTCTTTTCTTATTGTATTACTTTTAACCTTTTGTGGATGGGTTCCCGGAGTTATCGGGGCCTTGGTCATTTTAAATAACACTAACTGATTTTTTTATGAGAAGAACCCAAATCTTTATTGCGGCAATTATTATTGCCTTGGTGTATTCATGCAATTTTACTGAAGAAATACATTTAAAAGAAGATGGCTCCGGTAGATTGTCCATCAGTTTTGATGGTTCCGAAATGATGGATATGGCTGGTGACGAAATGGCGAAGACAGACGAGAAGGCCATTGATTCCATCATCTCTTTCAAAGATTTTTTGGAGGAGAAAAAAGACAGTATCGCACAATTGCCCAAAGATGAGCAGGAAAAACTCAAAAAATTGGAGCCTTTCAGTATGCGAATGGTGATGGATCCCGAGAAAAGTGTTATGATGTTCGATTTGTTCAGCGAATTTAAAAATGTGAACGAAGTAAATGATGCCTTCAGTGCTTTTCAAGATGCAAGTTCCATCGGTGGCAAAACCAATCCCCAGCAGGGACCAATGAAACCTTCGGAACAGCAGCCTACAGAGGTCAATTATACTTTCAAGAAAAATAGGTTTACCCGTACCGCCAAGATTGTGGACCAAGAGTTGTTCCAGCAGCAATTGGATAGTTTGCAAGGTGCCGAAATGTTCCTTTCAGGTTCTACGTATACTTTAAAATACCATTTTCCACGAAAAATAAAATCCACTACGGCGGAAGCGGCAACTTTTAGCCAAGATGGCAAAACCTTGATCTATGAGGTGAACTTTATGGATATGATGAAGAATCCCTCAGTTTTGGATTTGGAAGTGGAACTGGAGAAATAGTTTTCCATTATTGCACTTCGTATCTTTGTGGCATGAACAAGAAAGTTGCCCTACAGGATTTAGGATTTAAGGATTACAAGGAGACCTGGGATTACCAAGAAGCTCTTTTTAAGGATATTGTGGACACCAAAGTGCGCAACCGGCGGGAGGATGCCGGGCTTGAAACCCCAAACCATTTTTTGTTCGTGGAGCACCCGCATGTGTACACTTTGGGCAAGAGTGGGGATATCAACAACTTGTTGGTGGACGAAAAAACCTTGGCAGAGAAAGGTGCTTCTTTTTACAAGATCAACCGTGGGGGGGATATTACCTACCATGGCCCTGGGCAAGTGGTGGGCTACCCTATTTTGGATTTGGACAATTTCTTCACGGACATTCACAAATACCTTCGTTTTTTGGAGGAGATGGTCATACTCACCTTGGCCGAATATGGCATAAAAGGGGAGCGCTCCAAAGGAGAAACAGGCGTTTGGTTGGATGTGGGCACTCCTTTTGCCCGTAAAATATGTGCCATGGGCGTACGCGCCAGTCGTTGGGTGACCATGCACGGTTTTGCCTTGAACGTAAACACGGATTTGGGCTATTTTGATATGATGATTCCCTGTGGTATCAAAGATAAGGCTGTGACTTCCCTTAATGTGGAACTGGGCCAAAAAGAAGTGGATATGACAGCAGTGAAAGAAAAATTGCTGAAACATTTTACCGAACTTTTCGAGGCGGAGTTGATTAGGGAATAGGGAAGAGGCTGGGGTTTAGATTATCTTTTATCTGCCAACTCAATAGCCCATTCATCAATTGCCGGTGGAATTTTAACGAGAAAAATACTAACTTCACTTGCCTATGCTGAACTTGTTTCAGTATCGGTCGATATCATTCATTTAAAAACGAATCATATCTTGTAACGTTGGCAACAAGCTGAAAACCTGCCGCACATTTTAGCACTTTCGGTTTTTGCCGAAACACAAATCCAACGCAAGAAAACCAAAAGAGCTAAAATTTTCCCAACACTAAGATTTGGATAGTTCAAATAAAAAATCTAATTTTGTTACTTATAGTCAACACCAGAGGAATATGAATAAAAGCACAATAAATGAACTAATTAACTCTCACGAGATAAACCTCATTGAGAAACATCTCATTTATTCATTTCTTCAAAACAACGATTTAGATTATTCAAAAAGTCCAATAATTTCAGAACTATTAACTGACTTTAAAGCAGAACCCGAAATCTATTTACTCGTTTCAACTCTGGACATTAAGGATTTAAAACTATTAGAGAATTATCTTGAACTTTTAATTCCCAAAAACGACAGGAAGGTAAATGGAGCATTCTTTACTCCTACTTACGTTGTAGATTTTATTATCAATGAAGTATCACCGAAAAACAATGACAAATGTTTAGACCCAAGTTGTGGTTGTGGAGCATTTTTAATTGGCTTGGTTGAATATTTCCAAAAGACTTTTGATAAAAGTGTCAAAGCAACTATCAAAGAAAACATATATGGTTCTGATATATTGGGTTACAATGTAAAACGCTCAAAAATAATCTTATCACTTTACGGACTTCTAAAAAATGAAATTATAGAAGAATCCGATTTTAATATTTACCATCAAGATAGTTTAAAAGCTGACTGGTCAACTAAATTTGAAATTATTGTTGGGAATCCACCATATGTTAAGTTTCAAGATTTAAGTGATGAAAACAGACATTATTTAATAAACAATTGGAAAAGTATTGAAAATGGAACTTTCAATTTATATTTTGCCTTTTTTGAATTGGGGCATAAACTTTTAACAAAAAATGGAAAGTTAGGTTACATAACACCAAACAATTATTTCACTTCGTTGGCAGGTTTGTCGCTTCGTCAATATTTTCTACAAAATAAATGTGTCACACGAATTGTAGATTTTAGGCATAAAAAGGTTTTTGATGCACAAACTTATACTGCTATAACTTTTCTTGACAACAAGAAAAATGAATCTATTTTATTCGACAAAATCAAAGATGAACAAACTTGTCCAAGTTTTTTAATATCTGCAAATGGTTCACCAAACTATATAGAAAACCTCAATGTAAATAAATGGCGTTTACTCAAAACGCAAGAACAGGAAAACATTAGAATTATTGAAAACATTGGTACTCCGATAAAGCAATTATTTAATATCGCTGTTGGTATTGCGACATTAAAAGATGAAGTCTTTTTTATAGATTCTGTTGGCGAAAAAAATGGTTATTTAACCAAAACCACAGAAAACGGAACATTCTTAATTGAAAAAGAAATTACAAGACCAGTTTATAAAATATCTCAATTTAAAAGCCAAAAAGACATTGAAAACAACACTTTAAGAATTATTACTCCTTATCACACGAATGCAAAAAATGCAGTTCCAATTTTAGAAGATGAATTCAAAATAAAATATCCAAAATGCTACGAATACCTACTTTCTGAAAAGGAGAAATTAGAAGGAAGAGGAAAAGGAAAAAAAGTATTTACTCCGTTTTATATTTGGGGAAGAACACAAGGTATTACAAGATTTGGTAAAAAAATATTGAATCCTACATTTAGTAAGCACCCAAGATTTTTATTTGTGCCAGAGGAGGATGCTTATTATACAAACGGTTACGGAATTTATTTTGACAGAGACCATTCAAATAAAGCAACATTATTTGAGGATTCAATTCATCCATTATCAAAAGAAGAAAATATTTTGGTTGTTCAAAAAATCTTGAACTCTATTGTAATGGATTACTATGTAAGTAACACAAGTGTATCAATTCAAGGAGGTTTTCCTTGTTATCAAAAAAACTTTATTGAAAAATTTACTATTCCTAAATTCTCAAAAGAAGAAGTTCAAATATTGAATAGTCTTGATGACAAAATGGAAATTGATGAGTTTTTAGTAGAAAAATATCAGCTAAATCTTCCTTTGCCAAATCTTGTTTCATAAGTCTTTAGTAAGTCTGTAAAAAAAGTATCGAAGGTTAAATTTTTTATTGTTGCGCTAGTCGTTTTTGGTAATAACCCATCCTTTTTCAATTCGGCATCTGTATTATAAATCTTCAAAGTATTGAAATCTACTATTAATAAACATACTTTTTCATATTTGTATGCTTCATCCGTTTTAGAACTTCTTTGATTTATAGCATCAAAAGCGAGTAAATATTTTTCAATATGCGCATCAACATTATTATTCTTTGTAAAAGAAACTTTTTTCTTTTTTGCATCAGTTTTATCGAATTCATTAACTGCTATCATATAAAACTCTCCTAAAACCATATTTGGACACCTTTTATGAAGATTTAACGCTTCTGCGAATGTTCTTTCATATAAAGTGTCAAAATTGTTATTAAAGGAACTTAACTGACTTCTAACGTTTACAGTTAGAACTTTTTCTGTATAATTTTTACCATAATCATCATTTTTACTTTTTAATATGCCGTCAGTTAACAAGATCTCTAATTTCATTTTCTCATTATTCGGTACTAATGAGACATCTTGGTCTTTTTTCTTTAAAATTCCAGCTAATTTTAATTCTCCTTTTGATAAACCAAATCCTGGTTTAATGTGATTAGCATTTACACCTTTTCTTGCAAATTCGCTTTTCACAACTTCGTGCAGAAGATTTATTATTTTTTTAGTTTTTATTAAGTTGCCTTTACTTGTATTTCCTCCATAAATAATTGAATCTGAAATAGCTCTCTTTATAATCTTTAACGCTCTATCAACTTTGATTCTCTTTGTTTTGCAAGATGATATTTCTTTTTCTAAATCATCTTTAATTTGAACATATGTTCTAGCCATTTTTTGGAAAACTTAAAAGCGATTATTATAACTTTCTAAAATATTATCGGTAAAAATTTCCCAAGACAATTCATCTATACTAGCGTCAGAATTTGCATCTAATAAACCGTCATTTATCAACTCTTGATTTGAACTATAAATTTTAGCAGGGGTTTGAGCAAAATCTACAAGCAATAAACATACTCTTTCATACTTATAATCCTCGCGAGTAAAATCTTGTCTACCATTAATTGCTTGAAAAGATTTAATATACTTTTCAACCGCACCAACCTTATCAATAAACTGTACTATATTACTATCCATAACAGAAGCATCATACTCTTTAACCGGAATCATATAAACTTCTCCTAAAACCATTTTCTGACATCTAACGTGTAAATTTTGGGCTTCAGCAATAGTTCTTTCGTAAAGTGTGTCAAAATTTTTAGCAAGAGAACTCATTTGACTTCTAATATTTACAGAAATCGTACGCTCTGTATAATCTTTACCATAATAATCAGTTGCTTCTCTTAAAATTCCTTCAGTCATTGTTTCAGATTCTGGGACATATCCTTCAGGTGTAACGCAAACATCTTGATGTTTTTGTTTAATGAAACCAGCTAATTTAAGTTCAGGCTTTGATGCTCCAAGTGGCGGATGAATTCTATCAGGAGAAATTCCTTTTCTAATAAAATCAGCTTTGACAGCCTCGTGAATAAAGTTAATTGGTCGTGATGACCTAATCATTGCTTCTTTTGCTTTAATTCCACCTTCAATAATTGATGTTTCTATAAGTTCTTTAAAACCATCAACTGCTTGTTGAATCGTTATCAAATTTGTCATTTCCAAAAAATTCTTTCAATGTAACTCCAAGTGCAACAGCAATTTTTTCAATATTGACAATTGATATGTTTCTTTGACCATTTTCAACACTTGCAATGTAACTACGGTCTAAATCAGAAGCATAAGCTAAATCTTTTTGCGACATTTGCTTAACTTCCCTCAATTCTTTGATTCGAATTCCTATTTTAGACTTTATTTCCACGGTTACAAAATTGAGGAAATGTTGACTATAAATCAAAGACTATAAGTAACATACAGAAATTAATCCAACACTTAAAGCCATACACATTTACAATTCGCTTCAACCAGCACACAAGCCAAAATTACAAAAGAGTATGCCTTTTCCAACGCTACAAACAGAACGAAAAAAAGCACAAAAACACAACAAATTATATAAAAAATAGGCGATATAGCACTAAAATCAAAGCTTTCGCTCGTATCAAAGTTCGGGCTTAACCGAAAGGTTTATAAGTAAAATCCACTACTACTCATACACAAGACCGATAAGTGCAACTCCAGCAAACCCTGTCCTAAAAATTCTTACCTTACTACTGTACTAAATAGGTTCTTGTGGCACAAATCAGTGGATGAATTCATATTCTGCTCGTTAGCTTCCCTATTTTCAATAACTAAATTACTATACCATGAAACAATTTATCACAGTAATTGCCCTGATAGGAGTTTTGTTTTCCTGCAAAAATACAGGTGAAAACAAAAAAGAAGACCAATCAGCTGTTGCGGAAACCGTTGGGGATGGCACAACAGATGAAGTCAAAACGAATTACGTTCCCATTGATTCTGACGAAGCCCTGATTGCTGCATCATTGATGGCCGCCCCAGAGGAAAGTCGGGCTGGATGTAAGGTCATAGGGTACAATATGGCCGGAGAATTTGTGACGCTACGAGAAGGGGATAATGAATTTATAGTGCTCGCGGATGACCCTAATAAATCGGGATTCAATGCAGCGTGCTATCATAAAAGTTTGGAACCTTTTATGGCTCGGGGCAGGGAGCTTCGGGCCGAAGGGAAAACTGCCCCGGAAATCTTTGAAATTAGGGAAGAAGAGGCAAAATCGGGCCAATTGGATATGGGAACACCAGGGGCAACCCTTCATATCTATTATGGTCAAAGTGAACTGTATGACCCGGAAACTTCCAAAGTGGAGGGGGCACATTACCGCTATGTGGTCTATTTGCCATTTGCTACGGCAGCGTCTACCGGACTACCTGAAAGACCTATAGCTCCCAACCATCCCTGGATCATGAACCCTGGGACGCACAGAGCCCATATTATGATTTCACCTTTGCCAGAAGATAACAATTGATTCAAAAAAAAAGGCTGTCTAAAATGTCGGTTTTCGTCAACCTGAACTAGTTTCAGGTTCTCATACTGATTTACTTATCAATATGATGGGATTCTGAAACAAGTTCAGAATGACGTATTTCAATGCTTTTTGGACAGCCTCTTCTGTTTTTTCTAAGTACATACTTTATTTACTGAATTGGGTGAGCACCATACTGGTCATCAGCTTGCCCTTTTTATTGTAGGATTCTTGTTTTACCATACCAATGCCCTCGGCCAACCAAGTGCGTTGCTTGGTCGTAATCAGTTTGGTCTTGTTTTCGCTATAGACTACGTAACAGTCAAAAGTGCCGGCGGGGGTGGTCACATTTTCCTGTTTTTCCACTTTTCGGTTAATGTTTTCAATATAGGTGTTCATGTTTATACCACCTCCCATTTTCATTTTTACACTTACGTTTGCATCTGGCAATTCCTGTCCTACCGATAGATTATTGGGCAATTCTACATCGGTTCCGGAAATGTCCATTTCAATATCTCCCATCTGACTCAGCATTTGTTCGTTCATCAAGGATTTAAAATCAATTTTTACGACGTTGCCATCACAGACTACATCATAATCGGAAGTATAGATTTTTCCCCTTTTATTCACCAATTCCATCATCATGGTGGCTTTTACGTTATCACCACTGCTCTCCACATGGGTGACTTTGTAGGTGGTTTTACCATTTTCTTCACCTTTTTTATTGTAGATCGTGTATTGGAAATTGGCGCCGTCCACCAAGGGGTAATATGTGCTACAGCTGGATTGGGCGTTGGAATTATGTGTGGCCAATACTGCGAGAACAAGTAAAAGAAAATAGTGCTTCATAGGTTCAGTGTGTTTAGGTTTACAGTTTAATAAATTCAACTCGTCTATTTTGTGCCTTACCTTGCACTGTGCTGTTGTCGGCAACAGGCTCTGTTTCACCTTTCCCCTCCGTGCTTAGTCTGTCCCCTGAGATTCCATAAACGGTCTCCAAGGCTTTTTTTACCGATTCCGCCCTACTTTTGGAAAGTGCTAAGTTGCTTTCGTCCGTACCATCTGAGTCCGTATGTCCCACAATATTGAGGCTTATTGAAGGATCTTGGTTCAAAACCTGGGATATTTGCCTAATTATGCCCATGGATTGTGGTAGGATATCTGCTGAACCGGAGTTGAACAAAATTCCATTTGTGGAAATTCTACCTTCGGCCAAAAGTTTACGTCGCAAATCAACCCCGCCTTCGGATATTTTTAGGTTGCTGATCAAAACTTGTTCCTGTTTTTTTTGCTTGTCGATACCGTTCACATAAAATTTTACATAATTGACCAATTCGGGCTGTGTGATAAATTGCGGAAGATCCACAATTTTGTTTTCGTTGAGCCAGAGTCGGTATCTGTTTTTGTTGACGGCAATGGAAACATGCACCACGTCTTGATAAATTTCCCTTAAATCTTGTTGCATGGTGTTTTGAATGGGTGAGGGGTCGCCTTTAAAATTGTTGTCCACTCTTACGCCTACGGGGATGTACTGACAGAAATGGATGCTTGACATTGCGTTGTTCTCATTGGTGGTTAAATTGGAGGTTTCTGCCAGAAAGATGCGCAAAGTTGCTTGGGAACTGGTGCTTTTTGTCAAATTTGCCACCTTTAGGTCAAACTCCAGGGTAAAATCCTCTGGAAGCGTGGTGCCCAGGTTGGGAATGGTCAAACTTTTATTGGCGATGGAGTACCATTTGCCGGGAATGGTTCCTAACGTAACAATTTCGCCGGATCCGTTGGTGTTCCATTTGGATGGAAAATCACCTATAAACTCTTCATTGAAATCATCAAAGAACAAAGGCTTGTCCCCGGGTACAAAATCAAATTTGCTATAGACTTGGATGGTTTGTGGACCAGTTGAAACCTTCCCTGTTACAGTTGTACTTTCGTTGTTGGTTTCCGTAGTGTTCCCATTTTCTGGGGTGGTTCCCGGTGCTTTTTTTTCGCCGGATCCCGGTTCCAAAATGCTGTCCAGTACTTGGTCTGTTTTTTTTGAAGTTTCTCTATCTACTCGATTTTCAACTGTGCGTTCAGCTGCCTTTTCGGCTTTTTTGGCCAATTTTTTAAAAAATTGAGCCTCCGAACTGGTGCCCAACAATAATGCAAAGGACAAACAGCAGAGTAGTTTGTTGGAGGTTTTCATTTTAATAGTGTTTTAGTTTGTTGATAAAGCAATGCCGAACAAGCTACCAAAACAAAGTATTCACACTATTTAAAAATGTATGTTTCGTAGAAACTATTGTATAGGTTGCAACAAGAGGATTTGCTAGTTTATTTTATACACTATCAAGGAGTTGTCCTGATCTTTGGCAACCAGTTCCAGTTTTCTGTCATTGTCCATGTCCGTGAGGTCGATCAAAGAACTGCCGAATACGGGGAAACCTGGAATAGGCTCCGCCTGACTGTCGAACAAATAAATTTGATGGTTCTGGATATCTGTTACGGCAACATAAATTTTGTCGTAGATGTAGAAAATTTTTGGTTTTGAATAAACGCCCAATTCCAGTTCCACTTTTTTCCCCTTAATACTGAGCACATTGTCGTCCATAAAAACCAAGGTGTTGCTGGTTGCATAGAAACCATGATCCGGGGTCAGGTTAAAATTGGTGGCGGTCAGTTTTCCGTTGGTATCGATTTGATGCAGCACTCCCTTTTTATTGGTGACGGAAAACTTGTTCTTGTACAGGAACACTTCGTTGTTGGAGAAATCTATCTTTTCGGGCACTTTTATGCGGTCGCTACCTACTCGATGTAAAATCCGTAGAGTACTGTTATCCTGTTTGAACACCAAATAATCTTTATTGGCCACCCTAAAATGTTTTGGGACGCCCAATATATTGCTTGGTGCTTCTTTAAAGGTAAAGCCATTGACAATTTTCGCTTGGTTGTTGTACATATAAACCTTGCGTCCCTGCGTGACCACAAAGCGGTAGTTTCGGCTTCCGTCGTAATCAAAAACGGCCAAGGGATTTAGGTTTCCTCCCTCAAAGTCAATGGTAAATGGAGGTACTTCATCACCATTACGATCCAATATCAAGAATTGGTCGTTGGTACAGAAAGCGAGCTGTAGTTTTCCGTTTTTATAAATGTCCACTTGTTGTATCTCCCCTTGTATTCTTCCTCCAAGCTGTTTTGTCCATAACACTTTTCCATCCGTGGAGATAAGGTAGAGCACATTGTTTTGGTCCTGCACCACAATCTCTTGCTGTTTGGTCCTATGGTTTTTCACAAACTGGGGGTCGGTTGCCAAATCGGTGTTCAGTTCCAAGGTGAATAGTGGGGAAACGGTGTTTCGTTCTTGATTCTTTTCGATTTTGGAAACCAAGATATTGAAATGTCCAAAACCCTTGTCCATCACTATTTGTGATGCGAAAACCTGTTCCTTTAGGTCATTGTCCTTTATATTTTCGACCGCTTCTTCAGAAAGTTCCTGTTCTGCAAAAAAGTCAATACCTGAAGATTTGGAAACAAACAACATACTGGATTCACTGGCCAATGATGCTTTTGCGGTCTGGAAACCTTGGTCATTATCAAAAGAAGAGGAGCTTTTATGGCTGCTTATAACGGTCTGTAAAGCTTCTTTGTTTTCTGAAAAAAGGAAACTGTTTTCCAGGAGGGTACAGAAGTTGGATTCAAAATTTTTAACCAATGGCGTGAAGCCTTCTTCAACAAGTTTTTGGTCTTGGAGTTCCAGAATTTCACTGCCCTGATAGTTTTGTGAGGCGATTTTACGGCTATCCAAATAGTCATATAGGCTCTCTGTGCCATAAGATTTCAGCAGCACCACTTTTTCGTTGTTCAAATAAATAAGGCCAACTTCCTCAACGGTATTAAAAAGTGAATCACTTTTCTTTATCCTATCCAAATATGCGTTTTGATTTTCCGCAAAAACCTGATAATCATCAAAAGTATAGGACAGAATGGCTTGGGCACTCAACGGGGCATACAACGGTGTTTTGTTGGCCAAGGGTGAAGTCCCCTTGAACAAATTGATGAAATTTTTTGTGGAATCTGGAGCCATGGCCACACCATTAAGGTTTACTTCGTCTGAATTGGCCGTAAAATCCAAAGAGATCCATGATGAGAACGGCGGGCTGTCATCATTTCCTTCTTTTAGCGAAAGTAAAGAAGCGTTGCCTACGGGGTTGATAAAGAATGTTGCGGATTTATCCAGTGAGCTGGCGCCGTAAAGTTTCTCTAAAGTGGGATCCACAGGTGTATTGTCGCTGACCCTTATAATGTTTTCCATGAGCAACATGGAAGAGCTCATCAATATGTCATTGTTTTTCTGGATACTATATATTTCCAGGCCATCAATGGTGTATTTGGTAAAGTTGGTCTGCTGATAGGTCAATGTCTCCACGGTCTTATTGGAGATGCTATCCAGATTGAACAACCCGGAATCATTTTTGGCCGCCAAAATATAGTCGAAGTTCCCCTTGCCAACTTCATAAAGTGCTAGCACGCAAGTTTTGTCCGTAGCAAGGTAGTCCAGACCTTTAATTTTTTCCAAAACCTCCTTTGTGTTGGAAAAATCCTCAACAACTTTAATGAAGGAATTGTTTTTGAGCTCACTTTTAAAATTGGTGAGGTTCGTAATCTTCAAGACAAGTGATGGATCGGGCGGTAAATGTTCCAATAGGGAATCTTTGGTCTTTACTTCTTTTGTGCAGGATGCAATAACGATGGGGAGCAAACAAAAAAGTACCTTTGATCTCATTCTTGAAGTTTGACACAAAGTTAGGGTTTTTAAATATCCAGAGTCAACTGTTCGGGGAGTTGTCTAAAGCTTTTTCTGTGGTATTTGGTGAGGCCGTATTGTTTTATGGCTTCTCGGTGCTCCTTGGTAGGGTAGCCTTTGTTCTTTTTCCAGTTGTACATGGGAAATTCCTCGTGGATCATTGCCATGTATTCGTCCCGGTACGTTTTTGCCAATACCGATGCGGCTGCAATGCTCATATATTTTCCATCTCCTTTAATAATACATTCATGTTCAATACCGGGGTAGGGCTTAAACCGGTTCCCGTCCACAATAATAAAAGAAGGGGCAGGCTCCAACTTTGCTATGGACCGGTGCATGGCCAAAAATGAGGCGTTCAAAATGTTGATTTCATCAATTTCATTCTGAAAAACATGGCATACTGAAAAGGAAATCGCTTCTTTTTCCAAAATAGGCCTTAAAAAAGCTCGTTTGGTCTCCGAAAGCTGTTTGGAATCGTTTAAAACAGTATTTCTAAAATTTTCAGGCAAAATTATTGCCGCAGCTGTAACTGGACCTGCAAGACATCCTCTTCCCGCTTCATCCGTACCTGCTTCGGTAACAGAGTGATAACACAACTTTAACATACGCGGCAAAAATTTAACAAATCAGGGGTTAAGAAAAACATAATCATCAATAAAAAGTTAAAAAAAATCCTACATGTCTAATAAATAGGTCTTTGTGTTGTTGATAGTGTGTTAAAGTTATCAAAAAGATTGACGCTAGTACGGTACGCCCTGTGCGTGCAAGGTTGTTAATTTTTTTGAATATTAACTTTTTATATTGATTTTTGGCGCGGACTAATTCAAAAAATGAAATAAATGAAAGCTAAGTTAGCATGGATGCTAACACCTTTTTTGGTGTTATGCATGTCTTTCTCTTATGGACAAGAGAAAACAATTTCAGGTAATGTGACGGATCAAAATGGTTTGCCTTTGCCTGGTGTATCCATTTTGGTTGTTGGAACTTCCAATGGAACACAGACGGACTTTGACGGTAACTATACATTAACGGCGGCGAATGGCCAAGTGTTGCGTTTTAGTTACATCGGTCAAAAAACAATCGAAAGAACAGTTGGGTCTTCGAATATCATCAATGTTCAGATGGAAGAAGATGCCCAAGCTTTGGAAGAGGTTGTTGTGACGGGTTATGGGACTACTTCTAAAAAGAAAGTTACTACTTCCATTTCCCAAGTGAAATCCGAAGATGTGCAAAAAGTCTCTACGGCTAACATATCTGGTGCCCTTCAGGGTAATGCAACCGGTATTCAAGTGAGCCAAGCCTCTGGTGCACCAGGTGGAGAAATTAGATTGAGAGTTAGGGGTGCCACTTCTATCAACGGATCTAACAGTCCACTTTACATTGTTGATGGGGTTCAGATAGAAACCAGTGCAACTGTTTCAGACTCGTTCGGAGGTCAGCAAAACAGTGCTCTTTCGAGTATCAACCCAAATGATATTGAATCCATCGAGATTTTAAAGGATGCTGCATCTGCTGCAATCTACGGGTCTAGGGGTTCCAATGGTGTTGTAATTATTACCACTAAAAAAGGTAAGGCTGGAAAGCCGACCATTTCCGTTGGTTCATATGTGGGTTTTCAAAATCCTGTGAACAAGTATGACGTAAGTAACTATGGGGAGTGGTTAAAGTATGGCGATGATTATTATGCCGAAGCTTATGGCACTGGAGCTTGGTCAGGAAATACGGGATTGTCAGCAAGCGAGTTGGAGGATTTCTATGAGTCTGTTGCCGATCAAGGAGATGATTATATGGATGCCATCTACAAGGACAATGCTGTTGTTCGTGGATTGGATGTCAGTATTTCAGGTGGATCTGACAAGACTAAGTATTTCATTGCAGGAAACTCTTATAACCAAGAAGGTGTTATTTTAGGGCAGTCCTATTTAAGGGAGAGCTTTAGAATGAACCTTAGCCAGGATTTTACCGATAAATTCAGGTTCATTGGTGGTGTTTCCATTACTGATGAAGATCAGAGCTTGGTTAATGGTGACAACAATATATATGGTGTATTGTCTACCGCTATTCTTGAGTCACCAGGAAACAATATCTATAATGAGGATGGAACTTTTGACAGTTCTTCCTGGTTGTTCTCCAACCCTGTGCAAAATGCCTTGGAAAACGAAGCCAATGGTGAAACTTTCAGGGTTTTGGTAAATGCTGAATTCCAATACGATTTGTTCGACTGGATGACCTTTACCTCCAAATGGGGTATGGATAACTTGGATTTTTATCAAAAAACATATTTGCCTTCTACTTCCACAAGGGGAGCTGGTTCCAATGGATATGCGGAAGACAGACAGCGTGTAATCAGAAGATTGATGACGACACAAGGTCTTTTGATCGATAAGAATTTCTCTGATTTTAATGTTGGTGGGTTCCTTGGTTTTGAGTACAATGGACGTCATTCAAGAATAACAATTGCCGAAAGAACTGGTTTTGCATCTACATTGTTGAAAAACGTTTCATCAGGTGCAACGGTTACCAATTCGGACGGTACGTATGTAGAGGATAATTTAGTTTCTTATATCGCTAGAGCTTCTCTTAGTTACAAGAATAAATACCTTTTAGAAGCCTCAATGAGGGCGGATGGGTCGTCCAAATTTGGACCTAATAATAAATATGGTTATTTCCCATCGGTGTCCGCAGGTTATATTGTTTCTGAAGAAGATTGGTTCAGAAATGACGTGCTTACTTTCTTAAAGCTTAGAGGATCTTATGGTGTTACTGGTAACGATACAGGTATTGGCTCATATGATGCCTTGGCCGGTGTAGGTGCCGTTAGTTATGCTGGTACGGTGGGAACTGCAATCACCACAATTGGTAACCCAGATGTAAAATGGGAAGAAACTACTCAGATTAACATTGGTGCTTCATTAGGTTTTTGGAACGATAGAATAACCTTGGAGTACGATTATTTTGATAAAGAAACCAACGACTTATTGTTGGCTGTACCGTTGCCCGGTAATACTGGTTTTGGTGTTGCTGTGGATGGAAGTACGGCTGGTATTTACAGTAACGTAGGTTCCATGACCAATAAAGGTCATGAATTCGGTTTGAGCGCTGATATTTTTACAGGAAACGATTTTACTTGGTCTACTTCCATTGGTGTTAGTACTTTGGACAATGAGGTTACTTCATTGGACGGAAACGCTCCATTTACAAGAGGTTTTGTGAGCCGAATTGAAGAAGGTGCACCACTTGGCGCGTTCTATGTGTTGGAAGCAGATGGTCTTTATCAAGAAGGAGATGATATACCTGCTGCCTTGGCCGCTGATGGTGTGAGTGCTGGTGATGTCAAGTATGTTGATCAAAATGACGATGGAATTATCAATGATGAAGATTATATCATTGGAGGAAGTCCATGGGCTGATTATACTGCACACTGGAAAAATACAATTACCTATAAAGGGTTCGATTTGGATTTCCTTTGGGCAATGTCAGAAGGTAATGAAGTGTTCAACGCTACCCTTCAATTTGCAGGTTCTGCCACAAACCCATACTATGGTAAGTTTAAAAGTCAGTTGGATTATTGGACCCCCGATAATACAGGTTCCAATTTGCCTAGGCCTAATCTAGCTACGGCTAGCCACAACAACTATGATTCCACTAGGTTTGTTGAGGACGCATCTTGGATCAAGTTGAGAAACGTAACATTGGGATATACACTCCCAAGTGGTATTATGGGACTTGATTCTGTAAGGTTCTATGTTTCTGGGGATAACCTGTTGTTGTTCACAGATTATTCTGGAATTGATCCTGAGGTGAACTATAGTGGTGCCTCTGCTGTTACTTCTGGTACTGATTTCTTGACACAGGGAGGTAACAAAGTGTGGAAATTTGGTGTAAATATCACATTCTAAAAAAAAAAAGATGAAAAAAATATTATATAGTTTAACATTGTCTTTGCTTGTATTGGGCACAGGTTGCGAGGAGACATTATTGGATTTGGAGAATCCAGATCAATTGGGAACGGATCAGTTTATTATCGACGATCAAACTGCTGAGCAGGCTGTGGTTGGTATTTACAGTGCGTTCCAGGATACCAATATCGGTGGTGCGGTGCCAATTCAGGTTACTGGTCTATATGCTGACGAACTTTCACATACAGGGTCTTTCCCTACCTATACGGAGTTTTTTCTAAACAACGTTACGGCCACGGGGAATACCAATAACACTAATATTTGGGAAAGTATTTATGCCGCTATATTTAGAGCTAATGCTGTAATCTATGCTTTGGAAAACCTTACCGAAGGTGAAGTTTCCAGTAGTGTAAGTTCCGCTTCCATTGCTGAGGCAAAAGCATTGAGGGCATATTTTTACTTTTACCTTGTACGTGCCTATGGAGGAGTGCCGATTCCTGATACTTTGGTAACACAAGTAGGTTCTGCCGCTGGAAATGTCGCGCGATCAACTGAGAGCGAAGTTTATGCGTACATCCAAGCTGATATTGATGCCGCATTGGGCAATCTAAATGATAATGGGGTGTATAGGTTTTCCAATGATGCTTTGCGAGTGTTGAAAGCTAAAGTTCATATGGAGCTTGGTGAATATCCAGAGGCCCAAGATGCTTTAGAGCCTCTTATTGGTAACTATGCGTTGCTTGATAATTATGAAGATTTGTTTGTTCCTGGTGATAATTCCGAAGCTATCTTCAGATTGAATTATTCGGCAGATGACAGCAATGCATTGGCATTTTATTTCTACCCATCGGCAGATGGTGGTAGACGGGAAACTGCACCTACCATGTCGTTGGCATCTAGTTTTGATGATGATGATACACGTATCTCCATGATAGCTAACCCTACAGATGCGTCTTCAATTATTTTGACCAAATATAGCGATGTGTCAACTGGTACCGATCAACCTTACATTTACCGATATGCGGATGTGTTGTTGATGTATGCCGAGTTGTTGGCTCGTGATGGCGATGCTTCTGCATCAGATTATATCAATGAAGTAAGGTCAAGGGCAAATCTTGATGATGTTGTTTTGACTTCCGCCAACGTTGTTGATGTAATTGCACAGGAAAGACTTTGGGAACTTTATGGTGAAGGACATAGATGGTTTGATGTAAAAAGACTTGGACTTGCTCAAGAAGTAATTGAGTCAAAAGGTCTTACTTACAATGCAAACAGATTGGTTTGGCCAATACCTCAAGATGAAATCAATGCAAATGAATCTATTACCCAAGCGGATCAAAATCCTGGTTACTAGATTTGTCTAAAGACTTATATTTTAAAAACCCTGCCTAATGGCAGGGTTTTTTTTATGCCTAAACTTTTCACATTTCTTTAGAAACAAATCTTATACCTTTGCCCAATCAATATCGTGGAATGAGATTTTTAGTGTTGACCCTGCTTTTATGTATTTCCCAATCAGTCTTGGCGCAACAAGATTCGATTCCTCCCAAAAAAGAAATCGATTCTTTGCGACTAGAGGACAAAGATTCCCTTTTAAAGCAATCAAGGGATACTATTTCAAAGGATTCCACAAAACGTGGCCCCAAGGGGAAGGGACTTGATGGGTTGAAATCCAAGGAAAAAGACTCCGTTGGTATCGGGGACTATAAAATCATATCCTATGGGAGGGACACTACATTTGTGGATACCACGCTGACCATTAAAAAGGAATATAAATATAATTACCTGCGTAAAGACGACTTTGAGCTAATGCCCTTTGCCAACATGGGGCAACCTTATAGCGAACTGGGCAAAAGCTTTGCAAACACACCGTATTACCCAGGTATTGGCGCAAAGGCGAAGCACCCCGGCTATTTTGAAAAAGAAGATGTCGATTATTACAATGTAGCAACTCCCATGACCGAGCTTATGTTCAAGACGACCATGGAGCAAGGACAATATTTGGATGCTTTGCTGGCTTTCAATCTGTCAAAACGATTTAATGTTTCCATAGCCTATAATGGCTTTAGGTCTTTGGGAAAATATAGATACGAAGAAGCAGAGGACGGAAAATTTAGGACAACTTTCAATTACCTTACCGAAAATGGGCGATATGGGATCAGAGGTCATATAACGGCCCAAGAAATGCAGACCGAGGAAAGTGGGGGCTTGCTTTACCCAGAACAATTCGAGGAAGATGAAGATGAGTTTCAGGATAGGGCAACAATTGACCTGGTGTACGAGAATGCCAACAGCAGGATATTGGGAAAACGTTATTTTTTCGACCATCAATATAAATTGGTCAATCATAAAAAAGACTCAACGGATAATAACCCCACCACCTTACTTATAGGGCATGAGTTCAGTTATGAATCCAAAATTTACGACTTTGAACAAACGGCCCAGAACGATGCGCTTGGAGAAGACCCTTTTTTGACCCCAATCGAAGATCGTGCAAGACTGAAAACCATGTTCAACAGGGGCAGTGTCGAGTTCTCCAACAAAACTTTGGGAAGATTATCGGGAAACATAAGTCTATTCAACTACAATTATTTCTTTAACAGTATTCTGATTTCTGAGGAAAATACCATTCAGAATAAATTGGAAGGAGAAGAGATTTCAATTGGAGGTACGTATAAAAACACCATAGGGCCCGTGGATTTGGAAGGGAAAATAAATTATACTGTATCCGGTGAGCTCACGGGCAACAATTTTGATGCTTTGGCCAAATATAGGCTCAATAAAAACAATTTGATAACGGGTGCCATACACGTATCTTCCCGAATGCCTGATTTTAATTATCTGCTATACCAGAGTGATTATCGAAATTTTAACTGGCAAAACAATAATACTTTTGAAAAAATACAGACAAAAAGCATAAAATTTGGTCTGGACTCCAATTTTTTTGGACTATTGGATGCCGAATATAGTTCGGTGGACAACTACACCTATTTTGCATCCACAGCGAGTGATGAAGAAATTGAATTAGGGGAAGAAACCGCATTTGTAAATCCATTTCAGGAATCGGGGACCATAAGTCATTTGAAGGTCAAATATCAAAAAGAATTTAAATACGGGAAATGGGCGTTGATGAATACAGTGATGTATCAAGAAGTCACACAGGACAATCAAGTGCTCAATCTTCCTCAGTTGGTCACTAGGAACAGTCTGTACTTTTCGAGCGATGTGTTTGAAAAGGCAATGTTCTTGCAAACCGGTGTTACCTTTAAATACTTCACTTCGTATTATATGGATGCCTATAATCCCTTATTGGGGGAATTCTATATTCAGAACAACGAGGAGTTGGGAGGATACCCCTTATTGGATGTTTTTATAAACGCCAAAGTGAAACAAACAAGGATTTATTTAAAAGCGGAGCACCTAAATTCAATCTTTTCAGAACCTAATTATTACTCGGCTCCAAATTATCCATATCGTGATTTTGTGATCCGATTTGGGTTGGTCTGGAATTTCTTTGCATAAAATTTGCTAAGGGCTAAAGAAAGGAAAACCTGAAAAACAAGCACTTATAAATTAATTGATTTTTTTTCAAAAAAAATATGCAAAAACATTTTGTGGAGATCAAATAACGTGCGTATATTTGCACCCGCTTAGCTGATAAGGCAGGGCGCTTCCGAAGGGCCGAGAGGTTGGATTCGGGAGGAAAAAAACAAAGAAGTTCATATACATATTGTAACGACAGCGTAGAATTAAGAAAAGAACCATTTTGATGCGGGGGACTCGGATTTCCGGGTGTCGGACAGACATTCAAGGAAATACAATGAAGAGTTTGATCCTGGCTCAGGATGAACGCTAGCGGCAGGCCTAACACATGCAAGTCGAGGGGCAGCGGGGAAAAGCTTGCTTTTCTGCCGGCGACCGGCGCACGGGTGCGGAACGCGTATGGAACCTGCCCCTGTCAGGGGAATAGCCCAGGGAAACTTGGATTAATGCCCCATGGTATCATTTTATCGCATGATAGGGTGATTAAAGATTTATCGGACAGGGATGGCCATGCGTACCATTAGTTAGTTGGTGGGGTAACGGCCCACCAAGGCAGCGATGGTTAGGGGCCCTGAGAGGGGGATCCCCCACACTGGTACTGAGACACGGACCAGACTCCTACGGGAGGCAGCAGTGAGGAATATTGGACAATGG
>NZ_PABT01000050.1 GCF_002699205.1 Allomuricauda sp.
AACTAACCAAGCCGAATTCTTTGCAGTAGCTTCTGAATACTTTTTTGAACGTCCAGATTTACTTAAGAGAAAGCACCCAGAACTCTACAAAATGTTGGTGGAGTGTTTCAATCAAAAATTATCTTAATTAAATCAAATATATCCCACGTTAAAAGTAGCTGTTATTGCTTTAGATTAATTAAAAATTAACTACACTGTCTAGAGCATCATCAGCTTCCTTATGGATAAAATTTGCTTGATAATTCAAAGTTGTTTTTAAATCACTATGTCTATAAAGTTTTTGCAGCATTAATGGATGAATGGTATCACCTGCAATATTGCCAAAAGTATGTCTAGCAATGTGCATTGTTATCTTCTTATCTATTTTTGCTTTTTTGCCAATTGATTTTAAGTTATCATTGAATTTTTTTGTCGCCGTTTTTCTTTTATTATAGATATCCTTAGCGTCATTGAGATTAGCCTTTTTTAATTCGGGAAAAACAAAATCAGTGTCAAATCTCTTATCATTTCTATAGTAATTCAAAATACTTTGGACCTTATCTGGAATTTTTAAGGACAATAATTTTGAATTTTTATTCATTCTATAATGTAACCGGTCATCATATATGTCCGACCATTTTGTCCAAAGCACATCTGTAACGCGCATTCCTGCAAAATTGAAGCTAAATAGCCAAACGTTTCTTGTATGAATTTCATTGTAGGTTAGATTATCTAAAGCTTCAATAGCTCTTACCTCAATAATATTCAACCCTATTTTTGTCGTCTCAGGAAACTTGATTTTAATTTTGTCACCACCGAAAGGATATAGTTCCCTACTGACTATTTTTAGCTTTATAGCTCTGTTGAATAATAAGCGGATTAGGACAAGTATATTCATTATTGAAGTCTCAGCAAGGTGGTGCTTAACTTTGAGGTATATCATCAATTTTTTAAGAAATCGTTCATCAATTTCTTGAAATGAAAGTTGTTTAGATTTGTGATATTTTACAATATAACTAATCAATGCGCTGTCCGTAGATAGACGGTTTAACTTTTCTGCAACTTTCAGTTCGTCCAGATGTTCTTGTGCCAGCTCAAAGAAAGTTGAGGAATTCCCTGACGCATATATTTCTTTTTTAATTTGGTTTGCTGAGGCATCTTTATACTCAGACTGTAAATCGATAAGAGCCTTATTGGCATCAGAAAGTTGTTGTGATAGCAACTTGTTTAGGTTATCAGCATTTGGATTTGTTTTTTTTACTCGAAGATTTTTTTCGTCCCATTCCTCTAAATCGATATAATGACCAACATACTGATAGGTAGAGCGACGGTTTTTTGTGATTCGAATAGCTAATGGATATTGACCTTTAACGTTCGGTTTTTTACGAAGAACTATTTTTGCATTTGATGACATAATTGACCTTTTTTGAGTACGAAAGTCAAATCAGGTACAACATAGGTACAACATTTTGTTTTTTGCACAATTTCTGTTGTAGTCTTTCTATAAAGATACATATTTATTGGTCTTTTTAGGTACAACATAGGTACAACAAATGTTGATGTTAACTGATATTAATTGACTTTAAAGAAAATGACAAAACACATAAGTAATTGATAATGAGTGTTTTTGTGTTTCTTTGGTGCAATATACGCTAGACTTAGGATCTGGTGCCGCAAGGCGTGGGGGTTCGACTCCCTTTACCCGCACTTTTAAGTTTTCTTAAACTTACGTTAAAAGCTCCTCGATTTTGAGGGGCTTTTTTTGTAATGGTACAACATAGGTAAAACATCCGCCCTTTTTTCCTGCCGGCACTAGATCTTTTTTCATTCTATTTCAAAGGGCATCAAATTTAATTTCAGCACTTTTCTTTGCCTTCTTTTATTCGATTTTGATGACTTATTTTGACCAAGGCAATTTATTTTGCCAGAAATTTTTCTTCTTGGTCGGTTTAGGGATAAAATAGACTTGATCTTTTTGTTTTGTTTTCCACAAAGGAATTTCGTTCGACATCTTCCAACAAAGGAACTTCCCTTTCAATCATAGGGTCGAACCATTCGATCTTCTCATTGGCCCACTCCAACCAAAGCAGTAGATCCTCTGTCAGTTCGCCGTTCGATTCCTTGTGGTTTTTGAATTCTTGGACATAACTTCTGAGCCTAACGGTCATCTCATGTCTTTTCATGTCCTTGAAAAGTGATTTCAGGGATTGTAGTTCTTTGTCCTTCCGGTCTTGAAGCTCTTGTTTGATTTTCCGTTCTTCTTGGTGCCTTTTTTGCCGTTCCTCTGCTTCGATGCGTTCTTTTTTCAGTTGCTTGGCCGTCAACTCCAGTTTGGTCAGTATTTTGGCGAGTTGTTCCTCCAAAAGTTCATTTTTACTGTCTGCCCAATCTTTTCTCAAGATGTAATCTGCTTCCATCTTTAACATTAAAATACCGCTTGGGTGGTATTCATAATTTGTCCACCGCTCTTTTTTGACCAACACCCTTTTTGATTTTTCGCGACAACGTATGTTGATTTTTTCGTCAAACACAATGGCATAAGTACTATATCCATCTATTTCAATGTCATGACCTCTTTTCCTTAGCAAATTGATCAGGGCATTCATAAACCGCAGGGCTCTAGGAACCATCTTTTTTGAAACCTCAATATTTAAAATTCCTTTGGTGGTATGGATTATATCTTGGTATTGATGGCTGGGTTGATAGTTTGAAGTTGCTAGGTCGGATTTAGCTTTTTGGATCAAAATATCGGGTTTGTACAATCTCGATGGGACAGATAGTGGCAAGGAAGGATTGTTCTTGATTTCGTTTTTCAAGGCACTGTATTTGCTGTTGAAATGCGCTTTTTTATTATTTTTTCCTATCCTCTCATAAAGTTTGATGTCATCCAGTTTTTTCTCTGTTTGCCCCAAGGGGGTTTTAGTTACTTTTTTACCATATTTCTTCTTTGACCAATGTCCGACCTTGGGCAGTGGTATCTCATGTTTGATGCAAATCTTTCTTAGCCCATTGTCCGAAATGTTGTATTGTTTGGCCAACTGTGTCAAAGGGGTCGTCCAGACCATTTCATAAAGTTCTTTTCTGGATATTGTTTTGGTTTTCATGGTTTGAATGGTTTACTGGTTGAATAACTAAGTGAATCAAACCCTTGGGAAGAGCAAAATTTGATATCAAGGGGGCGATTATTTTTAATTCATCCATAAGCGCCTTTCTAGGCATTAAAATTTATCGAGATGCGTTATGGTATTACAATTGGGTGTTTTGGCTTTTAAACAGGCTCAAAATGATTGTAGGGGCTGTTTTGGTTCTATTGACCAATTGAGCTCTGTCAAAAAAATCTAATTTTTAAAATTTCTGGTTTATAATAGTTTTATATAGTTTATATATGTTTTATTATAGATACTAATGCTTGTTCGATACTTGTCCAGTGCTTGTCCCAGTTTTGAACAAGTTATGGACTAGTTATTTTGATTCCTTTTGATTTATTTTGGAGGCTTGCCATTTAGAACCATGATAGTTAGGAAAAGTGAAAATGTGAAATGCTGATTTCCATTTCTTGGTCAGAAATTACCACTGGAGTACTTTTTAAAATTCTCTGCCTGCTCAAAGATTTCTTCATAAACTTCATCCCGTTCCACCGGGGGGTAACCATGTTCGTCCAACAAAAGTATCAACCCTACTTTTAGGGCAGCCTTGATATCATTTCGTTTGTTCCAATCCGGGAATTTGGCTTGACCATCAACCAGTTCCTTTACCGCTTTGGCCAAATTTATCAATTTGTCCTCTGGGTACGTAAAATCATATTTGATACACAATTCCTTGAGGATGTCATAAAAGGCTTTTTCCTCGAAATCTATCCCTAGGTCATTGCCGGATTTGTACTCCGTATAAACGTCCCAAATCAAATTGGTCAGTTGTTCTGCCATTTCTTCATACACCTCACTACGTAGAATATCATTTTCATCACGTTGATTGTATTTCTGAACCAAGGATTCCATTCTCTTGGAAAAGTCAACACCTTTTACTTTATTGACTTTCTTCATTTCACCAATAGCCCTTGCCAATAGCTGCTGTAACAACTTAATCTTTGTATTCGGTAGTTTGATTTTATCGATTTTGGCTAAGTAATCCTCATCAAAAATGTCTTGCTCATTTTCTGTTTCTTCACCCATTTTAAAAATTTCATCCACACCATCACTTTGTAAGGCGTTTTTAATCATTTCCCTTACTTTGGCATTCATTTGAGCTGTGTCCGGTGCATCTCCTTTAGTGAGTTTAAAAACAATTGAGCGAACTGCTAAATAGAAATGGGTGTAATCTCTTTCCTGTTGTGTCAATTCCTCACTGCCTGCACATATATCATAAGCCGCTTTTAGTCTTTTGACCAAGCCCATGAATCGAGTTTCCATCTCTTTGGTCAACTGTACAAATTCAGCTGCCATATTAAGTGTGTTCAATTGCTCTAAAGCAGACCCGTTAAAGTACTTTGAGCTGTCAAACTTGTGAAGGAGTTTAGCTAATAGGTCTAAATGGTTTCTTACCACAATTAAGGATTGTTGTATATCCTCAAAATTATCCTTGTCCCCTTCGGAGTATTTCTTAAGGGCTAAATTCATTTGCTTTTTTATACCAATATAATCTACAACCAAGCCCTTGTTTTTTCCCTTGAATTTACGGTTCACACGGGAAATGGTCTGTATCAGGTTATGTTGCTGTATGGGCTTGTCAATATAGATGGTATCCAAGAAGGGGACATCAAATCCGGTCAACCACATATCCACTACAATGGCTATCTTGAAATTGGATTTCTCGTTCTTGAATTGTCTATCCAGTTCCTTGCGGTATTCTTTAGTGCCCAATATGTCGTACAATTCCTTTGGGTCGTCCTTTCCTCGGGTCATGATCATTTTGATGCGCTCCATGGGCTTGATTTCCCGCTTTTCTTTATCAGTAAGAATTGCACCTTCTTCGGCAATTTTTACTTCGTTCCATTCAGGTCTTAATTCTAATACATTCTTATAGAATTCATAAGCTATAAAACGAGAGCTGCTGACAAACATCGCCTTGCCCTTTACGGTCGCACCTTCCGACACCCGCTTTTCGTAATGCTCAACAAAATCTGCCGCCAACTCCTTTAGTCTGTCCGGATCTCCCAGTATGGCGTTCATGTTGGCGGATTGTTTTTTGCTTTCCTCTATTTGATATTCATTGGCGCCGGCTTCGGCAGCTTCCTCATAATATTGCTCTATTTTTTCAAGTTCACTGTTCTGCAGGGCGATTTTTGCCGCTCTGCCTTCATATACAATTCTAACGGTAATCTCATCTTGGACCGATTCGGTCATGGTATAGGCGTCGACCACTTTGCCGAATACATCCAAAGTGGCGTCAATAGGAGTGCCTGTAAAGCCAACATATGTTGCATTGGGAAGTGAATCATGTAAATATTTGGCAAATCCATAGGATTTTTTGACACCTTTTTCGGTCACCCGTATTTTTTGATCTAAGTTGGTCTGGCTTCTGTGGGCCTCATCTGAAATACAGATGACATTGCTGCGCTCGGTCAACAATTCGATGTCCTCGGTGAACTTATGAATGGTGGTCAAGAACACCCCACCGCTGGCACGCCCTTGGAGCAGTTCCCTTAAATCTGCCCTGCTTTCCACACTGGTCACTGTGTTGTCCCCGATGTATCCCTTGGCATTCGTAAATTGACCTGACAGTTGATCGTCCAGATCGGTGCGGTCGGTAATGAGAACAATGGTGGGGTTTTCGAAGCAAGGGCTTTTCATCAATAATCTCGTAAGAAATAGCATGGTAAAGCTCTTGCCACTTCCGGTCGCCCCAAAGTAGGTTCCCCCTTTGCCGTCGCCTTCAGGCTTTTGGGCCTTTTTTATATTCCCGTATAAGGCCCGTGCTGCATAATACTGTGGATACCGACATACAATTTTCTCATCTTTTTTAGAGGTATCGGGTATATAAATGAAGTTTTGGATGATATCTCTAAATCTATCCTGATGGAACATACCCTGCACAAGAGTGAACATACTATCAATACCATCAACCTCTTTATTGGAGCCAGATATTCTACGCCAAGCATAGAAAAACTCGTAAGGAGCAAAAAAGGAACCTGCTTTGTTGTTGACACCGTCACTAATAACACAGAACGCATTGTATTTAAAAAGTTCTGGAATATCTCTTTTGTAGCGGGTTGTTAATTGTACATAAGCGTTATGAATGGTACAATTTTCTTGAATGGCCGTTTTGAACTCAAACACCACAACGGGCAATCCATTGATATAGATAATGCCATCGGGAATGCGTTTTTCCGAACCAACGATTTCCAGTTGGTTTACAAACTTGTACGTATTGTTGTTTGCTTCGGTATAGTCGATAAGATAGATCCAAATGTCTTTTTGGTTGCGGTCTTCCCGTTTAAAACTAAAGCCATCGGAAAGCCATTGCATGAATGTTTTGTTGGCCTCATATAGATCTGAAGCAGGTAGGGTTTTTAGTTGCAATACAATTGATTTGGCCTCGGCATGGGTGATGCCCTCGGCCTTGTATTGTTTCAACAAAAAGGCCATTAAGTCTTCTTCGATCAAGACTTCATCTTCGCCGTTGCGAACAATGCTGCTGCCCCCAAAATGCGAATAGCCTTCATTTTCTAAAAGCTCGATAAATGCTTCTTCTAATTTGGCTTCAGTGAATTTCATTATTTATTCATTTTTTAACCAGCAGATTGCGTTTATTTTTTCCTTAATGAACAAAAGTGAAGCATATACTTCTTGTTCTGTTGGAAAATCTTCGTAAACTAAATCTTTAAATGTTGTGGTGTATGTGTTCAGCAATTGTTCCCAAACTTTATCTAATTCACTAAAAAATAATGCTTCTTTGGGATGTGTTTTTAAACATTCTCTGCTGTCTTTATAGGCCTCTAAATCGTTTTTTGCGACTTTTAACATCATCAACTGAAACTCGGACGAGTTTAAAAATATGTTTATTTCGTCATGCCGTGCTAACTGATGCAAGTCATAGGCGTGTCTTATTTTTCTTCTTAATTCTTCTATGGGATTGACTTTGTATGAAAACCGAACCAAACTCATTATTTTTTCACAAAACGTACGTTTCATATCCATTACTTTTACAGTGAATGGTTGCATACCATAAGTCTGTATCATTTCGTGTTGCTCGTTTTTTTTCATCATTTCATAAACCAATGAAGACACCTTTTTTTCATTATAAGGTTCTGAATCGCCTAACCAATTCACCTCCAACACAATTTCGTTTCGTATTTGTTCGTCTTTGGTTGAAAATAGCATAGGAAATTGATGTGCTGTTTTTCTAATTTGCCCCGTTTTATGTGTTAAACCCTCAATTTCTATCTCTGGCATTATGTCTTGAATGCTATGACTCACTTGTTTTAGCATAGCTTTTTTCTGATTACTGCTGCAAGTATCAACATCTAATAGCACCAAATCAATATCTTCCGAAAAACGCTTGATAAGTCCATAACATTTTGATAGTGATGTTCCCCCTTTAAATACCAAATGCTTAGCAATTTCGTTCGAAAACAATTGCTGTAAGGCCACCGTCACCCAATAGTCTTTTTCTATATAAGATTCTTTCAGCATCAATTGTTGCGCTGTAGCTTTTATCGCATCTCCAAATAACTTTTTATCGGTATGTAGCTTCATCGGATGTACCAGTCTTTTTTGGTAGGCAATTCTTTTTCTTTAATATCTAGCTTTATACTGGTTAATGGATTTAGACTATTTTTTAGTTCGTTTAAATCGTTTTTGGCATAACCATTGTTTTGTAATACCGCCCCAAGTAAAGCTCTTACCCTGGGAGGATAAACCATAGCGTAGTTGATTAATGATTGGAGTTCTACTTTGCTTTTCTGTTTAAGCAAAACACTTAGACGTTTTACGGCTTTGCTTACTGTGCAATCAGGAATTTGCTTAATGTCTTTAAAAGCATCTAACAAACCTAAAATTTGATAGTTGTCTTGGGTGATTTCTGCATAGCTTTTTACAGATCTTATTTTTAGATTCTCTCTATCTATATTAATTTTCTTAGCTCTACTGGCTAATTTTATGGTAAAAGGTATTTGCGTGGTTAATCCTAGCTTGTTGTATAATGATGTTCCTGTTTCATAGGCTATTCTTTGCTTGTCTTGAAACAGATACGGACGCAATAATTCTGTGTAATCGGGTTTTAATTCGCCAAAAACTGTTTTTTCAGGTTTGTAAAACTGCCCTTTGCTTATTTTTTTTATGAGCCCTTCTTTTTGCAAGCGCTCCATTGCTTTAGCTGCAGAAACAAAATCACTTTTTTCTATGCACAAATCTTTATACCCAAATGTTTTACCATTTGGCAGCTGCTCTATTTTTTTGCGTATTTGTGCGGTTAATGTCATGTTGTAAAGATAAGCTTTTCTTTAAAATGTCAAGTTTTTGGAGTGTAAAACTTGACATTTTAAACCTGTCGAAAGATTGTATAAGACTAAATCTACCTCTTTGGCGAGTTGTGCTTTGTATGTTATGCGGTTGGTTTCTGTCTTTTATAAACCTTTATAAACTTTCATAATACGTTTTTAATTTTTTTGCCATTAATTTTCTTCTGTCTATTAAAAACTGGTTGTAATCTGAATGAGTTGCTTGGATTATAGACAAAGGAATATCGTTTATTCTAATATTTTCAATTAAAGCATCGTTATCGTCTATGGTGCTAATTTCATTAACGCCATCGTTTATTTGCTCTTTAATTTTACCTAAATATTCGTTAGGTGGCATTTTACCAATCTTGATATTAGTGGCTTGCTCTGTATATACAAAGTTTGCTACTTGGTTATAGGCTTTCTGTGGGTATCCGTTAGCTATTAAATATTGTTTTGGGAAAATATGATGTATGTCTCCTCGTTGCTCAATAAGACTGGTAATGGTCATTGATTTTGATAAAAAAGCATCCGAATTACTATTTACTTGGGCTGCCAAATAAAGCGTGTAAGCGTTGTTGTTTACACTAGAACTTTCTAAGTCGTTAATTAAACCAAAATCCCAAAACCCTTCGCCTAAATGAACTTGTTCCATTTGTAATAAATACGTGGCAATCCCCTTGGTATTTATTTGCTTAATATCTTCGTCTATTCTAGATTCTGCCGACCCAGAATAGCGTCCAATAAAAACAGACAACACCAACCATCTTTTCACATAACCTTGTATTTCTGGTTCGCTTAGTCCGTCATCTCTTAGTTTAAGATATAGTGCATAAGCAAAGTTTAAACTGTTTTGTGAGGATATTAATTTTCTACTAATTAATCCAGCAGATTTTAATATCATAATAAACCTTTGGTAATTGGTTTGATTTACAAAGGCCTCTAAACCTTCTGATAGTTTACTATAGCTTGCTACTGCAATTTCATTTTCGTAGGTTCTGGTTTCAAAATTTCTACCCGAAAGTAAGGCAACCAAATCACTAAATTTACCACGACTAAATTTAAAGGTAAATGCCACACGAAGCATATCTATATAATCAGGGCAATACAGATCATCCTTACCTGTAGCCATCCATTTTATGGCTTTATAATATTTACTTGCAGCAAATTGCGTGTCGTTGTCTACAATATGTTTATTGAAGCCTTTATCAACTAACAAACGACAAAAATAATCAATCATTTTACGCATTTTGTTACCATCGTGTTGCTCGTCTGATGCTATTTTAGACATTACAAAATCGGCATTACTTAACACTACACCTTTTTGATTGATTCGTATAAATATTTCAGTAACGGTATCTATATCTAAGCTAGCATCTAGCTCAATTATACCGACTTGTTGGTTTTTAATTTTTTTGAGTTTTTCTATTCGTTGTTCTATTAAATCCTCATCTGCTTGAGGATTTAATTCCATATAGCTTTTTCTCGCTTTGCTAATGGTTATTTCATCGTTTACAATAGGATTAATGTTATTTATCCATTCAGGACTTTTCTCATAGGCTTTATTCAATACCTCAAACTTTTCGTTTAGCGGATTAAAAGCAATACGAATATTAATCTCTTTATAATTTTTATTTAAAACACGTTGCCCAACAATCGCTGCTGTTAAAGCGGTTATTCTTTGCTGCCCATCGATTAACACTTTTTTACCTGCCGATAATTCTCCGTTTTTTAATTTGACATCTGGGTTACGCCAAGTAATAATATAGCCTACAGGATAGCCTTGGTATAAAGAATCTATTAAATCTCTAACCTTGGTAGCTTTCCATACAAAAGGACGTTGAATTTCTGGTATGGCAATATCGCCAGATTTTATCCAGCTTAATAAGGTTTCTACAGGTTGTTGGTGTACACTATATTTTGCCATAGGTTGTTTTGCTTTTTAATTTTGCTTCTGTAATTTTTTTCATTCTTGTTCTTAGTTTGCCAATAGCCCTCTTTTCTGCCTCCAATACGTTCTATCAAATTGGCATTTTTGAGTTTATTTAAGTTTGAAAACACTGCGCGTTCTGAAATCCCTATTAATGCAGAAATCTCTTCTGCCGTAATAGTGGCATCCATTGCCAATAGCACCAAAACAATAAAGCTGTTAGGAAGCTTCTTATATGAAGGTTTACCTGAAGTGTTTTCTGAACCTACTATTTTCAGCATTTCAAATCCTTTCCCGAAGTTATCCTGAAGCTTTCCTGAAGTTCGTGTAATATGATTTGAATATTTGGTTTGCAACCATTCTAAGAAATTTACTTGATTTGGTTCTGCCTCATTTTTTATTGCTGAATATGTAACAACCAAACTTTGCCAATCGACTTGGTCGGTAGCTTGGTTGGTGGCTTGGTCGGTGGTGTTGACCGGTTCTGATGAAGGGAATATTATACGCAGGTAGCAGCCTTTTTCGGTCATTCCGTATTTTTTCTTGAAATAGGGTTTTTCGCTACCACTGGCCACAATGATTTTAATGATAGGCTGACCGTCCTTCTCTTCTGCCACCACATCAAACAAACCCATAGCCGAAGGAGCAATGTTATTTTTAATGCGGTCTTTTATTTTAAGCATATCGGCATCTGGGTCTGAAACACCAAGAGTATTGCCGTTTTTATCGATACCGATATAGACCAAACCGCCCTCGTGGTAGTTTAAAAAGGCTACCACTTCTTTTTCCAAATCTAAATCTTTGGTGAGTTGTGCTTTGTATTCTATGCGGTTGGTTTCGGGCATAAATATTCTTTTAGTTTGTGATTTCTGTTAAAAAATCTATTAACTCTGGCTCTACAATTTCAGTAAACTCCTCCTTGGTAGTTTCATTGAAAATTTTGAAATTATTTTTCTCTTTAATATTCTTATTAGCAAAATCATTTTCTCTGACTATTTGTTTGATGGTTGTTCTAACATTTTCATCATCATTAAAAAAGTCAAATGAATTTTCAGGAAGTTGATATACTCGTTCAAAAGCTCTTGGATGATAGTAGCTTTCGATATAACTTTTAGACAAAACATAAGCCTTGCCTTTTTCCTTAGTATTTCTGAAAGATTCTGCTCTTTGCAATTGTTTCTCCTGTTTATTTAGGTGTTTATCACTATCAATTATTAAATACAAATCCCTATCCGAATTGTCAAAATAATCAATATTCAAGAAGCTTTCAATATCAGCTCCTCCACCAAAAGGAAGCACTAAAATTCTATTGTTTTGAAGTAAATTTCTTCCTAATATTTTCACACAAAGTAAATGATAGAATTTAGCATCATTGTTACTTTCTACAAAAACTATTTTTTCGTGATGGTCTCGCAAATTAAAACTTGGTTTTATACCCAATTCCTCAACTATTTGCATCAAAAAATCAGTATCATCTTCAGAAATTGCATTTGAATAATTTGATTGCCCATCTTTAGTGCATAATACAACTCCTTTAACGCTCGTTGCACCTGCAAATACTGGCGAATGTGTTGTTATAATTACTTGATTATCGTTCGACAATTCTTTTAATGCATCCAATAAATCAGATTGAGCTGTAGGGTGCAAAAACGTTTCTGGTTCTTCTATAAGATAGATAATATTATTGCCTTTATTTTTTTCTGCTAAGTATCTAAATCGTGCTACCATAAACAACCTTCTATATCCAGTGCCTTTATGGCTCATTGGGATAAATTTATCATCTCCATCAAATCGGAAATTAACATCAACGCCTGTGATTGCTTTTTCCCAATTAATAGTTGGTTTGATTTGAACCGACTTTAATGAGGAAGTGTAATCTTGCATATAGCTTTGAACCGATTCTGCTTCCTTTTTCATTTCTTCAACTATTTCGGCTTCTACCTTTTTTAGTTTGGTATCAGCTTCAGCAACCTCACGGTTAAAATAATCTTGAATTTCACTGACTGAATTGGTTTTGAATTTGGTATCAGCTTCCAAACCGTAGTCAGCTTTGAACATTTCTACAGCAGGAAATAGGTTGGCTACTTTGCTATCGTCTTCTAACCAAAAACTAACTCTATTAGCATCTACAAAGTGTTGTTTAATGTATTTAATCTTTTCAACCTTTGAGTTTCTTCCTTTGCCTTCTACAGGTATTTCTATTCCGTACTTTTCAAGAATAACGTTTAGTTCTTCATCAGATTTAAAGTATAATTGTTGAATATCTTCTTGTTCAAAATCTTCAACCAAAATATATTCAGCTGAAAATTTTTTATCCACTTTAGCAGCTTCCCGTTTATATTTTATGGTTCCATTAAAAATAAAATCCTGAACATATTCTTCTAAACCATCAGCTTTCTTAACCTTAGATTTAAGTTTAGACATTAATAGCTCTTCCAAATTTTCTGCCTTAAAATCAAATTCAAAAATGATAGGTTTGTCTATATCATTAAAATCTGAATAGGTTATTGGAAAGCTTTTAATATCAAGAAAGGAGGCAATGGCAAAAAGTACAATGGTTTTACCGGCATCATTTTTACCAACTATTGAAGATAGTTGGTCTAAGTGAATGGTTCGGGTTTCTTTAACCCCTCTATAATTGGTTATGGATAGTTTGGATATGTACATTTTTTTAATTTTCTATTGCTTCTGATTTCATTTAATTCTTTACATTGGACATTTTCATAAGAATAATTAATTTAATTTTTTCTAAAAGAAAATTTTCTTCACTATTAGATTCTAATAGATTAAAGATAGGTGTGACTTTTATTTCAAATTCTTGAATTTTATTGGTTTCAGGAAAATCAACTTCAAATTCCTTCAAGTCACCTAATAGTAAATTTGATTGCGATGTTCCTTTACCTAACTCTATTATTTCTCTCATTTCATTTTTAAGTAGGCAGTAGAGATAAAATCCACTTGAAACACTTTCTTTAGGTTTTATTACAGCTACACTTTTTTGAAATGTAGTTCTTCTAGTTCTTGAATTTGCTGGAGCCAAACACATTCTTCCAATTGTAGCACCAGTATTTACTAAACATATATCTTTCGGATTAAGGTCTGTACGTCTATGGGTTTCATCAAATTCTTTTTTATTAATTTGCCTTGCGTTGTCATACATTAAAGTGTGTCTTACATCTTTAGCACTTAGAAAATAGTAACCAGAATTGGGCTCATCTTTACAATTACCGTGCTTCCCATCAGTAATAAGACTAGTGATATCTCCAAGTTTTTTCTTAGAGTATTTTTTATTTGGAGATACAAACCAATGCTTATACAAGGCTTGTGCGGTTTCTTCCAGTTTTTGGTTGAGTTGTTCGTTGAGTTTGATGCGGTTGGTAACGGTGTTGTATTCTTTAACGATTTCTCGCTGTTTTTCTATGGAAGGGATGGGGAGTTCAAAATCCAAAAAATCTTCCCATTCTAAACTACCTCTTACACCACCAACTGCATGAAACGTAGCTTGTCTGTCAAACTCTTCGCGTGAAAACCACATCATTAAATAATCGGGGTCAAGTAAAGATTCATCCACAACTTGAAATACGGGATAAGCTTGCGAAATAATAGCTTCTTCAAAATCTTTTAAGATAGCAATTGGCATTTTTTTATCCCTGCGAACCTGCATCATACTACAAGCGAATTGGTTTTTACGAATGATTTTATAATTTTTCATATTCGTTCCTACCGTATTAGCTACAGAGGGGATGAATTTTTTATCAACCGTTAATCCTAATAACAAGTTAATACTCAAATCAGAGTTTCTTTCGTCAACAAGCTCTATGTATTCGCCAATTCTTTTATAGTTTGAGCTCATAACCTAATTCTTTAAACACGTTTAACAATTGGGTTTTGCTCTTGGCTTCTTGTTGCAATAAGTCGCTTAACTCCGTTTGTAGAGCCGTCATTTTCTCCTCGAAATTGATGTTCTCGTCACGGTTTACAAACTCGATATATTTACTGGGCACTAAGGAGAAGTCTTTTTTGGCAACTTCATCTAAGCTCGCACTATAACAATATTCAGGGACATCTTTATAATCTGAGTCCTTTTGCTGCCAATTGTGGTAGGTTTTGGCTATATCTTGAATATTTTCTTCTGAAAATTGAATAAATTTCTTTTCAAAAGGAATACCTATTTGGCGTAAATCCATAAACAGTATTTCATCTTCACGATTGCGGTAGTTTCGTTTAGTATCTGGTAATTCTACCGTTCGTTCGGTTTTGTTTTTGTTCAATATCCAAAGAGTTACACTAATATTGGTGGTATAGAACATATTTTGTGGTAAAATGACAATAGCTTCTACCAAGTTGTTTTCAATGAGTTTTCTACGGATTTTGTATTCTTCGCCTCCACCGGAGAGGGCTCCATTCGCCAAGATAAACCCGGCCACCCCATTTTCGGAAAGCTTGCTCACCATATTTAAAATCCAAGCATAGTTGGCATTGCTTTTAGGGGGTACGTCATAACCTTTCCATCGTGGGTCGTCTAATAACTCATCAGCACCCCGCCAATCTTTTTGGTTGAAGGGTGGGTTTGCCATAATGTAATCGGCTTTCAAATCCTTGTGTTGGTCTTGGGCAAAGGTATCGGCCGCTTTGTCTCCTAAATTGGCCGCAATACCACGTATGGCCAGGTTCATTTTGGCCAGTTTATAGGTGGTGTTGGTGTATTCCTGTCCGTAAATGGATACCTCTTTTTTATTACCATGGTGATTTTCTATAAACTTTATGGATTGCACGAACATACCACCAGAACCACAGGCAGGGTCATAGATAATCCCCTTATAAGGTTCTATCATTTCGGCAATAAGGTTTACAATACTTTTTGGAGTGTAAAATTCTCCTTTTCCTTTGCCTTCTTTTAGGGCGAATTTGGACAGGAAATATTCGTACACACGGCCTACAATGTCTTGCTCCTGATCTTTGATGGTGTCAATTTCATTGATTTTATCGAGCAAGGAGGCTAATTTGGACTTGTCCAGTCCCAAGCGGGAAAAGTAGTTATCGGGCAAAGCCCCTTTTAGCACCGGATTGTTTTTCTCGATGGTGTGCAGTGCGGTATCGATTTTAATGGCAATATCGTCTTGCTTGGCGTTTTTGATGATGTAGCTCCAGCGTGATACTTCATCTAAGAAGAAGACGTTTTTCATGTTGTAGAAATCTTTCATTTCTACGTATTTCTCTTTGCCTTCGGCAATGAGTTCTTGTCTTCGTTGTTCAAACTTATCGCTGGTAAATTTGAGGAAAATCAATCCGAGTACTACGTGTTTGTATTCTGAGGGCTCAACAGAGCCCCTTAATTTATCGCAAGATTGCCACAGGGTTTCTTCTATGGATTTGGTCTTTTCAGTTTTGGTTTTACCCATATGTCAATTATATATTTAAATGATTTTCGTAAAAGTTGCCCGAAGTTAATAAGGGAACACAAATTAATGTATTTGAACCCTTTTGGATCTTATTGTCAAAATACCTTCGAATTATAAAATTATGGGGGAGTTAATTTAAAATCCAAGTAAGGTAGATTTTTCCTACTAATATATGGGTTTCAGGTATTCCGTGAAAATAGGATAAACTATTTAGGCCTACCAAAGTGTTGTGGTAAGCCTAATAATTTATGATGTTGTCAAAAAAGTATTATGGTGTTCAAGAAATTGCCTGGCTCTTTTTCCAGTTCTTTCTAAGAATCGGTCTGGAAAAGGAAGTTTCACCATTTGATTCTTCTCCGGAAAAGTGGCAATACTTTTCCGGATAATTTTCATCCTTGTATTTGGCCCATGATCTATATGCTTTATCGCAAAAAGGCCGTTCTGGATTAAAGGGGATTTTCACACCTGTTCGAATGCAGTAGCCAAAAGATTCCTTTGAGTCTGGGCGGTACTTTTTGGGAAATTTAGGTTCAATGGAACTTTCTTGATACAGGGATGTCAGGTTATCCTCTGTTGTTGAACCCGTATATTTTTTCTTTAAGCCCATAAGTGCCTCCTCATATTTTGGTTCTCTCTTATATAAGGATTGACTATTATTGGCAACCTGTAAAAAGTATTGTAGGGCTTCTTTGTCCAATGTGTCACCACCTAAAATGTTCCCCGTTAATTCGCCCAATAGATTGAATTTGGTCAATATTCCAAATTCAATGTTATGGTTCTGTGAATAGTCATATAAGTTCATTGAACTTAAAAGGGCTGATGATTCATTGGCGTAATACTTGGCATGAAGACGTGGTTCATATTTTATTTCAATGTTGGGAAAATCCTTAAGGAATTCGAATTCCTCTTGATTGAAACTTTTTGAAATCTTGCCCTCATTTTTACCAAATACTATGGTAATCTTAAGCTTGTCATTATCTTTTTTGGATTTTAGTATGTCCTTGATTCTTGAATGGAGTTTGATGAATGGGGAAACAACTACCAGTTGTTGTTCTGCTTCATCAAAAATTCTCGAAAGTGCTGCATTTAGCTGGTCTCCCTGTAAAAATTCTGCCATTTTTATTATTGGTTGTTTAATTTTTTGTTCAAAACCTTGGGGAAATAATCCGTAATTACAACTGATAATTATGGATTTTATTTTGAATAAAATCCTTTTCAGGGTCAACAACTTTTTAAATTTATCATCATAACTCGGTTTCAGATAACCTTACAACTTGGTTGCCATACCGCGGTTAAGAATGGGGTAGCACCTTGCGGGTGATGGGGCACAGACGGCTGATAAAGACGACGTGGTGTGGCAATGAACCCGCCCAGCAAAGACGGTGGACTGACACCTTTAAAATATAGTTCAAATAGGCTGTCATTTGTTGTCCTGTTTGCAGGACGAAAAATGTAAAGCAAGAGGATAGCACGCTAGCGCGGTGCCATTGATTCATTTTCCTACGGAAAAGTCCATTTTTTGTGAGTTTTCTGAAATTTTAATTGATTGCGAATAAATCGTTTTTAATGGAAAAGTACTCCCAGCCCGGTAAAATCAATGAATTTTTAGTGAAAAAATGATTGTTTGGAGTTTGAATCAATAGTTGATTTGTCTCCGGTTTTTTGACAATTTGATATTTCAGGATTGACGTTATTTTTAGCATAAAAACGCGTTCAGGCCAGTAAAACCAAGGAATTTTTAGCGTAAAAATCATTAAGACCCCTATATATTTGAGGAAAAAATGCTTTTGCCATTCCTTGATCATTTTTCTTTTTTGGCCTTCTTTTCCTCCCGATAAAATAGGTTCACATGGTCCATCAATGCCTCTTCACCGACCGGCATCAAACGGTTGGCAATGGTGATTGCTTGATGTATGAATTCCTCTTCGTTCCTGTCCATTACATCGTCCGAGCCAAGGTCGGGGTTTATTGCCCTCATGGAAAGGTATAGCAATGTACGGACGGTCAGCATTAGGTCGGCATGCCCGTCAAAATAAAAGAAGGTGGGTTGGAACTTACCCTTGAAATATGGATGTGGAACCAAGGTCGGGGAATGGTCGTTTGAGTGAAATCTCAAATCCTTTATTAGTTTTTCTTCGTTCGGGTTCATGGATTTTTTTTGTTTTCCAGTTTTGATAGTTTTTCGTCCAGTTTGTCCATAAAGTACATTTGACCATCTGGCAGGAGGCAAAGCACCAATTCCAATACTTGGATGACACTATCCTCCTTTGATGCATTTTTATTCTTAGGAAACAGCATCATCCCATCTCCGTTTAAAGCGGATACACAGAGCTGCAATAGACTTCTGATCTGCATCAAAAGATGGTTGTTGTCCCTGACCTCGAAGGACACATGGTTTCCCTTGGGGTCGATGGACTTTTTGTTTCCCAACAGGCCCGAAAGATCGTTCCTTAACTGTTGTATCTCTTCCAAGGTCTTTAGCCTTTTCTTCTTTGATTTCATTTCTATGGATTTATTGGGGCGTGGTTGTTTTTTGTTCCGACAACAGTTTTCTGGCCTTGTCCAAGAATTCCATTTCATCATGGGGTATCAAATCCAAGATATATCCAAGAACCTCGCTGATGTTTCGGTGGGGTTGGGGAACGGCCCGTGTCGAGAAATTTTCGGTTCCCAGTGCCGTGATACAGACCTTGATCAGGTTGGAGATCATAAAGGAGGTTTCCCCATACCCCTCGGTAATGAGTTCGATACTGTACAGCCCCTTTTCAGGGATATAGGGCTTCAGGGCAAAGAAGTGCTCTTTTTCCAGTTCCTTCAATTGACCAAATAGGGATGGTTCATTATTGTTTTCAACACTCTTGGTCTCTTTTGGGGATGCTTTATTCTTTCCATTTCTCTCGATTTGGTCTTTGCACTGTCCTAGATGTCTTTTAAAAATGATCACCACCTCTTGGATGAAATCCTTCATCTTGGATTGGATGGTCTTGGTCTGTACCTTTGTGATCTCAAACTCATTGCCATAACGGGCAACACTATAGGCATGTTCCAATAGGAGCAACAGTTCATTGCTCTTCAACTCCGAAGTTTCCAAAAAAGGTTGCAGGGTGGGGAAGAAGTGCTTGCAATAGTTGATATGGCTGATAATACTGTGTGTGACCATACTCCTTCCTATGCACATCTGTTCGATGAACCGGAACGCAAGTTCAAAGGCTTGGTGCATATTGAAAGTGGCAATGGCATAATCCCCTTCCTTGATCAGGATGTCCGCAGTATTGGCAAAGGCATTTACTTTTCCCAATTCCGATTTGTGATACCGAGTGGCCCTCTTCATTAAGGTTTGGTATGCCATGGTGGAATAATCCATAATGTTCTCCCCCTCGGGATGGGCGAATACGGTTTTCCCGAGGCAGCAATGTTCCAAGAAATAGAGGGAACCTCTTTCAAGACCCGTTTCGGATTGGTTCTCCGTATAGACCCTTATCCTGAAATCGGGATGTTTCTTTCCCTTTTTTGCCACTAGGGAACGGATCTCATTGGGTAGGGGGTCATTGTTGACATCCACAAAAAGGGTGAGGAAATAATATACGGTATTGCCTTCATTTTGTTTTCGGGACAGAAAGGCCCTGTCAATGGTTATAATGTTCAGGACACTATCGAGCAGTTCGGAAAGCTCTTCCGTTTTTTCAAAGTGTTTTGGTATGTTTGTGCCATGTGTCATAGAAATGTGTATTAAAGGGTTGGAGAATCATCCACCATATTAAGGCCACATTTCCATGTTTCCCACCATGGGCACTTGTACTTTATTGATGCTGTTTTGTATTTTACAATCGGATTATTGTGGGAAACACCCTATATTTGGGATATGCAGACAAAGACCAAGAACAACCATATAGGCAGAAAGATCAGCAGGATCAGGGAACTGCGAGGTATGAAGCAGGAGACCCTTGCCGAAGAACTGGGCATTAGCCAACAGGCCGTTTCCAACATTGAGAACAGTGAAAAGGTGGATGATGCCAAGTTGGAAGAGGTTGCAAAGGCACTGGGTGTGACCAAGGAAGGAATTCAACAATTTAATGAAGAGTCAATCTTTAACTATTTCAATAGTTTCCATGACAGTAGTGCATTTAATACCCACTGCACATTTAATCCATTGGATAGGTTAATGGATGCTTATGAAGAAAATAAGAAACTTTACGAGCGTTTATTACAAGCAGAAAAGGACAAGATTGCTTACTTGGAGAAGCTTCTAAATAAAAAATGATTTTGCCTCGCTCAGTAAATTAGTTTGGTAAGTTTTGGGACGCTTGCAGCACTTCGCTTTGCTTCGTTCGCCCTATATATTTTATATTGACCGTGTTTCACTTGAGCCGATTATAGGTCTCATTCGGCGCATGAAAGTTAAAAAAATAAGCTGAAAATTTTTTTTCAGCTCAACTCCTGTAAAAAAGTTTATGTATCCAAGATTCTAGAGGTAAGTATGGCCATAGCTGATTATAGGTAGGCGTGCAAGTAATTTGCAGTATCCTTCAAACCAAGAGCTCTTAATCTGTCCAATATCTCAAACTCATCTAGATTTGGGTTGGTACGGTTCATTACTAATTTCTTAAAGGCCTCCACTGCTTTTTCTGGATTTAAGTCAATGATATCCGTTAGAAAATCATCGCTGGATTTTGCACTAAGTCCAAAAGAAGCCAAATACTCTTTGGGAAAATCCTTTAAATTCTCAGTTATAATAACGTTCGCGTTTGTTTTTATGGCTGCAGCCAAAACGTGCCTGTCCTTTTCATCAGGTAATTGTAAAGTCTCAATTAGTGGCTCGTAATTATTTACCATTGCGTCTGGAAATGCTCTATTTGCAACATCGATTCTCTTATTCCGTTCATCCTTGCCAATCCCCTTTCTTTTCATGACATCATCCCATTCCAAAAAAATATGCTTGCTCCATTTCGGAGTAAACAATTCATAATGGGCAAACCAAAACATTAAGTCCCTGATTAACAGTGGGTAAATGATATTGGTGTCCAAAACACATGTAAATCTGACACTATGAATCATACAACCCAGATTCTTCGTCTGACTTCATCATTTGAATGATTAAAGCCTCTTGTTCTTTCTTCATCTGATTTTTGTATTTGGAAACATCTTCAAATCTTACCCTTCGATGTTTTCCGATTTTGGTAAATGGAATTTTTCCCTGCTCCAACAATTTTACCAAATGGGGCCTTGAACATCCTAAAAACTCTGCAGCCGATTGAGTGGTCATTTCAGCGGCAATTGGTACTATGGAAATGGGTTTTCCATCTCCCATTGCTTTTAGGATTTCGGCCAATAATTTTAAGGCCTTAAGGGGGATTCTTATTTTATCCTGGGTTTCCTCAATTTCAATTTCAGGCGATTTGTCTTTAATTTCCTTTAAAACGGTTTCCAGTGCGTTGTAGGATTCTATTGCAGTAGATTGCTCTTCTTTTGAAGGCCTCTTTATGTTTTCCAATTCTTCCATGGGTCAATTTTGAATGGTTTGAAACAAAAATAAACGAAATAAACGAAACAAACGAAACGTTTAACATAAATCCACTGCTTTGCGAATGCCAGAGGTTTGAAATTCTTTCCATTAGAAATTAATAACCTTGTCGAGGGCATCATCAGCTTCCTTGTGGATGAAACTCGATTGATAGTTGATCGTCGTTTTTAAGTCACTATGACGATACAGTTTTTGGAGCATGAGCGGATGTATGTTGTCTCCTGCGATATTGCCAAAGCTATGTCGGGCTATGTGCATGGTGAGTTTCTTATGGATTTTAGCTTTTTCAGCAATTGATTTTAGTCTGATATTGAGTTTTGAATTACCGTTTCTGAGTCTATTGTATACTTTTTTGGAGTCTGTTAGATCCACACCTTTCATTTCTGGAAAAATGAAATCATTGGCTTCTCGTTTCTCTTTTTTGTAATAATCCAAAATGGGATATACCTTCTCTGGGATTTTTAGACTGAGCAATTTCGAGTTTTTACTCATTCTATAGTACAGTCTCCCATCTCTAATATCACTCCAACGAGTCCTTAACGCATCCGATACCCTGATTCCTGCAAAATAAAAACAGTAGAGCCAAACATTTCTGGCATGGATTTCCAGATCGGTTAAACCTGTTAACCCTTCTATTGTTAAAATTTCTTCAGTGGTAAGACCGATTTTTTCGCTTTCTGGGAATTTGATTTTGACCTTGCCGGCCCCAAAGGGGTAATGTTTTCGTTTGACAACTCCCTCCCTAATGGCCTTGTTGTAAAGAAGTCTAATGTAAACTAGGACATTCATGACACTGACCTCTTTTAACGAATGCTTTTTTCTGAGATAAATTTTGAACCTCTTTAGAAACCGTTCATCAATATCATTAAAAGTCAATCCCTTGGTTTTGCTGAACTTCAGGATGTAACTTGTATAGGCCGATTCAGCGATGAACCTTCCATGTTTTCCTGCTAATTCTGCTTCATCCAAATGTTCTTGGGCAAACTCGAAGAAACTAAGCTTTCTTTTAGTTCGATAAATTTCTTTCTTCATATAATGGACCGAGGCATCCTTGTCCTTTGTTTGGAGGACCACCATCCCTTTTTTGGCCTCCCTGATTCTGGCCTTTATAAGCTTGTTCAATTTTTTGGAATCTGGGTGGGTCTTTTTTACCCTCTTCTTTTTATCGTCCCAAAATTCTTTGCTTATACGCAGTCCAATATATTTGTATGTGGAGCGGCGATTTTTGGTTATTCTGATCGCAAGAGGGCACTCGCCCGCTTTATTGGGCTTTTTTCTCAAAATTATTTGTAAACTTGCAGCCATGTTTGTCCTGTTGGAAAGTCAAATCAGGAACAACATACCCTACTGGAAAGTACTGTTATAAATGTACTGAAAAATTGGTACAATATAAGTAAAACATTTATTGGTTTTCGATGGTTTTACTTGAATTCAAATGAATTCGGTGAAAATGTAACCAATTATAAATCAGTTGATTTGACATATTTTGGTGCAAGATAGGGATGGCTTAGGATCTAGTGCCGCAAGGCGTGGGGGTTCGACTCCCTTCACCCGCACAAATAAAAAGACCCTTCAATTATTGAAGGGTCTTTTTTTGTTATAATTCTTTGTCCTGTAACTCTTTGCCTTGTGGATGTTTCTGATACCCTAAATGATAATTGCCAAAAAATAAGGTAATAATTTAACCATTAAAGGTGTGCTCTGTGATTATTGAAATTCAAACGTTTTTAGTTAATATTTACGAATACTGTTGAGATGGTGGTATATAATTGTTGAATGTCAAGCCATAGCCAATTTTTTTTATTGAAAAAAAATCGTAAATTCACAACCAACCATTATTGAATACCGAAATTATTGTATTCAGAACCTAGTCACTTCTTTCATTCATCTATTTATCTGATTGTCGATTTTATAATAAATTAATCTTTTTAAAGTTCTTACTTATAAAATATTGATATTTGTCAATTTTTTAAAGCAAAACCAAACGGACACTAATTAAATTAATAATCAGCCACGCTATGTACAAAGAAATCTATTTGGTCGACGATGAAGACCTTGTGAATACGGTAAATTCGATTCATTTTAGAAGAATGGGAATGGAAGAAAAGGTAAAGAGTTTTACCAACCCTGAACTGGCCCTGGACGATCTCAGATATAGAGACGACCCAACAACAAAGACACTCATTTTATTGGATATAAATATGCCAGAGATGAGTGGTTTTGAATTTTTGGAATTTATGATGCTCGAGGATTTTCCGGAATCCAATGAGGTCCTTTTGGTTACTTCTTCTGAATCAGACGCAGATAGGGAAGAGGCCAATAAATATGGAAAATACGTTAAGGAATTTATCACAAAACCCTTAAGGATTGAGCATTTGGAGGACTATCTGCAAAGTGCCAATAAATAATGATCTATATCTAGTTATTGCCCAACTTACATAGGTCTGTTAATTTTATTCTGGATAAACTTTAACCTGTGAAACAGAAACACACCATTATTCAAAATAAAATTGAGATTGTAGAAGATAGATCAGATCTGGTGTGGGCGATGGATAGGGATTATAAGCTTACCGCTTTCAATACTTCATTTAAGTCCCGTCTTTTACAAAATGGGTTAGGGGATGCCGAAAGAGGCATGGACCTAAAGGTCGTTTATCAGTCCGATTTTTTCTTTAAGCCTTGTGGTCAGGGGTGTGAAAGAGCACTCAACCGTTACGCAACAACATCAAGACATACCTTTGAAGAGAATGGGAAAACCGTGGTCCATGAATTTTCTTTTCAACCTTTCATGAACAGTTCGGGAGAGATCATAGGATGTTGCGTTTGGCAAAAGGACATAACCCAAGAAGTAGATAAAAACCTTCGGTTACAGGAAAGTGAAAGAAAGTATCGTGAGGCCCAGGAAGTTGCCGATATTGGGCATTGGTCCTGGGACATGAAAAAAAATGAAGTCACTTGGTCAGACCAACTTTTCCAAATTTTTGACAAAGATCCAGACACATTTAGACCCAATTACAAATCCTTGATGGAGATCATACATCCAGAGGATAGGGAAGCTTTTGATCGGGATGTAAATAAATGTATAGAGCAAAAGGTAAGGCATGACATTGTCCACCGGATTGTGGTCGGTAATGGGGATATTAAGTATATCCATGAAAAAGGCAGGGCTTTTTACGATCAAGAGGGCAACCCATTTAGGATGAGCGGTACGGCCCAAGATGTTACCAAGGATGTGTTGTCCAACAAACAAATAGTGGAACAAAACCATGAGCTTCAAAATTTTGTCCGGATCATATCCCATAACCTTCGTGGTCCAATATCCAATCTTTTAATGTTGTCCAAAATATATGAGTGGGGCAAGGATGAGATGAACGATGATATTATGAAGAAGATAGAGCACACTACCGAGGCATTGGATCAGACCATAAAAGATCTTCACCATTCGTTGGCATTAAAATCGGCGGATAAGGAAAAATTCAGGGAGGTCCACCTTAGGAATGTCATGAAAGACGTAGATGGGTTGCTATCCGAGGAAATCGTTAAGAATAAAGCTTCCATCCACACCAATTTTTCCGATGTGGAAACTGTCTTTGGAGCAAAGAGTTATGTGGTCAATATTTTTTATAACCTAATTCTCAATGCAATCAATTACTCCAAAGAGGGAGTTCCAGTTGTTGTTCAAATAACTGCAGAGAAAACAGAGCAGACAATTACCCTGAGGTTTTCCGACAATGGCATTGGAATGGACCTTACCCCGGAAAAAGAACGAAAGATTTTCGATATGTACGGTAGGCTGAGCGGTGCCACCGAAGGTAAAGGCTTAGGGCTTTACTTGGTGAAGACACAGGTAGAGGCCATGGATGGCAAGATTAGAGTGGAAAGTAAAAAGGGTATTGGCACCACGTTTATCATCACTTTTCCCAATAAGGCCCAATAGAATTAGAACGGTAATTTGCTCAAATCCACATTTCCGCCTGAGATAATTACTCCTATTTTTTTCCCTGAAAGCATTTCTTTTTTATCTAGAATCGCCGCTAAGGCAACGGCACTCAATGGTTCACATACAATTTTGAGCCGTTCCCAGATCAATTGCATGGCTTTTATGATTTCTTCTTCGGTTACCCGGACAATTTCCTCTACATATTTTTGGATTATGGGAAAATTCCTGTCCCCCAATTGGGTTTTAAGACCATCTGCAATGGTGTTTGTGGTCAAGTTGCTCTCTATTTTTCCACTTTGCAAAGACCTGTAGGCATCATCCACTTCAAAGGGTTCTCCCCCGATTGTCCTACAGTTGTTCCCGAAATAATGTGCGGATAGGGCGGTTCCTGCGATCAATCCCCCACCACCAACTGGGGTTACAACATAATCCAAATCGGGATAAAGCTCCAATAACTCTTTACAGGCAGTTCCCTGTCCTAAAATAACATGGTCATCATTGGAAGGGTGAATAAAAGTCGCCCCATATTTTTTCACCACCTGTTCAGATTCATATTCCCTGGCTTCCAAGGTAGATTCACATGCTATCAATATGCCACCATAGCCCCTGACCGCTTCTTTTTTTACTTCGGGCGCGGAATCTGGCATTACGATATAGGCTTTTACCCCCAAACTTTGTGCGGAAAGGGACAGGGCTTGTGCAAAATTCCCCGATGAATGCGTAACAACCCCCTTTTGCTTTTGTTCATCCGTGAGTTGCATAATGGCATTGGCCGCACCACGCATTTTAAACGCACCCATTCTCTGAAAGTTTTCACACTTAAAATAAAGTGCTGCACCAACCATTTCGTTGATTAATCGAGAAGTAAGTACGGGTGTGTTATGGATAAAAGGTTTTATCCGCTCGTGGCAATCTATTAGATGTTGTTTGTCCATATCTTTATGCTTACCAGTGAAAATTTAATAAGCTGTAAAGATAATAACGGGACATTGATTTAATTGCGCGATTCCACTTCTTTTTCTTCCGTGGGCTCCGAGGAAATACCCTCCATGCCCAATTCCGGAATCACCAATAAGGGTATCTGAGTATGAAATGCCGTCCTTTTAACGATGGGTTCACGGGTCATCTTTTCCATATAACTATGTTGGTAGTTCAACATGGCCAAAAGATGGATGTCCAATTCCTTGGAGAATGTTTCCAGGGTATGTGAAACCGAATTTAGCTCAGAGACCGTATGCACATAATGCTCCACGTCACCAAGATAGCGCCGTAGCATGTTCAGGTTGAATTGTTGGAGTTCCGTCAACGCCTTTATCCCATACTGCACGTACACGATCCGTATGGTCGCATTGAACATCTTTGCCATGTCCAGAAGCGGGGACAATTCTGATGTGGTGTAGAACCGATTAAAATCCGTGGCAAAGGCAATTTCGGAAGGTGTAACATATTCAAAGTGATATGGAATGGCCAAAATGGGGCATTTTTTGGTACATTTTATAATGCGTACCGTATTGCTTCCCATAAAAACTTCATCAACACCGGAAGCTCCCTTGGTACCGGTTATCACCAAATGTATACCGAATGTATCAACAATATCCTTCACCTCTTCCACCAATAGGTTGAAAGAAGAGATGGTCTCAAAACTGTGGTTTGGATTGCCGTATTTTGTTTTTATCTGTTCCACAGTCTTGGTCAATCCTCGCTCAGAATTCTCTCTCACAGCATCAACAATGCGTACACCATCTACCATTTTTGCCATAAACCGACTACTGGGAATAACAGGGGTATAGGTGTTCAATAAATAGAATGTGCAACGCCTGTCACGAAACAATTGCATGGCGTAATCAATTGCGTTCCATGCATTTTCCGAAAAATCCGTAGGTATTAAAATCTTCTGCATCTGACTAAGATTATGATGCGATAAAATTAGACCTATGGTGTAGGGGATACTATGACAATTGTCAGCTTTTTGAAAAAGGACTAAAAGCCTTCTACCACTTCCAAAAGTTTGCGTTCATCCTTTATGCCGATTTTTTTCCCTGAAGCATGGATCAAGCCTTTCTTTTTGAACTCTGAAATTATTCTAATGGCGGATTCCGTTGCGGTGCCCACTACATTGGAAATGTCCTCTCTGGAAAGTGTAAGGGCCAAAAATCCATCTTCGTCCTCCCCAAAATTGTTTTTTAGGTATAGAAAAGCTTCGGCCATTCGCTGTTTTACCGTTTTTTGCGAAATATTGACGATTACATCATCGGCTTCCTTAAGATCATGGGCCATGTGGCGCAAAACCTCCAAGGTAAAATTGGGGTTTTTTTGTAAAGTGTTGTTGATGCTCTCTTTTGGAATAAAACATACTTCCATATCATCAACGGCCACGGCGGAGAGATTGGTACTCTCTTGGGAAATCACCGAACGTTGACCCAGGACCTCGCCCTTGGTCGCCAATTTTACAATTTGATCTTTTCCGTTGGCACTTAACTTGGAAAGCTTGGAAACTCCATTTCGAACACAGTAGACCCCATTGAGTTTGTCACCTTCCTCAAACAAGGGTTCGCCCTTTTTTATGACTTTGGTTATTTTGGAGTCAGAAACCTTTTTTAATTCCTCCTTGCTCATCGCGCGTAGCGAGTTAAACTGTCGGATTATACAATTTTCACACCTGCTTTCCATAATGATTGGTTTACCTGATGGGACAAAAATAGTTGATAAACAGAGACAAATTACTGATAAATATCATATTTTTAAGGGGAATAGTATTACAAATTTGCATAAGGTAAAGCAAATGTGAAATGGCAGACTCGACCTGTTATCATTGTGGAGACGAGTGTGGGAAGGATAGTGTAAAGTTTGATGGGAAAGATTTTTGTTGCAATGGTTGTAAGACCGTTTACGAGATTTTTACCTCCAACGGGCTGTCAACCTTTTATGAAATAGAAGGAAAGGCTGGAACCACTCCCAACCAAATACGTCAGAAATACGATTTTTTGGACAACCAAGAAATCGTGCAGAAACTTGTGGAATTTAATGAAGAAGGCGTCCAGGTAGTCACTCTGAGTATTCCCACCATCCATTGTAGTTCTTGTATCTGGGTGTTGGAAAACTTGAACAAGTTACATAAGGCCATTACCGTTTCCCAAGTCGATTTTCCAAAGAAAACCATACGTGTCACTTATAAAACGGACGATTTTTCCCTTAAAGCTTTGGTGCTGTTGTTGGGAAGTATTGGGTACGAGCCCTACATCTCCTTGGAGGAATACGACAAAAAAGGAAAAAAGGTCGATCGTTCCTTGATATATAAATTGGGGGTTGCCGGATTTGCATTTGGTAATGTGATGCTATTTTCCTTTCCAGAATATTTTGAGGTGGAGGAGTTTTGGCTAGATCAATATAAACATGTTTTCCGTTGGTTGATGTTTGCCTTTTCCCTGCCCGTGGTCTTCTATGCCGGCCAAGATTATTTCATTTCCGCCTACAAGGGAATCCGTTCAAAATTATTGAACATTGATGTGCCCATTGCCCTAGGAATCTTGACTCTTTTTGTTCGGAGTACGGTGGACATTGCTTTTGATCTGGGGTCTGGCTTTTTTGATAGTCTTACAGGCTTGGTCTTCTTTTTATTGTTGGGAAAATTTTTTCAGCAGAAAACATACGCTTATCTTTCTTTTGAACGTGATTACAAATCGTATTTTCCAATAGCGGTTACCCGGTTGAAGAAAGACGGGGAAGAAGAAAATATCCAAATTTACGATATAGATGTAGGGGATAGGATATTGATACGCAGTCATGAGATCATCCCGGTGGACTGTGTCCTGATCAAAGGAACCGCGGAGATTGATTATAGTTTTGTTACCGGTGAATCTGAACCTGTATCCAAACAATCCGGGGAAAAATTATTTGCCGGAGGAAAACAACTGACCGGTGTTCTGGAAGTTGAGGTCTTTAAATCGGTGTCCCAGAGCTACCTTACCCAATTATGGGGCAACTCCGTATTTTCAAAAGATAAAGCAAGCCAGTTCCAGACCCTTACCGATAGTATCGGAAAGCGGTTTACCATTGCTGTATTGAGCATAGCCACAGTGGCCACAATTTTTTGGTTGGTCTACATGCCCAGCTTGGCACTCAATGTGTTTACCTCGGTATTGATCATTGCTTGTCCTTGTGCCATTGCCTTGGCGGCACCCTTTACATTAGGGAACATGCTTCGCATTTTTGGCAAACATAAATTGTATTTGAAAAACACCAACGTCATCGAAAGGTTGTCCAAAATTGACACCGCTATTTTTGACAAAACAGGTACACTGACAACGAATCAAAAGGACACCATCCACTATGAGGGCATGGAACTGACCGAGGAGGAAACAGCTCTTTTAAAAACAACCCTGAGGGCATCCAACCACCCGTTGAGCCGATCGCTCTACAACATTTTAAAATCCAATGCCATCATGACCCTTGAAGAATTCCAAGAACATACAGGTAAAGGGATTGAGGGCAGGTACAATGAACATACGATAAAAGTTGGGTCGGCGTCCTATGTGGGGGAAAGCAAACCCAATTCATTGGTCAATACCACGGTATATGTAAGCGCGGATGAAGATGTAAAGGGGCGTTTTGTGTTCAAGAACACCTATAGGGAAGGGATGCATCAAATTTTCGATGAGCTGGCGGACAGTTTGGAATTGGGGATTCTTTCAGGTGACAATGATGGCGAAAAAGAGAAGTTGGAAAAGATGCTTCCGGCAAAAACAAAAATGATGTTTGACCAAAAACCTGAAGACAAGTTGGAATATATCAAAAAGCTGCAAGAGAACCATACGGTTTTAATGGTAGGGGATGGATTGAACGATGCCGGGGCCTTGGCACAGAGCGATGTTGGGCTGGCCGTTTCAGAAAACATCAATGTATTTTCGCCGGCCTGCGATGGAATTTTGGACGCTTCCAAATTGGGGATGCTCCCAAGTTTTATCAAATTGTCAAAAAAATCAATGCGGATCATCAAAATGAGTTTCATCCTTTCATTGTGCTATAACATTGTGGGGTTGTATTTTGCTGTTACGGGCCAATTGGAACCTGTGATTGCTGCAGTTTTGATGCCGTTGAGCTCGATTAGCATCGTATTGTTCACAACGCTGGCGACAAACTTTATAGGTAAGGGATTAAAAAATAAAGAAAGCTGATATATGTCATTTTTTGAAGTATATCATCACAGTAGTTTTACCCCAAAATTGAGGCAGGTATGAGTGTTATTTATGTGTTGTTGGCCATTAGTGTAACGGTGGCCGTAGTCTTTTTTATAGCCTTTGTTTTTTCGGTAAAAAGCGGACAGTACGATGACACCTACACCCCTTCGGTAAGAATGTTGTTTGAAGATGAGGTGGTCAAGGACAAGAATAAATCAAGTTTAAATAAAAAGGAAATCAAACAAACCAAAAGTACAAACCAATAAATATGGAAATACAACAGTTCCGCTACGATAACAAGATCGTACAAAAGTTCTTATACGCCACCATTTTTTGGGGTGTGGTAGGTATGGCAGTAGGCCTCTTGTTGGCCTATATGTTTTTGTTCCCCAATGTTACCGAAGGTATTCCATGGCTCAGTTTTGGACGTTTACGTCCGTTACATACCAATGCCGTGATCTTCGCGTTTGTGGGCAACGCCATTTTTGCAGGGGTGTATTACTCCTTACAACGCTTGCTCAAGGCCAGAATGTTCAGTGATGTCCTGAGCAATATTAATTTTTGGGGTTGGCAATTGATTATCGTAGCTGCCGCAATAACACTTCCGTTGGGTTATACGACCACTAAAGAGTATGCGGAATTGGAGTGGCCCATAGATATCGCCATTGCCATTGTTTGGGTGGTCTTTGGTTGGAACATGATCGGTACCATCCTAAAAAGAAGACAAAGGCACTTATACGTTGCAATATGGTTTTATTTGGCCACATTTGTTACCGTTGCGGTGCTCCATATTTTCAACAACTTGGAACTTCCCGTTTCTGCACTTAAGAGCTATTCGGTGTACGCGGGTGTACAAGATGCTTTGGTGCAATGGTGGTATGGTCACAATGCCGTGGCATTTTTCTTGACCACACCTTTTTTGGGGTTGATGTACTACTATGTCCCCAAAGCGGCCAATAGGCCCATTTACTCATATAGATTGTCCATCGTCCACTTCTGGTCGTTGATATTCATTTATATCTGGGCAGGTCCCCACCACTTGTTGTATTCAGCTTTGCCAGACTGGGCTCAGAACCTTGGTGTGGTATTCTCCGTCATGTTGATAGCGCCATCTTGGGGAGGTATGATCAATGGTTTGTTGACACTTCGCGGTGTATGGGACAAAGTGCGTTCCGATGCCATCTTGAAGTTTATGGTAGTTGCCATTACTGGTTATGGTATGGCTACTTTCGAAGGGCCAATGCTTTCTTTGAAAAATGTAAATGCCATTGCTCACTTTAGTGACTGGATCATCGCCCACGTTCATGTTGGTGCACTTGCTTGGAACGGGTTTCTGACCTTTGGGATGATTTATTGGTTGGTACCTCGAATGTTCAAGACCGAACTGTACTCCAAAGGATTGGCCAATTTCCACTTCTGGATCGGAACCTTGGGCATTGTTTTGTACACATTGCCCATGTATGTGGCCGGGTTTACTCAAGCCCTCATGTGGAAAGAATTTAACCCTGATGGTACCTTGGTGTACGGTAATTTCTTGGAAACCGTGACACAGATTATCCCCATGTACTGGATGAGGGCCATTGGAGGTTCACTTTATATACTTGGAATGTTTACACTGCTTTACAATGTGGTAAGAACCATTAAGGCTGGTAGCAAAGTAGAGGACGAAGTAGCCGAAGCCCCAGCTTTGGAAAGGGTTGCCAAAAGAAGGGTGGCAGGAGAAACCTTCCACAGTTGGTTGGAAAGAAAACCTGTTCAGTTGACCATATTGGCAACCGTTGCCATATTGATTGGAGGTATGGTGCAAATCATACCAACCTTGTTGGTGAAATCCAACATCCCTACAATTACCAGCGTAAAACCATATACTCCGTTGGAGCTTGAAGGTCGAGACCTATACATTAGGGAAGGTTGTGTGAGCTGTCACTCTCAAATGATCCGTCCTTTCCGTAGTGAGGTGGAACGTTATGGCGAATATGCCAAGGCAGGAGAGTTTGTATATGATCACCCGTTCCTGTGGGGTAGTAAACGTACAGGTCCGGACTTATTGAGGGTAGGTGGAAAATATTCCGATAACTGGCACTTGAACCACATGTACGATCCACAAAGTACATCGGCAGGGTCCATAATGCCATCCTATAAATGGTTGGTCACCGATGAACACGACCGTAGCGATATCCAAGCAAAAATGGAAGCCATGGTAAAGCTCGGTGTACCATATACCGAAGAGGATATTGCCAATGCCCCACAATCCATGGCAGAGCAGGCAGCGCAAATTGAAAAGAACCTTTACTCGGATCCCGAATTCAAAAAAACGTATGAAGCAGATAAAAAATATGCAGAGGAAAACGGTTTGGATTTTGTGGAAATGAAGGATCGTGAAATTGTGGCCTTGATTGCTTATTTACAGCGATTGGGTACTGACATAAAGCTAGCTAATACAGCGGAAGAATAGAAAGAAATCATGAACCAAGAGCCAAGAACCAAGACGCCAATATTAAAAGAGACCTCGAAGTCTGGCCTGTTTAAAGCAGGAACGTGCACCTTGATTCTTGTATCTAAAATCTAATATAACCATGTTGAAATTTGTAAAAGAACATATGGAAACCATAGATGGGGTAGCAAACTATCCCATGGTTTCCCTGCTAATCTTCTTTGTGTTTTTTGTCCTATTGTTTTGGTGGGTGATTACCGCTACCAAGGAACACATAAAGGAGATGTCCGAACTGCCTTTGGATAACGAAGATCAACAAAACAAACAATAACATTATGAGCACAAAAACACCTTGGTGGATAAGAGTCCCAGTTTTATTCTTTTTAATCTTCGGATTAATGGAATTCTTTATAGACTCTGGTGATAAACCGGCAATTATTGAATATCCAATCACGCAGTTCTTTATGCTGTTGGTCTTGATGATCCTAATTGCCATAGAACTGATATTGGCTTCTATAGAAAACATAATGTTCCAAACGCTTTCGGAGGAAGGCAAGAAACGTTATCTGGAGGCCAAAAACAAGAAGGTTGAATGGACATGGGCTAAAAACCTCATGAAAAAACTGACCAAAAGCCGCTCCATTGAACGGGAGGGAGAAATTGTCCTGGACCATAATTATGACGGAATCCGTGAACTGGACAACGTGCTTCCTCCTTGGTGGGTATATTTATTCTATGCGACCATTGTTTTTGCCGTAGTGTATTTGGTACGGTTCCATGTTATCGGAGATTATGACCAAGAACTCGAATACGAGCGTGAAGTGGCCGCGGCCCAATTGGCCATTGAGGAATACAAAAAAACGGCAAAAGATTTGGTGGATGCCAGTACAGTAGAACTCCTGACCGATGAGTCCGACTTGGCTGCGGGAGAGAAAATATTCCAATCCAATTGTGTGGCATGCCATATGGCCGACGGAGGGGGTGGAATTGGCCCCAACCTGACCGATAATCACTGGATTTTGGGGGGAGGTATCAAAAATGTCTTTAACACTATCTCCGAAGGAGGACGTGATGGCAAAGGAATGATTGCATGGAAACAAACCCTAAAACCTGCGGAAATTGCACAAGTGGCCAGTTATGTAATCAGCTTGGGGGGTACTACTCCAGCCAATCCAAAGGAACCAGAAGGAGAAATTTGGGTAGATCCAGATGCTCCCGAAGGATCCAATGGAACAGAATCTGAAACGGAAGAAACCATACCAGAGGAAATGGAGCAGGCCGTTGATTCTACAGAAGTTGTAATGAACTAGTCCCTTTTGGGCACATTGGCAACAAATATTTATATATAAACCACAAATGCGATGGAAGAGAATTTTAGAGATTCCATAGGCACAATCACAAAAGAAGGAAAAAGAAATTGGATCTTTCCAAAGAAACCCAGTGGAAGGTATTACAATTACCGAAAGTATGTAAGTTACTTTTTACTGATTTTCTTGATTGCAGCTCCCTTTGTTAGGATTAACGGACACCAATTTTTGTTGTTCAATGTGCTGGATCGGCGGTTCAATATATTTGGGCTTCCATTCTGGCCCCAAGATTTTCACTTAGTGGTTGTGTCCATGATCATCGGGATAATTTTCATTGCACTGTTTACGGTCGCCTATGGTCGTATTTTCTGTGGATGGATGTGTCCCCAGACCATATTTATGGAAATGGTCTTTCGTCGCATCGAATATTGGATAGACGGGGATAGAGGTGCTCAAATGCGATTGGACAGGGCGCCCTGGACAGGTAAAAAAATCAGGAAAAGGGTGTTGAAGTGGAGTATTTTCTTCATTATCTCCTTTTTTATAGCCAACGTTTTTTTGGCCTATCTGATCGGTAGTGATCAGTTGATAGCGTACATCATCGATGGCCCCATGGAGCACATGGGCACCATGATTCCATTGCTGATTTTCACAGGGGTGTTTTATTTCATCTTTGCATGGTTCAGGGAACAGGTGTGCATCATTGCCTGTCCCTACGGTCGATTACAGGGAGTGCTTTTGGATGATAAATCCATTGTGGTAGCCTACGACCATAAAAGGGGCGAAGGTGAAAATGGACGTAAAAAGTTCAGGAAGAACGAGGATAGGGAGGCTCTTGGACATGGTGATTGTATTGATTGTTTGCAATGTGTGAACGTTTGTCCTACCGGAATAGATATCCGTAACGGAACACAATTGGAGTGTGTGAACTGTACCGCTTGTATCGATGAGTGCGATCACATTATGGAAAGTATCAACAAGCCCAAAGGCTTGATCAGGTACGCCAGCGAAGATGAGATCACCAATAAGAACAAGTTCCAGTTTACCGCCCGTATGAAAGGGTATACAGCCGTGCTTGTGGTACTGATCGGTATCCTGATCGGGATGTTGTTCATGAGGAATGAAGTGGAAGCCAACGTGCTGCGTTTGCCTGGGCAACTGTATGAGCGTAAGGATAACAATATTATCAGTAATGTGTACACGTATAAATTGGTGAACAAAACCACTAAGGATATTGAAAATGTACGTTTTGAACTAATGTCCCATAAAGGTAGTATTAAAATGGTCTCTCAGGATGAGTTCACTGTTCCTGCGGAGAAAATGGCCGAAGGAACACTGTTTATAGAAATAAATGCTTCTGCGCTGAACGGCGACAAGGATAAGTTGAAGATCGGGGTTTACAGCGGGGATGAACTGATAGAAACAACCGTGACCCAATTTTTGGCACCAAGGAGTTATAATTAAAAAAATAGATTGAGATGAAAATTAATTGGGGAACGGGAATCGTATTGGCATTTATTGGTTTTATAAGCTTCATTCTATACTTTGTGTTTAGGATGAGCACGGACGATAGGGCCAATCATGATCTTGTGACGGAGGAATATTATAAAAAAGAACTATCCTATCAGCAGGAGATAGATGCATCAAATATGGCAACGGAAATGGATGCCAACCTAAAGGTTGAAAAAACGGATGAGGGATTGATGATATATTTCCCTGAACGTTTCGACCCCAAAAAAATAAGTGGCACAGTGTCCCTATATAGACCGTCTAACAAGCATTTGGATACTAGCTTTCCTATAAGTTTGTCCAAAACACATTTGCTCATACCTGACAATCGCTTGGTAGATGGTCGTTGGGACATCTCCATTAACTGGAAATATGGGGATAATTCCTTTTTACATAAACAAAAATTGGTGTACTGATCATGTTGACATCCGCATTGGTTCTGGGACTTTTGGGCAGCTTGCATTGCTTCGGCATGTGCGGCCCCATTGCTTTTATGCTGCCGTTGGACCATGCCAACAATGTTAAGAAGGCCACACAATTGTCCATTTACCATTTTGGAAGATTATTGGCTTATGGCGTTATCGGTGTGTTATTTGGATTTTTGGGAAAGGGACTGTCCCTTTTCGGGATCCAACAAAAATTATCCATAGGTATAGGTGTGCTTATGATTATATTGGTGATGGTGCCAAGCAAGTATTTGAATGGGCATAAATTTCTATCGCCTGTTTATTCCATTATTGGTAAGGTAAAATCCAAACTTGGGGCGGAATTGAAAAAAAAGACACCCGATACCTTTTTGACCATCGGTTTTTTGAATGGCTTTTTACCATGTGGACTCGTTTACATGGCCCTTTTGGGAGCCATTGCCATGGGTAGTCCAATAGAGGGAGGGCTTTATATGATGATTTTTGGACTGGGTACAGTTCCCCTTATGTCTTTGGTTGTATATTCCAAAGGGATGTTCAGTAGTTCAGTTAAATTTAAATTACAAAAATTGATACCAGTGTTTGTGGTCATCATAGGCATTTTGTTTATTGTGCGCGGACTTGGATTAGGGATTCCCTATGTGTCTCCCAAGGCAGCACCTGTAGATTCAGTTACGTCGGCTATAGAATGCCACCAACCTTAAAATTAAATCCACAATGAAAATCACATCACCGAAAGAGGCAGTAGGAATTGTTAATTCAGGGGACCGGGTCTTTTTCCAGGGAGCCGCTATGACCCCAAATGAATTAATCGATGCGCTGTGCGATAGGCATGAAGAACTAAAAAATGTTGAGATTATCTCTATCCATACCGAAGGGGATGCAAAGTACACGAGAAAACCCTATTGCGATGCCTTCACTTTAAATGCATGTTTTGTTGGGGGCAACGTAAGAAATTATGTGAATACGTATATGGGGGACTACATCCCTGTTTTTTTGAGTGAAATACCCTGGTTGTTCGCCGACGAATATCTTCCGTTGGATGTTGCTTTTGTTCAGGTTTCCCCACCGGATAAGCACGGATACTGTTCCCTTGGCGTGTCGGTCGATGTGGCATTGCCAGCAATACGGACAGCAAAAAAAATTGTGGCACAGATAAACCCACAAGTACCCCGGACCCACGGTACTGGCATTGTCCATGTGGATGAGATAGCGTTTGCCATTGAGGTTGATAGGCCCATTCATGAGCATAATCCGACCGAAATATCGGATGTGGAACAACAAATAGGCAAGCACGTAGCATCGTTGATAGAAGATGGAGCTACCTTGCAAATGGGGATTGGGAACATTCCAAATGCTGTGCTGTCCAATTTGGGCAATCATAAAAACTTGGGCATTCATACCGAAATGTTTTCCGATGGGGTATTGCCCTTGTTGGAAAGCGGTGTGATCAATGGAAAGGAAAAAACGGTAAAAAGAGGTAAAATAGTAAGTTGCTTTGCAGTGGGCTCCCGTAAACTTTATGATTTTATAGATGATAACCCGATTTGCGATTTTAGGGATTCCGGCTATACCAATGATACGGCAAGAATCCGTAGAAACCCAAAGGCAACAGCGATCAACAGCGCCATAGAAATTGATCTTACCGGTCAAGTATGTGCAGATACCATTGGAGGTTACCAGTTCTCCGGAGTGGGTGGCCAGATGGATTTTATGCGGGGAGCTTCACTTTCAAAAGGGGGCAAGCCCATAATAGCTATGTCATCCACCACAAAAAAAGGAGTTTCCAAAATAACCCCCTTTTTAAAGCAAGGCGCGGGGGTGACCACCACGCGTGCCCATATGCACTACGTAGCCACGGAATATGGAGTAGTGAACTTATTTGGGAAAAACCTTCAACAACGGGCCGAAGCCCTGATCTCCATAGCCCATCCAGACCATAGGGAAGCTTTGGAAAGGGCGGCCTATGAAAGATTCCATGGTTAGGTACAACATTCAAGAACAACAAAAAAGGGGGCAATTTTAAAATCGCCCCCTTTTTTTTGAATTGCATGAAACCAATCAAAAATGCAATCCATCAAATTTTAAAGGTTATCACAGGTGCTTCGGAATGGTTTGCGATATCCTCGCCAATACTTCCCATGAAGAAGTGGGATAGGCCCCTTCTACCGTGTGTTGGGATACCGATAAGGTCTGCACCAATTTTTTTGCTGTAATTGATTACACCTTTTTCAACGGTATAATCGTTATATATTTCGACTTCCAAGCCAGCGTTTGCCTTGTCCAGGAATTCGGAAATTTTTTCATAGGCATCATCAGTGCTCAAAAACTCATCTCCAGGAGTATTTATGTAGACCAAGTGCAGCTTGGAATCCAATAGTTTGGCCATTTCTATAGCCTTTTTAAGGGCAGGAACATTCTCCTCCTCGAAATCACAGGCAAAAACAAAATTCTTGGGGACAAAATCCTCTGATTCATTCCCTTTGATCACCAAGACGGGGACATCCGAGGTTCTTACGACCTTTTCGGTATTGGAACCTATAAAGATTTCCTGTAGGCCATCGGCACCATTGGACCCCATCACAATTAAGTCCGCTTTGTGCTTTTCGGCTATCTCTGCCACTTCACTGAACACTTTGTAGTGCTTGATTATGGGAGTTAGCTTGATGTCTTTTAAATAAGGCTTGTCCAAAAAGTCGGTAAACCTTTTTTCGCCAAGTTTGATCAGGTGGACCACCTGTTCTTGGGAAATATAGCCGGACTCCCCCATAATGGCGGGAGAAAGCTCCAACATATGGAGTACAAATAGTTCGGCACTTTGTTGCTTTGCAAGGGAAGCTGCTACTTTTAGGGCTTTTTCAGATTGATCTGAAAAATCAACTGGTACGATAATACTCTTCATTGTATTGTTTTTTTAGGTTAAACGGTCATGGAAAATATTCGGGTATTTGGTTTTTTTCTATGTAATTTAAGGTCGAAAGCCATACTTATATTTCTTACATAAGGTCTGCCTTTGTCGGTTACTTTTATTTTAGTGTCTTTTATTTCGACCAAACCATCCGATTCCAATTCGGAAAGGTTGGACAATATATTAGCAAAATCAACTACCTGCTCTTCCTCGGCACTCCATGCGGTCTCAAATTGACACATAATGTTGAGAATGTGCCTTCGTAATATTTCGTCTTCTTCATTAAGGATGTGCCCCCTAAAAATAGGGATAACTCCATGTGAAACCAAATTTTCGTATTCCTCCACGCTTTTGACGTTTTGGGCAAAACCATACCAACTATCGCTTATGCTCGATGCTCCCAAACCTATCATAAGTTTGGTCTTTGACGGGGTGTAGCCCATAAAGTTTCGGTGCAAAGTGCCATTTTCCAAGGCTTTGTACAAAGTATCGGCGGGTAGGGCAAAATGATCCATACCAACATCTTTGTACCCAAATTCGGAAAGCATTCTTTTGCCCATTTCATATTGGGCCTTTTTCTCCACGGATGATGGCAAATCCGATTCCTTATATCCGCGTTGCCCGTTTCCTTTTAGCCAAGGTACATGGGCATAACTATAAAATGCAATTCTATCGGGTTTTATGGCATTGGTCTTCATTATGGTGTTCTCTACATCGGAACAATCTTGGAACGGCAGTCCATATATAATATCGTGCCCCACAGAAGTGTACCCAATGTTTCGTGCCCATTCGGTAACATTTTTTACATTTTCAAAGGGCTGTATGCGGTTTATTGCCCGCTGAACGGTGAGGTTGTAGTCCTGGACACCAAAACAGACCCTTCTGAACCCTACATCGTAAAGGGCCTGTAAATGTTCTTTTGTAGTGTTGTTCGGATGTCCTTCAAAACTAAAATTGATCTCATCCGTTTTTTTGCTCAGTCGAACTATGCCCTCAATCAATATTTCCAGGTTTTCTGGAGAAAAAAAAGTGGGGGTCCCACCGCCCAAGTGAAGTTCCTTGATTACCGGTTTGGTCCCTAAAAGGTCAACATACAGTTCCCACTCCTTTAGAACCGCATTGATATAGGGACGTTCCACCTCGTGCCGTTTTGTGATGCGTTTGTGGCACCCGCAAAAAGTGCATAAGCTTTCGCAAAAGGGTAGGTGGATATAAATACTTATTCCATCCTCGGGGTTTTCTCCAAACGCCTTAAGAACGCTAGATCTCCATTTTTTCTCCGAAAACCCCTCCATTTCCCAATAAGGAACGGTAGGGTAACTCGTATATCGAGGACCTGGAACATTGTATTTTTGAACTAATTCGCACATAAGCTGCATACCATTACATTATAGCTCAAAATTACTTTTGATGGTTTGCAAAAAACATGATAATTGTCAGTGTTTGGATGTTAAAGGAATCTTCCTGCGGTTTATAGCCTGATGTGTATCATATTTTTCGTCCTCCCAACACAGTACCTTTAGATGGTTTTGATTGCTCTTAAATTTAATTTTATGGGAGAACATATCAAGGAAAGCTCATTTAGCGAAGAAGAACGAAAAGTTTTTGTCCAACACCTTATAGACGATATCCAAGCCTTGGAGAACATGCTCAGAGAAGGTTTGATAGAAGATGATGTGGTTCGTATTGGTGCCGAACAGGAAATGTGCTTGATCAATGAAGATTATAGACCGTCCCCAAAGTCATTGAAGATCATCAAGGATGTGGACGACCATCACTTTACCACTGAATTTGCCACCTATAATATCGAAGTGAACCTAGACCCCTATACATTGGAAAAAAATTGCTTTGCGACCATGGAGCAGCAATTGAGGGAATTGTTGGACAAAGTGAGGAAGTCGGCCAATAAACATGATGCAAGGATTATATTGACAGGCATACTCCCCACCATCAGCAAAGATGAGCTTGGGATGGATTTTATGACGCCCATTCCCAGATATTATAGGATCAACGAAGTTTTAACGGCATGGCGGGGAGATGATTTTACGGTTCGTATCAAAGGTGCCGACGAACTATCGCTTCACCATGATTCTGTTTTGTTTGAAGCTTGCAACACCAGTTTTCAGCTCCACCTACAAATTCCCCCGGAGGATTTTATAAAAAGCTATAATTGGGCACAGGCCATTTCTGGCCCAGTATTGGGGGGTTGTTGTAACTCCCCATTGCTGTTGGGGAAAGAACTTTGGCGTGAGACCCGAATAGCTTTGTTCCAGCAAAGTTTGGATACCCGAATATGGACCAAGGCACTCAGGGAAGAAGTTCCAAGGGTGGGTTTTGGTGAAAAATGGCAAAAAGATTCTGTAGTGGAGATTTTTAAACAGGATATTTCCACACATCGTATTGTATTGACCAAACCCATCCAAAATAATGCTTTAAAAGTGTTGAAAGAAGGGGGAATCCCCAAACTGGAAGCATTGAGTTTGTTCAATAGCACAGTATATCGGTGGAACCGACCATGCTATGGTGTGGGCAATGGGAAACCACATTTGCGTATTGAGAACAGGTATATTCCGGCAGGTCCGACAATTATGGATGAAATGGCAAATTTTGCTTTTTGGGTAGGTCTTATGGCAGGAAGACCGAAAAAGTATGACGATATGCCCAGTCTGATGGATTTCAGAACGGCCAAGCTTAATTTTTTCAGGGCCGCCACAAGTGGAAGGCACGCGATGTTCTCATGGATGGGCAAAGCCATGACGATGAAGAAATTAATTAGGGAGGAACTTTTGCCCATAGCCTATAGCGGTCTCAAAAAATTCAATATCGATGAAGAAGATATACAAAGACTTTTGGGGATTATCGAAAAAAGGGCAAACGGACGGACCGGTGCTGAATGGCAGATCAAAAATTTTAGGGAGCTCCGAAAGCAAATGAAGCTGGACAGTGCCATTGTGCAACTGACCAAAGCAATGTATAAAAATCAGCAGGAGGAAATACCGGTACATCAATGGGAGCCTATTGAGGGAATGGTGGAGACAAAGGAATCATTTCGGTGGGTAAGCCAGATAATGTCCACAAAGCTCATAAAGTTGTATGAAGAAGATTATGCCAATTTGGCCTTGGCCATTATGCAGTGGAACAATATCCACCATCTTCCGGTAGAGAATGGAAAAGGGGAATTGGCAGGGCTGCTTACATGGAGCCATATCGAGAAATTTAAGAAACTCGATAAAAAGGAAGCAAGGGTTTCCGACATTATGGTAAAAAAGGTTATAAGCGTGGCTCCCAAAACAGAGATAACCACCGCTAAAAAAATAATGGAGAAGCACAATATAGGTTGTTTGCCGGTTTGTGTGGATACCCACATAGTTGGAATTATCAGTAAAGTTGATTTGAAGTAATATGACATTGGTTCACAGCAAAGCACTGGACGAAACTGTAAAGGTTGATCGTATCATCGATCATATCCAAGGTAAAAAGGGAGGCCCCACTGTGGTTTTTTTTGGAGGTGTTCATGGAAATGAAACAGCGGGTGTTTTTGCTTTAAATGACGTGTTTAAGGAAATTAGGTCAAAAAAAATACCGGTAAATGGCGAAGTATACGCTATTGCCGGAAATTTAGGGGCCTTGGAAAGAAAGCAACGTTTTCAAGATGAGGACCTGAACAGAATCTGGTTTCAGGACAGGATTGAACGTATCCTTAATGCCCAAGAAATCAAACATAGGGAAGAGGGTGAGCTGGCCCAATTATTTCGCTTGCTGCATTCAATCCTGGATACGGGAACCCCACCGTTCTATTTTATGGATCTTCATACCACATCCAGTGATACTTCCCCCTTTATGGTTCTCAATGATAGTTTGTTGAACCGTAAATTTGCATCAAACTATCCTTTGCCCATTATTTTGGGGATAGAAGAATATTTAAAAGGAGCCTTGTTGAGCTATATCAATGAGCTGGGTTATGTTTCATTGGGTTTTGAAAGCGGACAGCACGATGATGACAGGGCGGTGATGAACTGTATTGAATTTATCCGTTATTCCTTGACCTTGACCCAATCTGTGAACGTTTCGGAAGAAAAGCGCCAACGATTAAAAGATGCGCTTTCCAGATCCAGTACCGCTCCCCATAGATTTTATGAAATATACCATCAACATGATATTGCTCCCCAAAGCAGCTTTAAAATGTCGCCAGGGTTTATAAATTTTCAAGTGGTGCCAAAAGGCAGGACCCTGGCCCTTGTCGACGGCGTTCAGTTGAAAACAACAAAGAAGCGCCAGATTTTTATGCCACTGTACCAGGAACAAGGGAACGAGGGGTTCTACTTTATAAGACCAATTCCAGAAGTTTGGCTGTGGTTGTCAAAAAAATTACGAAGATTTAGGGTAGACCATATTTTGGTAAAACTTCCCGGGGTGGAATGGGGAGATGATGGAGAGAATACGTTGGTGGTAGACCAGCGGGTAGCCCGCTTTTTTGCCAAGTCGTTCCTCCACCTATTGGGCTATAGGGCTAGAAGGTTTGATAAATCCCATTTAATTGCCAAGAATAGGGAGAGCGCGTCAAAATCCAAGGAATATGAAAACACGGTGTGGTTCAAAAAATAAAAAGGCCCAAGTTAATTCTTGGGCCTTTTGTTGGACCGAATATGGTCTCTAATTGTTTTGCATTATAAAGTTTATCGGAATACTGTATTTAACACTTACGGGTTTTCCGCGTTGTTCACCTGGTTTTACCTTTGGTAAGGAAGCAATGATACGTTCAGCCTCTTTTTCCAAAAGTTTATCGGGACCTCTTTTTTGTATATCGGTCACCCGTCCATTGGAATCTATGACAAATTGTAGGTAAACCCGTCCAGAAATACCCATTTCCAGAGCAGCTGGAGGATAACTGAAGTTTTCTTTGATGTGTTCCTGTACTTTTCGGTTGAAACATTCTTTTCGCTCTGCTTGGGTCTGCAAACTCTCACAGCCAGGGAAAACAGGCACATATTCTATCACGGCAAAAGGAACTACTTCCTCTTCTTCAACCTCTTCCACATCGACATCATCAATACTTACCACAGCATCTTCGATAAAGGTTTCTTGACTACTCTCGGTACTTTCGATTATGGTTTCTTCCACTTCTTCCACATCCTCTACAATTTCAATCACATCGGGAGCCGATGGTGGTGGGGGTGGAGGTGTGGTTCTTATTATTTCTGTAACGGGTACATCTTCCTTAAGATCATCTGTTAACTGTACAACTTCTGAAACTTTGGAATCTTCTTCGTAGAACTTAACTTCAAAGGATTGCCATGTGATGAACAAAACGGAAGTTAATCCTATCATGAAATAAAGACTGCTATTACGTCCAATTTCTGCGTTTGGGTTCTTTTTTGGTTTCATGACTTTTACTATTTAACTAGGTTAAAGGTAGTTTACTTGAAAATTAGATAACATGATAATAATCAGGTTTTTGACGAGCATGTACTTTACCTGATTTGGAAGATGTAATTTTAATCCGGGTTAAAGGCCAGATTTCTTTTGGTTAGGTCGATATTGAAGGTAAGGCTCAACCTTATCATGTTTTCCCCATTGTTTTTAAATCTACGGTTAAAGTATCCGATATCCGCCGTCAGGTCTTTAGTGAGTCGACGGCCTACACCGATAAATATTCTGTTTTGGTTGAAAGTCTCACCTTCCAGGTTTAAGAACAACTCGTTAAAGGCCTTGAAATAGATATCGCCATATATAGGTTTGACATATTGTAATCGATATCGGATTCGGTTGTTAGTTTTTGGATCTTCCGTATTGATCAAGCGCCGGTTTTCGAATCGGAATCGATGAGCAAAAAAGTTATTGTTGAATTTGGACTTTAAGGTGTATTCCCCATAGAGCCAAAATTGGTTCGTGTTGACCACATCATTGGGTTCCAGATAGGAGTTGGAGTTGAGCAGCGCAAATCCACCGGTCAAGGTAGAAGCCTTGCTTAATTTATAAGAAGCACCGGTCCTAAAAAAGAAAAAACCATACTTGTCCAACATATGGTGGTGCCTGACGATACCCACCGCCGGGATGCTCCAATCTTCATGGATTTTCGCGGTACCGCATAGCAACAACCATGAACCGTATTCTTTTTCTCCTGAGTTTTGGGCACCAAGGGGTAAAGCTGAAAAAAGGACGAATACTATGGAACAAAGCAATCCTTTATAATACTTTGTGTTTTCCATAATCAACGGTTTATGATTGTTGGAACACAAAGTTTTTCATTAAAATCCATGACATAGTATGATACTTGTCATAGATTGCCCCGTATCTATCGGAAAATGTGTTTTTTGGGCTATTTTTTCTTCTTGTTCTCCCAGATAAGTGCCGCTGCTCCACAAATGGCAGCCGTTTTACCATGCATGCTGGAGAGCAAGAGTTTTACTTTTCCTTTGTAAACATCCAAGAGAAAACCATTAAAGTATTTTTCCAACGGGGTCATTATCCATTTGCCACTGTTGGTTAGACCGCCCATCAAAATAAAAGCTTCAGGTTGGGTAAAGGCCGTAAAATTGGCCAATGCCTGTGCCATTATCCGGGCAGTATAATCAAATGCCTTTAATGCGATTTCATCACCTTCCTCCGCAGCTTTGGTAATGTCCTCCCCATGCAGGTCGTTGTAGGCGATGTCCCTGAACCTGCTATCCACCATGTATTTACTCTGCATGTACATCACGGTCCGTTTTAATCCGGTTGCGGAAACATAGGCTTCCAGTCCTCCCTTTACCCCCAGTCCGGTCAATCTACCATCACCTATGGTCATATCCACATGTCCCAATTCCCCGGCGAACCCATCATAGCCATCAATGAGCTGACCGTTGGCCACGATTCCGGCACCAAAACCGGTTCCCAGTGTAATGACTATAAAGTCGGTCATGTTTTTTGCTCCACCGAACAACATTTCGCCCAATGCAGCCGCACTGGCATCATTCATGATCCGGATGGGCATGTCCATTCTTTGTTTGAGCAGTTTGACCAACGGTACACTTCCCTTCCATACCAAATTACTTGCGTTTTCAATGGTTCCGTTCTTGCTGGAAGCATTTGGGGCTCCGATTCCACATCCAATTATATTGGTACTTCCTCCAAATTGCTCGACAAGTTCATCACAGGTAGACTTTATCTTATCCAGGTAAGCGTCCAAATTTGGGTATTCCTTTGTTCTGAAAAATGTCTTTTTATGGCATTTCCCATGTTCGTCCACCAATCCAATCTTGGTTTTTGTACCACCTATGTCGATTCCAATTACTAAATCCATATCTGATGTTGCATTATTTTACTGATACTAAATATAGCCATTATGATATCAAAAAATTAGTTACTGGACTTTCATAAGGGCGAATTTTTTCCTAATATCAGGGAAAAGTTGGGAATTGTGACTTCTGTCATGTTTTACGTCATTGGTCGATTCTACTTTTGGATAGATTTTAAAACGAATAATTAAAATTAGGTATGAGTAGTTTAAATAAAATATTAGTTCCTTTTGATTTTTCCGAGGCATCCGTCAATGCTCTGGAATATGCCATCAATTTTGTGGGGACAGAGCGTTCCATTGCTATTTTGAGTCTCTATGTGGGCACCATGCCCATAAGTGAACCGGATAATGAAAAGTTGGGAAAGGACTTCTCGAAATTGCTGGACTCCTTCAATGTAAAATTGAAAGTTGCCCCTGAATTTATAACAGATACCGGTGAGGTGGTCAGTACTATTCTTTCTGCCCAAGAAAAGAGCGGCGCAGATTTGATCATGATGGGTACCATGGGCGATAAAATAACCGATGAGGCCATTACAAATACATCAAAACTGGTATTGAAGGCCAACTGTCCCGTAATATCCATACCTTATGGAACAGATATAAAAGTTCCCAAACAAATTGCCTTGGTGATGGGAGGTGAAAAAATTGATGACAAAGCAGTTTTGGAAACTCTTTTGGATATTGCCAGAACTTTTGATGCCAGGGTTCACGTACTCACCATTTACAAGGATTCCGTGTATGGAGAAGAGGCCATCAAGGAATCCAATGAAAATCTATTGGAATACTATTTGGAGCATTTTTATGTGGACCATACCTTTAGTAAAAACCAAGATATAGAAAAAGGGATCTTGGACTATATCAACGAAAAAAATATTGACCTGTTAACCATATTGCCACGTAACCATACCGAAAAAAGTACACCTTCGGAAGGTCGATTGACAAAGCTGTTGACCCTGCATTCCGAGATACCGGTATTGGCGTTGGACTAACCTTGATTTTTGAGCATGCTGCCACTGCTGATTATTTTAGGTATTACAATTTTGTTGTTTGTCTGGGGTAAGTTTCCCCCGGATGTAGTGGCTTTAATGGCCATGCTCTCTCTTTTTCTCACAGGTATTTTGGATCTTAGTGAGACTTTGGCGGGGTTTAGCAATCCAACGGTAATAATGATAGCCGCCCTCTTTATCATCGGTGAGGGACTTTCCAGGACCGGATGGACTGCCATGGCCGGACAGTTTTTTGTAAAGTGGGCAAGAAGGAACATTTCGCGCTTATTGGTAATTGTAACCCTGGGTTCCAGTATTTTGTCCGGTTTTGTAAGCAATACCGGCACTGTGGCGGCATTGCTCCCCGTTACCGTAACCGCAGCTTGGAATGCAGGTACACTGCCCTCTAAATTGCTGATTCCCGTGGCATTCGGGTCCAATACGGGAGGGTTGCTTACGTTGACCGGGACCCCGCCCAATATTATTGTCAGCAATGCCTTGGTCGAAAATGGATTTACGGGTTTTTCGTTCTTTGAATTTGGATTGATAGGTGTGCCGCTCTTGATCATTTCCGTGCTATATTTTAGGTATATCGGTTATAAACTGCTTCCCAGCCATAGGACGAACAACAAGCCGATGGCCATTGATCAAGAAATGCACAAATGGATCGAGAACTACAGTATCGGTGATAACCTATACCGTCTGCGGATCAGGTCCATGTCCCAGCTGATCAATACCAAAATAGGGGATTGGAATTTTGAGAATGAATACAAAATATCCATAATGCGGCTCAAACGCAGACATCCGAACAAGCTCCATAGGATACCACAGTTTGTGGAAATGCCGGGATTGGATACCGAAATGCGGTACCATGACATAATCACGGTAAAAGGGGAGCCGGAGGACGTGGACAAGTTCGTGCTCAAGTTTCATTTGGGGGTCCTGCCACTAAAACCGGAAAAAGATATGCTCAAAAAAGAGCTGATTAATCAAGAGGTGGGCATGGCCGAGATGATTATCACGCCAAAGTCTGTTTTTGTTGGCAAGACCATTAATTTGGGGCATTATCTCCGCCAAGCGGGAGTGCAGCTGTTGGCCGTGTCACGGGATAATGCCCCACTGACAGGAAAGATAAAGATCAAAGCGGGTGATGCTTTTGTAATTCGTGGACAGTGGGAAAACATAATTTCACTAAAATCCATGTACGAAAACTTGGTGATATCAGGAAGTCCAGAGGCATTGGCAAAAAATGTGGACCAGTTGACCACAAGAAGTTATATTGCCATGGGCACTTTGGTTTTGATGATTTTGCTTTTGGTGTTCAAAATACTGCCAGGTGCAATTGCGGCGCTGGTTTGTGCTGGAATCATGATGTTGACCGGCTGTGTGCCCATTTCCAAAGCGTACAAGGGCATTAGTTGGACCAGTGTGGTCATGATCGCGGCGATGATCCCCATGGGATTGGCATTGCAAAAAACAGGTGTGGCGCAATTAGCCGCCAATAGTTTGGTGGATACATTGGGGAGCATTCATCCCGTAGCGTTATTGGCAGGCATATTTTTATTGACAGCGACCTTTAGTCAAACCATCAACAATTCGGCCACTGCGGTTTTGATGGCGCCCATAGCCGTTATGGCATCCATAACTTTGGGAGTTTCGCCAAAACCGTTTATGATCGCTGTGGCCATAAGTGCTTCGACCGCATTTTTAACCCCGGTCGGGACGACCACCAATGCCATGGTGATGGCAGCGGGCGGATATAAGTTTACTGATTACCTTAGAGTAGGAGGACCATTGCTCTTGCTTTTCTTTATAGCAACAATAATATTGGTTCCGTGGATATGGAGCTTTTAATCATTTAAAAACAACAGTTATGAGCACAACCAAAGATCTTAGCAAGTATGGATTGAAAAATGTCCAAGCACATTGGAACCTTGATGGAGAAACATTGCAGAAGTTGACCCTTGACAAAGGTATGGGGGTCGAAACAGAAAACGGAACCCTTTGTGTAAATACGGGAAAATTTACCGGACGATCCCCCAAAGACCGTTTTTTGGTAAAAGATGAGTATACAAAGGACAGGGTATGGTGGGGAAGGGTAAACAAACCCATCTCCCCTGAAAATTTTGACAAGCTTTATGATGAGGTTGCCGATTATCTTAGTGGAAAAGAGGTTTTTGTAAGGGATGCGGCCGTTTGCGCAGATCCAAAATATAGAATGAATGTTCGGACTGTCACGGAATATCCATGGTCCAATTACTTTGTGAAAAATATGTTTTTACGGTTGGACGAAAACGAACTAAAGGATTTTGAAGAAGAGTGGTTGGTGCTTTGTGCCCCGGGCTATGAAACACCAAATCCCTCTGATGTTGGAATTTTAAGTGGAAATTTTTCCATCTTGAATTTCACTAAAAAAATTGCTTTGATAGGTGGCTCGGCCTATACAGGGGAAATTAAGAAAGGTATCTTCTCGGCACTTAACCTGATTCTTCCGACCGAAAAAGAGGTGCTTCCAATGCACTGCTCCGCCAATGTGGGCGAAGATGGGGACACAGCCATATTCTTTGGACTGTCCGGTACAGGAAAAACTACACTGTCGGCGGACCCGAACCGTAAACTTATCGGGGACGATGAGCATGGTTGGACCAAGGAAAACACCATTTTCAATTTTGAAGGTGGATGCTATGCTAAAGTGATCGATCTAACCGAAGAGAAGGAACCGGATATTTTTAGGGCCATCCGTCCGGGAGCGCTTTTGGAAAATGTCGTTTTTAAGGAAGGTACCAGGGAAGTTGATTTTTTTGACAGTAGTATTACACAAAACACCAGGGTCAGCTATCCCATAGAACATATTGACAATATCCAGATTCCATCCTACGCATCAAACCCGAAAAATATCTTTTTCTTAACTTGTGATGCCTTTGGAGTGTTGCCCCCGTTATCCAAGTTGACACCTGGCCAGGCTGCATATCACTTTATTTCTGGATATACGGCAAAAGTAGCAGGGACCGAGGCAGGCATTACAGAACCAGTTCCATCCTTCTCAGCATGTTTTGGAGAGCCGTTTATGCCATTGCACCCAACCGTGTATGCTGAAATGTTGAGCAAAAAAATGAAAGAAGCCGGGGTTAATGTTTGGTTGGTCAACACGGGTTGGAGTGGAGGTCCTTATGGAGTTGGGTCTAGAATAAAGCTAAAATATACGAGGGCTATGATATCTGCCATTCTTGAAGGTAAATTGGATGATGTGGAGTTCGATACACACCCAATTTTTGGTTTATTCATGCCGAAATATTGTCCAGGGGTGCCCATAGAGATTTTGGACCCCATGAACACTTGGCTACAAAAAGGCGCCTATGTTAGCAAGGCTATTCAGTTGGTCCATTCGTTCCACATTAACTTCGATAAGTTTGCAAACCAAGCTTCAGAGGATATTATGAACGGAGGACCCCTTATTGATTCGCACCACAGCTTAACCGATCATATATAAGTTTAATCACAGTGAACGATAAAAATAAATTTAATATAGAAAGTCTAGGGGCGCCCCAATTTAAGTCGCCCCTGAAACTAAGTACCGTAAAAGGGGACCATATATTCAATTTTGTAAATGAGTCGAATAGATTGGTTTTTGACCTCTCCATAGAGCATTACAACCATTGTTTGAAAACTGGGGAGATGCCCCTTTGCCTTGAAAAGGCAGGTCCTCGCCAAGATATCTTTTTTGATACTGCGAACACTACCGCGGCCATAGTTACCTGTGGCGGTCTTTGCCCTGGAATAAACAATGTGATCCGGGGGGTGGTAATGGCCTTGCACTATTTTTATGGTGTAAAGAGAATAGTTGGGGTACCCTATGGTTATGAGGGGCTTAACCCTGAGAAAGGACATAAATTTATTGAGTTGACCCCGGACAAGGTTAAAGATATCCATCAATTTGGAGGGACTTTTTTAGGTTCATCCCGGGGAGCACAGGACGTGTCCGTTATGGTGGATACACTCGAGGACAACAAGATTGATATGTTGTTCGCCATCGGTGGAGACGGGACACTTAAAGGAGTTAATGCCATCGGTGAAGAAATTTCCAAGAGAGGCGCCAAGATCAGTGTGGTTGGAATTCCCAAGACCATTGATAACGATATTGACCTGATCGATGAATCTTTTGGGTTTGAAACTGCTTTTGATGTGGCCAGCCCGATCATACGTGATGCCCACAATGAAGCTACGGGCGCATACAACGGTATTTCCATTATTAAACTAATGGGAAGGGACAGTGGCTTTATTGCCGCTTCTGCAGCTTTGGCCATGCCAGTGGTCAATTTTGTGCTGATTCCGGAAATGGATTTTGCCCTAGAAGGCGAAAATGGTTTTCTCAAAGTTTTGGAAAAACGTTTGGAGAGGAAAAAGCACGCTGTTATTGTGGTTGCTGAAGGAGCAGGGCAACAATTGTTCAAAAACAAGGAAATCGTTAAAGATGCCTCTGGAAATATTCAACATGAGGATATTGGTGTTTTCCTAAAGGAAAAAATCGCCGAGTACTTTAGGGAAAAGAAAAGTCCAGTGACCATAAAATATATTGATCCCAGTTATATTGTAAGGTGTGCTCCGGCAAATTCCAGCGATAGTGTATATTGTAGCAGATTGGCCTATCATGCCGTTCATGGCGCCATGGCGGGAAAGACCAAGTTTGTGGCCAGTAGGGTCAATAACAGCTACGTTTACGTGCCTATTTCGGAAGTAACCAAAAAAAGAAAAAAAATTGATTTGGAAGGAGAGTTCTGGTTCTCTGTGCTGCAAAGTACGGGCCAGCCGTTCTTCTTGGGGTAACCATCAGTTTTTAACTGACAATTGTCATTAAATTTTAACCGTAGTAGTCATAGATTTGACTATAATCAAAACAATAATCATGGAAGTACACGTTCAATATCAAAAAATGATGACTAGTGAATCATTGACCAAATTGTTAATGAAAAAACTAGAAAATTTAGAAAATAAATATAACTGGTTGATCAAGGCCAATGTACTTTTTAAAACTGAGAATGATAAATCCGGAGAGGGCAAGATCTGCGAAATTGAATTGAGTGCCCCGGGTCCCAGGATATTTGCCAAGTCCGATACGGATGATTTTGAAAAGTCCATGTCCAAGACGATAGAGGATTTGAGAAGACAGCTTGAAAAAAGACAAGCTACCTTTTCCACGCATTAATAAAAGGACAGGATCCATACTGTGCATCAATCAATAAAACCCATTACAATGAAATCAAAATTAATAGCCATGAGCCTTGTACTCCTAATGGGGTGTTCCTCTACCAGAATGGTAAGTACTTGGAAGAATCCCGATGTAGTGCTCTTTGATGCTTACAAAGTCCTTGTTGTGGGTATGGTACAGGATGACAATGCCCGAATGGAGTATGAGACCAAGTTTGTGGAAGCTCTAAAGGAAAAGGGTGTGGATGCCATGCGCAGTATGGATCTTTTTGATGTTGAATTTACGAGCTCTGAACGATCCGAAAAGGAATTGGAAGAGGTGGAGCAGCAATTGTTGGATAAGGGATTTGATGCTATTTTGTTCACCAAAGTGGTTGGGACGGATAATCGAAGGACATTTCGGGAGCACATTAACAATGTGGATAGTATGTTCATGAGGTTCACCAACGATTATTTGGAGCACCAAGAGATTTACTACGACCCGGAATACTACGATACGTTCAATATATACCATTCAGAGACTTCCCTGTATTGTATATGTGTTGGAAAGGAAATTGAATTGATTTGGAGGGGGGAGATAGATGTTACGGAACCTGAGAACATAAATAAGACTATCGACTCCTATATTAAGTTGGTCACAAAATCAATGGGGGAACAGGATGTGATTTTTTAAGAAGGGAGCCCCATTGCTTACAATACCCCCAAAAAGTCCAAGGCAATCAAAACGGGAATTGCTATTAATATTACGATCAATATAAACACCAAGACCCGCAAAAAAGCGTTCATGAGCTTGTTTCCAATGCTGATTTCATTCTCCATAATAGTGTAATTTCCATCAATTTACGGAATTATTTGCGCATTTACCATAAAAATGGATCCACTATTCGACTAATGGATGTGTTTTCGGTGTGTACTGTAAACCAACTAATTAGATTCCCCTTTCTTTTTACTGAGCAGTTTTCCCAACTCTTCCAAGGAGATTCCTTTGGTCTCCGGCATCATAAATATTACCCATAACAACTGAAGCACCATCATAAAGGCAAAAAACATAAAAATAGGCCAGGGGTTGTCTTTGAAAATTCCGATTTCAGCATCTAAAAAAGTAGGGGTGAGCAAGGTGATCAATGCAGCAAATACCCAATGTGTGCCTGTGCCCCAAGACTGTCCGTAGGAACGGACCTTGTTCGGGAATATTTCTGAAATGAACACCCAGATCACTGCACCCTGACCAATAGCGTGGGAGGCTATGAAAATCAAAATGAAGATGAGCAAAAGCACAGAACTGGCACCCGAATAGAAACACCATCCCACCATGGCCAAACTTATAATATAGCCAATGGAACCAATGTACATAAGTTGTTTTCTTCCCAGTTTGTCAATTAGGGAAATTCCAACAAAAGTGAATATTAAATTAATTATCCCGATGGATATGGAACTGAATAGCGATTCACCAGTGGCAAGACCTGCTCGTTCCAATATTTCAGGTGCGTAGTACAGTACAAAATTGATGCCCGAAAGCTGATTGAAAAATGCAATCAGAAATGCCAACAGTAAGGGTTTGTTGTATTTTCCCGAGAATAGGCTCTCCCTATTCTTTTCCTTTGTTTCATAGGTGGCCACCTTTATTTGCTCCAAATGAACGGAGGCCTTGTCTTTTGCAATGCCCAACAAGGTAATGGATTCCATGATCACTGTATCCGCTCTGTTTTTCATTAACAGCCATCGTGGACTGTTCGGTATTTTGAACACCATAATGGTGTAGATCAAAGCGGGAAGCCCCTCGATCCCCAACATCCAACGCCAAGCTATGCTCTCATCAAAAATTATCCCGATGAGGTAATTGGATATAAACGCGACCAAAATTCCAAATACAATATTGAACTGGTACATGGCGGTCAACCTACCACGGGTTTGGGCGGTTGAAATTTCAGAAATATACACTGGGGCGGCCACTGATGAAGCGCCTACACCGATACCCCCGATAAATCTAAAGAATGAAAAACTGTAGGGTTCCGGTGCGAAGGCCGATCCGATAGCGGAAACAAAATAAAGGACACCTATCCAGAACAAGGTTTTCTTCCTTCCCAGACGATCTGTCGGAATACCGCCAAAAAGAGAGCCCAATACAGTTCCCCAGAGAGCCATGGACATGATAAAAATTCCATGAAATGTGAAAATGGAATTGCCCAAAAACCAATTGGTGTCCCATATTTGTTTTATGGGTTGATTGGCACCGGAGATTACAACAGTGTCAAATCCAAACAAAAAACCAGCAAGGGCCGCTGTCAATGAAATTCTGAAAATACGTTTGTCCATACCGGATGAATTTTGTTAAAACTAGAGATATTTACATAATCTTGGAAAGGTGTTTCATGACCAAATTGGAAGCACCCCTGTTAGCGTTGATATAATTTGAATTGATATCCCCAATTTTCCTAATGGAAATAGGGTCGTTTATCAGGTTTTCCATTGTTTTATCAAAGCGCTCTTGGTTGGATACAGGGATAATCCCGCCAGAAGAAACCAAGTCTTCCGCTTCCTTGAACCCTCCAAATTGTGGCCCAATAATGATGGGGATTCCAAAAACCGCAGGTTCCATGGTGTTGTGCAACCCTGTGGCAAATCCACCACCCACATAGGCGATGTTGGCATAACTGTATATTTTGGTCAACAGACCAATGGTGTCAACCACAAGCACATCAAATTCCTTTAAATTTTGATTGCCCAAATCCGAATAGCGAACGGTCCTCTTTTTTAGGGCCGAAGTTATTTTTTCCAAATGGGCAGGCTTTATTTCGTGAGGTGCGATCACAAACTTCAGTTTCTCATTGCTGGTGTTGATGTAGTTGATGATAATCTCTTCATCCTCTGGCCAAGTGCTCCCGGCCACAAAGCACAGTTGATTGTTCTTGAAACGATCCATAAAGTCCAACTGGTTGTTCCGGTTCAGAATCTCTGAAACGCGATCCAGACGTGTATCGCCACTAATGGCAATGTTTGTTAGACCAATGGATTCCAATAGCTTTTTTGAGTTGTTATCCTGGACAAAGAAATAATCGAATTTACATAAGCTATTCCGCATAAATCCACCATAGGACTTAAAATAAATCTGTCTTTTGGAAAAAATCGCGGACACCAAAATAGTCGGCACCTTTCTTTTTTTGAGAAGATGAAGGTAGTTGGGCCACACCTCATACTTTACAAAAATGGCCAATTCAGGGGCGACAAGCTTTAAAAATCGCTTTACTTCGGAGTTACTGTCCATAGGTAGGTAAACCACAACATCAGCAGCAGATGTATTCTTTTTTACTTCGTAGCCCGAAGGGGAAAAAAATGTAAGCACCAGTTTGTGCTCTGGATACGCCGTGCGCAACCTTTCCAAAATTGGCAGGCCCTGTTCAAACTCCCCCAAAGAAGCTACGTGCATCCAAATGGTTTTGTCGTTGGAGGTGAGGTGCTCTTCCAATATGGAAAAAGTTCGCCTTCTTCCTTGGACGAACAACTTGATCTTGCCATTGAAAAGAGCAATCACTTTTAACACAAACCAAGCAGTGTTTATCAGAATGTTGTAAAGAAAACGCAAGGGCATCATTTTTCGCTAAAATACATTCTTTCGGTCAGAGCGCATTATGGCATCTTAATTTCTTAATTTTGAACCATTAATTTATTCGGATGAAAAAAATACAGATGGTTGACCTAAAAGGTCAATATGAAGGTATAAAAACAGAGGTGAACGATGCCATTTCGGAAATCTTGGAGACTTCAGCATTTATAAATGGACCCCATGTTCACGCTTTTCAAAATGAATTGGAGGAGTATCTAAATGTAAAGCATGTGATTCCATGTGCGAATGGAACCGATGCACTTCAAATATGTATGATGGGTCTTGGACTCGAGTCTGGTGATGAGGTGATTACGGCCGACTTTACATTTGCTGCCACGGTGGAAGTAATCGGTCTTTTGAATTTGACCCCGGTTTTGGTGGATGTGGAACTGGATACCTTCAATATAAATATTGAGGCAATTGAAAGGGCAATTACACCTAAAACAAAGGCCATAGTGCCCGTCCATTTATTTGGTCAATGTGCCAATATGGACGAGATCATGGCTTTGGCCGACAAACATGATCTCTATGTGATTGAGGACAATGCACAGGCCATCGGCGGTTCTTACTATTCCAAAGACGGTACAAAACGGAAGGCAGGAACTATCGGTCATGTTGGGGCCACATCGTTTTTTCCATCCAAAAACCTGGGTTGTTACGGGGATGGGGGAGCCATTTTTACCAACGATGATGATTTGGCCCATACCATCCGGGGAATCGTGAACCATGGAATGTATAAAAGATATTACCATGATGTGGTAGGGGTCAATTCCCGTTTGGATTCCATCCAAGCCGCTGTTTTAAGGGCAAAATTGCCCAAATTGGATTTTTATAACCAGAAACGTTGGGAAGCCGCAGAGAAATATTCAAAGGCATTCAAAGGACAGGAACATATCGTTGTTCCGCAAATATCTTGTGGTTCCGATACGGGGGAAAATGCCTGTGATTGCCATGTGTTCCATCAATATACCTTGAGAATCACCAATGGTACACGCGATGGCCTGGTGCAACATTTGAACGATAACGGTGTTCCATGTGGTGTGTATTATCCAGTTCCGTTACACAAACAGAAAGCTTATGCAGATGAGCGTTACGACGAAAATGATTTTCCTGTCACCAATACATTGGTAAAAGAAGTGATATCGCTTCCCATGCACACCGAGCTGGATGATGAGCAAATTGAATTTATCACCCGTTTGGTTATTGATTACGTAAATAAGTAAAATGAAGATACTCGTAACAGGTGGTCTGGGATTTATTGGTTCGCATACTGTAGTTGAATTACAAAATGAAGGTTTTGATGTGGTAGTGGTGGATAACTTGTCCAACTCTTCCATCAATGTTTTGGATGGCATAGAGGCCATCACGAAAAAACGTCCCTTTTTTGAGGAATTCGACCTTAGGGAGAAACCAAAGGTTGAAGCTTTTTTCAGAAAACATCAGGATATTGCAGGGGTAATCCACTTTGCGGCATCCAAAGCTGTTGGGGAAAGTGTAGAAGCACCTCTTTTGTATTACGAGAACAATCTAGGGGTATTGGTCTACATACTTCAAGAGTTAAAAAAGAAAGGTAGTTCCAACTTTATTTTCAGTAGTTCGTGCACAGTTTATGGCCAAGCCGATAAAATGCCGATTACCGAGAGCGCACCGATAAAACCTGCCGAATCACCATACGGGAACACCAAACAAGTGGGTGAGGAGATCATACGGGATACCTGCAGGGTCAATCAGGGTATACATGCGATTGCCCTACGTTACTTTAACCCCATTGGGGCCCACCCATCGGGGAAAATTGGGGAGCTTCCCATGGGTGTTCCGCAAAACCTTGTGCCATTTATCACTCAAACAGGTATTGGTCTGCGCGAGCAACTTTCTGTTTTTGGGGATGATTATCCAACCGAGGATGGTACCTGTATCCGGGACTACATCCACGTGGTGGATTTGGCCAAAGCCCATGTTAGAGCGTTGCAACGTCTTTTGGAAGGGAAGAATGAAAGCAATTATGAGGTTTTTAATTTGGGAACAGGAAAAGGAAGTTCCGTACTGGAAGTCATTCAAAGCTTTGAGCGCGTTTCAGGAAAAAAATTGAACTATAAGATCGTGGATAGGAGACCCGGCGATGTTGTCCAAGCGTATGCCGATACAACAAAGGCCAATAAAGTTTTGGGCTGGAAAGCAAAATCCACCTTGGATGACGCCATGAGGTCTGCTTGGGAGTGGGAGAAAATAATTAGGAAATCCTAAAAGGCATATAGATTATATATTGGGATATGCAATCCAACTTTAATACCAGTATGGAGTTGTTGGAAATTGTCCGGCAGGAGGAACTCTACCCAAAATTATTGCATCAGATCAAAAAGGATTTTGGTATGGCCAACGTGCCCATAAATATTCCTATGGACATATCTCCAGAAGAACTTAAGAGTGCCATCCATGAGAAAATTTATTACTTGATCGTGGAAAAGTTTCAGGAATACCTCAACCTTTTGTACGTTGTGGATATTTCGGAGAAAGAAGTTAAAAAGATAGCCCCGTCCGATGTCGTTGATGTTTCGGCAGAGGTATCTTTTCTATTGTTGAAACGGGAATGGCAAAAAGTATGGTACAAGGCCAAATATGGCAATTGATCATTGATCAGACCTTTACGTAGACACCCCTTTTGTCCATTATGTAACCCACTAGCCAACAGGTAAGCATCACCCAGAGGGCAAACAATAAAGAACCCAGATAACCACCGGACCACGATATAAAAACAGTATTGGCTATCCAACTATAAAGTGACTCACCATTCAAATCAACGGAGAAAAGGGTGATGACAAACACTTCGGACAAAAGATAAATAAACAAGGTGTTTTTGCCGAAAACCTCAAAAAAGTAACTCCAGCTTTTTATCTTTTTCATATCCAATACATAAATAAGTATTGCAATCGCACATAAATCTATTCCGCATGTGAGCAATACAAAAGAACTGGTCCAAAGTTTTTTGTTGATGGGCAAGATGAGATCCCATGCCAGACCGGCAAAAACCAAAACAAAACCGACCATCATCAATTTGGCAATAGTTTCAAAATTCTGTCCATTGTTTTGGATAAACCTTCCGGCCAAGTAACCAATGATCACATTGACAATAGCAGGAAGAGTGCTCAACAAGCCTTCCGGGTCAAAGGCAATTCCCTCACCGTGGTACATATGGTTGGGCCCAATAAGCCATTCGTCCAACTTCAAAACTGCATTTCCCGTTAATGTGAGATCGCCAAACCCGATTAGTATGAGATGGTAAGCAACCAAAAAGGCAATGCTCAACCATATGGCTGTTTTTGTTTTTACAAAGTGAAGCAATATCGAGGCAAACATATAGCAAAGGGCTATCCGTTGCAAAACCCCAAAAACCCTTGTTTCTGAAAATGGCTTTAGCTGTCCGTCGTCAAAAAAGGGGTACCAATACATCAAAAAACCCAACAGGAATATAATTGCAGTACGTTTTAAAACTTTTTTGAAAAAAGCGGGGTTGCCCATGCTCTCATACTTTTTTATACTAAAGCTCATGGAATTTCCGACCACAAACAAAAAAGTGGGAAAAACTAGGTCGGTCAGTGTGAAACCATTCCATTCCGCATGGAGCAAAGGTGAAAAAGTGGTGGATCCATTGCCGGGAGAGTTGACAATGATCATCAATGCAACGTCCAGCCCCCTGAAGACATCTAGGGAAAGGTATCTGTTTTTTAGTTTGGACATTATTTGGTCGGTTTTGTCAAGTCTCAAGTTAAATTATTTTTAGTTTATCATGTTAATTTGAAAGAAAAAATTTCATTTTTATCGCTTTCCCTTACATTCTACAGCATAGTTTCAATTTCGGATAAGAAATTGACGAAAACACAAGCATATAAATGCTAAAACCCGTATTTTTGACAAAATTTTCCATAAAGTTTTGGAGAAACATAAAGAATGGACAAATATTCATTTTTAAATGCTGCGCACACTTCGTTTTTTGCGGAGCAATACGAAAAATATCTAACGAACCCTGATAACGTAGAGCCCAGTTGGAGGGCTTTTTTTCAAGGGTTTGATTTTGGTCTGGAAGGTTCCTTGGAAGATCTTGGAATTGAATCGGACAAGAGTGGAATGGCGGTGCTTTCCAATGGAAAGAAGGTGGAAATGCCGGAAACACTCCAAAAAGAGTTTCAAGTCATCCGCCTAATAGACGGGTACCGTTCCAGGGGACACTTGTTTACCGAGACAAACCCGGTAAGGGAAAGACGGAGATACGAACCCACTTTGGAACTTGCCAATTTTGGCTTGTCCGAAGAGGACATGGATACCGTTTTCGATGCCGGTAAAATACTTGGTATCGGTCCAGCTTCCTTAAAGGAAATCGTACGTCATTTGGAGAGCATCTATTGTGATTCCATAGGTGTGGAATATATGTATATCCGAACACCGGAGCGTATACAATGGATCCAAGATTGGCTCAATGTAAACGACAACCATCCCAACTTCACCCCAGAAGAGAAAAAGAACATCCTCAGAAAGTTGAATGAGGCTGTTTCTTTTGAAAGCTTTTTGCACACCAAATATGTCGGGCAAAAAAGGTTCTCATTGGAAGGTGGGGAGTCCTTGATTCCAGCTTTGGATGTGATCATAGAAAAAGCTGCGGACAAAGGGGTCAAGCAATTTGTTGTGGGTATGGCCCACAGGGGACGCTTGAACGTTTTGAGCAATATCTTCGGGAAATCACCAAAGGATATTTTCAGTGAGTTTGATGGTAAGGATTATGAAGAGACCATTTTTGATGGTGATGTAAAATATCACTTGGGGTGGACTTCCAAAAGAGAGACGGATTCCGGAAAAATGGTGAACATGAACATTGCTCCCAACCCATCTCACCTGGAAACCGTAAATGCTGTAGTGGAGGGAATTACCAGGGCCAAACAGGATCGCGACCATGAGGGGGCGATTTCTGAGGTGCTGCCAATTTTAATTCATGGCGATGCTGCATTTGCGGGGCAAGGAGTGGTGTACGAAGTAATTCAGATGGCTCGCCTTGATGGTTATACCACAGGAGGTACCATACATATAGTGGTGAACAACCAAATTGGGTTTACCACCAATTACTTGGATGCACGTTCGTCTACCTATTGTACCGATGTGGCCAAGGTCACTCTTTCGCCCGTACTACATGTGAATGCTGATGATGCGGAGGCCGTGGTGCATGCGACCACCTTCGCGCTCGAGTATAGAATGCGTTACAAACGCGATGTTTTCTTGGATTTGTTGGGCTATCGAAAATATGGGCACAACGAGGGTGATGAACCCAAGTTTACCCAGCCACTTTTATATAAGTTGATCTCCAAGCATAAGAATCCTCGGGATATTTATGCGGAAAAATTGATTGCCGAAGGAATAATCGACGAGAATTATGTAAAGGAACTCGAAGAGAACTATAAAAAAGAGCTGGAAGAAGACCTTTTGGATTCCAGAAAAATTGAAAAGACCAAGATAACCCCTTTTATGCAAGATGAGTGGGAAGGTTTTGAGCAGGTTACCGAAGAGGTGATGTTGAAACCTATGGACACCACTTACGATATAAAGAAATTGGACGAAATAGCCCAAAGTATCACTAAGCTTCCCAAAGATAAAAAGTTCTTGAGGAAGTTGGAGAGATTGGTAGAGGGCCGTCATAAAATGTATTTTGAGGACAACAAACTTGATTGGGCCATGGGCGAACTCCTGGCCTATGGATCGTTGATCGAGGAAGGTTACGATATACGGATGACAGGGCAAGATGTGGAAAGAGGTACTTTTTCACATAGGCACGCTGTCATCAAAACAGAAATGCATGAGGAAGAAGTTGTTCTTTTGAACGAAATGGGGGATAATCAAAATGGTAAATTCCACATTTATAATTCACTTCTTTCAGAATATGCCGTTATGGGGTTTGATTATGGTTATGCCATGGCAAGTCCGAGAACACTTACCATCTGGGAAGCTCAATTTGGTGATTTCAGTAATGGGGCCCAAATAATTATAGATCAATATCTGTCTTCTGCAGAGGACAAATGGAAAATGCAGAATGGATTGGTTCTTTTGTTGCCTCACGGTTACGAAGGACAGGGAGCGGAACACTCATCAGCACGAATGGAAAGGTACTTGCAGCTTTGTGCCAAGGACAATATGTTCGTGGCAGATGTGACCACCCCTGCAAACTTGTTCCATTTGTTCCGTAGACAAATGAAGGCCAATTTCCGTAAACCATTGGTGGTGTTTACGCCAAAAAGTCTGTTGAGACACCCGAAAGTGGTTTCCACTAAAGAGGAAATGGCCGAGGGAAGCTTTCAAATGGTGATTGATGATGCCGAGGCCAAAGTGGCCAAAGTGAAAACATTGGTCTTCTGTACCGGTAAGTTCTATTATGATCTTTTGGACAAGAGAGAAGAGTTGAAAAGAGATGATGTGGCTCTGGTGCGTGTGGAGCAGTTGTTCCCATTGCCTGCTGAGCAAATGAGAAGCATCATAAAGAAATATAAAAATGCAGATGATATTGTTTGGGCGCAGGAAGAACCTAGAAACATGGGTGCATGGAGCCATATGTTGATGCATTTGGAAGAAGCCAAACAGTTCAGGGTTGCATCCCGTAGATTCTATGGTGCGCCTGCCGCAGGTAGCTCCGTACGTTCAAAAAGACGTCATGCCCAAGTGTTGGATTACGTCTTTGACAAGAGTAAGGACAATATGTTAATAAGATAATTCAAGTATAAACTATAACAGAGATGGTTTTAGAAATGAAAGTTCCCTCACCCGGGGAATCCATTACAGAAGTAGAAATCGCCGAATGGTTGGTAGAGGATGGTGACTATGTGGAGAAGGATCAGGCCATAGCCGAGGTAGACTCGGACAAGGCAACATTGGAGCTTCCCGCAGAGGAGAGCGGAATTATTACCCTAAAGGCAGAAGTAGGGGATGCCGTAGCTGTGGGTGAGGTGGTATGCCTTATCGATACCAGTGCAAAAAAACCTGAAGATTCTTCTAGCGATTCTGATAAAAAAGAAGAGGTCAAAAAAGAAGAGCCCAAAAAAGAGGCACCTAAGAAAGAGGAACCAAAAAAGGAAACCTATGCATCAGGTACTCCATCTCCAGCGGCCAAAAAAATATTGGATGAGAAAGGAATACCTGCTTCATCCGTTTCTGGATCGGGAAGAGGTGGGCGCATCACCAAAGACGACGCTGTAAAGGCGGTGCCATCTATGGGAACTCCAACAGGGGGCAACCGTAGCGAGACCCGCTCCAAGTTATCCATGTTGCGCAGAAAAGTGGCGGAGCGTTTGGTTTCTGCGAAAAATGAGACAGCGATGTTGACCACTTTCAACGAAGTGGATATGTCAGCAATTTTTGAGTTGCGCAAACAATACAAAGAGGAATTTAAGGCAAAACATGGTGTGAGTCTCGGCTTTATGTCATTTTTTACCAAAGCAGTGATTCGTGCATTGCAAATGTACCCGGCCGTAAATTCTATGATCGATGGGAAGGAAATGATCACCTATGAATTCTGCGATATCAGTATTGCAGTTTCCGGACCAAAAGGGTTGATGGTTCCCGTAATCAGAAATGCTGAAAACTTGACCTTCAGAGGAATCGAATCCGAAGTAAAACGTTTGGCCATCCGTGCAAGGGAAGGTGAAATCACCATAGATGAAATGACAGGAGGGACCTTTACCATTACCAACGGAGGGGTGTTCGGTTCTATGTTGTCAACACCTATCATCAACCCACCGCAAAGTGGAATCTTGGGTATGCACAACATTGTGGAGCGTGCCATTGTCAGGGATGGGGCCATTGCCATTGCACCGGTGATGTACGTGGCACTATCTTATGACCATAGAATTATTGATGGTAAAGAATCGGTTGGGTTCTTGGTCGCAGTTAAAGAAGCATTGGAAAGTCCAGAAGAATTGTTGATGGACGGCAACGTGAAAAAAGCGTTGGAACTTTAATTAAACAATACAAGAGCGGATAGTTCCCGACTACGCTCTAACTGACAAATGCCTTTACTTTTTCAAGTAGAGGCATTTTTTATTGTAATCGATAATAGCCTTTCCTTTTTTAAGAATATCTGCACCGATAATGCCGTCCACGGGTGTCGCATTATGATTGGTCAGGGCCTGGTTAACGTGGGCAAGGTCAAAAAGGACCACTTTGAGCCGCTTTTTTTTCCAATCGCCAATCTGGATTTTGTTTTTGTTGGAGATCAAAGTTTCCATTTCGGTGGCACCTGCCCCCGCGGCCTTTATGTCCGTTGCTTCCGAAGCCATTTCAAAAAAGTCTATTTTATCTAGCCCGACACAAGTGTTGGAGGCTCCGGTGTCCAAAATGAACTTGCCCGATATTCCGTTGATCTTGGCCTCTATTTCAAAATGGTTTGTCTCGGTGAATACCAAAGGTATTTTAATGTAGTTTTTGGATTTTAAAAATTTTTTAAGCGATGCCATACGGGAACGGCCCTTTTAAGGGGCTTTAGGAATGTTAAACGAAAAACAAAGTTTTGGGACGTCTAAGATAAACCTATTTTTGTGTTATGGCTTATTTAGATTTCAAGAAGGTTTCCATCTTCATTTTTTGTGCAATTGTGGCAATATCCTGTGGTCAAAAACACAGGGAAATTGACAAGGTAAAAATTGCTGAGAACTATATCGGCGCATTGAATGCATCAGATTACCACCAAGTGGTCGGGCTGTTCTTGGACAGTATTCGGTTCAATGAATTGGATTATATAAGAACCTTCACCAAGGAAGACTATCATACATTATTTCAATGGGACTCCGTATTTAGGCCGAAATATAAAATTTTGGACGTCAAAGAAGTGGACGGGAATCTACATCTAAGGGTTTCAAAAGAAGGTCAACGAATTCGTTTTTTACAGAATAGGCCATTCATCACCAAGGAAATCATGAATTTTAAGGATGGTTCCATTTACAGTGTTGATATTGTTGAATATGTTGATTTCAATGATTCATTATGGGGCAGAAATAGGGAAAATCTGGTTTCGTGGATAAGGGAAAACCACCCTGAATTGGATGGGTTTATTAATGATCAAACCAAAATAGGTGCCCTAAAATTCCAAAAAGCCATGGCATTGTACGGGAGTGGAAACGATTCAGTGAGCGACGATAGAAAAATCAAAAAATTATGATCATAACCGATACCCATACACATTTATATAGTGAAGCTTTTGATGAAGACAGGGCTGAAATGATACAGCGAGCCCTTGATGTGGGAGTGGAACGTTTTTTTGTTCCCGCGATTGATTCGACCTATACCCAATCCATGCTGGATTTGGAATCCGACTATCCGGAAAATGTTTTTTTAATGATGGGACTGCACCCGACCCATGTTAAGGAAAACTACAAGGAAGAGTTGGCCCATGTGGAAGAATGGTTGTCCAAGAAAAAGTTTTATGCAGTCGGCGAAATAGGGGTAGACCTATATTGGGACAAAACCTTTTTAAAGGAACAACAAGAGGCTTTTGCCTATCAGATTCAACTGGCCAAAAAGTACCAGTTGCCCATTGTGATTCATTGCCGTGATGCCTTTGATGAGGTGTTCGAGGTTTTGGAGCAGGAAAAGGGGGATGAACTTTTTGGGATTTTTCATTGTTTCACCGGGACTTTGGAACAAGCCCATCGAGCCATATCCTACAATATGAAGTTGGGCATTGGGGGAGTGGCTACCTTTAAAAATGGTAAAATCGATAAGTTTTTGAATGAAATAGACCTTGGGCACATTGTTCTGGAAACTGATTCACCTTATTTGGCACCGACTCCTTATCGGGGAAAACGGAATGAAAGTTCATATATAATAAAGGTATTGGAAAAACTCTCATCCATATATGGTATGTCCGAAGAGGAAATCGCGTCGATTACCACAGAAAATTCAAAGGAAATATTTGGGATCTGATTTATGAAAAAGAACACCAACATACTATTGATTTATACCGGAGGGACCATCGGTATGGTAAAGGACTATAAGACCGGTGCGCTCAAAGCATTTAATTTTGATGAACTGGTCAAAAATATCCCGGAGCTAAAACAGTTGGACTGTAACCTTAAAGGAATTTCATTTGAGAATCCAATAGATTCCTCCAACATGAATCCTGGTTATTGGATAAAAATCGCATCCATTATTGAAGAGCATTACGAGGACAATGATGGTTTTGTGGTGCTGCACGGTAGCGATACCATGAGCTATTCCGCATCGGCACTCAGTTTTATGTTGGAAAACCTGAAAAAGCCGGTCATTTTCACGGGATCTCAATTACCGATAGGGGATTTGCGCACCGATGCCAAAGAAAACTTGATTACTTCCATTGAGATCGCGGCACTTCAGGAAAAAGGAAGGCCGGTTGTTCAAGAGGTTGGTCTGTATTTTGAGTACAAGCTGTACCGTGCCAATCGAACCACGAAGATAAATGCGGAACATTTTGAAGCTTTTGCTTCTTTGAACTACCCTCCCTTGGTGGAATCTGGGGTGCATTTAAAGGTCCATCAGAACTATTTATTGAAAAAAACAACAAAAAATAAGTCGCTCCAAGTCCATAAAAAGATGGATGATCGAGTGGCAATTCTAAAATTATTTCCAGGTATCAATCAACATGTACTACAATCTATGTTGAATATTCCCAATTTAAGGGCGCTCATTTTGGAAACATACGGGGCTGGCAACGCTCCAATGGATGATTGGTTTTTGAATGAATTGAAAATCGCCAAGGAAAAAGGATTGCACATAATTAATGTGACACAATGCTCGGGGGGAAGCGTTTTTATGGGGCATTACGAGACTAGTGAAAAGCTCAAGGAGATGCAACTGGTTAATGGCAAGGATATTACAACCGAGGCAGCCATAACGAAAGCGATGTACCTATTGGGTACGGGGGTTCCCAGTAAATTGTTCAAGACAATTTTCGAGACACCACTTCGTGGGGAAATGGTGTAAAATTAACGCTTCAAATTTCTATAACTAATTATTTTTTTGTTTATTGGTCGGCCTAAATGGAATATTAGAGAGGTGGCCGAGTGGTCGAAGGCGCACGCCTGGAAAGTGTGTATACACCAAAAGTGTATCGAGGGTTCGAATCCCTTCCTCTCTGC